>NZ_WFGV02000003.1 GCF_010095445.2 Pseudomonas sp. TNT3
TGATTCCCGGGCCGGAAACCGTCGTTCGCAGTCGCTTGCAACGCTGGTTCGCCGAGCAGCAGATCCAGCCGCGCATCGTTGGCGAGTTCGATGACAGCGCCCTGATGCAAGCGTTTGGCCCGTCCGGGGCAACCAGAGAGATCGCCTCGCCCGATCGACCGGCACGGCCAGTACGGCCGATGCGGTGAACGTAATCTTCGTCGACGTTCGGCAGCTCGAAGTTGACCACGTGTGGCAACTGGTCGATGTCGAGGCCGCGAGCGGCGATGTCGGTGGCAACCAGGATGCGCACTTCACCGGCCTTGAAATCGGCGAGTGCTTTGGTACGGGCATTCTGGCTCTTGTTGCCGTGGATCGCGACGGCGGAAAGACCGTGCTTGTCCAGGTACTCGGCCAGACGGTTGGCGCCGTGCTTGGTGCGGGTGAACACCAGGACCTGTTCCCAGGCGCCAGCGGTGATCAGGTGAGCCAGCAACGAACGCTTGTGGTTGGCAGGCAAACGGAACACGCGCTGCTCGATACGCTCGACCGTGGTGTTCGGCGGCGTGACTTCGATGCGTTCCGGGTTATGCAGCAGCTTGCCGGCAAGGTCGGTGATGTCCTTGGAGAACGTCGCCGAGAACAGCAGGTTCTGACGTTTGCTCGGCAGACGAGCCAGGACCTTCTTCACGTCATGGACGAAGCCCATGTCGAGCATGCGGTCCGCTTCGTCCAGCACGAGGATTTCCACGTGGGACAAATCGACGCTGCCTTGGCCGGCGAGGTCGAGCAGGCGGCCCGGGCAGGCGACGAGCACGTCTACACCGCGGGACATGGCCTGAACCTGTGGGTTCATGCCGACGCCACCGAAGATGCAGGCGCTGACGAACTTCAGGTCACGGGCATAGATCTTGAAGCTTTCGTGTACTTGAGCGGCGAGTTCACGGGTAGGGGTCAGGACCAGTACGCGCGGTTGGCGCGGGCCATGACGCTGGGACTTGTCCGGATGACCATTAGGGAACAACCGCTCCAGGATCGGAAGGGCGAAGCCACCGGTTTTACCAGTACCTGTCTGAGCCGCAACCATCAGGTCGCGACCTTGCAACACGGCGGGAATAGCCCGCTGTTGCACCGGAGTAGGCTCGGTATAGCCCGCTGCCTCGATGGCGCGGACTAAAGCCTCGGAGAGACCGAGGGAAGCAAAGGACATGAGTAATCCTGTTTTAGTTAGGGCTTGGCCCAATGGGAGTCTTGCCTGGCGCGAATCGCGTTTAAGAAGAACGCAACCCCGTCCGGTCCTGCTGGGCCTTGAAAGCTCGTCTGGAGCGCTCGCGCGGGCTGAAAAGCTGCGCTGTAGCGGGGTCGAGATGCCTTGAACAAGTCCGAGCGTCCGGGCGTGAGCCTGGCGGGAAGGCCGGAGTATAACAGAGCAATCACTGCGCGCTGCTTTCCTGCTGCTCAACGGTTTTTCCGCTGGCACGGGTGACGCTGGCGGCGTTGGCATTGGCGGCAGGTCCGGCACCGTATCTGGCACTCAGTTCCGCGTAGGCGGGCTCCCGCTTGAAGCGTTTGAGCTCGGCGCCGAAGCGTTGCACCAATAAGTCCATCCCAGCGTTGCGTCGTACCGCCAGATACTGGCTTTGCTCGCTGATGATCAGCGGGTTTTCGGTGATCTCGTCCCGGAGGTTCAACTCGTCGATCAGGTGCTGACCGACTCGGCGATCAGTGATCAGCAGGTCGATTCGTCCTCGTACCAGTTTGCCGAAGTTGGCTTCGTGGCTCGGCGCGGGCTCCCGTGTGAACAACGTCGACTCGCTGAAATCCGTGCTGTAGAGATAGCCCGGCGAGGTACCGACGCTTAGTCCGCGTAAACCATCCAGGGTACTGAACGGGTGAGGGCGGGCGTTGGCGTAGAACATCACGAATTGCACTTGCGAGAGGGGTTCGCTGGGGTAGAGCAGGGTCGCATCGCGCTCGACGCTGTGGAAAATATCCAGTGCTCCGTCGGCCTGACCCTGCTCGAGCATCGACAGGCAGCGCTTCCATGGCAGGAACTGCCACTCCACTTCAATGCCCAGACGCTTGAAGACAATGGCGGTGGTTTCGTAGTCCAGCCCCAGCTTTTTGCCGTTCTCCTCGTACACGTAAGGCGCCCAGGGTTCAGTGACAATGCGCAGTTTCTCGGCCCGAGCGGTAAAGCTCAGGCACGTGAATAAAATCACTGTCAGCAACTGTGAGATCAAAGGCATGGCTTGAGATTACGACGAGAAACCGGAAAGAGCCAGAAACTGGCCGCAGAAGCTCTAACTCCGTGTATTGGCGCACAAAAACAGGGCGTTAAAAGCAAAAGATCGCAGCCTTTGACAGGTCCTACAGAGGTTAAACAAACCGTGCAGGAGCTGCCGAAGGCTGCGATCTTTTGATCTTGCTTTGCTGTGTATTAACGCGGCAACTTCAGGTTGTTCCACACCGCCAGGCTCGGTTCAGCCTGGTTCAAGGTGTAGAAGTGCAACCCTGGCGCGCCACCTTGCAGCAGGCGTTCGCACATTTCGGTGATCACTTGCTCACCGAAACCTTGAATGCTCTTGGTGTCATCGCCGTAGGCTTCCAGCTGCTTGCGGATCCAGCGCGGAATTTCCGCACCGCAGGCATCGGAGAAGCGCGCGAGCTTGCTGTAGTTGGTGATCGGCATGATGCCCGGCACGATCGGAATATTCACGCCCAGTGCCCGTACACGCTCGACGAAATAGAAGTAGCTGTCGGCGTTGAAGAAGTACTGGGTGATTGCGCTGTCGGCACCGGCATTCGCTTTGCGAACGAAGTTGGCGAGATCGTCTTCGAAGTTACGCGCTTGCGGGTGCATTTCCGGGTAAGCGGCGACTTCGATATGGAAATGATCGCCGGTTTCTTCACGAATGAATTCCACCAGGTCATTGGCGTGGCGCAGTTCACCGCTGGCCATGCCCATGCCTGATGGCAAATCACCGCGCAGGGCGACAATACGCGTGATGCCGGCAGCCTTGTACTGAGTCAGCAGGCTGCGCAGATCATCCTTGCTGTCGCCTACGCAAGACAGATGCGGTGCGGCAGGGACTTTGACTTCGCTTTCCAGCTGCAACACGGTGTTGATGGTGCGATCACGGGTCGAACCGCCAGCGCCATAGGTGCAGGAGAAGAAATCGGGGTTGTACGTGGCCAACTGACGGGCAGTGGCGAGCAGCTTTTCATGCCCAGCGTCGGTCTTCGTAGGGAAGAACTCGAAGCTGTAGCGACGGTCTTGGGACATGGTCGTATCCTTGGAAACTCATGAGCCTGGAAGGCTTGCACGGTACCTGTGGAAGCGGGCTTTTGTGGTGAGGGGATTTATCCCCGTTGGGTCGCGCAGCGACCCCATAGCTTTGCGACTGCTTCGCAGCCGAACGGGGCGGTGCGACGTTTCGCTAAACCTTCACCACAAAAGCCCGCTCCCACAGGGGGAGCAGGCAGCAGGACCGATCAGTAACGGTAAGCGTGCGGCTTGAACGGACCTTCGACGGTCACGCCGATGTAGTCGGCCTGGGTCTTGGTCAGTTGAGTCACGACGCCGCCAAAGCCGCGGACCATTTCCAGGGCCACTTCTTCGTCGAGTTTCTTCGGCAGTACTTCAACCGTCAGGCGCTCGGCTTTCTGGGCTGGCGACAGGTCGGCGTATTTCTGGCCGAACAGGAAGATCTGCGCCAGAACCTGGTTGGCGAACGAACCGTCCATGATGCGGCTTGGGTGACCGGTAGCGTTGCCCAGGTTAACCAGACGGCCTTCGGCCAGCAGGATCAGGTAGTCGTCGTTCTGAGCGTCGAACGCGCCAGGACCGGTACGGTGGATCTTGTGTACCTGTGGCTTCACTTCTTCCCATGCCCAGTTCTTGCGCATGAAAGCCGTGTCGATTTCGTTGTCGAAGTGACCAATGTTGCAGACAACGGCGCGCTTCTTCAGGGCTTTGAGCATGTTCGAATCGCAAACATTGACGTTGCCGGTGGTGGTCACGATCAGGTCGATCTTGCCCAGCAGCGCTTTGTCGATGCTTTCTTCAGTACCGTTGTTGATACCGTCGATGAACGGCGAAACCAGTTCGAAACCGTCCATGCAGGCTTGCATGGCGCAGATCGGATCGACTTCGGACACTTTGACGATCATGCCTTCCTGACGCAGGGACTGGGCCGAGCCCTTGCCCACGTCACCGTAACCGATGACCAGCGCTTGCTTGCCGGACAGCAGGTGGTCGGTGCCGCGCTTGATCGCGTCGTTCAGGCTGTGACGGCAGCCGTACTTGTTGTCGTTCTTGCTCTTGGTCACCGAGTCGTTGACGTTGATGGCCGGGATTTTCAGCTCGCCCTTGGCCAGCATGTCCAGCAGGCGGTGAACGCCAGTGGTGGTTTCTTCGGTAACGCCGTGGACGCGGTCCAGGATCGCCGGGTATTTCTTGTGCAGCAGCTCGGTCAGGTCGCCGCCGTCGTCGAGGATCATGTTGGCATCCCAAGGCGCGCCATCTTTAAGGATGGTTTGCTCCAGGCACCACTCGTACTCTTCTTCGGTCTCGCCTTTCCAGGCGTAGACAGCGATGCCGGCAGCGGCGATAGCGGCAGCGGCCTGATCCTGAGTCGAGAAAATGTTGCAGGACGACCAGCGTACTTCGGCACCCAGGGCAACCAGGGTTTCGATCAGCACGGCAGTCTGAATGGTCATGTGGATGCAGCCGAGAATCTTCGCGCCTTTGAGCGGCTGCTCACCGGCGTACTTGCGGCGCAGACCCATCAGGGCTGGCATTTCGGATTCGGCGATGATGGTTTCGCGACGACCCCAGGCAGCCAGGGACATGTCGGCGACTTTGTAATCGTTAAAATCTGCAGGCGTGATGACAGCGCTCATGATGAGCCTCCATTCGTAATGTATGCGAATGGGCGCCGTTGTGCGTTTAGTGTCCGGTCGATGATGACCGGGCAACGCCCCATCCGAGCCTGACAGGTCGAACCTGCTGCAGCGCCCCTCGGACAGGTGGCGGGAAAACGGTATCAATCGATGATGACCGTTTTGAAACGGTGGCGATTATAGCGGGCTAAGCTGATCTTCCAAAGTCTTTCTGCAGGTCAATGCCTGAACGGTAATCGCGACCATAGTCGAAGCTTAATAGAGCTCTAGCCCGGGCTCTGCCATGATGTGCGGCATCAATCGGCAAGACGGTCAGGAGTGAATATGAATTTCCACACCCGCAAATGGGTAAAACCAGAAGACCTCAACCCCAACGGCACGCTGTTCGGCGGCAGCCTGTTGCGCTGGATCGACGAAGAAGCGGCGATCTACGCCATCGTCCAGCTGGGCAACCAGCGCGTGGTCACCAAGTACATTTCCGAAATCAACTTCGTCAGCGCCTCGCGCCAGGGCGACATCATCGAACTGGGCATCACCGCCACCGAATTCGGTCGTACCTCGATCACCCTGACCTGCGAAGTGCGCAACAAGATCACCCGCAAAAGCATTCTGACGGTCGAGAAGATGGTGTTTGTGAACCTTGGCGAAGACGGCTTGCCCGCGCCTCACGGTCGCACCGAGATCCTGTACGTCAAAGACCAGTTCAAGGATGAAGGCTTAAGCGAGTAATGCGAGCCCTGTAGGAGCTGCCGGAGGCTGCGAGCTTTTGATCTTGTTTTAAAAAATAAAGGCCAAAAGAAGCAGCGTTTACCGGCGCCTACAGAACGGAATCCGAGCCGCGCATGTCGTACGTACATCACACGCCACCGGTTTCGGAGCTCTATGGACACTCAACAAGACGGCAAGACCCCGAACCTCTCGGCGCAAGAGAAGCACGACGTCGACAAAAACCAGCCCCCGCGCGCGGCGGTGCTGCACGAAATCATCCGCACCCAGGGCGATCAGGAGCTCGAGCGTAGCGTCGCCGCGCTCTGGTGGTCGGCCCTGGCTGCCGGTTTGACCATGGGCCTGTCGCTGATGGCCATGGGGCTGCTCAACTCCCGCCTGCCGGACGGCGAAGCTTTCAAGGTGATCGCCAGTTTCGGGTACTGCGCCGGTTTTCTCGCGGTGATCCTCGCCCGCCAGCAACTCTTTACCGAAAACACCCTCACGGCCGTGCTGCCGGTCATGACCAAGCCCACGCTGAACAATTTCGGTCGGCTGATCCGGCTGTGGAGCGTGGTGCTGGTGGGCAACCTGTGCGGCACCTTGCTGGTCGCCTACGTGATGCTGCATCTGCCGATTTTCGATACCAAGACCGACATGGCGTTCCTCGACATCGGGCGCAAGGTCATGGAGAACGACGCCAGTAAGATGTTCGCCAAAGGCATCGTCTCGGGCTGGATGATCGCCACCATGGTCTGGATGATCCCGTCCATGGAAAGCGCCAAGATGTGGATCATCATCCTCATCACTTATTTGATGGCGTTGGGAGACTTCACTCACATCGTCGTCGGTTCCGCCGAAGTGTCGTATCTGGTGTTTGCGGGTGAGTTGTCGTGGGGAGATTTCTGGATGGTGTTCGCCGGTCCGACGCTGGCAGGCAACATCATCGGTGGCAGCTTCATCTTTGCGCTGTTAAGCCATGCGCAAATTCGCAGCGAGAGCGGGCCGCCGAAGCAGAATTCGGATCAGCAGGATAATGGGCAAAAGCACGAAAAATAATCAGTGATGCCCGGCCTGTGCCACTGGCGCAGGCTTTTCACTAGGCATCTGATAGCCCCGCTCTCGATGTTTACGGACTCGATGAGAAGGAAATCGAGAAGCAGGTAGTGACCGCATTGGCGGATCAAGAGGCGGGCAGATAAGCGCCTGAAATCAAAGATAAATTTTTAACCTGGCGGAATGATGTGGCAGCGTTTGTTGTATATTGCGAACGCTTCCCATTCATTGAAGACGGATCTTTATGCAATTTTCAGTTTCCCCTCCGGCGCGCCTTCTTGGCGCGTTTGTGCTGATGGTCATGACGTTCGGCACGGCTCAGGCCAAGGACGATGGCACCGACCTTTCGGTAACGATCGAGAAAGAAATCCAGGCGAATGTCATCAATGCCGATGGCAGTTTTGTCGTCACCAGTGACACGGTTTACCTGATCAATGAAGAGCGGGCCATCAAGGATCATGCGCAACGCTCACTGAGCTACAACCGCACCCTCGAAACCCTGGATGTGGTTGAGGCCTATACGCAAAAGCCTGATGGCCGCAAAGTCGTGGTCAAGCCCGAGCAGATCAAGGAGCAACAGGAACAGGCCTCTACCCAGGCGCCGATGTTTCAGGATACCCGGGTGAAAGTGGTGATTTTTCCGGAGGTCGCCGTAGGTGATCGCCTGGTGCTCCAGTACAAGAAGAATCGCGTCACGGCGTTGTTTCCCAATCAGTTTGAAGACCTGACCGCTCCGATGTTCTACCCCACCCGGCAACTCACGCTGATCTATGACCTGCCGGAGAACATGCACCTGAACGCGGACGCAAAAGGATTCAGTGCGTCAACGGAGATCGCGGCGCCCGGCCGCAGGATTTATCGTTGGGACTATGTGCCTGCCGACAAGGCCCGGATAGAGCAGGGGGCGGTGTCGTATCTGGATTACGGTCAATACCTGGCGGTCTCCACCTTCACTGATTTTGCCGAGTTCGCCAAAGCCTACGATTCCCGGGCCCACGTCAATGTCACGCCGCAGGTCCGCGAACTGGCTAAAACCATCACCTCTAAACTCGACAACCCTCGGGCCAAAGCCATCGCCCTGAATGAATGGGTTCGCAGGAACATTCGCTACGTGGCTGTTTATGTCGGCGCAGGCGGTGTGGTGCCGCATTCGGTGGAGACGATTCTGTCCAATCGCTATGGCGACTGTAAGGATCACGTGGCATTGCTCGAAGCATTGCTGATCGCAGCAGGGATAGAAAGCACGCCTGCATTGGTCAGCTTGGGCAATGCGTATGAACTACCGAAGGTGCCGACCCTGGGCGTGCTGAACCACGCGATCACTTATGTGCCGAGCCTGAACCTGTACCTGGATTCGACCGCCGAGGGCGTTGCTGGCGGCTACCTGCCGGTGCTGGTACTGGATAAACCGGTGGTGCTGGCCAAGTCGGGCGAGCTGGGGCGCACGCCGGCCGAGCAGGATGGCCTGGTAAAAAACGACACGCTGTACAAGGTCTCGAAAACGGGCGCGGCAGACTTCACTCACACGTCCCGCGTGGTTGGCTGGGCGGCGGAAATGAACCGCTATGGCATGAAGTCCATGACACCGACCAATCGCGATCAGATGATCCAGCAAGTCCTCGCTTCGTACGGACTCAATGGCACGGGCAAGTTCGACGCCGGGGAGCTTGAAGGCACAGGTGACGATTATGAAATGAAGCTGGCGGGGCGCGTGGACAACCTGGTCAACCTGCCCGGTCCTATCGGTGTGTTGACCATGAGCAGTCTGTCCGGCGGCATCGCGCAAAACGTATTTGGCTTTCTCATGGAGCAGGACCGGACTCAGGCATTTACCTGTATATCCGGCGTGACTGAGGAGCAGGCGCGGTTCGAATTTCCGAAAGACGTGAGCATTCTCGCCGCCCCCAAAGCGATTTCGTTGAGCGGGGAACGCTTCGACTACAGCGCCACGTACACCCGTGAGGCCAACGCGGTGGTGGTCAAACGGCGTTTCGCGTTCAAGCATCCAGGTGCGGTGTGCACACCTGAGGACTTTCAGGCGATGAGGGCGACGGCTGAAGTGATGATCAATGATCTGAAAAGCCAGATTATTGTGCAGGCGCTTTGATCACGAATCCTGTCAGTCGAGGGTCGCACTGAATGTGTGGCGAGGGAGCTTGCTCCCGCTGGACTGCGTAGCAGTCCCGTTCTTTTTGATAAAAGCGGGGCCGCTGCGCAGCCCAGCGGGAGCAAGCTCCCTCGCCACATGTTTCTGTTAGCCGAAAGATTCGGGCTGTTTCAGCCCACCACATTGGCCAGCTGCGCTTCGCGCCGTTGCCGATAGATAAAGTACAGCGCGGCGAGCACGGTCAAACCGCTGACCAGCGCACCGGTCCATGGCAGGTCGGCCAGGTCGGCGCCGCTGGCCACGACCAGCCCGCCGATCCAGGCGCCCGCCGCATTGCCGAGGTTGAACGCACTCTGGTTCAGCGTCGAACCCAGGTTCGGTGCCTCATGGGCCTGATCGATGATCAGCAGTTGCAGGATCGGGCACAGGGCGAAGGCAAAAATCCCCCACAACACCAGCGTGATTGCGGCCGGGATCACCGAGTGGCTGGCCTGCGTGAATGCGGCCAGCATCACGACTGTCGCCAGCGCCATGCCCACCAGCGATGGCAGCAAGCGACTGTCTGCCAGTCGCCCGCCGAGCATGCTGCCCGCCGTCAAACCTACGCCGAACAACAGCAGCATGAGGGTCACGCCATGCGGGCTGACGCCGGTGATGTCCTGCAGGATCGGCGCGATGTAGGTGAACACGCTGAACAGGCTGGTCGATGCCAGCACGCTCATGCCCAGCGCCATCAACACATTGGCCTTGCCCAGCACTTTGAACTCGCTGGCGAGGTTGGCTTTGTCCATGGCGATGTCCTTTGGCAACCAGACCCACTGCGCGATAGCGGCAATCACACCAATCACCGACACCGCCCAGAACGTCGAGCGCCATCCGGCGTATTGTCCGAGCGCAGTGCCCAATGGCACGCCAAGTACATTGGCCAGGGTCAGGCCGGTGAACATCATGGCAATCGCCTGGGCGCGTTTGTTCGGTGCCACGAGGCCGGCAGCCACCACTGAGCCGATGCCGAAAAAAGCGCCGTGACACAGCGCCGTGACCACACGCGCGGCCATCAACGTGGCGTAGTTGGGCGCCAGTGCGCAAAGAATGTTGCCGAGAATGAACATCAGGGTCATGCCCAGTAGCGTGGCTTTGCGCGGCATGTTGGCGGTGCCGACCGCAAGGATTGGCGCCCCGAACACCACGCCCAGGGCGTAACCGGTAATCAGCAGGCCGGCGTGGGGAATGCTCACAGCGAGGTCGCGAGCGACATCGGGCAGCAGGCCCATGATGACGAATTCAGTGGTGCCGATGCCGAATGCGGCAACAGCAAGGGCAAGCAAAGCGAGTGGCATGCGCAAGGTCTCTGTCGGTAGTCTTGACGCTGTGATCAGGCATACGCGTGCCGACGTCCGATCTGGATCAGAACGGGCGCGGGCAAAAATTATTGGAATTAGTCTGTGTGCAACTGAGTGCGGCGTGGTCGCTTGCAGTATAAACAGCTGCTGACATATCGCGAATCAATTCTCCGCGCCAACATCGCCTACAACGAACGTTGGAGCTTTAAAAGGAGTCAGCATTAGCGTGAATGTGGTGGTGTAGTTTGCGTTACCTGAAAGAACCTTTCGGTCGACCACGGCTCTTAGCCTGTGGGCGGGTATTGATCGGCTTGTTGGCGATGAAATTTTTAACGACTGATAAAAATTCAAATACTGAAAAAGGGACTGATTTATGACGGTTGCTCTGTGGTGCGTATTGATCGCGTTTTGCCTGCCTTACCTTTGCACGGGTGTTGCCAAGATCAGCGGCCGGTTCACGCTGAAAGACAACCATGACCCCCGGGACTTTCTCGATTCACTGAACGGTTTGGGTAGGCGCGCCTATGCGGCGCAACTGAACAGCTTCGAAGTGACCCCGTTTTTTGCCGCAGCGGTGATCGTGGCTCACCTGGTGGGCACCGCTCAGTTGGTGACGGTCAATGTGCTGGCCGTATTGTTTGTTACCAGCCGGCTGCTGTTCATTATTTGCTACCTGGCCGACTGGGCGATCTTGCGCTCGTTGGTGTGGTTTGTGGGGATGGGGTTGATTGTGAGTTTCTTTGTGGTGTCTGCCTAAAAACAAGATCAAAAGATCGCAGCCTCGTTTCACTCGACAGCGCCTACCAGGGATAGGTATGCAACCCTGTAGGCGCTGACGAAGCCTGCGATCTTTTGACTTTAAATTTTGTCAGCCACCTGAGGTACTTGCGGCAGCGCCGCGCCCTTCGGCCACAACATCCAGATCTGTCCCTGCTGTTTCATGTCTCCTGCCAACTGCCCGGCCGCTTCGCCGGTGCCCCAGAACAGATCCGCACGTACTTCACCGGCAATCGCCCCGCCGGTGTCCTGAGCCGCTACCGGGCGAACCAGTGCCGTGCCGTCCGGTCGCGTTGTCGATAGCCACAGCAGACTGCCCAGTGGAATCACCTTGCGATCCACCGCCGCGCTGTAGCCGGCCGTCAACGGTACGTTCAACGAGCCGCGAGGGCCTTCGTTGCTGTCCGGATTTCGGGTGAAGAACACGTAGCTCGGGTTACTGCCGAGCAGTTCCGGGATGCGCATCGGATTGGCCTTGGCCCAATCGCTGATGGCGCCCATGGTCACGTCTTCTTTCTTCAGTTCGCCTTGCTCCACCAGCCAGCGGCCGATCGGTCGATACGGGTGACCGTTCTGGTCGGCGTACGCAATGCGCAACTGGCGTCCGTCATCGAGCTGAATACGACCCGAACCCTGGATCTGCAGGAATTGCAGGTTCATCGGATCAGTCAGCCAGGCCACGACAGGTGCCTTGACCCCTTTGGTTTCAATGGTGGCTGCATCGTCGTATGGCTTGAGCACGCGACCTTCAAGGCGTCCCCGCAGGCGCTTGCCCTTGAGCTCGGGATAAATGCTGTCCAGAGAGACGATGATCATGTCTTCGGGCACGCCGTACACCGGGATGTTCGCCGCTTCGGTTTGCGTCAGGCTGCCGGGGTAGACCGGCTCGTAGTAGCCGGTGATCAACCCGTTCGGGTTGTCATTGGCGGCGCGCAGCCCGTAGACATCCAGGTGTTGTTTGAGAAACCCGCGAATCTCGTCGGCGGTTTGCGGCACGTTGGCAGAAGCCGCACAGGTCGAGCCCCAGACCGGGTCGGCCTTGAGCCGGTTGCAGGCGCTGCGCCATGAACCGAAACCGGCGATCAGATCGTTGTCGGACACAGCCGGCAGAGCTTCCCAGGTAGCGCTGGAATAGGTCGCCAGCGCGTGGGTTTTGGGGGTGTTGTTTTCGCCACCGGTGCAGCCCGCGAGCACGGCTACCATCGGAAGGGTCCAGGCCAGGCTGTGACGCCATGCCTTGATACGGCTAATCATGGAGTGATTCCTTTGACGGTCGCTCGAGTGCTCCATGCGCTCGAACAACCCATATTGATAATAGGGCTATTGGTCTTTATCGATGACGCGAGGATACTGGCCGCCGTTCCCGTGACCTGAAGCCACCATGATTCTTAAAAGATTTTCAGTTGTATTGCTGGCCTGCCTGACGTTGTCTGCCTGTGGCGGTGTCGACCCGAATTCCCCACTGGGCCAGCGCAAAGCGATCTTCAAACAAATGCTCAAGACCGGCGAAGACCTGGGTGGCATGTTGCGCGGTCGTATTCCGTTCGACGGTCCGAAGTTCGCCGAGGGCGCCGTGAAGCTTGATGCGTTGTCCCATGAGCCGTGGAAACATTTTCCGCAGGTGCGCGAAGAAGATCACACCAGCGCCAAGGATGATGTCTGGCAGAAACAGGCACGCTTCCAGGAAATGGCCCGCCATCTTGAAGCGGCCACCGGTGAACTGGTGATCGCCAGCCAGGTTCAACCTTACAAGGTGAGCAACCTTGGGCCGGCGGTACAAAAGGTCGAAGACGCCTGCAGTGCTTGCCATAAAGAGTTTCGGGATCATTGATTAATTGAAAGATCGGCCGGATGCGACCCGAGCCTTCGGCATCTCCTACATGTCATGCGTACCTCTGTAGGAGCTGACGAAGGCTGCGATCTTTTGATCTTGAAACGATGTTACTTATCCAGCTCGTCCAGCGCTTCCTGCAATTCCTTGCGGGACTCGGCGAGTTTGTCTTTGCGTTTGTTGATCTTTTCCGGGTCGCCTTTTTTCATGGCCTTATCAAGATCCGCCTGACGCTTGCTGACTTCGTGCTTGGCGTCGAGGACCTTGTTTTCCCGTTCTTTCTGCAGCGAGGCGTCGGTGCAATGAGCGGTGACTTCGCTGAGGGCTTTTTCCAGCCCGGCCTGCTGATCGGCGTTGCCGTGGGATTTGGCCAGTTCGATCTGGTTGATGATGCCTTGTTTCTTGGCCGCGCAACCGGTCAGCCCCGGGGCCTCTTCGGCGGCCATCAGTGGAGCAGCCATCACACTGCAAAGAGTCAGCAGGGCGAGCGAAGAAAGAAATTTCATAAAAGCTCCATGTGCAGAGTCAAACGGGTCGAGTGGCGTCGGGCTGTTTGAGCCCTGGTCGACACTTGGGTTCCCGGGTGGGTGGGCATCGCCGGCTGTTAGAAACCGTCGATGCCCGCCATACGTAATATTTCGCTCAAGGCCAGGACCTGCGGGTCGCGGAAAAAGGCGCTCAATTGCGCCGCGCGTCCCGGGCCGATACCGGCTTCAGCCTGCCATTGTTCGGTGTTTCGTTGCGCCAGCTCCTGCCATGAATCCGCAAGTACTGCCTGTCCCGTCGGCGGTAAACCCAGCGCTTTGAGCCAGTGCGCGAAGGGACGTTCCCGGGCACTGTTGAAACTGTTTAACAAACGAACCGTGCTGCGCTCGCCGAAGCCGTTAATGTTAGCAAGCTCTTGAGCATCGAGGGTCAACCAATCCAACAGGTTGTTTAGACGGCCTGTTTCGAGAAGTTTCTCCCAGATGCCGGGACCGACGTGGGGCATGGCCAGTCCCTGCTTGCCGCTGAGCCAGGTCAGACGCGCAAGAAACTGACCCTCGCATCCCGGCGTGGGTTGCCAGCAACTGAGCTGATGAAAGTCCGCTGCCAGCGGCACGGTCAACTCAACACGCTCGGTGCTGCGCAGCACAACGCTGTCCAGTCTGGGAATGGTCAGTCCCGCCAGACTGATGGACACTTGATCGCCGGGACGAATGTCGAGCTCCTCCCAGCGCCGCAGGGAGCTGACACTGACGCGCTTGATCTGCCGGTCATCGAGCCACACCGGTGCCAGGTCCAGCACCGGTGTGATCCTCCCGGTCCGGCCAATCTTGAACTGAACCTTGCGCACCTCGGCCAGCGTCTGGGCGAATGGATACTTCCAGGCAACAATCCAGTAAGGCGCTTTGGCTTGCCAGCGATCCGCCGGGGGACGTTGCTCCTGGCGCAAGACGATACCGTCGCTGGTGAAAGGCAGTGGAGAGCGATACCAGTGTTCACGCCAGCGCTCGGCGTCGGCAAATGCCTGGATCGGGTGGCTGAAGTGTGCTGTGCCCGGGAAACCCAATTCGTCCAGTGCCGCCAGGCGTGCGGGCAAATTGGCCGGGCCCTGCGGCCAATCCCAGACAAACAAACCGATACCCGCGGCAAGCTCAGCGCTCAGTGCCTTGCGGGTCATCAATCCGGCTACCGTGCCCCGTGCGTTGAGGCTGCCGGCCGTGGCCTGGACGTGATCGGTCAGGCGCCAGTAAAGCTCGCCTTGCAGCACCAGATCCAGTGGTTGCTGCAGTTGCTGCGGGATGTCTTTGATCAGGCGCGCGGACGCTGTCCAGTCATGCCCGTTGATCCCGTCACCACGGCTGATCGCCTGAGTCAGTTGACCGTTTCGGTAAACCAGCGTGACCGCCACACCGTCGACCTTTGGCTGCACCCAGACATCCTTGCGATCTTTCAACCAGGCGTTGACGGCGCGTGCATCACTGAGCTTTTCCAGGCCGGTGTGGACGATGGGGTGAGCAACGGGGCCGCCAGCGGTGCGCAACGGTTTCGCAGGAGCGCTGAGGTCGAAACATTTTCGCCACGTTGTCAGTTGCGCGCGGGATTGGTCATAGAGTTCGTCGGCAACAAGCGAGCGGCCCTGGCGATGATAGGTGTCGTCCCAAAGGTCGATTTTTTTTTGCAGGCTGGTGATTTCGGTTTGGGCGCGGGGAGTGGGCCAGTCGGGGCATTGGGTGGCGTTGGCGGTCATGCAGGAGAAGGTCAGGAGGAAAGCGATCAGTAAGCGCATCGTGAGCGTCCTTGCTCAATGGGATGCTCAAAGGCTAGTCAGTTTTAGCCTTTTGGGATCAGGGTATCCATTCAGTATGTTTCGTGGGCGAGGATCAAAAGATCGTCCGAACGCGGCCCGAGCCTTCGGCAGCTCCTACAGAGTCTCGCTTGCAACTGTAGGAGCTGCCGAAGGCTCGGGCCGCGTTCGGACGATCTTTTGATTTTCATACAATAAAAAGCCCCGCACGGCGAACCGTGCAGGGCTTTTGGTACCGCCGGGGAAGTTTTACAGACCGGCAGCAGCGCGCAGAGACTCGGCGCGATCGGTTTTTTCCCAGGTGAACGTGGTGAACGTATCGTCGCCCACGGTCTTGGTTTGCGGCGTGCGACCGAAGTGGCCGTAGGCAGCAGTTTCCTGGTACATCGGGTGCAGCAGGTCGAGCATGGTGGTGATTGCGTAAGGACGCAGGTCGAACACTTCACGGACCAGGTTGATGATTTTTTCATCGCTGATCTTGCCGGTGCCGAAGGTGTTCAACGAGATCGACGTCGGCTGGGCAACACCGATCGCGTAGGAAACCTGAATCTCGCAACGCTCGGCCAGGCCGGCTGCGACGATGTTCTTGGCCACGTAACGACCGGCGTAGGCTGCCGAACGGTCAACCTTCGATGGATCTTTACCGGAGAACGCACCGCCACCGTGACGGGCCATGCCGCCGTAAGTGTCGACGATGATCTTGCGACCGGTCAGGCCGCAGTCGCCCACCGGGCCACCGATGATGAACTGACCTGTCGGGTTGATGTGGAACTGAGTGTCCTTGTGCAGCAGTTCGGCAGGCAGCACGTGCTTGACGATCAGCTCCATCACGCCTTCGCGCAGGTCTTTGTAAGACACTTCCGGGTTGTGCTGGGTCGACAGAACAACGGCGTCGATACCGACAACCTTGCCGTTTTCGTAACGGCAGGTGACCTGGGACTTGGCGTCCGGACGCAGCCAAGGCAACAGCCCGGATTTGCGCGCATCGGCCTGACGCTGCACCAACTGGTGAGAGAAGGTGATCGGCGCTGGCATCAGCACGTCGGTTTCGTTGCTGGCGTAGCCGAACATCAAACCCTGGTCGCCGGCGCCCTGATCTTCTGGCTTGGCACGGTCGACACCCTGGTTGATGTCAGGTGACTGCTTGCCGATGATGTTCATCACGCCGCAAGTCGCACCGTCGAAGCCAACATCGGAGCTGGTGTAGCCGATGTCGGTGATCACGTCACGGACGATCTGCTCCAGGTCAACCCAGGCCGAAGTGGTGACTTCGCCGGCGATGATCGCCACACCCGTTTTCACCAGAGTCTCGCACGCCACACGGGCGAACTTGTCTTCAGCAATGATTGCGTCCAGCACCGCGTCAGAAATCTGATCGGCGATTTTGTCCGGATGCCCTTCAGACACGGACTCGGAGGTGAAGAGGGAGTATTCGCTCATCTCGATGTTTTCCTGAATTTACCGATGGTGAGTGTCGCCAGGCGGTCGCTGAAAATGGCGGACCTGAATCTGGAAACCATTACGTAAGCCTACATAGAGGCTTTCCCCGGGAACGAGTCCCGCAGCGGTGGCCCAACGGGCCAGATCGTCCTGTTCAAACCCCAGCCAGAGATCACCGCAGGCCTCCTTGGCCCAACTCTGGTTGTGGCTACATAACTCTGTTACTAGCAGGCTTCCGCCCGGTTTCAGCAAGCCGGCCATGTGCTTGAGCGCATCAGCCGGCGCGGCAAAATGGTGCAGCACCATGTTCAGTACAACGCAGTCGGCCTGGAGGCTGACGCCGTTCAATGCATCGGCCAGCTGCAGGCTGACGTTAGCCAACGACTCGCGCTCGCACACCTGGCGCGCCAGTTCGAGCATTGCCGGGCTGTTATCCAGCGCTGTGACCTGCGTAAAGCGGCGCGCCAGTTCCGGCAGGAAAGCACCGTCACCGGGGCCGACTTCAATAGCCGTGGCGCCTTCGTTGAAACTCAACTTGTCGAGCAGGGCCACCACGCTTTCGCGGTACTGCGGCAGGCCGGCAATCAAGTCTTGCTGGGCGCGAAACTTCTCCGCAACCCGTGAAAAAAAGTCCTGGCTGGCTGCCGCTCGTTGGCCATGAACCTGGGTAATTCGCGAGCGAACGTCCGCAGGCAGGGTCAGGTCGTCGACCTCTTCGAGCAAGGCGGTGTGCAGCTTGCCGCCCGGCAGGTCGGTGTGGGGCAGGGCGCGACGGTAGAAGATCGCATTGCCTTCACGGCGAGTCGCCACCAGCCCGGCCTGGGACAACACCTTGAGGTGATGGCTCATGCCCGATTGGCCCATACCGAAGATCTGCGCCAGTTCCAGTACGCCAAACGAATCGTTGGCCAGCGCGCGCAATACATTCAGGCGCAGAGGATCACCGGCGGCCTTGCAGAGGGCCGACAGATCGTCGCAATCGTCATGTCGAATGGAAGGCGCGCGTAAATTCATAAGGCCGGCAGTCTAGTCACGGGTCGAAAACACCGCAAGGGCAATATCAAAAAGTTTTGATATTGCTCGATAGATGGCACTTCTGCGTGCCTGGTCCACTCTACAAACGAGCAGCGGAAAGGTTTCACCAACCGAAACCACCGCTATCCATGGGAAAAACGTCCCCGGATGACTATCTGTCATTGCCCCGAGGCCGGTCGGTGAGGGAAAATGCTCGCCTTTTTTCCGATTCGTTTTAATCAATCCCCAGGAGAACAGCGATGCCCAGCCGTCGTGAGCGTGCCAACGCCATTCGTGCCCTCAGCATGGATGCCGTGCAAAAAGCCAACAGCGGCCATCCCGGTGCCCCTATGGGTATGGCGGATATCGCCGAAGTACTTTGGCGTGACTTCCTGAAGCACAACCCGAGCAATCCATCGTTCGCCGACCGTGACCGCTTCGTGCTGTCCAACGGTCACGGCTCGATGTTGATCTACTCGCTGCTGCACCTGACCGGCTATGACCTGTCGATCGATGACCTGAAAAACTTCCGCCAGCTGCACAGCCGTACGCCGGGTCACCCGGAATTCGGCTACACCCCGGGCGTTGAAACCACCACCGGTCCACTGGGCCAAGGCCTGGCTAACGCCGTTGGTTTCGCCCTGGCAGAAAAAGTGCTGGCGGCGCAGTTCAACCGTCCTGGCCACAACGTCGTTGACCACCACACCTACGTGTTCCTGGGTGATGGCTGCATGATGGAAGGCATTTCCCACGAAGTGGGTTCCCTGGCCGGTACCCTGGGCCTGGGCAAACTGATCGCTTTCTACGACGACAACGGCATCTCCATCGACGGCGAAGTCGAGGGCTGGTTCACCGACGACACGCCGAAGCGTTTCGAAGCCTACAACTGGCAGGTGATCCGCAACGTCGACGGTCACGACCCTGAAGAAATCAAGACCGCCATCGAGACTGCACGCAAAAGCGAGCAACCGACGCTGATCTGCTGCAAGACCACCATCGGTTTCGGTTCGCCGAACAAGCAGGGCAAAGAAGACTGCCACGGCGCCCCGCTGGGTGACGCGGAAATCGCGCTGACCCGCACAGCGCTGAACTGGAACCACGGTCCGTTCGAAATCCCGGCTGACATCTACGCCGAGTGGGACGCCAAGGAAGCAGGCCTCGCGGCTGAAGCCGAGTGGGATCAGCGTTTCGCGGCCTACTCCGCTGCTTTCCCTGAGCTGGCCAACGAACTGGTCCGTCGTCTGAGCGGCGAACTGCCGGCTGACTTCGCTGAAAAAGCATCGGCCTACATCGCTGAAGTCGCGGCCAAGGGCGAGACCATCGCCAGCCGTAAAGCCAGCCAGAACGCACTGAATGCCTATGGCCCGCTGTTGCCTGAACTGCTGGGCGGCTCCGCTGACCTGGCCGGTTCCAACCTGACCCTGTGGAAAGGTTGCAAGGGCGTTTCGGCTGAAGACGCCAGCGGCAACTACATGTACTACGGCGTTCGCGAATTCGGCATGAGCGCGATCATGAACGGCGTGTCCCTGCACGGCGGTCTGGTGCCTTACGGCGCGACTTTCCTGATGTTCATGGAATACGCACGCAACGCAGTTCGCATGGCGTCGCTGATGAAGAAACGCGTGGTGTTCGTCTACACCCACGACTCCATCGGTCTGGGCGAAGACGGCCCGACTCACCAGCCGGTCGAGCAATTGACCAGCCTGCGCAGCACGCCGAACCTCGACACCTGGCGTCCAGCCGATGCCGTTGAATCGGCCGTTTGCTGGAAACTAGCTCTGGAACGCAAGGACGGCCCTTCGGCGCTGATCTTCTCGCGTCAGAACCTGCAGCACCAGGAGCGTGACGCCGGCCAGATCGCCGACATCGCCCGTGGCGGTTACGTGTTGAAGGACTGCGAGGGCGAGCCTGAGCTGATCCTGATCTCCACCGGTTCCGAGGTCGGCCTGACCGTTCAGGCTTACGACAAACTGACCGAACAAGGTCGTAAGGTTCGTGTTGTTTCGATGCCTTGCACCACCGTGTTCGATGCTCAGGACGCCGGTTACAAGCAAGCAGTTCTGCCGTTGCAGGTCAGCGCCCGTATCGCCATCGAGGCCGCCCACGCGGACTACTGGTACAAGTACGTGGGCCTGGAAGGTCGCGTCATCGGCATGACCACCTACGGCGAGTCGGCGCCTGCGCCTGCCTTGTTCGAAGAGTTCGGCTTCACCCTGGAAAACATCCTGGGTCAGGCTGAAGAGCTGCTGGAAGACTAAAACACGGACGTGGCAGTCATGTTTTCATGCCTGCCGCGATCCCTGTAGCAGCTGCCGAAGGCTGCGTCCGGCCGCGAAGCGGTCGTAAACCCGACACCGCGTACCTTCAACTGAAGCGCGGTGCCAAATTTACGACCGCTTCGCGGCCGGACGCAGGCTGCGCCAGCTGCTACAGGTCCGGGTTGGTATAAAAATTCGTCTGGCTGCGTATTATCGAGAACCCCATGCCCCAACCGCGTCCCTACAAAGTTGCACTCAACGGCTACGGCCGGATTGGTCGTTGCGTCTTGCGTGCGTTGTTCGAGCGTGGCGAAAAGGCCGGGTTTGAAATTGTTGCGATCAACGATCTGGCCGACATGGCCAGCATCGAATACCTGACACGCTTCGACTCCACTCACGGGCGTTTCCCCGGTGAAGTGAAGGTCGACGGCGATTGTCTGCATATTAATGGCGTCTGCGTGAAGGTCCTGCGCAGCGCCACCCCCGAAGGCATCGATTGGGCGTCGCTGGACGTCGATCTGGTGCTGGAATGCTCCGGCGCTTACCACACCCGTGAAGACGGCCAGCGTTTCCTCAACGCCGGCGCGCCAAGGGTGCTGTTTTCCCAGCCGATGGCCAGCGAGGCCGATGTCGACGCCACCATCGTCTACGGCGTGAACCAGGATTGCCTGACCGGCGACGAGCTGCTCGTGTCCAACGCGTCCTGCACTACTAATTGCGGTGTGCCGCTGCTGCGCTTGCTGGATAAGGCCATTGGCCTGGATTACGTGTCGATCACCACCATCCACTCGGCAATGAACGACCAGCCTGTGATCGACGCCTATCACCACGAGGACCTGCGCCGCACCCGTTCGGCGTTCCAGTCGGTGATTCCGGTGTCCACTGGTCTGGCACGTGGCATCGAACGCCTGTTACCGGAACTTGCCGGGAGAATTCAGGCCAAAGCCGTGCGGGTGCCGACGGTGAATGTGTCCTGCCTCGACATTACGATGCAGACCGCCACCGCGACGGACGCCACCGAGATCAACCGGATTTTGCGCGAGGCTGCCACCAGCGGCCCGCTCAAAGGCTTGCTGGCCTATACCGAGTTGCCGCACGCCAGCTGTGATTTCAACCATGACCCTCATTCGGCGATCGTCGATGCCAGTCAGACCCGGGTTTCCGGGCCCAAGCTTGTGAATATCCTGGCCTGGTTCGACAACGAATGGGGTTTTGCCAACCGAATGCTGGACGTTGCAGAGCACTATCTGCAAACAGCTTCTCCACTCTCTGCTTCTCAAAAGCCGTAACTCAGGAAATGCGACCCATGACCGTGTTGAAGATGACCGACCTCGATCTGCAAGGTAAACGCGTACTGATTCGCGAAGACCTCAACGTCCCAGTCAAGGACGGTGTTGTCACCAGCGATGCGCGAATCCTGGCCTCGCTGCCGACCATCAAGCTGGCCCTGGAAAAAGGCGCGGCCGTGATGGTCTGCTCGCACCTTGGCCGTCCGACTGAAGGCGAGTTCTCGGCCGAGAACAGCCTCAAGCCAGTGGCTGAGTACCTGAGCAAGGCCTTGGGCCGCGAAGTGCCACTGGTGGCTGATTACCTGGGTGGCGTCGACGTGAAAGCCGGCGACATCGTGCTGTTCGAAAACGTGCGCTTCAACAAAGGCGAGAAAAAGAACGCTGACGACCTGGCCCAGCAATACGCTGCCCTGTGCGACGTGTTCGTGATGGACGCCTTCGGCACTGCTCACCGCGCCGAGGGTTCGACCCATGGCGTGGCCAAGTTCGCCAAAGTCGCTGCGGCGGGTCCGCTGCTGGCTGCAGAGCTGGACGCATTGGGTAAAGCCCTCGGCGCTCCGGCCCAGCCTATGGCCGCCATTGTTGCCGGCTCCAAGGTATCGACCAAGCTCGACGTACTGAACAGCCTGAGCCAGATCTGCAATCAGCTGATTGTCGGTGGCGGCATCGCCAACACCTTCCTCGCTGCTGCCGGTCACCCGGTCGGCAAGTCGTTGTACGAGCCGGACCTGCTGGACACCGCGCGCGAAATCGCCGCCAAGGTCAGCGTGCCATTGCCGGTCGACGTTGTTGTTGCCAAGGAATTCGCTGAAAGCGCGACCGCGACCGTCAAGCTGATCGCTGATGTGGCCGCAGATGACATGATCCTGGACATCGGTCCGCAGACCGCGGCGAATTTCGCCGAGCTGCTGAAGTCGTCCAAGACCATCCTGTGGAACGGCCCGGTAGGCGTGTTCGAATTCGACCAGTTCGGTAACGGCACCAAAGTGCTGGCCCAGGCCATCGCAGAAAGCTCGGCGTTCTCCATCGCTGGCGGCGGCGACACCCTGGCAGCCATCGATAAATATGGCGTTGCCGATCAGATCTCCTACATTTCTACCGGTGGCGGCGCATTCCTCGAATTCGTCGAAGGCAAAGTGCTGCCGGCCGTTGAAGTCCTGGAAAGTCGGGCCAAGGCCTGAGGCGGTTCATTTGACCAGGAAAGGGAGTGTTCACATGGTCAAGACGTTAGCGCTGTTGATCGTCGCGGGTTCACTGGCAGCTTGCGGGAGTAACCCGAAAGCCACCCCGGAACCTGCTCCGTCCGAGGTGGAGAAAGGCTGCTACCAGGCTGACTGGCAGGCCGAAACCAACCCGGTGATCAACAAGCGTTCCGGGCCTGATGGCCTGGACAAATACGAGACACAGACCCCCGCCAAGGAGCGTGGTTGCCCTTGACGGGTCTGACTCATTACTCAAGGCCGGCGGCGTGCGCCGTTGGTCGAGGAACATGGATGAAAGGTTTTATCGCCGTCATGGCGCTGGCTCTGCTGGCAGGTTGCTCGAATTTCAACCTGTTCGACAGTTCAGCCCCAGCGGACAACTGGACCACCTGGACCTGCGACAGCCAGGCCAAAGTGGTATGGCGCTATGCTGATGCTGCACGCGAGGAAGTCGATGTGCGGCTTGGCGGCGCCGACCAGGTCTATCGTCTCAAGCAGGAACCCGGCGCGTCGGGTTCGCTGTACAGCAACGACATGCTGGCGTTTCACATCAAAGGTGAGGAAGGCCTGGTTTACTGGGTCGCCACCAATGATTTGATTGGGCGCGGTTGTAAAGCGCAGTAGTACCCAGAGCCGACACCAAACCTGTGGGAGCCGAGCTTGCTCGCGATGAGGCCGGCACTTTCAATGCATGTGCTGGCAGTTAAACCGCCATCGCGAGCAAGCTCGGCTCCCACAGGGAATCGATGGTTCTCAAGATTTTTGTATTACCGAATTCGCAGCCCGGGCCAACCCCCGATCTGCAATAACTTGAATAGCCGCCGCCGCTACGGCAGGCTGGCACGATTAACGACCCTAAACCGGGAGAGACACACACAATGGCACTTATCAGCATGCGCCAGATGTTGGACCACGCAGCCGAGTTCGGCTACGGCGTTCCAGCCTTCAACGTCAACAACCTTGAGCAGATGCGCGCCATCATGGAAGCCGCTGACAAGACTGACTCCCCGGTGATCGTCCAGGCTTCGGCCGGTGCTCGCAAATACGCTGGCGCGCCGTTCCTGCGTCACCTGATCCTGGCGGCCATCGAAGAATTCCCGCACATCCCGGTGTGCATGCACCAGGACCACGGCACCAGCCCTGACGTCTGCCAGCGCTCCATCCAGCTGGGCTTCAGCTCGGTCATGATGGACGGTTCCCTGGGCGAAGACGGCAAGACGCCGACCGACTACGACTACAACATCCGCGTGACTCAACAAACCGTAGCCCTGGCTCACGCCTGCGGTGTTTCGGTAGAAGGCGAGCTGGGCTGCCTGGGTTCGCTGGAAACCGGTATGGCCGGTGAAGAAGACGGCATCGGTGCAGAAGGCGTGCTTGATCACAGCCAGATGCTGACCGACCCGGAAGAAGCCGCTGACTTCGTCAAGCGCACTCAAGTCGATGCCCTGGCCATCGCCATCGGCACCAGCCACGGCGCCTACAAGTTCACCAAGCCGCCTACCGGCGACGTGCTGGCGATCGACCGCATCAAGGAAATCCACAAGCGCATTCCGAACACTCACCTGGTCATGCACGGTTCGTCTTCGGTGCCTCAGGACTGGCTGGCGATCATCAACCAGTACGGCGGCGACATCAAAGAAACCTACGGCGTACCGGTTGAAGAAATCGTCGAAGGCATCAAGCACGGCGTGCGCAAGGTCAACATCGACACCGACCTGCGCCTGGCGTCCACCGGTGCGATGCGTCGCCTGATGGCCACCAATCCGAGCGAGTTCGACCCACGTAAATTCTTTGGCGCCACCGTCACTGCAATGCGTGATGTATGTATCGCTCGTTACGAAGCTTTCGGTACCGCAGGCAACGCTTCGAAGATCAAGCCGATCTCCCTGGAAGCGATGTATCAGCGTTACCTCAAAGGTGAGTTGAACGCCAAGGTCAACTAAGCCTTAAGCGTCAATCAGCACCCACAAAAAACCCGCAGCGATGCGGGTTTTTTATGCTTAAAAATTAATGTTCAGTTTTTTGTCCTTTAAGAATTTTACGTTTACTTAATTTTTTGAATGAGCGCTTCTCAACTAGCCGTAGTGATAGCTGTAAGAATTTAAGTTTGTCTTTTGTAATAGCGCATATAACAAAGTCGTCTAAAAGACTGTTACATTTGACAGGTTATTTCCTGTCTGTTTAACGCTACTTTCATGACTGAAAATTATACTTCAGGAGTAATGTATGCAAATTACAGTTAAGCTATGCCTGAGCGGTAGGTCAGTAACGCTTGAGGTTGCGCCATCTGACTCAATCGAATATGTAAAAGCAAAGTTTCAAGACAAAGAGGGAGTTCCTCCAGATCAACAACGTTTGGTTTTTGACGGAAAGCAGCTGGAGGACGGGCGTTCGTTGTCTGATTACAATATTCAGGCGGATTCGACAATAGATATGACATATCGTCCTAAAGCAAGTTGATGTTGGTGATATAAATATTTGGCGATGCGCAAAAATGCACGCTTTGTAACTGTGTGGAACAAGTTTTCATTCGGGAGGCGAAAACGCTTGCTTTTTCAGGAAGAGATTTAATTGTCGCAGCCGCGTCAATTCCTACAGGTGTATACGATTCAAAGTAGGAACTGCCGAAGGCTGCTATCTTTTCAAACGTAAAAGCTACTTGTCGTGATCAATATCCAGCTTGCTGAACGTCACCTTCCCGCCTTCGCTGGTGTATCCGGTGTGATCCTGAACATACACCCCAGCCTTGAAATACAGCGGCTTGTCTCGCCAGGTCTTGCTGATATCGGTGTCCCATTGATAGCCCGCAGCACTAATGCCTAACGAACCGCCGGGACTCAGGTGAATCAGGTAGGAGAATTGCTGATCCAGCTTCACCCCGGTAGCGATAGTGATGACTCGACCTTCACCGTCGTCGGGGCGCATGCGCACCTTGGCGACGATGTTGCCTGACTGCGTGCTGGTCTTGTACTGATACTCGACCTTCACCATCGGCTTCTGGCTTTGATAGGCATGAATCTGACCGATAACGATCTTGCCCGAGCTCGGCACCTGATTCACCGCCAACGTGGCACGCAGGGAGTTGTCGGCGTCCGGGTAAAGCCAGTTGCGCAGGGTGCCGTTGCTGTAGGTTTCGCGAAGCTCAGTGCGAGGATATTTCGCGTTTTCAGTTTTGGAACCAGTCACCGGTGACCAGAAAAACAAGGTGCCGGTATCGGAATGGAAGTATTGATCCTTGAACCCCTTCACCAGTTTTGCAGTTTCAACGGTGTAGGGCGGGTTGCCGACGGGAACGCTGAGGTTCCAGGTTGCGAGATCGATCATAGACAAAAGCTTCCACAAATTTTGCTGCACGCACGTGCCAGAAGCTCTAGCACGCGCCTTAGAGGGCGGTCTTTATAAGCGTAGAAGGCAACATTGTTAACGTCGAACTGACAGATGGATGACGTCAAAATCCTGTTAAAAGGCCATCTTCCCCGGTTTTAGCGGCCTGTAGGCGCGACCGTTAGTCGGCGAATTAACGCTTTCGTAGAATGATGGCGCTCTGACAGCTACTGCTTTCCTGGATCCAGGTCTAGAGTGATGGCTTGGTAATTGTCCGGTTTTTACCCAAAACCGGCCTGACTCCCCGAACAAAGAGAAGCAGCATGGAATGCGGGCAACTTACGCCAGGTGAAGGCAACCCTATCCTGTTAATCGTTGACGATTACCCTGAGAACCTCGTCAGCATGCGTGCTTTGCTGGAGCGCCAGGACTGGCAAGTAATGACCGCGCTTTCGGGTTTCGAAGCCCTCAGCCTATTGCTCGAACACGATGTGGACCTGGTGCTGCTGGACGTGCAGATGCCCGGCATGGACGGTTTTGAAGTCGCACGTCTGATGCGCGGCAGCCAACGTACTCGCCTGACGCCGATTATTTTCCTTACCGCCAACGAACAGTCCCAGGAAGCCGTGATCAAGGGTTACGCCAGCGGCGCGGTGGATTACCTGTTCAAGCCGTTCGACCCGCAAATCCTCAAGCCCAAAGTGCAGGCGCTGCTGGAACACCAGCGTAATCGTCGCGATTTGCAACGCCTCAGCCACGATCTGGAAGTAGCGCGCGCCTTCAACGCCTCGGTACTGGAAAACGCCGCCGAAGGCATTCTGGTGGTTGGCGAGGATGGCCTGATCCAGTTTGCCAATCCGGCCATGTCACGGATGCTCAGCGCCACGGTGCAAGAGCTGCAAGGCAAGGAATTTCTGGATTTCCTGCAAAAACCGCACATCCCGATCTGGGCCGATTCCGAGTGGCTGGCGGGTTACAAGCGCGGTGAGACTTTGCGCCTGCACGACGCACTGCTGCGTACCGCACCCAATCAGCAGGTTCCTGTCGCGCTGTCCTGCGCGCCGTTGCCGGCCGAGCAGCACGCCATGGTCGTGACGGTGCTGGACATGTCGGTGGTGCGTCATCTTCATAAGCAACTGGAGTTCCAGGCTGTCACCGACCCGTTGACCGGACTGCTCAACCGGCGCGGGTTTTATCAAACAGTGGAAAACCTGTTGTTGCGCGGCGAACGAACCGACGGGGCCTGGGTGCTGTTGTACCTGGATCTGGACGGCTTCAAGCGGGTCAACGACTCACTCGGGCATGATGCTGGCGACCGGGTGCTGCGCTGGGTCTCCGAGCAATTGAAAGGCTCGCTGCGTCCCCTGGATGTACTTGCGCGTATGGGGGGCGACGAGTTTACGGCGTTGCTCGACCTGGATTTTCCCGAGCAGGCGGCGAAGATTGCCGAAAAACTCATCGATCGAGTCTCGGCCTGTCAGCAAATCGAAGGCCTGGACATCGCGCTGGGCGCCAGCATTGGCATCGCCACCTTCCCGGACTGCGGTTCCAATCTGGATGGTTTGCTGCGAGCGGCGGACATCGCCATGTACGAAGCCAAACGCGCCGGGCGTCAGCAGTATCGTTTCTACGACCATGACATGAATGGCCGCGCCCGCTCGCGATTGATGCTGGAAGAGAGCGTTCGCGACGCCATCGAGAATCGTGATTTCAATCTGGTGTACCAGCCGCAGGTGTCCATCGCCGACGGGCACCTTCGCGGCTTCGAAGCCCTGCTGCGCTGGCAGCATCCGAGCGTCGGCGATGTCCCGCCCGGGTTGTTTCTACCCTTGCTGGAAGAAGCGCAACTGATCAGCCGTCTCGGCAGCTGGATTTATCAGCACGGAGCAGGGCAGCGCAAGGCGTGGGAAACCGTATTTGCTTCGGATCTGGTGTTGGGCGTCAGTTTGAGCAGCACTCAGTTCGGCATGCCCCATCTGGTCACCGAATTGCGCCAGGTGCTGGAGCGCCATGGTTTGCAGCCGCGCTATCTGGAAGTCGAGGTGACCGAAGAGGCGTTGGCGCAAAACCCTGAGGAAACCCGCAAGCAACTGTGGTTGCTGCGCAATCTCGGGGTGCGGGTGGCGTTGGATGATTTTGGGTCTGGCGCATGCTCGCTGTCTTACTTGCGCGACCTGGAACTGGATACGCTGAAAATCGATCGGCACTTGATTGCGCGGTTGCCGCACTCCTCGCGGGATGCGGCGCTGGTGCGAAACGTCATCGACCTGTGCAAGCAATACGGGTTGCTGATCGTTGCCGAGGGCGTCGAGACCGTTGCGCAATATGAATGGCTGCAAGCCCATGGTTGCGAGTACGTGCAAGGATTTCTGGTGGCACGACCGATGATCGCCGAGGAAGTCACCGACTTCGTGCAGCCGTTTGACTGGAACGCGCTGAGCCTCTGAATTCGCTACACTGACGACCTTTTCGTGATTGACGTTGCCCGCCCCGATGACCGCGTTGAAATACCTCCAGGCCTATCCCGCAGCGTTGCAGGACCAAGTACGCCAACTGATCAGCGAAGGTCGGCTGGGCGATTACCTGAGCCAGCGTTACCCCGAGAAGCACGGGGTACAGAGCGACAAGGCGCTGTACACCTACGCGCTGGACCTCAAGCAGGAATACCTGCGTAACGCGCCGGCCATCGATAAAGTGCTGTTCGACAATCGCCTGGACCTGACCCACCGCGCCCTCGGCCTGCACACCACCATTTCCCGGGTGCAAGGTGGCAAGCTCAAGGCGAAGAAAGAAATTCGTGTGGCCTCGCTGTTCAAGGAGGCACCCGCCGAGTTTCTGAAAATGATCGTGGTGCATGAACTGGCGCATTTCAAAGAGTCGGATCACAACAAGGCGTTCTACAAGCTGTGCGAACACATGTTGCCGGGGTATCACCAGGTGGAGTTCGATCTGCGGGTGTACCTGACGTGGCGGGATATGCCAGCGCCCACGGGCGCGTAGGAGCTGTCGCAGGCTGCGATCTTTTGATCTTCCAATGAATGCGGGGCAAATGGATGGACGTTAGCAAGACCAAAACCAGTTTCTACCGCCGGCTATACGTGGCTTACCTGATCGACAGTGGGCTGGCCAGCAGCGTTCCCGCATTGACCGAGGTCACCGGCATGCCCCGGCGCACGGCGCAGGACACGATTGCTGCGCTGGCGGACCTGGACATCGTGTGCGAGTTCGAACAGGAAGAGGGCGCGCGCAATCATGCCGGGCGCTATCGGATACGCGAGTGGGGAGCGATTGATCGCGGCTGGATCGAGCGTAATTTGCGGCAGGTGAAAGCCGTGCTCGAATACCCCTGAATTTGCAGTGTCAGGTCTGACGCCATCGCGAGCAGGCTCACTCCCACATTGGAATGCATCCCTGCAGGAGTGAGCCTGCTCGCGATAGGGCCCTCAAGGGCGACGCATCCCGATATGCGCAATTCCGTCTTCCATGTATTCCTCGCCCGCGACGACAAACCCGTACCGCCCGTAATACCCCTGCAAATGCGCCTGGGCTGACAAATAGATCGGCACATCCGGCCAGCGCTTCGCAGCCTGTTTGAGCGCCTGGGCCATCAACTCATGCCCGAGCCCGGTTCCGCGTGCCTGAGGGGCAATGATCACCCGGCCTATCACCACGTCACCGCCCTGAAGCTCCGGGTCGAGCAAGCGCAGGTACGCCACCAGACGATCCTCCTCCCAAGCCATCAAATGGCAGGTGTCGCCTTCCAGGTCCTGGCCATCGATGTCCTGATACACACACTTCTGTTCAACGACGAAGACCTCCGCCCGCAGTTGCAGAATGGCGTACAGCTGCTCTTTGCCCAAATCGCTGTGGTGTTTGCACACCCAATCAATAGTCATGTCCACATTCCTTGATCAACGTCGCCCGATACTAAGCTCCCTGATGAAAGATGTCTTTATGGCGGTCGAATCTGTGACAAAGGCCAAAATGCCATCATTCATTTCGCGCGGGATTGTTTTCTTTGTGTAATCTTCGATGACAGTCCGCCCGCCAAGGATTTTCCAGCATGCCGCGAGTGCATCGAGCCTTTGCTTTGATTGGATTGCTGTTGCTGACTCAGAGCGCGGTGGCGGAAAAGTTGCGACTGGTCGCCGATGCCTGGCCTCCGTTTACGGATGCCACGTTGATTAACGGCGGTCTGGCCACGGACATCGTCAGCACCGCATTGGCCCGAGCCGGTTATGCCAGCGATTTCGAGCAAGTGCCTTGGGCGCGAGCCTTGCTCGGCATCGGCGAGGGACGTTACGACGTGCTGGTGAATGCCTGGTACAACCAGGAGCGCACCAAGATCGGTCAGTTTTCCGGCGAATACCTGCTTAACCGGGTGCGCTTTCTCAAACGCAAAGACGTGGCCATCGAGTACAACAATCTGCAGCAACTGCACACCTACCCGATTGCGGTTGTGCGCGGTTATGCCTATTCGGCGGCATTCGATGAGGATGCGTCGCTGCAGAAAGTCCCGGTTCACAACTTCGCCATGGCAGTGCGCATGGTCGCGGCCGACCGGGTCAAGTTGACCTTGGAGGACGAATTCGTCGCGCGCTATTACTTGTCCAGGGAATCTTCAAAAGTGCGCAACTCGGTGGAATTCCTGCCCAAACCACTGAGCGAGAACAGCCTGCACATACTGGTCAGCCTGAAGAATCCCAGGCATGAGCAGATCGTCGCGGGATTTGATCGCGAGATCGCGGCGATGAAGGCTGACGGAAGTTATGAGCGGTTGATGAAGCAGCATGGCATGTGAAATCGCGTACAGAAGTACCTGTAGCAGCTGCCGAAGGCTGCGTCCGCTCCGGGGTCGCGCTCGACCGAAGCGGTCGCTGTCCAGACGCTGTGATGCCCGCTTGAAAATCAGGGCCGCTTCGCGCCCCAACGCAGGCTTCGCCAGCTGCTACAGGAAGCTATCCATCACTGCGCGCTGGTGTCCTTGATCAGGTGCGCCGCCAACGTCCGCAATGGCCCAAGCTGCCGGCAGATCAACGCCAGCTGGGTCTGCACCAACCGCTGCCCTTCATCGATTTCATCCGGCATCTGCTCAAGCTCGTTAGCCAGTGCCTCTTCCTCATCGCTCTGAATCGCGATCGGCGTTTTGCTCGCCAGGCCTTGGGCGATCTCGTCAATGCTGGCGGCCAGTTTCACCCCGGCCCCCTCAATCAGATGCTCTCGAACATCCGCTGGCAGCTGCGTCTCACGGTGTGCACCCAGCCCTGACAAATAACTGAGCAAGGTGTGCGACAGCACCAGGAAACGAAAGCCCACGTCCGCCTCCTTACGGAAATGGCCCGGCTCCATGAGCATGTTGGCCAGCGTTGTCGACAGGGCTGCGTCGGCGTTGTGGGCGTTGCGTCGGGCCAGGCGATAGGCGAGGTCGTCGCTTTTGCCGGCGGCGTATTGCTGCATGATCTGGCGCAAGTAAATGCTGTTGCACGTCAGGGTGTTCGCCAGCACTTTGTTCAAGCGCCGTCCCTGCCAGTCCGGCAGGAACAGGAACACCGCCAGGCCGGCAATCAGGCTGCCGAGCAAGGTATCGAACAACCTTGGCAGAAACAGCCCGTAGCCGTCGCCCACCTGGTTGAAGCAGAACAGCACCATCAGGGTGATCGCGGCGGTTGCCAGGGTGTAGCGGGTGGTACGGTTGATAAAGAATACCACCCCGGCGGCAATGGCGAAGCACGACTGAACCAGGGGGTTCGGGAACAGATCGAACAGCGCCCAGGCCACCGTCAGGCCGATGGCGGTGCCGATGATCCGCTGGCCGAGTTTGCGTCGCGTTGCACCGTAGTTCGGTTGGCAGACAAACAGTGTGGTGAGGATGATCCAGTAGCCCTGGGACGGGTGAATCAAATGCACCATGCCGTAGCCGATGCTCAGCGCGAGGGGCAATCGCAGGGCGTGGCGGAACAGCAAAGAGGTCGGTGTCAGCTGCGTGCGCAGGCGAATCCACACATCCTTGAGGCTGCGGGGCGAGCGGTCGAGCAAGCTGCTGTCGGTGGCGTCTGCCAGGGCATCCGGGTTGCTGGCATCGCTGAGCAGGCGGTCGAGGGTGCCCAGGTTCGCCGCCAATGCCCGCAACGAACGCAACAGGCCACGCCAGGCCGGATTGCTCTGGCCGCGCAAGTGTTCCAGGGAGGCGTCCAGGTCGCTCAGTGCTTCGGCGAAGCTGGCGTCGTAGATGAACGGTTGACGCATCTGGATCGATTCGGCCAGTGCTCGACAGGCTTTGCCCTGTTGGCGCAGCAGGCGCTGACATCGGAACAGCACGTCACTGTGGAAGAAGGCCTCGGCGAGCGCGTTGTAAGGATAGTGCGAGGAGCTGGCGCGTTCGTGGATGTCCTGAGCGAGGAAGTACAGCTTCAGGTAGCGACTGACTTTCGAACCCGGTCGACCATTGCCGACCCGGTGCAAAATGATTTCCTTGGCGGCGTTCAGTGCGGCGACCACGCGCCCATTCTGTTGGGCCAGTTCCAGGCGGCGCGCTTCAACGTCCATCTGACGGATCGGCTCGAACAGCGATGATTTCAGCTTCAGGTAAAACCCCAACTCCCGAAACAACCGCGCCAGGCTCTGTTGCACTGGCTGGTTGGAAAACATCGCCTGCCACAACACCGACAGCAAGCCGTACCAGGCGGCACCGGCGACCAGCAGCAGCGGCTCGTGCCAAAAGTCAGTGACCGCACCACCGCGCTGGTCCACGCCGATCATCGTGTAGACCGACAGGATCAGTGTCGCCGAGGCTATCGCACCGTAGCGCTCGCCCAGGGCGCCGAGCATGGTCAGGCCGAAGCTCGCCAGTGCCAGGGCGATGACGAAGACGATGGGGTAGGGGAACAGCAATTCGACGGAGAGCGCGGCGACGCTGAAGCACACCAGCGTCACGGCCAACGCGTTGAGGCGGCCTTGCCAACTGTCGTCGGTCTCGGCCAGTGCGCTGGCGATGATCCCCAGGAACAGCGGGATCAGCAGCCCCATTTCATCCTGATACCAACACAGCGCCATGCTGCCGGTCAGGGCGATGAACACCCGCACGCTGTAGCTGAATTTATCCAGCGCCCAGAGGCGACGCAGAGACTGATGAAGTGGGGTCGATGACATGAAGTGCGAAGGCCTTCCGAGGCAATGCCGCTAAATTGAGCCAGTAATGACGTCGACGCAATGGCGTCGATCACATCTGGCAGCAAAATTTGTTCCTTTAAAGCTCCACGCCCGTCTCAAATTTTCAGACTGGCAAAGAAACCTGTGGGAGCTGGCTTGCCAGCGATGAGGCCGGTACATCCAACATCCTTGTTGACTGTCAGGCCGCCATCGCTGGCAAGCCAGCTCCCACAGGGATTGTATTATTGGTTAGACGTACTGCGCGGCCGCGTAACCCGAGGCCCAGGCCCATTGGAAATTGAAACCGCCCAGGTGCCCGGTCACATCGAGCACTTCACCGATGAAATACAAACCAGGGCTTTTCAGCGATTCCATGGTCTTGGATGACACTTCATGGGTATCAACGCCCCCCAGTGTCACTTCGGCGGTGCGGTAGCCTTCGGTGCCTGCGGGTACGACTTTCCAGCTCGCCAGTTTTTCGGCGATGTCGGCGATTTCCGCATGGGTGTACTGCTTCATCGGTTTCGAGACGAACCAGTTGTCCGCCAGCAGGTTGGCCATTTTCTTGGTGAAGATCTCACCCAGCAGGGTTTTCAACTCGCTGTTCGGGCGCTCGGCCTGTTGCTGTTGCAGCCAGCCAGGCACGTCGTGATCGGGCATCAGATTGATTTCTACGGTGTCACCCGATTCCCAGAACGAAGAGATCTGCAAAATCGCCGGTCCACTCAGGCCGCGGTGGGTGAACAGGATGTTCTCGCGGAAACTCTGCTCGTTGCAGCTCACCAGGCAATCCACCGACGTACCGGACAGCTCGGTGCACAGCTCTTTGAGTTGATCGGTGATAGTGAATGGCACCAGACCTGCGCGGGTCGGCAACAGATCGTGGCCGAACTGCTTCGCCACCTGGTAACCAAAGCCGGTAGCGCCCAAGGTCGGAATCGACAGGCCGCCCGTGGCGATCACCAGGGACTCACAGCTGATCTGGCCCAGCGTGGTGTCCAGCAGGTAACCGTTTACGAGCTTCTCGATCGTCTGGATCGAGGTGTCCAGGTGGAGGCTGACGCCGACCTGATTGCACTCATCGAGCAGCATCTCGAGGATGTCACTGGATTTGTTATCGCAGAACAGTTGGCCGAGCTTTTTCTCGTGATAAGGCACGCCGTGTTTGGCGACCATCCCGATGAAATCCCATTGGGTGTATCGGGCCAGTGCTGATTTGCAGAAGTGTTCATTCTGCGAGAGAAAATTGCCCGGTTCGGTGTACATGTTGGTGAAATTGCAGCGTCCACCGCCGGACATCAGGATTTTCTTGCCGGCCTTGTTCGCATGGTCGAGCAACATCACCTTGCGCCCGCGCCCGGCGGCGGTCAGCGCACACATCAACCCTGCGGCGCCAGCGCCAATGATCACGACTTCGGTAGAGCGCAAAACGGTGTCCTCACACAATGGCTGAGCTGGAATGCAATCAAATGTGGGAGCTGGCTTGCCTGCGATGGCATCGACTCGGTCTGTCAGTCAGACCGAGTCGATGCCATCGCGGGCAAGCCCGGCTCCCACAAGGGCAAGCGACGTTCTTTAGAGAATACGAACGCGCAACGAACGGCCTTTGATCTTGCCGTCGTTCAGGCGCTGCAAGGCTTGCTTGGCGATGCCACGTTCAACCGCCACATACGCCTGGAAGTCGAAAATCGCGATCTTGCCAACCTGGGCGCCCGGAATACCGGCATCGCCTGTCAGTGCGCCGAGGATATCGCCCGGACGAACCTTGTCTTTACGGCCTGCGCCAATCACCAGCGTGCTCATCACCGGCAGCAGCGGTGCGCCGCCCTGGGATTTGAGGTTGTCCAACTGGTCCCAGCTCAGCGGCGACTTCTGCAGTTGCTCGATGGCCTGGGCGCGATGCGCTTCGGACGGAGCAACCAGACTGATCGCAATACCTTTCTCACCGGCGCGGCCCGTACGGCCAACACGGTGAATGTGGATTTCCGAATCGCGGGCCAGTTCGACGTTGATCACCATGTCCAGCGCATCGATGTCCAGACCGCGCGCGGCGACGTCAGTGGCCACCAGTACCGAGGTACTGCGGTTGGCGAACATTGCCAACACCTGGTCTCGGTCACGCTGCTCCAGATCGCCATGCAGGCCGACGGCAGAGATGCCTTTGGAGGTCAGGTGATCAACCGTTTCCTGCACTTGCTGCTTGGTAAAGCAGAATGCAACGCAAGTGGCAGGGCGATGGTGCGCGAGGACTTTGACCACGGCGTCCATGCGCTCTTCCGGGGAGATTTCGTAGAAGCGCTGCTCAATCTGCGTGTCGTCGTGGAACGCCTCGGCCTTCACGATTTGCGGGTTGCGCATGAACTTCGACGCCAGTTGCTTGATGCCTACCGGGTACGTGGCGGAGAACAGCAGGGTCTGGCGGCGCTCGGGGCACTGGGCAATGATTTCTTCGATGGAATCGTAGAAACCCATGTCGAGCATGCGGTCGGCTTCGTCGAGGATCAGCGTGTTCAGGCCGTGAAGAATCAGCGAACCCTTGCGCAGGTGCTGCTGGATACGACCCGGGGTGCCGACGATGATGTGCGCGCCGTGCTCCAGCGAACCGATCTGCGGCCCGAATGCAACGCCGCCGCACAGGGTCAGTACCTTGATGTTGTCTTCGGCACGGGCCAGACGACGGATTTCCTTGGCGACCTGGTCGGCGAGCTCACGAGTCGGGCAAATGACCAGTGCCTGGCAACCGAAGAAGCGCGGATTGATCGGATTCAGCAGGCCGACACCGAAGGCGGCGGTCTTGCCGCTACCGGTCTTGGCCTGAGCGATCAGGTCCATTCCCTTGAGGATCACCGGCAAGCTTTGCGCCTGGATCGGCGTCATCTGGGCATAACCGAGGGAGTCGAGGTTAGCCAGCATGGCGGCGGACAGCGGCAAAGTATTAAAAGCGGTGGCGATGGTGGTCACGGGACTGGCCTGCAAAACAAAATGTCGCGCAGTGTATCAGTCCCATGGCCTTTAGCCCGCAGTTTCCGGACGAGAAGTCGTAGAAGCCCGAGACCTAACCCTGTAGCAGCTGCCGAGGTACGAGGCTGCGTTGGGCTGCGAAGCGGCCCCCGAGGGCGGTCCTGCGGACACGCAACGCAGCCTCGTGCCTCGGCAGCTGCTACAGGTCAGTGTTCGATGTCGTGTTCGCGGTTAACTGCCCGTCTCCCATCGTTCGGCGAAAGCTGCGAGAAGATCGTCGCAGCCAGCATCGCCATGATTCCGACCGTCACAAAGGTCAGCTGGAATGCGCCCAGTACAGTGTCCACCCCGTCATTACCCACCTCTGCCGTAAACCCACCGAGCAGCGCACCTGCACACGCAACACCCAGGCTCAGGGACAACTGCGCGACCACCGACAGCAAGCTGTTGCCGCTGCTGGCGCTGGCGTCATCGAGGTCGATCAGGGTCACGGTGTTCATTGCCGTGAACTGCAACGAGTTGATCGCCCCGAGAACCGCCAGCATCCCCAGCAGCAGCCAGTACGGCGTCTGCTCGCTGACCAGGCCCATGCTCGCCAGCATCGCGCCCAGTGCCAGCGTGTTGCCGGTCAGTACGATGCGATAGCCCAACCGTTCAATCAGCGGCCGTGCCACCGACTTGGCAACCATCGCCGCAGCGGCCAGCGGTAGCATGCTCATCCCCGCTTGAGAAGGCGAGTAACCCAGTGCCACTTGCAGCAGCAATGGCACGAGAAACGGCAGTGCGCCGCTGCCCAGTCGGGCGAACAGGTTGCCGAGGATGCCCACGGCGAAGGTCCGAGTCTTGAACAGCGACGGCGCGAACAGCGGGTTGTCGATGCGTCCGGCCCGTAACCAATACGCGGCGAGGCAGGCCATGCCGCCGAACAGCAACAGCATCACGCGCAAGTGCGGCAAGTGCAGTTCGCCCAGGCCTTCCATGGCGACGGTGATCAGTACCATCGCAGCGCCAAACAGCAGGAAGCCGAGGCTATCGAAACGGGTGCGTTCAGTGCCGCGCAGGTCGGGGATGAATTTCCAAACGGCGTAGCAACCGACAGCGCCCACGGGCAGGTTGATCAGAAAGATCCAGTGCCAGGTCAGGTATTCCACCATCCAGCCGCCCATCGTCGGGCCGATCAATGGACCGAGCAATCCGGGAATGGTGATGAAGCCCATGATCCGCACCAGCTCGGAACGCGGGTAGGCCCGCAGCACCACGAGGCGCCCGACCGGCAACATCAACGCACCGCCCAGGCCCTGAATCACCCGAGCGCCGATCAGCATGCTCAGGCTGCTCGACAGGGCGCAGAGCAATGAGCCAAAGCTGAACAGGAGAATGGCGCCGAAGAATATCTTTTTGGTGCCGAAGCGGTCGGCGATCCAGCCCGAGGCAGGGATGAGCAAGGCGACGGTGAGCATGTAGGCGATGATCACGCCCTGCATGCGCAGCGGATCTTCCGCCAGATCGCGAGCCATGGCCGGCAGGGCCGTGTTGAGGATGGTCCCGTCGAGGGACTGCATGAAGAACGCGATGGCGACAACCCACGGCAACCAGCGGGCGGTGACGGCGTCGAGAGGTGGGCGGTTGGGCATGGGGCCTCTTGTGGGTTGGAGTGGCTGCAAGGTCATGGCTGACGCTGTGGCGAGGGGATCCTGTGGCGAGGGGATTTATCCCCGTTGGGCTGCGCAGCGGCCCCCAAAATCGGAAAACGCGGCACAGCAGATAAACCGTGTTGGCCGGCTTTACGACTGCTTCGCAGCCGAACGGGGATGAATCCCCTCGCCACAGGGTCTCCCATGGCGTTGGGATGCTGTGTTTACAGCGTTAGAGTAAGCCGGCTGATCAACGCCCCCGGCAACAGCGCCGAATCCGTCGCCCGCTGACTGTAGGTGCTGGCCGACAGCAGGAGTTCCCTTTCCTGAGTCAACGCTTCCAGCTGCGATCCCAGCAAGCTGTACGCACTGTCATCAAAACGCATGGTGCTGACCGGCGCCTGGATTTCGCCGTTCTCGACCCAGAATGTCGCGAACCGGGTCATGCCCGTCATGCGCGCACCCGGCTGGTCCGAGTAGTTCAGATACCACAAGTTACTGATGTACAGACCGGTGCCCAGTTGCTTGAGAATGTCCGCATTCGGCAAGGTTCCGGCCGCCATGTTCAGTGCGCCGGGCGACTCACCGCCGCCGGCGCCATTGGCGGTCAGACCATATTCGGCGGCGCTGCGAGAACTCACCAATTGATCGCCGGCCTGACCATCAGTAATCAGCTTCAGGTCACTGCGTGGATAGCCTTCACCCGAAAACGCCGGGCTTAACGAACCACTGACTTTCTCGTCCAGCGACACCAGCGGGCTGAAGGCCTGATCTCCAGCGTAGAGCTTCTGCAACGGGCTGCTCTTGCTGGCGATCGACTGCGCCGAGAACCCGCCCCAGCTCAGCATGCCCATGATTTCTTCCAGCGCGGCCGGGGCCAGATACGCGCGGTACTGACCGGGTGCCAACGTGCGCAATGGGCGACCGAGAAATTCCAACTGCTCGCGGGCCTGCTGGAAACGCTTGGCGAACCCGTCGCTGCTCCAGTCGTGCCCGGCGTAGCTGGCTTTCACTGCCTGGCCGTTTTCATGGAACAGGCTGAAATCGAAGTTGAAACTGTTGGCCTGATGCCACCCGAACGCGCCCGCAGAACTGGCAAACCCGCGACTGATCGGGCCTGCGGCGTAGAAACCAACCAGGTCCAGGCCTTCAGCAGCCTGGGTGATTTCAGCGACCACCTGCTCGGTGTCGGGTAACGGATGATCCTGCACGTTCTTGCTCTGCCAGCCGTTGAAGTTGAGCAGCAGGTAGGGATCTTTCGGCAGCAGCGGCAACGTCTCGCGCAACTGTTGCAGCCCTTCGGCGAGACGCTGCAGGTCAACCTGCGCATCACCCGACAGCGTGATGTCGAGGTCCGCATGGCGACCTTCGTTGATCAACTTGAAGCCGATACTCGCCTGCTGCACCTGGCCGGCCTGGCGCACTTTGGCGTGGTTGAAACGCACAAAGGCAGAAGACTCGGCGGCGTAGCTGAGAGTGAATTGTTCCGGCTCGCGAATGGCATCGCGCAACCAGTTGACCAAGGCTTTGAACGACTCGGCCTGGTTTTTAGACAAACTCATCAGGCGTCTCCTCCAAACACATCCACATGGCTGAACACACACGCGGGCGAAGCATGACCGACGCGGATGACCTGATTCGGCTCGCCCTTGCCGCAGTTCGGTGTGCCCAGGACCTTGAAGGTGCTGGCATCGCCGACGGCGCTCAGGCTTTTCCAGAAGTGCGCGGAAATGGCCCGATAGTTGGGATTTTTCACCACGCCTTTGAGCTCGCCATTCTCGATCAACTGACCCCATTCACAGCCGAACTGGAACTTGTTGCGCGCATCGTCAATGGACCACGAACGGTTGGTGCTCATCAGGATGCCGTGCTCAATGTTGCCGATCAGCTGCGCCAGCGGTTGATCACCGGGCTCGATATTGAGGTTGGCCATGCGATCGATCGGTGGGCGGTTCCAGCCACAGGCACGGCTGTTGGCAACGCCGTCCATGTCGGCACGGAACTGCGAAAGGGCGCCGCCCAACGGACGCAGGAGCAGGCCTTCCTTGATCAGAAACTGCTTGCTGGCCGCCGTGCCATCGTCGTCATGACCGTAGCTGGCGAGCTGTTCGGGAATGTCCGGGTCGAACGTCACGTTGAGTAGCTTCGAGCCGTATTGCAGGTGGCCGAAGTCTTGCGCCTTGACGAAGCTGGTGCCGGCGTAATTGCGCTCATCGCCGAGGATGCGGTCCAGTTCCAGCGGGTGGCCGATGGACTCATGGATCTGCAGCATCATCTGGTCGGGCATCAACAGCAGGTCGCGCGGGCCTTGCGGGGTGTTCGGCGCGAGGAGCAACTGCAGTGCCTGATCGGCGACTTGCGGGCCGGCGCCCACCAGTCCACAGCGGCTGATCACATCGGCGCCACCCTGCTGGCCAAAGTTTTCGCGGCCGAGGCTGCGTGTCTGGCTGTCATTGCCGTCGTAGGCGGTCACGTCCAGGCCCGGGTAGACAAAGCGCTGGGCCTGGCGCAATTCGGCGCCTGCGCTGTTGAGGTAGATCTGCTCGACGTGCGTAATGCCCAGGCTCACCTGCCAGTTCACCAGACGGTCGTCCTTGGGCACGGCCGCGGATTCGGCGCCGAGCAACTGGTAGCAGTCGCTCAGGGACGGGAAAGGCTGGTCGAGGTTCGGCGAAAAATAATCGGCTCGGTCGCTGGAAACGGCTTGTTCACGAAGGTCCAGCAGCGCGTGAGGCTTGAGGTGCCGTGCCTGTAGCTCGGCTCTTTCGAGCGCGGCTTGCAGGCCTTGTTGCGACAGGTCATTGGTCGCGGCATAGGCTTCGACGCCATTAACCCGGACCGTCAGCATCGCACCTTCATCACGGCTCAGGCTCGGAGGTTCGGCGACGTTCTTGCGCACCGACAGGTACTGGCCGGACTCGCGCACATAACGCAGCGAAAAGAATTCAGCGCCCGTGCGCAAGGCAGCAAAGCGCTGCTTGAGCTGGGGGTGGAAATCGAACATTCGGAAACCTCCTTGGTATGGAGTGGCGATGCAGCGGTGTTGCGAAGGGGGGTGAAACGTTTGCGTGGCGCTAGATTAGGCCTGTGCGGGGGGTAGGATCAAGCTTGGAGAGGTGTAGGAAGAATTACGTCGTAAAGAGGGCGCGTGGGACAAGATGGCTGATTATTGACGTTCGCGAACACTCAGTGGCGGCATGTTCGCGATCATTTCCTCTGTCGGGGAAATCAGATTTCAAGGGTCCAGAACGATGAGCGCTACCAGATAAATCGATAAGCTTAAAAAAAACGAAGGCAGGATTTTCTTTGTTGTGGCGACCGCGATAAAAGTACCTACGAGCAAGAACAGCTTCAGAGCATCTATAACTTGAAACTGCTCTATCAGTGTTAGTGCATCTCTCTTCCCGAACGCGGTGTCGTAAATAATAACCCCCAACATGGCTTGCGCGCTGTAGCTGATGAATCGATAGAAGGAACCTTGGGTTTGCGTGAGTGCCGCGCTATTTTTAAAAGCGAAAGGCAGAGCACGAAATGCAAAGGCGGTAAGGGCGGAGAATGTAATAAGAAGCCCGATTGTCATGCAGGAACTCGTTTTTTGTAATTGTTTTCAATCAGTACGATCAATCCGCCGATTATAAAAGGTGTGCATAACAAACTGTAATCCTTGAATAGGTAAACCAGCAGTGGAGCACCGATGAAGCCCATCCAATAACTTGATACTTCCGCATAATGAGGCCAATGCTTGCCGGCCAAGGCTGTGAACTGTAGCGGTAACAGGAGTGTCATGGCGGCAAAGATTAGCGGTGAGGCCAATCCTGCGCCGGCGATGAAACCAATATAGGTGCAAATAACTGATACGCCAAATATTGGCAGGCCTAGGCCGATAAAATAAGTGAAAGGGTGGTCGGTTCGACGTTTGAATCGTGTGAGACATCCGGTGAATATCGACGGTGTGATAAAAACCAAAGAAGCCATTATTTTTAGGGATGAAGTCTTTCTTATATAGGGGGTAAGTGTGGCGGAGAGCAGCACGAAGCGAGCATTGAGTGCCACAATGATGGGAAGCAATATCCATCCATCGTTATAGTTTTGTATGAGTAGGAACTGCAGCGGTGTAGAAAATATTAGCAGGGTCGTTGCGAGGGCTTGCCCTAGGGACAATGATTGCGTAGCGCTGAGAATACCAATTGATAAGTAAAGAAAAATGAATGCGACGCCAAACGTGATCGCGTCTCGTGCCCCCTCCTTGAATACGTTACCAGCTGAAACTCGAACGGATGAGTCGGGAGTAGGCATTAACAGGCCTCCCGCGTATAAGCTGTCTCATCCAGCGAGTAGTATTGCTTTCGAGGGCCTTTGCTTCGGAACAACAGTCGAGGAGTAGTGGTGAACGTCGAGTTGTTCGCTTGCTGGCGGGTGTGTGTGCCTTGGTTGTTATTTTTTTTCCACCAAGACCCAATGGCGCCACTTAAATAGCCGAAGTCCAGTGTAATTGCTTTTTCGTTGGATATTGTTTTTCGAAAGAAACTTATATCGGTATCGGAGCAGTGAAAAGCAATATTTTTCATAAAACTGTTTGGTGTCTGACTAAAGCGGGAGCGGATAATAGAAGAAGTTTTTTGTTGTGTGTAAATACAAGTGTTACTAGTTTTGTGAAGAGTTGATAAAAGGTTTTTAGTTGCTTGATATGAAGATTGTGGTTTGCTGCGCCAGCTTGTGCTAGACGAAAAAAAACCGCCAGCCTATGGAGGTTGACGGTTTTTCTGAGACAACGGCGCTAACTATTACTGAGCAGTAAGGCTCACATCCCGCATCGGCTTGCCACGCACCGGTGCATCACCGGCCACATAGTAATCAGCCGTGCTGCGCGGCAGAGGCTGGCGGCCGCGGATCTTGTCGGCGATTTTCTCGGCGATCATGATCGTTGGCGCATTCAGGTTGCCGGTGGTGATGATCGGCATGATCGAAGCATCGACCACACGCAGGGCTTGCATGCCATGCACACGACCTTCGCCATCGACCACGGCCATTTCGTCGGTGCCCATCTTGCACGAGCAGGACGGGTGGAACGCGGTTTCGGCGTGTTCGCGGATGAACTTGTCCAGCTGCTCATCGGATTGCACGTCGATGCCCGGGCTGATTTCCCGGCCACGGAAAGCATCCAGCGCCGGCTGCTGCATGATTTCGCGGGTCAGGCGGATGCCGTCGCGGAATTCCTGCCAGTCCTGTTCGGTGGCCATGTAGTTGAACAGGATGCTCGGGTACTCGCGCGGATCCTTGGACTTGGCCTGGATGCGACCACGGCTCGGCGAACGCATGGAACCCATGTGCGCCTGAAAACCGTGCTCTTTCACACCGTTGCTGCCGTTGTAGTTAATGGCAACCGGCAGGAAGTGGTACTGGATGTTCGGCCAATCGAAATCTTCGCGAGTACGGATGAAACCGCCCGCTTCAAACTGATTACTCGCGCCGATGCCGGTGCCGTTGAACAGCCACTCGGCGCCAATGGCTGGCTGGTTGTACCAGAGCAGCGACGGGTACAGCGAGACCGGTTGGGTGCACGCGTATTGCAGGTACAGCTCAAGGTGATCCTGCAGGTTTTCACCGACGCCTGGCAGGTCGTGGACCACCGGGATGTCGAGCTTGTTCAGCAGTTCGGCCGGGCCGACGCCGGAGCGTTGCAGAATCTGCGGCGAGGCGATGGCGCCGGAGCACAGCAGCACTTCCTTGCGAGCGCGGGCTTCAATGCGCTCTTCAGCCGCGCCGATCAGGTAACGCACACCCACTGCACGTTTGCCTTCAAACAGGATCTTGTCGGTCAGGGCGTGGGTGACGATGGTCAGGGTCGAGCGCTTTTTGGCCGTGTCCAGGTAACCGCGAGCGGTGCTGGCGCGACGACCGTTCGGCGTCACGGTACGGTCCATCGGGCCGAAACCTTCCTGCTGATAACCGTTGAGGTCTTCGGTGCGCGGGTAACCGGCTTGCACGCCTGCTTCAACCATCGCATGGAACAACGGGTTGTTGCCCGCTTTCGGCGTGGTCACGCTGACCGGACCGTCGCCACCGTGGTAGTCGTTCGGACCGATGTCGCGGGTTTCGGCCTTGCGGAAATACGGCAGGCAGTTCAGGTAGTCCCAGTCTTCAAGACCTGGCAGTTTGGCCCAGTTGTCGTAGTCCATCGCGTTGCCGCGGATGTAGCACATGCCGTTGATCAGCGAAGAACCACCCAGGCCCTTGCCGCGACCGCATTCCATCCGGCGGCCGTCCATGTGTGGCTCTGGATCGGTTTCGTAGGCCCAGTTGTAGCGACGGCCTTGCAGCGGAAACGCCAAGGCGGCGGGCATTTGCGTGCGGAAGTCCAGACGGTAATCCGGCCCGCCTGCTTCGAGCAGCAGGACGGTGACGCCTTCGTCTTCAGTCAGACGGGTCGCCAGGGTATTACCGGCCGAGCCGGCACCGATGATGATGTAATCGAATTCTTGGGACATTGAATGCACCCTCTTTGAAGTTGGTTCAGGTCGCGGTGACCGAGCTGCCACCTACTTGTGGCGAGGGAGCTTGCTCCCGCTCGGCTGCACAGCAGTCGCAAAATCAGCGACCGTGTTCTGACTGAAGGGATGCGGTGCCTGGAGTGGGGCTGCTTCGCAGCCCAGCGGGAGCAAGCTCCCTCGCCACAATGGCCGCTCCGCACCGCGTCAGATCAGAACACCGAGGCGTAATCGCCCAGTTCGACCTGTACCGATTTGATGCGTGTGAAGTTGTTCAGCGAGCTGATGCCGTTTTCACGGCCCACGCCCGACTGTTTGTAGCCACCGACCGGCATCTTGGCGTCGGACTCGCCCCAGGCGTTGATCCAGCAGATACCGGCTTCCAGTTGATGAATCACGCGGTGGGCGCGGTTCAGGTCCTTGGTGACGATACCGGCAGCCAGGCCGAAATCAGTGTCGTTGGCACGACGGATCACTTCGTCTTCGGTGTCGTAGGTCAGGATCGCCATGACCGGGCCGAAGATTTCTTCGCGAACGATGGTCATCTCGTCGGTGCAGTCGGTGAACACGGTCGGTGCCACAAATGCGCCTTTGGCCAGGTCGCCTTCGGTCAGACGGCTGCCGCCGCACAGGACGCGAGCGCCTTCTTCCTTACCTTTGGCGATGTAACCCAGCACGCTTTCCATGTGGGCAAAGCTGACCAGCGGGCCGAAGTTGGTGTTCTCGTCTTCCGGGTTGCCGATGCGGATGCGCGCTACGCGCTCAGCGATCTTGGCTTCGAAGGCCGCTTTCAGGTGAGTCGGTACGAACACGCGAGTGCCGTTGGTGCAGACCTGACCGGAGCTGTAGAAGTTGGCCATCATGGCCGTGTCGGCGGCGCGATCGAGGTCGGCGTCGTCGAAAATGATCAGCGGGGATTTGCCGCCCAGTTCCATGGTCACGTCTTTCAACGACGAGCTGGAAGCGCTGGCCATGACCTTTTTGCCGGTGTCGGTGCCGCCGGTGAAGGAGATCTTTTCGATGCGTGGGTGTTCGGTCAGCCAGGTGCCGACTTCACGGCCGCTGCCGGTCAGTACGTTGAACACGCCAGCCGGAACGCCGGCTTCGGTGTAGATCTCGGCCAGTTTCAGCGTGGTCAGGGAAGTGACTTCACTTGGCTTGAAGATCATTGCGTTACCGGCTGCCAGGGCTGGCGCGGATTTCCACAAGGCGATCTGGATCGGGTAGTTCCACGCGCCGATACCGGCCACAACGCCCAGCGGCTCGCGACGGGTATAAACGAAAGAAGTGGTGCGCAGCGGAATCTGCTCGCCTTCGATGGCCGGAACCAGGCCCGCGTAGTACTCCAGCACGTCAGCGCCGGTGACGATGTCGACGTACTTGGTTTCGGAGAACGACTTGCCGGTGTCCAGGGTTTCCAGGGCGGCCAGTTCATCGTTGCGCTCGCGCAGGATGTCCACGGCACGACGCAGGATGCGCGAACGCTCCATGGCGGTCATCGCGGCCCAGATTTTCTGGCCCTTTTCGGCGCTGACCACGGCGCGTTCAACGTCTTCCTTGGTCGCACGCTGGACGTTTGCGAGGACTTCACCGTTAGCCGGGTTGATGGCTTCGAATGTAGCGTCGCTGCTGGCGTCACTGTAGCCGCCATCAATGTAAAGTTTTTGCAGTTCGAAACGGGCCATAAAGTCCTCGCAAGAGCATCAGTAGGTTGGCGGTAACCACCGCGGTGATGCCATATGGTTGTGGCAACACCGATCGGTAGCAGTTCAGGGGTTGAGCGTTTATGTGTGCTCTAACTCACCTGCTTGGCCAATTGGATATCCATGTATTCGTAAGCGATCTGTTGCGCCTGCTCAGTGTCGAAAGCATCTCCCGACAGTGCGCCGCGCAACCACAAGCCATCAATGAGGGCTGCCAGGCCCCGAGCTGCACTGCGCGCGTCGTTGAGCGGCAATACACGGCGGAACTGGCAGCACAGGTTGGAATACAGGCGGTGATCGTTAATCCGCTGCAACCTGTGCAAAGACGGCTGGTGCATGCTGGTGGCCCAAAAGGCCAGCCAGGTTTTCATTGCCGGGCCATTGACCTGGCTGGCGTCGAAGTTGCCTTCGATGATCACCTGCAGATGCGCCCGCGGGCTTTCATCTGTCAGCGCCAGGCGGCGCGCGGTGACGTTCTCGCTAAGGACGCTCATCAGATACCGCATCGTGGCGGCGATCAGGCCATTCTTGTCCTGAAAATAGTGACTGATGATGCCGTTCGAGACACCGGCCAAACGGGCGATCAGCGCAATGCTGGCGTCCCCCATTCCAACCTGATCGACGGCCAGCAATGTGGCTTCGATCAACTGCTGACGGCGGATGGGTTGCATACCGACCTTGGGCATCTTGCACATCTCCTTAGGCCTTCCGGCAGACGTCGAACGTCTATCGGATTGAGGGCCAGTCTATTTTGTTTTGATTGAACGTTCAATCAACAAAGAATAAGCTCTGCGACAAATCGTCGCTATTTACAGATTTTTCCTACGTGTGAATGGCGATAAACCGACATCCAAAACCGCTCGAAACCTATACGCCACGGTGCTTCTGGGCTTTCGGGCATTTTCGGGGTGTCTTTATATCACCCGCCGGTCGGCTGCCAACTAACCGATTGGTCGGGTATCGCGTTGCCTTGTGTCCTTCTCTCGCACTGCCCGGAGCTTCTGTGCCATGAGTTCTGCCTCTCTAATAAAGACCCCACCCGAGAAGGTGACGGTCAACGGTTGGGTGTTCTACACCTCTACCGCGCTGGTTCTGCTGTTGACCGCCATTCTGATCATCGCCCCGCAAGAGGCGGGCAGGGTGCTCGGTATTGCTCAAGCCTGGTTGTCCCGCAGCTTCGGCTGGTACTACATGGTGGTGATTGCTGCCTATCTGGTATTTGTCGTCGGCCTGGCGTTTTCGTCTTATGGAAAACTCAAGCTGGGCAGCAAGGACGACACGCCGGACTTCAGCTACGGTGCCTGGGCGGGGATGCTGTTCTCGTCGGGTATCGGCATTTCGCTGCTGTACTTCGGCGCTTCCGAGCCGCTGGATCACTACTTCAACCCGCCGGAAGGCGTGGCCGCCAGCAACATGGCCGCTCGTCAGGCCGTTCAGCTGACATTCCTGCACTGGGGCCTGCATGGCTGGGCAATCTATGCGCTGGTCGGTCTGGCCGTTGCTTACTTTGCCTACCGTCACAACCAGCCGCTGGCGTTGCGTTCGGCGCTGTATCCGCTGGTCGGCGAGCGTTGGGTCAAAGGCGCGGCCGGCCATGCGGTAGACGGGTTTGGCATGTTCGTGACCCTGTTGGGCCTGGTGACGAACCTGGGGATTGGTTCGCTGCAAGTGTCCTCCGGGCTGGAAAACCTGTTCGGCATGGAACACAGCAACACCAACCTGCTGATCGTGATCATCGTGATGAGCACCGTGGCGACCATCGCCGCGGTGTCCGGTGTGGAAAACGGCATTCGCCGTCTGTCCAACCTGAACATCGTGCTGTTCAGCGGCCTGTTGATCTTCGTCCTGCTGTTCGGCCCGACCCTGCACCTGCTCAACGGCTTTGTGCAGAACGTTGGTGATTACCTCAACGGTATCGTGCTGAAAACCTTCGACCTGTATGTGTATGAGGGCAGTGCCGAGAAAACCGAACGCTGGATGGGCCTGTGGACCCTGTTCTACTGGGCCTGGTGGATTTCCTGGGCGCCATTTGTAGGCATGTTCATCGCGCGTATTTCCCGTGGTCGTACGGTGCGCGAACTGGTGGCCGGCGTGCTGCTGATTCCACTGGGCTTCACCCTGGCGTGGCTGTCGATCTTCGGTAACTCGGCGCTGGACCTGGTGATGAACCATGGGGCGGTGGAGCTCGGGAAGACGGCGCTGGAACAGCCGTCCATGGCGATCTACCAGTTGCTTGAGCATTACCCTGCTTCGAAAGTGGTGATCGGCGTGTCGATCTTCGTGGGTTTCGTCTTGTTCCTGACCCCGGCGGATTCCGGCGCGGTGATGATGGCGAACCTTTCGTGCAAGGGCGGCAATGTCGATGAAGATGCGCCGCACTGGCTGCGGATTTTCTGGTCGGCGGTGATCACCCTGGTGACCATCGGCCTGCTGTTCGCCGGTAACTTCGAAGCCATGCAAACCATGGTGGTGCTGGCCGGTCTGCCGTTCTCGGTGGTGCTGGTGTTCTTCATGTTCGGCTTGCACAAGGCCATGCGCCAGGACGTGCAGATCGAACAGGAGCAGGCGGAGCTTGCCGCGCGTGGTCGACGTGGGTTCAGCGAGCGTCTGACGCAGCTGGATTTGCAGCCGAACCAGTCGATCGTGCAGCGTTTCATGGACAAACAAGTCACCCCGGCGCTGGAAGAGGCCGCTGCGCAGATGCGCGCGCAAGGTCTGGAAGTTCAGACGCTGGTGGGCAAGTCCAAACGCTGCATGGGCCTGCGGATCGAGATGGAAGAGGGCAACCCTTTTGTCTACGAAGTGAGCCTGGATGGTTACCTGGCGACGCCGACCGAATCGGCTCAGTCCGATGAGACCCGCCAGCGTTACTACCGCGCCGAGGTGTACCTGCACAACGGCAGCCAGGACTATGACTTGATGGGCTTCACCCACGAACAGATCACCCGTGACGTGCTCGATCAGTTTGAAAGCCATCGGCAGCTCCTTGGCCGGGTGTATAGCTGAGACTTGAGGTAATGCGGTGCAAGCAGCTGCACCGCAGATCCATTGTGGCGAGGGAGTTTACTCCCGCTCGGCTGCGCAGCAGTCGTACACCCGGATAATGCGGTGTTTGTGAACCATTGCGGTGCCCGGTTTTGGGGCTGCTTCGCAACCCAGCGGGAGTAAACTCCCTCGCCACAGTAGTCCGCGTTTACAGCTCAATATCTGCACTAACAAAAACGCCGCGATCCTCTCGCGGCGTTTTTGTGTCCGGGGTCCTTACCCCAGGTTCTTGCCGAGCAGCGCGTGATACAGCTCGCTGTCCCCAAGAATGCCCACCACATGATGGTTGTCGTGCAGCACCAGCTTGTTCCCGGTCTGATAGCGAATCTGCAGCGCATCACGCATGCCGATGTTCGAGTCCACCAGCGTTGGCCGGCGACCCAGACCATCGACCGCTTGCCCCGGCACCCAGTTCTGCAGGTCAAGGCTCTCACCGTTCTGGCGGGCGCCCTTGATCGTGTTGCCTTCAGCCAGGTCCAGCCACGAATCGCCACCCGGATCGAGACAGACCGAGCCGTTGATGCGTTTGCAGTTATCCAGCGTGCGCATCAGGCTGCGACCGCACAGCACGTTCAACGGGTTGGTGTGGGCGACAAAGGTCCGCACGTAGTCGTCCGCCGGGTTGAGAACGATTTCTTCCGGCTTGCTGTACTGCACGATCCGACCGTCTTTCATGATGGCGATACGGCTGCCCAGCTTCAGCGCTTCATCAAGGTCGTGGCTCACGAACACGATGGTTTTGTTGAGCTTGCTTTGCAGTTCCAGCAGTTCGTCTTGCAGGCCCTGGCGGATCAGCGGGTCGAGTGCAGAGAACGGTTCGTCCATCAGCAGAATGTCGGCGTCCATCGCCAGTGCCCGGGCGAGACCGACACGTTGCTGCATGCCGCCGGACAGTTCATCAGGCTTCTTGTTACGCCATTGAGTCAGGCCCACCAGTTCGAGTTTTTCATCGACCAGTTTCTTGCGTTCCTTCTCCGGCCGACCCTGCATCTCCAGGCCGAAGCTGATGTTCTCGCGCACCGTCAGCCACGGCATCAGGGCGAACTTCTGGAACACCATCGCGATGCGCTTGGTGCGCATCATTTTCAGCTCTGCCGGAGTACAGGACGCGATATCGATCTGCTTGCCTTCGTGCTCCACAAACAACTTGCCACGGCTGACCGTGTTCAGGCCGTTGATGCAGCGCAGCAGGCTGGACTTGCCGGAACCGGACAGGCCCATCAAGACGCAGATTTCGCCCTTTTCGACGTCCAGGCTGGCTTTTTCAACGCCAACGATTTGTCCGGTTTTTTTCAGGATCTGGTCGCGCGTCATGCCTTGGTCGAGAAGCTTGAGTGCTTCTCGCGGGTCTTTGGAGAAAATTACGTCGACGTCTTCGAAGCGAATAATGCTCATGCGTCACCCCCTACTTTAGCGTCGGGTTGTTTGCAGATACGGTCGAGCATGATCGCCAGCAGTACGATCGCCAGGCCCGCTTCGAAGCCCAGGGCGATATCAGCAGTGTTCAGTGCGTTGACCACGGGTTTGCCCAGGCCATCGGCGCCCACCAGTGCCGCGATCACCACCATCGACAACGACAGCATGATGCACTGGGTGATGCCGGCCGCGATGCTCGGCATGGCGTAGGGCAGTTCTATGCGCGCAAGCAGTTGACGGCGCGAGCAGCCAAAGGCTTTACCGGCGTCCATCAGTTCTGCGGGAACATCACGAATACCCAGGTAGGTCAGGCGGATAGGCGCGGCAATCGCGAACACCACCGTGGAAATGAGGCCTGGAACCACGCCCAGCCCGAAGAGGGTCAGGGTAGGAATGAGGTACACGAAGGTCGGTACGGTCTGCATCAGATCGAGCACCGGACGCATCAGTGTGTAGAACATCGGTTTGTGCGCGGCGACGATGCCCAACGGCACGCCGATGACCACGCAGACCAGGGTGGCGAACAACACCTGGGCAAGGGTTTCCATGGTTTCCTGCCAGTACCCCAGATTGAGGATCAGCAGGAAGGAGGCGATGACGAAAACCGTCAGTCCCCATTTGCGTTGAATGAAATGTGCGAGGAGTGCGATAAGGCCGATCAATGCCAGCGGGTTGAACCAGGTCAGCGCAAAAGTCACGCCGTGGATCATCGTTTCCAGTGACACGGCGATGGCGTCGAAGGTGTTGGCGCCGTGTTGCGTCAACCATTCAACGAAGCCTGCGATGTACTGGCCTAAAGGGATTTTCTGATCAATCAGCATGGTAGTGAACGTCCGCATGCAAGGAAAAAACAGCCCGGACGACCGAGGTCGCCCGGCGTAAGCGATTTTACTGAGCGAGCTTGGCTTTCACGGCTTCCAGGCCAGGTTTACCGTCAATGGTGGTCACGCCAGCGAGCCAGGTATCGAGCACCTGTGGATTCTTTTTCAGCCAGGCCCTGGCGGCCGCGTCAGGCTTCATCTTGTCGTCCAGGACGTTGCCCATCAGCGTGCTTTCCATGTTCAGGGTGAACTGCAGGTTCTTCAGCAGTTGACCGACGTTGCTGCATTCCTGTGCATAGCCCTTGCGGGTGTTGGTGTAGATGGTCGCCTGACCAAAGTTCGGGCCGAAATAATCGTCACCGCCGGTCAGGTACTTCATCTTGAATCGAGTGTTCATCGGGTGTGGTTCCCAGCCCAGGAACACCACGGCGGTGTTGCGCCGCTGTGCACGATCGACTTGCGAGAGCATGCCTGCCTCGCTGGACTCGACCACCTTGAAGCCGGCGTCTTTGAGGCCGAAGGCGTTCTTGTCGATCATGCTCTGGATCAGACGGTTGCCGTCGTTGCCAGGCTCGATGCCGTAGATCTTGCCGTCGAGTTCTTTCTTGAACTTGGCGATGTCGGCGAAATCTTTCAGACCTTTGTTATACAACTCTTCCGGGACGGCGAGTGTGTATTTTGCGTTTTCCAGGTTGGCGCGCAGGGTGTCCACGGTACCGGCATCGCGATAAGCCTTGATGTCGTTTTCCATGGTCGGCATCCAGTTACCCAGGAACACGTCCATGTTCTTGCCGTCGGCCAGGGACTTGTAGGTCACCGGCACGGAAATCATTGTGGTTTTGGTCTTGTAGCCCAGTGCGTCGAGGACGACGCTGGTGGTCGCGGTGGTGACGGTGATGTCGGTCCAGCCGACATCGGAGAAGTTTACGGTGCTGCATTGGGCCGGTTCTGCAGCTTGCGCCAGAACCGGCAGACTAAGCATGGCGGCCAACAACAACGACGGGGAACCTTTCATTGACTGACTCCTTGGTGTTTTTTTTGGCAGTGTTCCGACTGGACCACCGCACTTATAGGTTGCGGTTGGATGGCGTTTTTGGGGACAGCTCTACCGCGGCGCCTTGCAATCGAGTCGATACGATCATGTACCAGTGAAAATCAGACGCCTACAGGGTGCGTCGTATCCAGTACAGGGAGGGTCGCATCCAGTGTCGGTGACGTCGTTTACAGCTTTTTTTAGCCCCCTTTGTTCCTCTGCACCGTAAAAAAACGGCGAAAACGCAGCGTGTACGACCTGCGGCGTTCGTGGACAAGAGTGCGTCGGTTAGAGACGCCGAACGACAGGGTAAAAGCCTGATGATGCAGCCATATCGGCGGATTGCAGCTTGAGCGTAGCAGCTCCGTCACTGGGCGCTTTTGCGTCTGGAGTTGGGCATATCCAGGAGTTCTGCAGTAATGGCTATCAGCGTTTTCGACCTGTTCAAAATCGGCATTGGCCCTTCCAGTTCGCACACTGTGGGGCCGATGCGCGCCGCAGCGCTGTTCGTGCAAGGTTTGCGCGAACAGGGTCTTTTGGAGCAAGTGCGGCGCGTCGAAGTTCAGCTGTATGGCTCGCTATCGGCCACAGGCATCGGGCATGGCAGCGACAACGCCGTGATCATGGGGTTGATGGGCGAGTGGCCGGACGCGATCGATCCGTCGCAAATCGGCATCCGCATCGCCACCCTGCGTGAAACCAATGAGTTGCTGCTGGATGGTCGTTTACCGGTGCCGTTCATGTGGGCGCGGGACATGCGCCTGATCGATGAGAACCTGCCGTTTCATCCCAACGCCATGACACTGATTGTCGAAGGCGACGCCGGCGAGCTGCACCGTGACACCTACTATTCCGTCGGCGGCGGTTTTGTCGTGGATGAGGCGCAAGCCAGCAGCGGCGTGGTGGACATGGATCGCACCGTATTGCCTTACGACTTTTCCAGTGCGGCCGAATTGCTCAGTCTTTGCCAGACGCACAACCTGCGCGTGGCCGAATTGATGTTGGCCAACGAGAAGGTCTGGCGTAGCGAAGACGAAATCCGCAGCGGTTTGATGAAGCTGTGGCGGGCCATGCAGGATTGCGTTGAACAGGGCCTCAAGCACGAAGGCATCCTGCCGGGCGGCCTGAACGTTCGCCGTCGTGCCGCCAGGTTACATCGCAGCCTGCAGGAACTGGGCAAGCCCAATGTCATCGGCTCGACCCTGAGCGCCATGGAGTGGGTGAATCTGTTCGCCCTGGCGGTCAACGAAGAAAACGCTGCCGGCGGGCGCATGGTCACGGCACCGACCAACGGCGCGGCGGGCATCATCCCGGCAGTCCTGCATTACTTCATGAAGTTCAGCGAAGCGGTGACCGACGCCAATGTCGTCGACTATTTCCTCGGCGCTGCGGCGGTCGGGATCCTGTGCAAGAAGAACGCGTCAATCTCCGGTGCCGAAGTCGGCTGCCAGGGGGAAGTCGGATCCGCCTGCGCAATGGCGGCGGCCGGCCTGGCGGAGATTCTCGGCGCGACACCAGAACAACTGTGCAACGCGGCGGAAATCGGCCTGGAGCACAACCTCGGTCTGACTTGCGACCCGGTGGGTGGGCTGGTGCAGGTGCCGTGCATCGAGCGCAATGCGATTGCGGCGGTGAAAGCGATCAATGCGGCGCAAATGGCGTTGCGTGGGGATGGTCAGCACTTTATCTCGCTGGACCGGGTAATCCGCACCATGCGTGATACGGGGGCGGACATGCATGACAAATATAAAGAGACATCGCGGGGCGGGTTGGCGGTGAGTGCGGTTGAGTGTTGAGACCGCGTTGATCCTATCGCTGGCAAGCCAGCTCCCACAGGGATCTTTGGTATGAAACAGATTCCAGGCACACCGAAAAACCTGTGGGAGCTGGCTTGCCAGCGATAGCGTCCCACCAGTCAAAACTGCGCGCTAACTGAACACCCGATCCAAAACGCGCCACCTTTTGGCGCGTCGCTTACAGATAAGCGCCTTGCCTGAGATCCGGGATCCAGGTTGACCATTACCGCCTGTCACCTGTGCTTGTGGTGACACTCTTTCAGAACGCGCCGTAGCCCTGTTCCCACAAGTGCTACCGATTTGCTCACACGCATCGGGGCAGCGCACTTGCCTCGCCTGATGGCACTTTTAAACCCTACTCCCCGCGCGTCATATCCAGACACATCCCGACGTCGTTTTCAGGAGTTATTGAACGCGCATTCAATTTTAGGCATGGCAATTGCTCTGTCATTACAAAGCCCGTCTCCCACGCGAGAACGATGGCAATAACAAGAGCCTCCGCCTGAGGCCATCACCCGCTTTGTGTGAGGAGATACCGCGATGACGACGTCCAACTCCGGGGCCCAACCCCAGAACCGTGCGCCTCAATCCATCGGCTTTTTGCTGCTGGACAATTTCACGCTGATTTCTCTGGCCTCCGCAGTGGAACCCCTGCGCATGGCCAACCAATTGTCCGGTCGCGAGCTGTATCGCTGGACCACACTTACCGTGGATGGCGGTCAGGTCTGGGCCAGTGACGGTCTGCAGATCACCCCCGATTGCTCCATGCACAAAGCCCCGGCGCTCGACACCATCATTGTCTGCGGCGGCATCGGCATTCAGCGCACTGTCACCCGTGAGCACGTGTCGTGGTTGCAAAGCCAGGCGCGTCAGTCCCGTCGTCTCGGTGCGGTCTGCACCGGCAGCTGGGCCCTGGCGTGCGCCGGCCTGCTGGACGGTTTTGATTGCAGCGTGCACTGGGAATGCCTGGCCTCGATGCAGGAAGCGTTTCCGCGTGTGGCCATGAGCACTCGACTGTTCACCCTCGACCGTAACCGCTTCACCAGCTCAGGCGGCACTGCGCCGCTGGACATGATGCTGCACCTGATCAGCCGCGATCACGGACGTGAACTGTCGGCCGCGATCTCGGAAATGTTCGTCTACGAACGCATCCGCAACGAGCAGGATCACCAGCGCGTGCCGCTCAAGCACATGCTTGGTACCAATCAGCCGAAACTGCAGGAAATCGTCGCGCTGATGGAGGCCAATCTGGAAGAACCGATCGACCTCGACGAACTGGCGGTGTATGTCGCTGTGTCGCGTCGTCAGCTCGAGCGGTTGTTCCAGAAATACCTGCACTGTTCGCCGTCGCGTTACTACCTGAAACTGCGCTTGATCCGCGCCCGGCAGTTGCTCAAGCAAACGCCGATGTCGATCATCGAAGTGGCGTCGGTGTGCGGTTTTGTGTCTACGCCGCACTTCTCCAAGTGCTACCGCGAATACTTCGGCATCCCGCCGCGTGACGAGCGCGTAGGTTCCAATACCACGCAGCAAGTGGCGATGATGCCGCTGCCGCAAGCCTTGGTGCTGTCGCCGTTGTCGGGACCGTTGTCGGCGTTGAGTCAGGCGCGGAACGAGTCGACGTTTGCGAGTGTAAGGCTCTAAACCGAGAGGCCATCATCGCGGGCAAGCCGGCTCCCACAGGGATTTGATGTGTGAATACAAACTATGTCACACGGCAGATCCTTGTGGGAGCGGGCTTGCCCGCGAAGGCGTACTGTCAGGCGCTACGGCTCTGCTGAAACTCCGCCAACGCCGGCAACAATTGCCTGTCGATGGCCTGGCGCACAGCCGGCAGGATCGTCGCGCTGCTGGTGTACATCTGCTTGACCATTGTGCGCAGCTCAATGGCCCGTTCGTTGTTCAACCCCCGCACTGCACACTCGCAAGCCTGCTCGGCGGTGGCGCCGTTCGGTACTTGAAAACCCAACGACTTCAGTTGGCCCAACAGGTCTTCCTGGTCAATCAAATCGGCGTACATCATGACGCAATCCTTCTTCAGGGAACGGTGTCGTGGCTCGATTCTCGTAGGGGTGAGAGGTGGCGGCAAGGACGATTTGTCGCAATGGCCGGTATACCTATGAACAGGTCGTTTTCGGCTAACTGATCGAGTAGGGGAGTGGGCACACTGGACTCAGCTCGCTTCACGAAGGTTTGGTCACCCTCGCGCAACGGCTCCTCAACAGTACCCTCCTCAGCTCCGATCCTGTCACGGCTTGATCGGGGTTTTTTTTGCCTGTGAATCAGGAAGGGATGTGCAGTCCGGACCGACGCCATCGTCGGAATGCCGCCCAGAACAAGCTCACTCCCACATTGACCGCATTCTTCTGGTAGGAACTCGGTTGAATGTGGGAGTGAGCCTGCTCGCGATGAACGATGACTCGGTCTAGCGTTGCAACACCAGAATCCGCGACAGCAACTCATCCCGATCCACATAACACCCCTGGAAATGCCGGGCCCCGCTGGCAGGGTCGAACGCATTGCGCGCATGCAGGGTGCGTCGGTTATCGAAGCACCACAGCTCCCCGGGATTGAGTCGTTGCATCAGCCTGAACCGAGGCTCGCGCGTCATCGCGATAAAGCGCCGATACGCGCGATAGAGCCTGGGCATCTCTTCCACCGACGCATCGAACGGCCCGCGTAAAAAGTTCGCCATGCGGATCTCCGACACCTGCCCCATCGCATCCAGCGCGATGATCGGCGCCAGGCACCGGTAGTCGCTGTGGCGGTCCTTGTTGCGGAATTCCACGGGGATGTTGCACAGGCTGTGGAACGACTCGGGATCCTCTTGACGCAGTGCATCAGCAATCGCAAACCCGTCGACGAAAATACTCTCGCCACCGTCGGCGTCATTCACCAGGCAGTGCAGAAATTGCAGTCCCGGTTGCAGCTCCCTGGTCGGCAAATCGCTGTGCAGCGGCAGGTTGAAGGCGGTGTAGGCATTGCTGTCGGCATCAGCCTTGGATTGCACGTTGAACAGCACACCGAAATTGCTCTCGCGGATGAAGGAAATGCGTTGCGCAATCAGCTTCAAAGATCCGGGTTCCGTGGGTACGCCGCGGACCTGGGTGAGGCCGATATCCCGTACCGCCAGCAGCCACTGCAACAACGCCTGGTTGTCGTTCATCAGCGCCGAATATTCGAACACCGGCAGCTGCACATCGCTGTGCCACAGCGTGGCTTTGGGTTTGCGGGCCCGACGTTCGTTGCGGGATTCATCGTCATAGGCATGCGCCCGCAACCAGCCCGGATCGAAGCGGCTGAGGTGGCCGTCCTGCCAATCGAGGCTGAGGCAGCCGTCTGCATCAATGCGGGTTTCGGTCGGTATCAGGTGCTCTGGGACGTCGACGATCTCCAGCACTTGCTCGCGAGTCACCGTGTAGACGCACTGTGGACACGGGCAGTTGTCGCGCAACCACTGATGATGGAACGGGCTGATGCGCCCGTCGGCCCAGGTCACCTGAGCGCGGTCCGCCAGGGTTTGCACGGCGGTCAACGCGCTGATCAACGGGTAGGTACGGAAGTCGGCAAAAGCGGCGGCGGTGTTCATGGCGATCTCCTTGTTATTTTTTGGGGGGTAAAGCAATCACTCGGCCAATGTAGTCAGGAACAGGCAGGTCGGTTTGTTCGGCGACGATGGCTTGCAGTTTGTTCAGGGTGTCGTCGCTGAACGGTGCGGAGCGCGGCCCGGCGAGGTCGACGTGGAGCAGCATTTGCTCGTTAGCCGCCAGCGCCTTGTCATCTCCGGCCAGGTGCAGGCTGTGGTAGAGGTGCAGGCGTTTGCTGTCGTGAGCGATGATTTGGGTGTGCACGTCGACGTCGGCGTCGAGCTTTACCTCTTGCAGGTAATTGAGGTGCAGTTCGAGGGTGAACAGCGAGTTGCCGCTGGCTTCGCGGTGGCTGCTGTCCATGCCGAGGCGGTCCATCAATGCGTCGGTGGCATAGCTGAAAATGAGCAGGTAGAACGCATCGCGCAGGTGGCCGTTGTAGTCGACCCACTCGGGGATGATGCGGGTTTGGTAGGTGGTGAGTGCGGGCATGGTGGCTGATCCAGAACAGATTGTGATTGGAATGCCGTCATCGCCAGCAGGCTGGCTCCCACATTGGAATGCATTCTCCTGTGGGAGCCAGCCTGCTGGCGATGGGGCCAGTCCTGATAGTGGATTACTCGCTGAATGCCATCCCATGCTTTTCTTTGGTGGTTCTCACCGCTTCAAGCACCGCCAGCAAGCAATCATCACGATAGCGCTCCAGCGCCGAAATGCTGTGGGTGCCCAATTGATCGCTTGTCCCATCGACCACATCATCGATCAACTTGTCGGTCAGTTCCGGTGCCGGCAAGTACGTCCACGGCAACTGCAACGCCGGTCCGAACTGCGCCATGAAGTGCCGCATGCCCGCATCACCACCCGCCAGGGTGTACGTTAGGAACGTGCCCATGAACGACCAGCGCAGTCCCGCGCCAAAACGAATTGCATCGTCGATCTCGCCGGTGGTCGCCACCCCGTCGTTTACCAGGTGCAGGGCCTCGCGCCACAGCGCTTCGAGCAAGCGGTCGGCGATAAATCCTGGCACTTCCTTGCGCACATGCAGCGGACGCATCCCCAAGGATTCGTAGACTTTCATGGCCGCCTGTACGGCTTCGGGTGCGGTGTTTTTACCACCCACCACTTCCACCAATGGCAACAGGTAAACCGGGTTGAACGGGTGACCGACGACACAACGTTCCGGGTGCGTCGAACTTTCGTAAAACTCACTCGGCAACAGCCCTGACGTACTGGAGCCGATCAGCGCGTTGGGCTTGGCTGCCGCGCTGATTTTGCTGTGCAGTTCCAGTTTCAGATCGAGGCGTTCCGGGGCGCTTTCCTGAATGAAATCCGCGTCGCGAACACACTCTTCAATGGTGGCGACAAAGCGCAGGCGATCTTGCGACGCGCCAGGTGCCAGGCCTTGTTTCTCCAGTGCTCCCCACGCATTGGCCACGCGTTTGCGCAAGGCGGCTTCGGCACCCGGTGCCGGGTCCCACGCCACTACGTCGAGGCCGTGGGCGAGGGCGCGGGATACCCAGCCGCTGCCGATGACACCGCTGCCCAGGGCTGCGAAGGTTTTGATTTCGGTGATGAAGGTCATGGCGCCGTCCTGAATGAATTCGGTGATCCTTGTAGGAGCGAGCTTGCTCGCGATGGTATTCCAGGCGCTGAGTGGCGTCGGCTGTACCTTTTTCGCGAGCAAGCTCGCTCCTACAGGGCTTATGTGTGGATTTAGCGCTTGGTCAGGCCCATTTTTACCCGGCCTTCAGCAGGGGTCAGGACACGGGCGCCGAGGCGACTGAGGATTTCGCTGGCGCGTTCGACCAATTGGCCGTTGGTGGCCAGTACGCCTTTGTCCAGCCAGATGTTGTCTTCCAGACCGACCCGCACGTTGCCGCCCAGCAGCACCGCTTGAGCCGCCATCGGCATCTGCATGCGACCGATGCCGAAGCCCGCCCAAACCGCATTGGCCGGCAAGTTGTCGACCATCGCCTTCATGGTGGTGGTATCCGCCGGCGCGCCCCACGGGATGCCCAGGCACAGCTGGAACAGCGGATCGTCGAGCAGGCCTTCCTTGATCAGTTGTTTGGCAAACCACAGGTGACCGGTGTCGAAAATTTCCAGCTCGGCCTTCACGCCCAATTCCTGAATGCGTTTGGCACCCGCACGCAGTTGAGCCGGCGTCGATACATAAATGGTGTCGCCATCGCCGAAGTTCAGAGTGCCGCAATCCAGGGTGCAGATTTCCGGCAGCAGCGCTTCGACATGCGCAAGACGCGTCAGCGGGCCGACCAGGTCGGTGTTCGGGCCAAACTCCATCGGGTTTTCGCCCGCACCGATTTCCAGGTCGCCACCCATGCCGGCGGTGAGGTTGACGATGATGTCGACGTCCGCCTCGCGGATGCGCTCCATCACTTCGCGGTACAACGCCACGTCACGGCTGAACTTGCCGGTTTCGGGGTTGCGCACGTGGCAATGAACCACCGTGGCGCCGGCCTTCGCGGCTTCCACTGCAGCGGCGGCGATTTGTTTCGGGGTGACCGGCACGTGTGGGCTTTTGGCGGTCGTGTCGCCAGCACCGGTGAGTGCGCAGGTGATGATGACGTCGTGGTTCATGAGGCGGGTTCCTTGCAGGCGTGATGATTTCGTTCGCAGCCCATGCGGGCTGCGATTCGACGGTTCAATCAGGGTTTATTTGGTGGTGAGTTGCAGGTTTTCAGCGGCAGGTTTGCCATCGAAGGTGGTGACGCCCTCGAGCCAGCGCTGTTTGTCTTGCGGGTGATCTTTCAGCCATTGCCTGGCCGATTCGAAAGCGTCTTTGTGATCCAGCAGCGGCTGCATCATCCGGCTCTCGTCTTCGGCGGTGTAGGTCAGGTTGCTCAGCAAGCGACCGATGTTCGGGCATTGCTCGGCATATTTCGGCGAGGTGACGGTCCAGACGGTCGCCATGCCTTCGTTCGGGCCGAGCGCATCGTCACTGCCCGTGAGGTAGGTCATCTTCACGTTGACGTTCATGGGGTGCGGCGCCCAGCCGAAGAACACCACGGCTTCATTGCGGCGCACGGCACGATCCACCGCCGCGAGCATGCCGGCTTCGCTGGACTCGACCAGCTGGAACTTGCCGAGACCAAACTGGTTCTTGGTGATCATCGCCTTGATCTGGGTGTTGGCGCCCGAACCGGGCTCGATGCCGTAGATCTTGCCGCCCAGTTCTTTCTCGAATTTGGCGATATCAGCGAAGGTTTTCAGACCCTTGTCCGCCAGATAGGTCGGTACGGCGAGGGTGGCGCGGGCGTCTTTCAGGCTGGGTGCTTCAAGCACCTTGACCTGGTTGGCCTGAACGAACGGCGTGATGGTCTGGGTCATCAGCGGGTTCCAGTAACCCAGGAACAGGTCCAGCCGCTGATCACGGATCCCGGCGAAGATTATTTGCTGGGACGCGCTGGTTTGTTTGGTGTTGTAGCCGAGGCCGTCGAGCAGGACCTGGGTCATGGCGCTGGTGGCGATCACGTCGGTCCAGTTCACCACGCCCATGCGCACGTTCTGGCAGGACGCGGGTTCGGCCGCCATGACGCTGGCGCTCAGGAAAGCGGTACCGCTGAGTGCAAGAACACAGCTGCTGATCAGTCGTTTCATGTCGGGTTCCTCGGCAGACGTTATTGTGGGTTCCGGCGTCTGCGCGCCGGTGATGCCAAGTTACGCAGCTATAGGCCCGTGGAAGCGCACTACGGCGACCAGCTCTTGCACTGCAGCGACCTGTGCTCTTGAATGCCGCTCGCAAGTGGCGTATCAACGTCTGCACGCTTCCCGCCCTCTCGCTACCAGCCATTGAGTGCGTTCCATGTCCCAGGATTTCTACTTCTTGCTGATGCCCGGTTTTTCGGCCATCGGTTTTATCTCGGCCATTGAGCCGCTGCGGGTCGCCAATCGCTTTCGCGGCGAGCTGTATCGCTGGCATGTGCTGAGCGCCGACGGCGGTGCGGTGTTAGCCAGCAACGGCATGTCGGTCAACGCCGACGCCGCACTGGAACCGTTGAAAAAAGGGGCGACGCTCTTGGTGGTCGCGGGGTTCGAACCGCTGAAATTTGCCACGCCCGCGCTGGAACACTGGCTGCGCCGCCTGGACATCGACGGCGTGACCCTCGGCGCCATCGACACCGGGAGCTTTGTCCTTGCCGAAGCCGGCTTGCTCGATGGCCATCGCCTGACCCTGCACTGGGAAGCGATCGACGCCTTCAAGGAATCGTATCCGCAGCTCAGCGTCACCCAGGAGCTGTTCGAAATCGACCGCAAGCGCATTACCTCGGCAGGCGGTACGGCGTCCATCGACCTGATGCTCGACCTCATCAGCCAGGCCCACGGCCCGGAATTGGCGATTCAGGTCAGCGAGCAATTCGTACTCGGCCGCATCCGCCCACGCAAAGACCACCAGCGCATGGAAGTGGCCAGCCGTTATGGCATCCGCAACAAGAAGCTGGTTCAGGTGATCGGGGAAATGGAGCAGCACAGCGAACCGCCGCTGACCACGCTGGCGCTGGCGGAGTCGATCAAGGTGACGCGGCGACAGCTCGAGCGCTTGTTTCGACTGCACCTGAATGACACGCCGAGCAACTTTTACCTGCGATTAAGGCTGGAGAAGGCCCAGCAATTGTTGCGGCAGACGGACATGAGCGTGCTGGAAGTGAGCATTGCTTGCGGGTTTGAATCGCCGTCTTATTTCACCCGAAGTTATCGGGCGAAGTTCGAGCGTTGTCCGCGGGAAGACCGGCGTACCGCAAAAGCATGAACAACCGAAAAACCTGTGGGAGCGGGCTTGCTCGCGAATGCGGTGGGTCAGGCAACATCAATGTTGAATGACTGACGCAGATCCCTGTGGGAGCCAGCCTGCTGGCGATAGCGGTGTGTCAGTCAATCAAGATGCTGACTGATACACCGCTATCGCCAGCAGGCTGGCTCCCACAGATCTGTGGTTGATTTTATTTCTTCAGCAACGCCGAACACGCCGCTTTGTACGCCTCATGCTGATACTTGTTTAGCGTCGCGGGTGGCTCAAACCCGTGCTTTTTGGCCTGCGCATTGATCGTCTGCGGCGACAGCAGCGTCACCTCGCAACTTTCCAGCAACTGGAAAATGCCCTCGATCTTGAACGTGGTCGGTCCGCCGGCAAACTCACCTTTCTTGCTGCGCTTCTTGATCGCGATCCGGTCGATGGAGTTCTCACGAACAAAGGACGCCACCTGCGCGGCAAAGACTTTGACGTTGGCCGCTTCGTCGTCGTCTTCCAGGGCGATTTTCTTGGTGGTGAGGGGAAGGTGACTCAGCGCCTGACCGTCGAGGGAGGCCACGGCAATGATTGCTTCGCTGCCTTTGATTTCGATGCCGCAGATTTTCATTTCGAATCCCTTTAAAAATGGTTGTGCGCAAGCTACAGCTCAAGCTGATTGGCAGTAATGCCAAACGCCATGGCAATTTTCTCGCGGGTGGCCTTACGCGGCTTCGCAACGGTCTCTTGTTGGGCGAAGGCTGGTTGGGAAATACCCATGCGTTTGGCCACTTCATCCTGAGTAAGGTTCAGGTGTTCGCGCCAGGCGCGAATCGGCGTTGCACCATCGACGATGCGGCTGACGACTTCGTGAGGAATCAGATCGGGCTCAATTTTTTGCGCGAGATATTGCGCGTAGGGAATGACCACGAAAGCCGGGTTGCCCTGTGCATCGTTAATAATTTGAACGTCAGTAGGTGCGTTCATCGCGTTTTTTGACCTCTTGAATATTGACCACTTTGATTGCGCCATCCCAATCGAATATGACTCGATAGTTACCGACTCGCAGACGGTAGGCGTAATCATGGCCGACAAGTGCTTTGACGTTGCCCGCATGCGGCATGCTAGCCAGCATTGTGACGGCATCACGAACCTGGATCTGGTGAGCGGAATGCAATTTCAGGAGTTGCTTAACGGCATTTCGAGTCCAGTGAATACTGTTCATGAGAGAGTATAAGTCTTTTATAAGATTTCCAATCTTTACTTATATTTAGCCGTCTACCAACTAACGAAGATTGTCAGGATGTTGCCCGGTTCACAGGGTCTTTCGCGACGCGTGGTAACACTGCAGGCCTTATCAGCCAAGGGCGTAGGAAATAGCGTTTCTTGAAGGCGAAAGCCGACAACGGCGCCAGCTTCCGATGGAATTACAGGATCACTCCTGCCCAATCGACTCCAAAAACTCCGACCGCTCATCACTCATCCGCGCCACGCAATCATTCTGCGCAATGGTGAACGCCTTGCTGCCGCTCGTCGCCGGGAACGCTTCGACGGCGCAATCGGCATCCCGCGTCTTTAGCCATTGCTGTTGGGAGGCTTTGATCCTGGAAGTGATGTCGGTCAATTGCGACGGGTTCTTGCCGTAGAGCGTCTGCATGCGCTCCGCCAGGCTTTGATAGTTGTCTTTGAGCAGGTCTTCGGCTGTGGTTCGGCTGTAGGCCGAGCATTCCAGGGTCTGGACGTCGTTTTCGACGGCATCGCAGGGGGTGCTGTCGGACTCTTCCTGGGCCTGTACGCCCGTCGCCGTCAGTAGTGCCAAGACCAGAAAAATCGTTTTCATAGCGCTGCCGTCCCCTTTATTCCATTCAAAGCTTCAGTAACGCGTTATTGAAGCATCCAGTGATGCGGCGAATTCTGGCCCAAGCGGAGGGGCTTGAACAGGCGGGCGATCAGGCCTGTCGACGACCCTTTGTCGCGGATTGACGCTTTCGGCAATTCCCCTGTCGTTTTTGCACCCGGCTGCCGAGGCACCGAGGCATATGCTGGCCCCAAAGCGCCGGCACACGATTCGGCGCACGAATCGCTAATAGGGGACAGCCTGATGAGCCCAGCCGAATTGCACGCCGACAGTATCGTTATCGACGGGCTGATTATTGCCAAGTGGAACCGTGAGCTGTTCGAAGACATGCGCAAGGGCGGTCTGACCGCGGCCAACTGCACCGTGTCGGTGTGGGAAGGCTTCCAGGCGACCGTCAACAACATCGCCGCCAGCCAGAAACTGATTCGCGAGAACAGCGATCTGGTGATTCCGGTGCGTACCACCGCCGACATCCGCAAGGCCAAGGAGCAGGGCAAGACCGGCATCCTTTTCGGCTTCCAGAATGCTCACGCCTTTGAAGACCAGATCGGCTACGTCGAGGTGTTCAAGCAGCTGGGCGTCGGTATCGTGCAGATGTGCTACAACACCCAGAATCTGGTCGGTACCGGCTGCTACGAGCGCGATGGCGGCCTGTCGGGCTTCGGTCGTGAAATCGTCGCCGAGATGAACCGTGTCGGCGTCATGTGCGACCTGTCCCACGTGGGTTCGAAAACCTCCGAAGAAGTCATCCTCGAATCGAAGAAGCCGGTCTGCTATTCCCATTGCCTGCCGTCGGGCCTGAAGATTCATCCGCGCAACAAATCCGATGAAGAACTGAAGTTCATTGCCGACCACGGCGGTTTTGTCGGCGTGACCATGTTTGCGCCGTTCCTGGCCAAGGGCATTGATTCGACCATCGACGATTACGCCGAAGCCATCGAATACACCATGAATATCGTCGGCGAAGACGCCATCGGCATCGGCACCGACTTCACCCAGGGCCATGGCCAGGACTTCTTCGAATACCTGACCCATGACAAAGGCTACGCACGCCGCCTGACCAGCTTCGGCAAGATCATTAACCCGCTGGGCATCCGCACCGTCGGCGAGTTCCCGAACCTGACCGAAACCCTGCTCAAGCGCGGCCATTCCGAGCGCGTGGTGCGCAAGATCATGGGCGAGAACTGGGTGAATGTCCTGAAGGACGTCTGGGGCGAATAAAAACCGGCCTCCCAACAACCCTGTAGCAGCTGCCGAGGCACGAGGCTGCGTTGCGGTCCGCAGGACCGCCCTCGAGGGCCGCTGCGCAGCCCAACGCAGCCTCGCAGGCTCGGCAGCTGCTACAGGGCTACGACACGCAAATACAACGAATTTTTCTGGAGTTAAGTTTCCATGGCCAAGATCGCCCCGCAATTGCCAATCGAAGTCGACAGCGAGACCGGTGTCTGGACCTCTGACGCCCTGCCGATGCTGTACGTACCGCGGCATTTCTTCGTCAACAACCACATGGGTATCGAGGAAGTGCTGGGCGCCGAAGCCTACGCCGAGATCCTCTACAAGGCCGGCTACAAATCCGCCTGGCACTGGTGTGAGAAAGAAGCCGAATGCCACGGCCTTGAAGGCGTCGCAGTGTTCGAGCACTACATGAAGCGCCTGTCGCAACGCGGCTGGGGCCTGTTCAAGATCCAGGACATCGACCTCGACAAAGGCACCGCCAGCGTCAAGCTCGAACACTCGGCGTTCGTGTACGTGTACGGCAAGGTCGGGCGCAAGGTCGACTACATGTTCACCGGCTGGTTTGCCGGTGCCATGGACCAGATTCTGCAAGCCCGCGGCAGCAACATCCGTACCGTTGCCGAACAAGTCTACGGTGGCTCTGAAGAAGGCCACGACGACGGTTTGTTCACCGTCAAGCCGTTGTAAGTCGAGGAACCCGCCATGGCTTTCGAAGCAATGTTCCAGCCGATCCAGATCGGCAAACTGACCATCCGTAACCGCGTGCTCAGCACTGCGCACGCCGAGGTCTACGCGACCGACGGCGGCATGACCACCGATCGGTACGTCAAGTATTACGAAGAGAAAGCCAAGGGCGGGATCGGCCTGGCGATTTGCGGCGGTTCCTCCGTGGTGGCCATCGACAGCCCGCAGGAATGGTGGAGTTCGGTGAACCTGTCCACCGACCGGATCATCCCGCACTTCCAGAACCTCGCCGACGCCATGCACAAGCACGGCGCCAAGATCATGATCCAGATTACCCACATGGGCCGTCGCTCACGTTGGGACGGCTTTAACTGGCCGACCCTGATGTCGCCGTCGGGCGTGCGTGAACCGGTGCACCGTGCCACCTGCAAAACCATCGAGCCGGAAGAAATCTGGCGAGTGATCGGCAACTACGCGCAGGCTGCTCGCCGGGCCAAGGCCGGTGGTCTCGATGGCGTCGAACTGTCCGCTGTGCACCAGCACATGATCGACCAGTTCTGGAGCCCGCGCGTCAACAAGCGTACCGATGAGTGGGGCGGCAGTTTTGAAAACCGCATGCGGTTCGGCCTGGAAGTATTGAAGGCTGTGCGGGCTGAAGTCGGCCCGGATTTCTGCGTTGGCATCCGTCTGTGCGGCGACGAATTCCACCCGGACGGCTTGTCCCACGAGGACATGAAGCAGATCGCCAAGTACTACGACGACACCGGCATGCTGGACTTCATCGGTGTGGTGGGGTCGGGTTGCGACACTCACAACACCCTGGCCAACGTCATCCCGAACATGAGTTATCCACCGGAGCCGTTCCTGCACCTGGCGGCCGGTATCAAGGAAGTGGTCAAGGCTCCAGTGCTGCACGCACAGAACATCAAGGACCCGAACCAGGCGACCCGAATTCTGGAAGGTGGTTATGTGGACATGGTCGGTATGACCCGTGCGCACATCGCCGACCCGCACCTGATCGCCAAGATCAAGATGGGCCAGATCGACCAGATCAAGCAGTGCGTCGGCGCCAACTATTGCATCGACCGGCAGTACCAAGGGCTGGACGTGTTGTGCATCCAGAACGCTGCGACCTCCCGCGAATACATGGGCGTGCCGCACATCATCGAAAAGACCACGGGCGTTAAGCGCAAGGTCGTGGTGGTGGGTGCCGGGCCGGCGGGGATGGAAGCCGCTCGCGTGGCCGCCGAGCGTGGCCACGACGTGACCTTGTTCGAGAAAAAAGAATTCATCGGCGGGCAGATCACCACTGCTTCGAAAGCACCACAGCGCGACCAGATCGCCGGTATCACACGCTGGTATCAGCTTGAACTCGCAAGGTTGAAAGTCGACCTGCGCCTGGGCGTGGCGGCGGATGCGCCGACCATCATGGACCTGCGCCCCGACGTGGTCGTGCTCGCGGTAGGCGGTCATCCGTTCCTCGAGCAGAACGAGCATTGGGGCGCGGCTGAAGGCCTGGTTGTCAGCAGCTGGGACATTCTCGATGGCAAAGTTGCGCCAGGTAAAAACGTGCTGGTGTACGACACCATTTGCGAGTTCACCGGCATGTCGACCGCTGACTTCCTGGCCGACAAAGGCAGTCAGGTCGAGATCGTTACCGACGACATCAAGCCTGGCGTGGCGATCGGCGGCACCTCGTTCCCGACCTACTACCGCAGCATGTACCCGAAAGAAGTGATCATGACCGGCGACATGATGCTGGAGAAGGTCTACCGCGAAGGCGACAAGCTGGTGGCGGTACTGGAGAACGAATACACCGGCGCCAAAGAGGAGCGGGTGGTGGACCAGGTGGTCGTGGAAAACGGCGTGCGTCCGGACGAAGAAATCTACTACGCGATGAAAGAAGGCTCGCGCAACAAAGGCCAGATCGACGTCGAAGCTTTGTTCGCGATCAAGCCGCAACCTTGCCTGGAACAGACCGGTGACGGTTACCTGCTGTTCCGCATCGGTGACTGTGTGGCGCAACGCAACGTGCATGCCGCGATCTACGACGCACTGCGGCTGTGCAAAGACTTCTAAGAGCTTGTGGATAACCCTTGTAGGAGCGAGCTTGCTCGCGATGGACGTGAACGATGACGCGGGGAGTCTGTTTTAACGCGACGTTCTCAGGTTTTTCGCGAGCAAGCTCGCTCCTACACAGGGAATCGAGCAAGGCATCCAGGTAGTTTGGCCTGCAAGACCCCGAGGTCTTTGGGAGCTCCACCATGTTGAACACCCTTCTTCCAATCCTGCTGTTCGCTGCCCTGGGCCTGGCTGTCCTCGGCGCGGTGCGGCGGGTGGCTATGTGGCGCCGGGGACGAGCCTCGAAGGTCGACCTGATCGGTGGCCTGTTCGCCATGCCCAAGCGCTACATGGTCGATTTGCACCATGTCGTTGCGCGGGACAAATACATCGCCAACACCCACGTCGCCACGGCCGGTGGTGCGGTGGCGTCCATTGTGCTGGCGATACTGGTTCACGGTTTCGGCCTGCACAGCCGCATTCTCGGCATTGCCCTGTTGATTGCCTCGGCGGTGATGTTCGTCGGCGCGATTTTCATGTACCTGCGTCGTCGCAACCCTCCGGCTCGCCTGTCCAAAGGGCCATGGATGCGTCTGCCGAAAAGCCTGCTGGCATTCTCGGCGAGCTTCTTCCTGTTGACCCTGCCGGTGGCCGGCATCCTCCCGGAAAACTTCGGCGGCTGGATGCTTGCAGCGATCCTCTTTGTCGGCGTGCTGTGGGGCGTGTCGGAATTGTTCTTCGGCATGACCTGGGGCGGGCCGATGAAACACGCCTTTGCCGGTGCCTTGCACCTGGCGTGGCACCGTCGCGCCGAACGCTTTGGCGGTGGCCGCTCGACTGGTTTGAAACCACTGGACCTCAACGACCCAACCGCGCCGTTGGGTGTGGAAAAACCCAAGGATTTCACCTGGAACCAGCTGCTCGGTTTCGACGCCTGCGTGCAGTGCGGCAAGTGCGAAGCGGCGTGCCCGGCGTTCGCCGCCGGTCAGCCGCTGAACCCGAAAAAACTGATCCAGGACATGGTGGTTGGCCTGGCGGGTGGCACCGACGCCAAATTCGCCGGTAGTCCCTATCCTGGCAAAGCCATTGGTGAGCATGCCGGTAATCCGCATCAACCGATCGTCAACGGCCTGGTGGACGCCGACACCCTGTGGTCCTGCACCACCTGCCGTGCCTGTGTCGAGGAATGCCCGATGATGATCGAGCACGTCGACGCCATCGTCGACATGCGTCGCCATCTGACGCTGGAAAAAGGCGCGACCCCGAACAAGGGGGCCGAAGTCCTGGAAAACCTGATTGCCACCGACAACCCTGGCGGCTTCGCACCGGGCGGGCGGATGAACTGGGCCGCGGATCTGAGTTTGAATCTGCTCAGCGAGAAGAAATCGGTCGACGTGCTGTTCTGGGTCGGCGACGGCGCTTTCGACATGCGCAACCAGCGCACTTTGCGCGCCTTCGTCAAAGTGCTGAAAGCGGCCAAGGTCGACTTCGCGGTACTGGGCCTGGAAGAGCGCGACAGCGGTGACGTGGCCCGGCGTTTGGGCGATGAAGCGACCTTCCAGTTGTTGGCCAAACGCAACATCCAGACCCTGGCCAAATACAGCTTCAACCGCATCGTCACCTGCGATCCGCACAGCTTCCACGTGCTGAAAAACGAGTACGGCGCTTTCGATGGCCACTACCTCGTGCAGCACCACAGCACCTACATGGCGGAAATCATTGGTGCGGGCGCCCTGAATCTTGGTCAGCACAAAGGCAGCAGCGTGACCTATCACGATCCGTGCTACCTCGGTCGCTACAACGGCGAATACGAGGCGCCGCGCGAGGTATTGCGTGCTCTCGGCATCGAAGTGAAAGAGATGCAACGCTCTGGTTTCCGCTCGCGCTGCTGCGGTGGGGGCGGTGGTGCGCCGATCACCGACATTCCGGGCAAACAACGGATTCCGGACATGCGCATGGAAGACATCCGCGAGACCGGCGCCGAGTTGGTGGCCGTGGGTTGTCCACAATGCACGGCGATGCTCGAAGGCGTTGTCGAACCGCGCCCGATGATCAAGGACATCGCCGAACTGGTGGCCGATGCATTGCTCGAAGACGCAGCCCCGAGCAAACCGAATGCGCCGCTGAAACGTGAAGAACCTGCGGAGGCCCACTGATGAGCGACATTATCCGCCGCGACCCCCGCGCCGAATGGATTGCCCGCAACCGCCTGCACCCGCTGCATGCGGCCATGCAACCGGCGCAACACAGCTGGATGGGGCCCAATGGGGTCATTCGCAAGAATCCCCATGGCATGGGCTTCATTGGTCCCAATGGCATCAAACGTATTGACCGCAGCGGCGCACAGCAGGGCGTAGCGACCAAACGCTCGGCCACAGTTGAAGTGCAATTACCACTGCATCAAGTACCGCAGCCAGCGTTTTATATCAGTGTGGTGCCGGACATGGTGGGTGGTCGCTTGAGCAGCCACGATCGCGACTTGCTGGGTCTGGCGCATCAACTGGCCGGTCAGGACGGCGCGGTGTTGGCCGTGATCTTTGGCGAGCACAAGGAAGCGGCCTTCGCTAGTGCCGGCGTGGATCGATTGCTGGTGCTCGACGGCGAGGAATTCAGCGGTTATGCACCGGAACAACGGGTCCAGGGCTTACGAGCTGTGGATAACCAGTTCAGTCCGCGTCACTGGCTGCTGCCCGACAGCCGCAGCGGCGGCGGCGAACTGGGTCGGCGCTTTGCCGCAGCCCTTGGCGAGCGTCCGGCCACGCGTGTCTGGCAGGTCAAGGATCAGGAATGTATCGGCCGTGCCGGTGCTGGTTTGCAAGACCTGGCGCGGCCGGTTGCGCGCTTGATTCTGGCCGCCGTCGAGTGTGCCGAACCGGTGAGTGAAACCCGTCACGAAGCCTTGCCCGTGGAGTTATCCACAACCGTGGCGCGCAGTCTTTCCCGTATCGAAGATTTGGGCGCGGTGGCGGTAGACCCGGCGGCGATTCCCATGGCGGAAGCCGAATTCATTTTCTCCGGCGGTAATGGCGTCAAGGATTGGGAGCTTTTCCACAGGACCGCCCAAGCCCTCGGCGCCACCGAAGGCGCGTCCCGGGTGGCGGTGGACGATGGCTTCATGGCGCGTGATCGGCAGGTGGGTGCTTCGGGGACCTGGGTCACTGCGCGGGTCTATGTGGCCGTGGGGATTTCCGGCGCGATCCAGCACCTTCAAGGTATTGGTGCCTGCGACAAAGTGGTGGCGATCAACCTCGACCCGGGTTGCGACATGATCAAACGGGCCGACCTGTCGGTAATCGGTGAAAGCGCCGAGATTCTTCAAGCCTTGATCGATGCGATAGCGGCCTACCGCAACGACGCCAAGCGCGATGCGGCTTAAGGGAAGGAAAAGGTTATGAGCACGAAAATCATCAGCCTGGTGTCCATCGGCGCCCACCCGACCTCCGGCCGGCCACGTCGCGCCGAACAGGATGCGCGAGCGGTGGAGCTGGGTCTGCAACTGGCTGGGGATCACCTGCAAGTGCTGCATGCCGGTGACGTCGCCGAGCCTGCGCTGCGTGCGTATCTGGGCATGGGGCTGGACCAGTTGCATGTCCTGGAACAGCCGTTGGGTGCCGACGCGTTGCCGGCGTTAACTGCCTATTTGCGGGAGGCTGGCGCGCAAGTCGTTCTGACCGGCAGCCAGGCGGAAACCGGCGAAGGCTCCGGCATGTTGCCGTTCCTGCTGGCCGAGAATCTGGGCTGGCCGCTGGTGGTGGGGCTGGCTCAGGTGGAATCCATCGACGGGGGTTCGGCACTTGTTCTGCAGGCGCTGCCCCGTGGTCAGCGTCGTCGCTTGAAAGTGCGTTTGCCGTTTCTGGCGACTGTGGATAACGCTGCGCCCAAACCTCGGCAAAGTGCTTACGGGCCAGCGCGCCGGGGTGTTCTGCAGGCCGATGATGTCGAAGTGATCGACGATGAACTGCTCGCCGTCTCCACCTTGCAACCGGCAAAACCAAGGCCGAAACGATTGAAGGTGATCAAGGCCAAGAGCGGCGCCGACCGGATGAAGGCTGCAACGGCCAAGGCCAGTGGTGGCGGTGGCCAAGTGCTTAAAGGTGTGACCGCACAAGCGGGTGCCGAGGCGATCCTCAAGCTGCTGATCGAAGAAGGCGTGGTTCGCTAACCCTCCACCGACATTAAAGCTGGCGAGGACTGCGTCCTCGAACGCCGCCTCGCGGGCTCGGCAGCTGCTACAGGATCGGGTTTCCAGTTGGGGTTTACCTACGCCCTATAAATCGCTTCTGTGGATAACGCTGCCTCACTTCCCCAAACTTACCCCCGATCTCTGTTGGCGCTTCTGTGGATAAGATGTTCGCTGTCTGCTGGAGGCTATATAAACAAGGGGTTACAGGCTTTTGATTAAAAAACAACCAATCAGCCTGTTTAGGTGTGAAATCTCGTTGAAAGCCTGATGTATCAAGGGTTATGGCGGTTTTCCACAGTGCCCGCATAGTTGCCCCCAAAGTCTGTTGGCGCTTCTGTGGATAAGGTGTTTGCGGTCGTCTACAGGCCACGTCATGTGTGGCTTTCAGGATTGTGATCAAAAAATAATCAATCGTCGTTCAAAACCGTGAATGTTAATAAGTCACGGATTTTCTTCGGATTGTGTGGAGAAAGTTTCAGGCAGATGCACACTTGTCCCCATTAGCTGTGGGTGGAGGTGTGGATAACTTGTTCGTGGAAGGCTGCGAGGTGCGGTGCGTATAGGCCTGAACGGAATAGATCATATTTCGTACAGTTCTACAGAGTGGTAGGTTGCCGGGAAGTGAGGTGTGGGCAGGTAAGCCGCCATCGCGAGCAGGCTCACTCCTACAGGTGATCTTTGGCATACCGAAGATCAAACGTAGGAGTGAGCCTGCTCGCGATGCTTTTGCCGTTAACCTTGAACCGGTACTCCCTTGAGGTAAGGCGCAGGCTCTGCCCCCAGATTGCTCAGCAACCGTTCGCTATACCAATCCACGAAGTTCACCACGCCAAACTCGTAGGTCTTCGAATAAGGCCCGGGCTGATAGGCCGTGGAGTTGATCCCGCGCTGGTTTTCTTCGGCCAGACGGCGGTCCTGGTCGTTGGTTGCATCCCAGACCTGACGCATGCGGTCGACGTCGTAATCCACACCTTCAACAGCGTCCTTGTGCACGACCCACTTGGTCGTGACCATGGTTTCCTGAGCGCTGATCGGCCACACCGTGAAGACAATGATGTGGTCGCCCATGCAGTGGTTCCACGAGTGCGGCAAATGCAGGATGCGCATTGAGCCCAGGTCCGGGTTCTTGATGCGGCCCATGAGTTTGGCGCAGCCCTGTTTGCCGTCCAGGGTCATCGACACGGTGCCTTTAAGCAGCGGCATGCGCACGATGCGGTTACGCAGGCCGAAGCTGGCGTGGGCGTAAGGAATCTTCTCGGCTTCCCAGGCAGCGGAAGAGGCAGCGACGTGGTCCTTGAACGCCTGATCGGCGCGTGGATCGGTGACGTCGTCCCATTCCAGCAGGGTCTTGAGCAGTTCCGGGTGCGACGCGTTGCAGTGGTAGCACTCGCGGTTGTTTTCCAGCACCAGTTTCCAGTTGGCTTTCTCCATCAAGGTGGTGGTGATTGCCACCTTGGTGTTTTCCATGTCGTACGGTTCCATGTAATGGCTCAGCGTCGACAGGAAGTCATCAATGGCTGGCGGGTTCTCCGACAGGCTGATGAAGATGTAGCCGCCGGCCGTTTTCACGTTCACCGGTTTGAGGCCGTATTGCTTCATGTCGAAGTCGGCGCCCATTTCGGTGCCGGCGAACAACAGACGACCGTCCAGCTCGTAGGTCCACTGGTGGTAGTGGCAGACCAGCTTGGCGACCTTGCCTTTTTCACTGGTGCACAGGCGCGAACCGCGGTGGCGACAGACGTTATGGAACGCATGCACCACGCCTTCAGCGCCGCGAATCACGATGATCGGGTTTTTGCCGACCTGCAGGGTCAGGTAATTGCCCTTGGTCGGGATCTCGCAAGTCATGCCGGCGATCAACCACTCTTTCTGGAAGATCTCCTGCATGTCGATATCAAACAGCCGCTCGTCAGAGTAAAACGGCTGCGGCAGCGAGTAAGTGCGTTCGCGCTCCTGGAGCATTTGCGCGGTGGCCTTGCGTGCGGGTTCCAGCGGATCGCCCAGGCTGATTTTTGCGGTGACGTCCATCGATTTGATCCTCATGGCCTTTCTGTGAGGCCGGCGAAAGTGGCTAATCAGGTTTGCTACGCAAGGTGTAAAGAAACTGTAGTGGTGTGAAGCGAGTGTGGGGCCGGCGCTACCCGGAACCTTATCCATGGGCGACATGGCCCAATCTGTTCCCGACGCGCAACCCCCGGTAGTTGGGGGCTGGTCGCGATAAGTATGTGAATGTCGCAGATAGGTAAATGGGTGGTTCGCGCTATACGCAGAATCGCCAACATAAGGCCGAGCATCGGCGGTGGAGAACAGCATGTCCAACAGCTTCCTGAATCCGGTAACGACCCAGACCTGGGCCAATGGTCGACACATCGTCCGTTGCGTCAAAGTCATCCAGGAAACCTGGGACGTGCGCACCTTCTGTTTCATGGCCGACCAGCCGATTCTGTTCTTCTTCAAGCCGGGGCAGTTCGTCACCCTGGAGTTGGAAATCGAAGGCGTGCCGATCATGCGCTCCTACACCATTTCCAGTTCGCCGTCGGTGCCGTACAGCTTTTCGGTAACGATCAAGCGAGTGCCGGGGGGCAAGGTGTCCAACTGGTTGCACGACACCCTGCATGAAGGTCAGGAACTGGCGGTGCACGGACCGGTCGGGCTGTTCAACGCCATGGACTTCACCGCGCCGAAAGTGCTCTACCTCAGCGGCGGCGTCGGCATCACGCCCGTCATGTCCATGGCGCGCTGGTTCTACGATACCAACGGCAACGTCGACATGGTGTTTATCCACAGCGCTCGTTCGCCCAAAGACATCATTTATCACCGCGAGCTGGAACACATGGCTTCGCGAATCGATAACTTCAGCCTGCACCTGATCTGCGAGAAGCATGGTCTGGGCGAGCCGTGGGCCGGTTATCGCGGTTACCTGAACCACAAGATGCTCGAACTGATGGCGCCGGACTTCATGGAGCGCGAAGTGTTCTGCTGCGGGCCGACGCCGTACATGAATGCGGTCAAGCGCATGCTCGAAACGGTTGGTTTCGACATGTCGCGTTATCACGAGGAATCCTTCGGCGCGACGCCACCGGAAGCTCGGGCCGATGCGGTGGAGCAAGCCGAGATAGCGGCGGATGCGCCTGAAGTCGATCTGGCGGATCTGCACCAGGTGGAGTTCATTGCTTCCGGGAAAAGCATTCGTGTGGCGCCCGGGGAAACCGTGCATGCGGCAGCCGCCAAGCTCGGCCTGCTGATTCCGAAAGCCTGCGGGATGGGGATCTGTGGGACATGCAAGGTGTTGAAACTGGGCGGCGAGGTGGAGATGGAGCACAACGGCGGCATCACCGAGGAAGACGAGGCCGAGGGTTATATCCTGTCGTGCTGCAGCGTGCCGAAAGGGGATGTGCGGATCGAGTTCTGACACCCGCCGAATCTCCCCTGTAGGAGCTGTGTAGGAGCTGTGTAGGAGCTGTCGAGTGAAACGAGGCTGCGATCTTTTGACTTTGCCTTTTAAAAGCAAGATCAAAAGATCGCAGCCTCGTTTCACTCGACAGCTCCTACAGTCCTATAGGGAGTTTGGGTGTTTCAGTCTATGAACAGGTCTGTCATCAGCTTGTCGGTGGAGTCCGGTTCAAACCGATAACCTTCAAAATCCTTCACTCCGTTTTCTCTCAGAATCTCTTCATCAATCAGCAGCCGTCCAGTCATGCTGCGATTAACGCTGCTCAAAATCACATGCGCCGCATCCGCCATGATCGCCGGCGTTCGTGCGTGTTTGAAGGACTCGCGCGAACCCAGCTGAAATTCGATGGCAGCAGTGGCAATCATGGTCTGCGGCCACAACGAGTTGACGCTGATGCCGTAGTTCTTGAATTCCTCGCTCATGCCCAGCGTCAGCATGCTCATGCCGTATTTGGTCACGGTGTAGGGGCTGTATTGCGCGAACCATTTCGTCGCCAGGTTCAACGGCGGCGACAGGTTGAGGATGTGGCCATTGGTTTTTTTCAGATAGGGCAGGGCGGCCTGGCTGCACAGGAGAACGGCGCGGGTGTTGATCTGGTGCATCAGGTCGAAGCGTTTGAGCTCGATGTGCTGAACGCCGGTCAGTTTGATCGCGCCGGCATTGTTGATCAGCGCATCGATGCCGCCGAAATGTTCGTTGGCCTGGGCCAAGGCTTCACGCACCGCCACTTCATCGCGCACATCCACCTGCAAGGCCAGCGCCTTGCCTCCCGCCGCTTCGACTTCCTTCGCGACGCTGAAAATCGTGCCCGGCAGCTTCGGATGCGGCTCGGCGCTTTTGGCCGCAATCACAATGTTGGCCCCGTCCCGCGCGGCACGCAGCGCGATTTCACGACCAATCCCACGGCTGGCACCGGTGATGAACAGGGTTTTGCCTTTTAGTGACATGCGTACGCTCCTGGTTATTGTTGTCTGAGCGGAGGGCTCGACAAACAATGTAGACGATGGAGCTGACGCAGGCTGGGAGTGGAGGAGCGCCCTTGTGGCGAGGGGATTTATCCCCGTTGGGCTGCGAAGCGGCCCCAAATACTGGGAATGCGGTCTGTCTGGCAGACCGCATTGGCTGGTTTTACGACGGCTGCGCCGCCGAACGGGGATAAATCCCCTCACCACACGGTATTTGGGTAGCTGCTCGACGGGATCAGCGGGACATGACTTCGCGGATATCCGCCGCCAGTTCACGAACACGCTCTTCCTCGGTATCCCACGAGCACATGAAGCGTGCGCCGCCGTTGCCGATGAAGGTGTAGAAGCGCCAGCCCTTGGCGGTCAGGGCGGCGATGGCCGGTTCCGAGAGTTGCAGGAATACACCGTTGGCCTGCACCGGGAACATCAGTTCCACGCCCGCAATGTCGCTGACCAGTTCAGCCAGCAACTGCGCACAGTGGTTGGCGTGGCGGGCGTATTTGAGCCAGGCGTCGTTTTCCAGAATCCCGACCCAAGGCGCCGACAGGAAGCGCATTTTTGAAGCCAGCTGACCGGCCTGTTTGCAGCGGTAATCGAAGTCTTCTGCCAGTTTATGGTTGAAGAACAGGATCGCTTCACCCACCGCCATGCCGTTTTTCGTGCCGCCGAAGCACAACACGTCGACGCCGGCCTTCCAGGTCAAGTCGGCTGGCGAGCAGCCCAGAAATGCGCAGGCGTTGGAGAACCGCGCGCCGTCCATATGCAGGTTCAGGCCGAGCTCTTTGCAGGTGACGCTGATGGCGCGGATTTCTTCGGGGGTGTAGATGCTGCCGACTTCGGTCGCCTGGGTCAGGGTCACGACGCGCGGTTTCGGGTAGTGGATATCCTGGCGCTTGAGGGCGACTTCGCGGATCGATTCCGGGGTCAGCTTGCCGTTTTCAGTGCGTGCGACGAGCAGCTTGGAGCCGTTGGAGAAGAACTCCGGCGCGCCGCATTCGTCGGTTTCGACGTGGGCGGTTTCCGAGCAGATCACGCTGTGGTAACTCTGGCACAGCGATGACAGGGCCAGGGAGTTGGCGGCGGTGCCGTTGAAGGCGAAGAACACTTCGCAGTCGGTTTCGAACAGTTTGCGGAATTGATCGGAGGCGCGAGCTGTCCACTCATCGTCGCCGTAAGCGCGTTGGTGGCCGTGGTTGGCCTGTTCCATGGCAGCCCAGGCTTCAGGGCAGATACCGGAATAGTTGTCGCTGGCGAATTGTTGGCTCTTGTCGGTCATGGCCGGCTTCCGTGTGCGAGGCTCTTATGGTGAAGGGCTTCGTGGTCAATGATGGTGCGCACTTTACCGAAGATCGTCCGGGGAGCACACGCGATGTATCTGTCAGAAAAATACAATGACGATGGGCAATTATGCACATGACTCAACGGGACGGGGCACTCGATCTGCTCAAGTGGCTGGCGCTGTTGAGCATGGTGCTCGATCACCTGCGATATGTCGGTTACTCCGTTGATCTGCTGTATGTGCCGGGGCGGTTGGCGTTCCCGTGGTTTTGTCTGGCGATGGCGGCGAACCTGGCTCGAGCGCGTGCGATGACGCAGGACGGCCAATGGCGATACCTCGGTTGGCTGCTGCTGTTCAGCGCCATCAGTGAAATACCCTACCGCATGTTCATGCCGGATCCCGACACCTTGAACGTGATGCCAACGTTGGTGTTGGGGTTGTTGGTGGCGCGGGGCTGGCAGCACAACACGCTGCAGACGCGGCTGCTGGCGGTGGGTGCCGTGGTGCTGGCGGCCCTTGTTCCGGATCGACTGATGTTCGGTTTCTTCGGCGTGCTGCTGCCGCTGGCGATGTTGCTGGTGATCAGGCGGCCCTGGTATTTCAGCCTGTTGCCGGGGGTTGTATGCCTCGCTGCCAATCAATGGGAGGTGCTGTATCACTCTGCCCGGTTCGGTAACAGTGCGGCCATCCTTGGCATCGCCGTGTGTCTGGTCGCGCCATTGATCGGACTGTTCTTGTTGCAACATGCCAGGCATCTCCAACCACCGCCAATGCGCCGCTGGGCGTATGCGCTTTATCCCGCGCATTTCCTGGCGCTTCTGGCCTTGCGCCAACTCCTCGCCTGACGCTTCCCCTGTGGCGAGGAGCTTGCTCCCGCTGGGCCGCGCAGCGGCCCCGAACCCGGCCCATGCGATTCTGCAGGCAGATTGAGTTTGTCGGTTTTGCGACTGCTGCGCAGCCGAGCGGGAGCAAGCTCCCTCGCCACAGGGTATTCACAAGTCCAGCCATTTCCCGCCATGTCGTAAACGCACCTTTGCGTGGCGTCCGTAGGCATTTGGCCTGTCTGCGCCGGTCATACCATCGCATTCAAAGGGCACTGCCGAAAGGTACGTGCCTCACCGAGACGAATGGCGCACCACCGCCGCTGGGAGAGACGCGATGTTCAGCAAGCAAGACCAGATCCAGGGTTACGACGATGCACTGCTGGCGGCGATGAATGCCGAAGAGCAACGTCAGGAAGATCACATCGAGCTGATCGCGTCAGAGAACTACACCAGCAAACGCGTCATGGAAGCGCAAGGCAGTGGCCTCACCAACAAATACGCCGAAGGGTATCCGGGCAAGCGGTACTACGGTGGCTGCGAGCACGTGGACAAGGTTGAAGCCCTGGCCATCGAGCGCGCCAAACAACTGTTCGGTGCGGACTATGCCAACGTGCAACCGCACTCCGGCAGCCAGGCCAACGCTGCTGTTTACCTCGCGCTGCTGAATGCAGGCGACACCGTGCTGGGCATGAGCCTGGCCCACGGCGGTCACTTGACCCACGGCGCCAAAGTCAGCTTCTCCGGCAAGCTCTACAACGCTGTGCAGTACGGCATCGACACCACCACGGGCCTGATCGACTACGACGAAGTCGAGCGCCTGGCGGTCGAGCACAAGCCAAAAATGATCATCGCCGGGTTCTCGGCTTATTCGAAGACCCTGGACTTCCCGCGTTTCCGTCAGATCGCTGACAAAGTCGGCGCGTACTTGTTCGTCGACATGGCCCACGTGGCCGGTCTGGTCGCCGCTGGCCTGTACCCGAACCCGCTGCCGTACGCCGATGTGGTCACCACCACCACCCACAAAACCCTGCGCGGTCCACGTGGCGGCTTGATCCTGGCCAAGGCCAACGAAGAGCTGGAAAAGAAATTCAACGCTGCCGTGTTCCCCGGTGGTCAGGGCGGCCCGCTGATGCACGTGATCGCCGGTAAAGCGGTGTGCTTCAAGGAAGCGCTGGAGCCGGGCTTCAAGGCCTACCAGCAACAAGTCATCGACAACGCCCAGGCCATGGCCGGCGTATTTATCAAACGCGGCTACGATGTAGTGTCCGGCGGTACCGATAACCACCTGTTCCTGGTCAGCCTGATCCGTCAGGGCCTCACCGGCAAAGAGGCGGATGCGGCACTCGGTCGTGCCCACATCACCGTGAACAAGAACGCCGTGCCGAACGATCCACAGTCCCCGTTCGTGACCTCCGGCCTGCGCATCGGCACCCCGGCGGTGACCACACGCGGCTTCAAGGTGACGCAGTGTGTCGAGCTGGCCGGCTGGATCTGCGACATCCTCGACAACCTCGGCGACGCCGATGTCGAGGCCAATGTTGCCCAGCAGGTTTCGGCTCTGTGCGCGGACTTCCCGGTTTATCGCTGAGTGCGGTTTTGGAGTAAATGACTATGCAACGGTACTCAGGCTTCGGCCTCTTCAAACACTCCCTCAGCCATCACGAAAACTGGCAGAAGATGTGGCGCACGCCGACCCCGAAAAAGGTCTATGACGTGGTCATCGTCGGCGGTGGCGGCCACGGTCTGGCGACCGCTTACTACCTGGCCAAAGAGCACGGCATCACCAACGTGGCCGTGGTCGAGAAAGGCTGGCTGGGCGGCGGTAACACCGCGCGCAACACCACCATCGTTCGCTCCAACTACCTGTGGGACGAGTCGGCGCACCTGTACGAACACGCGATGAAACTGTGGGAAGGCCTGTCCCAGGACCTGAACTACAACGTGATGTTCTCCCAGCGCGGCGTCTACAACCTGTGCCACACCCTGCAGGACATCCGTGATTCCGAACGTCGGGTCAGCGCCAACCGCCTCAACGGCGTCGACGGTGAACTGCTCGATGCCAAGCAAGTGGCCGACGAGATTCCGTACCTCGACTGCTCGAAGAACACCCGCTACCCGGTGATGGGTGCGACCGTTCAGCGTCGCGGCGGCGTGGCCCGTCACGATGCCGTGGCCTGGGGTTTTGCCCGTGCCGCTGACGCCTTGGGCGTGGACTTGATTCAGCAGACCGAAGTGATCGGTTTCCGCAAGGAAAACGGTGTGTGCATCGGCGTTGAAACCAACAAGGGCTTCATCGGCGCCAAGCGCGTTGGTGTGGTCACTGCCGGTAACTCCGGGCACATGGCCAAGCTCGCCGGTTTCCGCCTGCCGATCGAATCCCACCCGCTGCAAGCGCTGGTGTCCGAGCCGATCAAGCCGATTATCGACAGCGTGATCATGTCCAACGCCGTGCACGGTTACATCAGCCAGTCCGACAAGGGCGACCTGGTGATCGGCGCCGGTATCGACGGCTACAACGGCTACGGCCAGCGCGGTTCGTACCCGGTGATCGAGCACACCATCCAGGCCATCGTCGAGATGTTCCCGGTGCTGTCGCGCGTACGCATGAACCGGCAGTGGGGCGGCATCGTCGACACCACGCCGGATGCCTGCCCGATCATCTCGAAAACCCCGGTCCCGAACATGTTCTTCAACTGCGGTTGGGGCACCGGCGGCTTCAAGGCTACACCTGGCTCGGGCAACGTATTTGCCGCGAGCCTGGCCAAGGGTGAAATGCACCCATTGGCCGCACCTTTCTCCATCGACCGTTTCCACAACGGTGCGTTGATCGATGAACACGGCGCTGCTGCGGTTGCCCACTAACAGGAGAAATCCCCATGTTGCATATCTTCTGTCCTCACTGCGGCGAGCTGCGCTCCGAAGAGGAATTCCACGCATCCGGCCAGGCGCACATCCCGCGTCCACTGGACCCGACGACCTGCACCGACGAGGAGTGGGGCGACTACATGTTCTTCCGCGATAACCCTCGCGGTCTGCACCACGAACTGTGGATTCACGCCGCCGGTTGCCGCCAGTACTTCAACGCGACCCGCGACACCGTGACCTACGAGATTCTCGAGACCTACAAGATCGGCACCAAGCCACAATTCACCGACAAGACCGATAGCCCGAAAGCGGCCACGACGGCTCTGGGAGAGAAGGTATGAGCCAGATCAATCGCCTGTCCAACGGCGGACGGATCGACCGCAACAAAGTGCTGAGCTTCACCTTCAACGGCCAGACCTACAAAGGCTTTGAAGGCGACTCCCTGGCTGCCGCCCTGATCGCCAACGGCGTCGACATCATCGGCCGCAGCTTCAAGTATTCCCGTCCACGGGGGATCTTCGCTGCCGGTGCCGAAGAGCCGAACGCGGTGCTGCAGATCGGTGCCACCGAAGCCACGCAGATCCCGAACGTGCGTGCCACGCAACAAGCGCTGTACCAAGGTTTGGTCGCCACCAGCACCAACGGCTGGCCGAGCGTGAACAACGACATGATGGGGATTCTCGGCAAGGTCGGCGGCAAGCTGATGCCACCGGGTTTCTACTACAAAACCTTCATGTACCCGCAATCGTTCTGGATGACGTACGAGAAGTACATTCGTAAGGCTGCCGGTCTTGGCCGCTCGCCGACCGAGAACGATCCGGACACCTACGACTACATGAACCAGCACTGCGACGTGCTGATCGTCGGCGGTGGCCCTGCTGGTCTCGCCGCAGCATTGGCGGCGGCCCGTAGCGGCGCCCGCGTGATCCTCGCCGATGAACAGGAAGAGTTCGGCGGCAGCCTGCTCGACTCCCGCGAAAGCCTCGACGGCAAACCAGCCGCGGAATGGGTTGCCGGCGTCATCAACGAATTGAAAAACACCCCGGACGTGCTGCTGTTGCCCCGCGCTACGGTCAACGGTTACCACGACCATAACTTCCTGACCATTCACGAGCGCCTGACCGATCACCTTGGTGACCGCGCACCGATTGGCCAGGTGCGTCAGCGTATCCACCGGGTTCGCGCCAAGCGCGTGGTCCTGGCGACCGGCGCTCACGAGCGTCCGCTGGTTTACGGCAACAACGACGTGCCGGGCAACATGCTCGCCGGCGCTGTGTCGACTTACGTGCGTCGTTACGGCGTGGCACCGGGCAAAAAACTCGTGCTGTCGACCAACAACGATCACGCCTACCGCGTGGCGCTGGATTGGCTCGATGCCAGCCTGCAAGTCGTGGCCATCGCCGATGCTCGCAGCAATCCTCGCGGTGCACTGGTTGAGGAAGCACGCGCAAAAGGCATTCGCATCCTGACCGGCAGCGCCGTGATCGAAGCCCGTGGCACCAAGCGCGTGACCGCTGCTCGCGTGGCGGCGATTGATGTCAAAGCTCACGCAGTGACCAGCCCGGGTGAGTGGCTTGATTGCGACCTGGTCGTTAGTTCCGGCGGTTACAGCCCGGTGGTTCACCTGGCTTCGCACCTGGGCGGCAAGCCGACCTGGCGTGAAGATATCCTCGGTTTTGTACCGGGCGAAGCACCGCAGAAACGTGTGTGCGTCGGCGGAATCAACGGCGTTTACGGTCTCGGCGATTCCCTGGCAGATGGGTTCGAAGGTGGCGCACGCGCAGCCAGCGAAGCCGGCTTCGGTGCGGTCGAAGGCTCGTTACCGAAGGCCCTCAGCCGTCTCGAAGAGCCGACCCTGGCGCTGTTCCAGGTGCCTCATGAAAAGAACTCTGCACGAGCGCCGAAGCAATTCGTCGACTTCCAGAACGATGTCACCGCTGGCGGCATCGAACTGGCGACCCGCGAAGGTTTCGAGTCGGTCGAGCACGTCAAACGCTACACCGCGCTGGGCTTCGGTACGGACCAGGGCAAGCTGGGCAACGTCAACGGTCTGGCCATTGCCGCCCGTTCGCTAAACGTGACCATCCCGCAGATGGGCACCACGATGTTCCGTCCCAACTACACACCGGTGACCTTCGGTGCCGTGGCGGGTCGTCACTGCGGGCACATTTTCGAACCTGTGCGCTTCACCGCGCTGCATCACTGGCACGTGAAAAATGGCGCCGAGTTCGAAGACGTCGGTCAGTGGAAACGTCCGTGGTACTTCCCGAAAAACGGTGAAGACCTGCACGCCGCCGTGAAGCGCGAATGCAAAGCCGTGCGCGACAGTGTCGGCCTGCTGGACGCCTCGACGCTGGGCAAAATCGACATCCAGGGCCCGGATGCGCGTGAGTTCCTCAACCGTATCTACACCAACGCCTGGACCAAGCTCGACGTGGGCAAGGCGCGTTACGGCCTGATGTGCAAAGAAGACGGCATGGTGTTCGACGACGGCGTAACCGCTTGCCTCGCCGACAATCATTTCGTGATGACCACCACCACCGGTGGCGCTGCACGCGTGTTGCAGTGGCTGGAGATCTATCAGCAGACCGAATGGCCAGACCTGAAGGTGTACTTCACGTCGGTCACCGATCACTGGGCGACCATGACCTTGTCCGGGCCGAACAGCCGCAAGCTGCTCAGTCACGTCACCGACATCGACTTGAGCAACGAAGCGTTCCCGTTCATGACCTGGAAAGAAGGCCTGGTGGCTGGCGTGCCGGCGCGGGTCTTCCGGATTTCGTTTACCGGTGAGCTGTCGTACGAAGTCAACGTTCAGGCCGACTATGCGATGGGCGTGCTGGAAAAAATTGTCGAGGCGGGCAAGCAGTACAACCTGACGCCGTACGGCACTGAAACCATGCACGTACTGCGGGCCGAGAAGGGCTTCATCATCGTCGGTCAGGACACTGACGGCTCGATGACCCCGGACGACCTGAACATGGGCTGGTGTGTAGGTCGCACCAAACCGTTCTCGTGGATCGGCTGGCGCGGCATGAACCGTGAAGACTGTGTGCGGGATCAGCGTAAGCAGTTGGTGGGCCTCAAGCCGATCGATCCGAACAAATGGCTGCCGGAAGGCGCGCAACTGGTGTTCAACACCAAACAGGCGATTCCGATGAGCATGGTCGGCCACGTGACGTCCAGCTATGCGCACAACTCCCTGGGCTATTCGTTTGCCATGGGTGTGGTGAAAGGCGGGCTGAGCCGGATGGGTGAGCGAGTGTTCGCACCGCTGGCTGACGGCAGCGTGATCGAGGCGGAAATCGTTTCTTCGGTGTTCTTCGATCCGAAGGGTGAGCGCCAGAACGTTTGATTGTTCGGATCCTGTGGAGTGCAGTTGCGCCGTGGTGACTTCATCGCGAGCAGGCTCACTCCTACAGGTGATCGCATACCCCATGTAGGAGTGAGCCTGCTCGCGATAGCGGTATATCTGCTTGCAGGGTTCAAGTCAGAATTCAGGAAAGGTGCTTTATGACCGCAGCCAATGTTTACCAACAACGTCCAACCACCGGGGCCAAGGCCGAGTCGTCGCTGCACCATGCCGACCTCGCCAGCCTGGTGGGCAAGGGGCGCAAAAACGCCGGCGTGATCGTGCGTGAGAAAAAACTCCTCGGCCATTTGACTATCCGTGGCGATGGCCACGATGCGGCGTTCAGCGCCGGCGTGCACAAGGCCCTCGGCATCGAACTGCCAGGCGCCCTCAGCGTGATCGTCAAAGGCGAAACCAGCCTGCAATGGATGGGGCCGGATGAATGGCTGCTGATCGTGCCAACCGGTGAAGAATTTGCCGCCGAGCAAAAACTCCGTGAAGCGCTGGGCGATTTGCACATTCAGATCGTCAACGTCAGTGGCGGCCAGCAGCTCCTCGAACTGAGCGGCCCGAACGTGCGTCAGGTGCTGATGAAATCCACCAGTTATGACGTGCACCCGAACAGCTTCCCGGTGGGTAAAGCGGTGGGAACGGTGTTCGCCAAGTCGCAACTGGTGATCCGCCACACCGCTGAAGACACTTGGGAACTGCTGATTCGCCGCAGTTTCTCGGATTACTGGTGGTTGTGGTTGCAAGATGCTGCCGCTGAGTATGGGCTGAGTGTTCAGGCTTAAAGAGAACCCTGTAGCAGCTGCCGAAGGCTGCGTTGCTGCTACTTTCGAACAGGAGTCACCGCACTATGAGCCGCGCACCAGACACATGGATTCTGACCGCCGACTGCCCAAGCGTCCTCGGCACTGTGGATGCGGTGACCCGCTTTCTGTTCGAGCAGGGCTGCTACGTCACCGAGCACCATTCCTTCGATGACCGCCTTTCCGGGCGGTTTTTCATCCGCGTCGAATTTCGCCAGCCCGACGGCTTCGACGAGCAGTCGTTTCGCGCCGGCTTGCAAGAACGCGGTGCAGCCTTCGGCATGATCTTCGAACTGACCGCGCCGAACTATCGGCCAAAAGTGGTGATCATGGTGTCCAAGGCCGATCACTGCCTCAACGATTTGCTTTACCGCCAGCGCATCGGCCAGTTGTCGATGGACGTGGCCGCCGTGGTCTCCAACCACCCGGACCTCAAACCGTTGGCCGACTGGCATCAGATTCCGTACTACAACTTCCCGCTGGACCCGAACGACAAGCCGTCCCAGGAGCGTCAGGTGTGGCAGGTCATCGAAGAGTCCGGCGCTGAACTGGTGATTCTCGCCCGCTACATGCAGGTCCTGTCGCCAGAGTTGTGCCGCAAACTCGACGGCAAGGCGATCAATATCCATCACTCTCTGCTGCCGGGTTTCAAGGGCGCCAAGCCTTATCACCAGGCCTACAACAAGGGCGTGAAACTGGTGGGCGCGACGGCGCATTACATCAACAACGACCTGGATGAAGGCCCGATCATCGCCCAGGGCGTGGAGGCGGTAGACCATAGCCATTACCCGGAAGATTTGATCGCCAAGGGGCGGGATATCGAGGGGCTGACGTTGGCGCGGGCTGTTGGGTATCACATTGAGCGAAGGGTGTTTTTGAACGCCAATCGCACGGTCGTTCTTTAGATAGCTATCGCTGGCAAGCCAGCTCCCACAGGTTTTGTGTCGTTTACAAATCCTGTGCTCACCCCATCCACTGTGGGAGCTGGCTTGCCAGCGATGGCGGCATAACAGACAACACAAGGCTTACAGGCAACACCCAGAGCAAACAACGCGCCGCCCATTGATGGCGACGCGACCGCTACATAAAAACAACAGCGAGGTGAAAGCATGTCTGGCAATCGTGGTGTGGTGTATCTCGGCAATGGCAAAGTCGAAATACAGAAAATCGACTATCCAAAAATGCAGGACCCGCGCGGCAGGAAGATTAATCACGCCGTCATCCTGCGCGTGGTGTCCACCAACATCTGTGGTTCCGATCAGCACATGGTGCGCGGTCGCACCACCGCCCAGACCGGCCTGGTCCTGGGCCACGAAATCACCGGTGAAGTGATCGAGAAGGGCAGCGACGTCGAGAATCTGCAAATCGGTGACCTGGTCTCGGTGCCGTTCAACGTCGCGTGCGGGCGCTGCCGTTCCTGCAAAGAGATGCACACTGGTGTTTGCCTGAGCGTTAACCCGGCGCGTCCTGGTGGCGCTTATGGCTATGTGGACATGGGCGACTGGACTGGCGGCCAGGCTGAATACGCGATGGTGCCGTACGCTGACTTCAACCTGCTGAAACTGCCGGACCGCGATCGCGCGATGGAAAAAATCCGCGACCTGACCTGCCTCTCCGACATCCTGCCCACCGGTTATCACGGTGCAGTGACTGCCGGCGTTGGTCCAGGCAGCACCGTGTACATCGCAGGTGCCGGCCCGGTCGGTCTGGCGGCTGCCGCCTCTGCTCGCCTATTGGGCGCTGCCGTGGTGATCATCGGTGACGTCAACACCGTCCGCCTGGCGCACGCCAAGGCTCAGGGTTTCGAAATCGCCGACCTGTCCCTGGACACCCCGCTGCACGAACAGATCGCCGCACTGCTGGGTGAGCCGGAAGTGGATTGCGCCGTCGACGCCGTGGGCTTCGAAGCGCGTGGTCATGGCCATGACGGCGTGAAGCACGAAGCGCCTGCGACTGTGCTCAACTCGTTGATGGGCGTGGTTCGTGTCGCTGGCAAAATCGGTATCCCCGGGCTGTACGTGACAGAGGATCCAGGTGCCGTGGACGCTGCCGCGAAAATGGGCAGCCTGAGCATCCGCTTCGGTTTGGGCTGGGCCAAATCCCACAGCTTCCACACTGGGCAGACGCCAGTGATGAAATACAACCGCCAGCTAATGCAGGCGATCATGTGGGACCGTATTCATATTGCGGACATCGTGGGTGTGGAAGTGATCAGCCTGGATGATGCGCCGCGTGGGTATGGCGAGTTTGATGCGGGCGTGCCGAAGAAGTTTGTGATTGATCCGCATAAGTTGTTTAGTGCGGCGTAAGTGATTTTGGAGTGAAGTAAGGGCGACATGAAGTCGCTCTTTCTTAGTTGGCGAGACTGTTGCACTTACAGCTTCTGTCGGATTCTCGAGTTGCTTAACTTAACGAAGGTGTCAGCGGCAGTCATGCGTCTGATACCGAGGATGCTAGAGCTACTAGAGCTAATAAAGCTACTCGAACTTCCAGAGCTTCCATAATTACTAGCGCCGCGCCTCTCACTTCCAATGCTGAAGTCACTATCTTGGAAGTCTTCAAACGCTGATTGCGGGCGTCTATTCCAATGATTTCCCGTCCTTTCTCCGGTTCTTTCATATCGGAAAGCTGGATCATTTTGAGGGCGTGTAAAGTGATTTGTACTAAACGGGCCAGCTTCGTTGTGAAGAGAGCCTTCAATTACAGATTTGTTATTTTTTGGAATGTTCCATGATTCTGGAAGAGTGGGGCGGCTCTTAGGGTGGAACGGCAGGCCGCGCTTATGGAATGCCATGTACTCATCTAAATGCGTGAGAATGTCTTCGTTTGTCATGTTGGATGTTTTCACTGGAGGTTTCGGAGGTTCCGGAGATGGCTTCCTCCAAGCTGCCAATCGTTTCTGAATGGCCTTGAACGGGTTGTATCCTTTTGGAAAGAATGAAAAGTGCCCAGTCGGATCTGCCTGATTCACTGGATCTCCCACGCAATACGCATACGCATTCAACCCGCCCTTCCCGAAAGGACTCCAACTGTCCGGGCTGTTAAACCGCATCAACACCGGGTTAAACGCTCGATAGCCATTCCCCAACAAATAACACCCGGTCACTGGATCAGGCCGTTCGCCGTTGAAGCCGAGCAGGCTGAGCAAGCCGCTGGCCAATGGGCGGTGACCGTAAGGTGTGTGGGTGATTGGCTGAGGAGTGGATGCAGTGAGCACGTTCAATACCGAACGCTGTTGATCGGTGGCGAGCAGGCTGGTTTCCACAGTGTCCGACTGGCGCTGCTGTTGCGCCAGTAACTGGTCTGCATGCAGCATGATCGAATGCTGAACGGCGCCGCTGATTTCCGTGACCAGACGATCTTTTTGATAAAAGCGCCGGGCGCTTTCCTGTCCTAATAGTGTGCAATCGCACAGCCGGTTCAGAGGGTCATATCGGTATAGGCAAAACGGGCTGTTATTGACGTTCTGCATAAAATCGACTCCTACCAAATATCCCCAAACGATGCTCTTATTTCTTCTGATACACGCTCAAGATCCTCGGCACGCCTGAGTTCTTGTACCCTTTCAATCTCGGGTAAGTACGGGCGGCGATTTCGTTCGGCGATGGTCTTTATAACTTCGGTGCGAGTATAACCTGAGTCGACTGCATATTTTGGTGGTATACCTTTCACAGAGCCAAGCCCGACGGCATCTAATTTGAGTAGCCGTTCTAATGGTTCGCTGGCTGTTTCCATGTAGTTTATAAATTTCTTATGCCTGACCTCGCTGTTAACCACAGCATTCATCCGCTTGGACGTTGACGCGAATGAAGCCAGATCTTTTCCTGGCAAGTGATTGGAGATTTTATCGATCAGTTCGTTAGGCAAGCTATCTAACATTCGTGGTGAGGGACGAGGTGATGTTATGGGGGGCAGTTTTTTCGCAGCATTCATTGCATCTGGAAAGTGTTTTGCCATCAAATGAAGCCAGCTGACGTGACCTGTCTGATCAATCCTATTGACCGGATCCCCCATGCAATACGCATAAGCATTCACCCCGCCACTCCCAAAGGGACTGGCATTGTCCGGACTGTTAAACCGCATCAACACCGGGTTAAACGCCCGATAGCCATTCCCTAGCAAATAACACCCGGTCACCGGATCCGACCGTTCGCCGTTGAAGCCGAGCAAGCTAAGCAAGCCGCTCGATAATGGGCGGTGGCCGTAGGGTGTGTAGGTTACTGGCCGAGGAGTGGTCGCATTGAGTGCGCTCAATACAGATCGCTGTTGATCGGTGGCGAGCAGGCTGGTTTCTACGGCATCAGTCCGGCGCTGCTGTTGCGCCAGTAACTGGTCTCCGTGCTGCATGATCGAATGCTGTACGGCACCGCTGAATTCCGTGGCCAGGCGATCTTTTTGATAGAAGCGTCGGGCGCTTTGCTGTCCAGATAGCGAGCACGCGACCAGCTGATCCAGAGGGTCGTATTGGTAGTTGTAAAGGTATGATGACATTGCGTGTATACCTATGGGTTGGTGGACTCAGGAAAGCGGAAGAGCGGGAATAATTATGGTGTGAATTTGATAGGCTTGAAGTTGTGTGGTGTATTGCGATCTATGGGTGCCTTCCGGATGTAATGGGCTTGATGGTGGAAAGTGTTAACAAATTCATAGGGCTCTAGTGGAAACTGGTTTTTTACAGCACTAAACAATTTTTCCATTATCTCCGGTAAGGGCGCACTAGGGACTTCCCCGATATAGCCTTTGGTGGGCGTTTTGCTTAGTTTTGAAAATGCTGCGGCAAATGAGCTGTTTCCTCCGTTGCCTGAGAAGCAGGCAATGATCCGAATATTCGCAAAGTCCTCGAAGTTTGTTTTTCCTTTGACAGAGTTCCACAGCCGTTCGGCACTCCAAAGCTCGCCGTTAACCCCTATTCTGGATGTTTGGTCAATGGCCGTTTCCTCTCCGTGTGCCTCAAAATTCAGGCGTCGTTTGCCTTTGTAAATATCCTCGAAGGAATACGCGCCTTCCCCAACTCGCTGGATATTCAACATGTTGCCGCTGCTTGGTTTCTTTAGAAGTGCTCGGGAGGATTGAACTTCCAAGGGTTCGTTCATGCGGCTTATCATTTTCAGATTCGCTTTGACTAACCTCCAACTTTTTCCTGTTGAATCGTATCGATTGACCGGCTCACCTGAGCAATACGCATATGCATTCATCCCGCCCTTCCCAAACGGACTCCAACTGTCCGGGCTATTGAATCTCATCAACACCGGGTTAAACGCCCGATACCCATTCCCCAGCAAATAATGCCCGGTCACCGGATCCGGCCATTCGCCGTTGAAGCCGAGCAGGCTGAGTAGGCCGCTGGCCAATGGGCGGTGGCCGTAAGGTGTGTAGGTTATAGGCCGAGGAGTGGTCGCATTGAGTGCGCTCAATACAGATCGCTGTTGGTCGGTGGCGAGCAGACGGGTTTCCATGGCGTCAGTCTGGCGCTGCTGTTGCGCCAGCAGGTGATCGTCGTGCTGCATGATCGAGTGTTGGACGGTGCTATTGATCTCTGTGGCCAAGCGATCCTTCTGATAAAAGCGCCGGGCGCTTTCCTGTTCAGACAGTTTGCAGTCGACCAGCCGATCGAGAGCGTCGTAGTGATAGCTGCAAAGCGGCGTTTTACTGTGGGTCTGCATGGGCGTTGGCTCCCTGGAGTGGGCATCGATCAGGGATAAACAGTGACTTAATCCACTGGTATTGGGTACTAGCAGAACTGTTAGGGTCGACGCGCTTTCAGGTCTCCCGGGGCCTTCGTCACAGCATCAAAACTTGCCATTCATCGCATAGCATCCGGGGTTTCACACTTCCTATACGTACGCTGCGTGAAAATGGATACATGGCCGAGGAACATGCCCGCTGATGCCCGGTCCAATCGGAAGGTTTTTCCGTTCCTGAGTGGGCGGTTTTTCATGACGCAAGAGGATGTCTGGATGAAGATTTCACGCGGTTTTGCACTGGCTTCGCTGATGAGTCTGGCGGCCAGCCCGGTCTTTGCTCAGTTCAGCCTGAACGATGCGGCCAATGCCATTTCAGGCATGAAGGGTGATAACGCAGCGACAGCGGCAGCACCGACTCCGGAAACGGCGGACCTGCTGGGCGCGCTTAGCCAGTTGAACGTGACGCCGCAACAGGCCGTGGGCGGTACCAGCGCGATGCTGGGGTTGGCGAAAAATCAATTGAGCTCGACTGACTATTCCGAGTTGGCCAAAAGCGTGCCGGGAATCGACAAGTTGTCCGGTGGCGGGCAATTGGGTGCGCTCGCCGGTTTACTTGGCTCATCGGGCAAATCGGCGGGGCTGGAAAACGCCCTCGGCAATGTGAAGGACACCAATGACCTGAACAGTGCATTCAGCGCGTTGGGCATGGACAGCGGCATGATCGGCCAGTTTGCCCCGGTGATCCTGCAGTACCTCGGTCAGCAGGGCGTTGGCGGTTCGCTGCTGCAAAGCCTGGGCGGAATCTGGGGCGCCGGTACCGGTAGTTGAATCAACGGCGTTCGGCGCGCAACGCGTCGATGCGCTGATCTTTTTCGATCCAGAGCTGGTTGACCCAGTTCTGGATTTGTACGCGAAACACCGGATCGTTTTCGTAATCGCCTTGCCACAGGGTAGGGTCGAGTTCGCGGGTCTTGATGTCGATGATGACCCTTGGCACGTTGCCGCTGATCAAATCCCAGAACCCCGGAATCTTTTCCTGCGGATACACGACGGTCACATCGAGGATGGCGTCCAGCTGTTCACCCATGGCTGCCAGCACAAATGCCACGCCACCCGCCTTGGGTTTGAGCAGGTGCGTGAACGGCGATTGCTGCTGACGGCTTTTCGCCGGCGTAAATCGTGTGCCTTCCAGGTAGTTGACCACCGTAACCGGCTGGCGCTTGAACAGCTCGCACGCGGCTTTGGTGATCTTCAGATCCTTGCCCGCAAGCTCGGGATGTTTGGCCAGAAAGGCCTTGGTGTAGCGTTTCATGAACGGGTAATCGAGAGCCCACCACGCCAGCCCCAGAAACGGTACCCAGATCAGTTCTTTCTTGAGGAAGAATTTGAAGAACGGCGTGCGCCGGTTCAACGTCTGGATCAAGGCCGGAATGTCGACCCAGGATTGGTGGTTGCTGACCACCAGGTAGGAGGTGTCGCCCCGCAGATCGTCGCCACCGCGAATGTCCCATTGGGTGGGGATGCACAGGCGGAAGATCAGCTTGTCGATTTCGGCCCAGGTCTCTGCGATCCACATCACCGCCCAGGAGGCGACATCGCGAAAGCGGCCAGGCAGGACAAGTTTTAACAAGGCGAACACCATCAGCGGTCCGATCAGGACGAGGGTGTTGAGCAACAGCAGCAGGGTGACGAAACAGCCGGTGAGCAGGCGGCGCATAAGTAACTCTTGGAATCATTTGGGCGCGCCATGATAAGCAGCTTCGGGCGACAGGCCAAATCGGTGACGACGAATGTTTCACTTTTGGCTGGGTATGCTTTGCTCAAGTGTTGTGTTGAATGTGCCAGCTATGCGGCCTCACGGGCGAACGAATAACTCACAGACTGTCTAAAATCCCGCTGCCCACCTTTCCAAGGAAGCCCATTACGTGAAATCCCTTCTTGCACTGCTTTCCCTCGTGGCCCTGCCGGTTCTGGCCGCCGAGCCGACGCTGTACGGTCGATACGAATACATTGCGCTGCCGGAAATCGGTGGCGAAGTGCTCAAGGCCAAGATGGACACCGGCGCCCTGACGGCATCGCTGTCAGCCAAAGACATCGAAATGTTTACCCGTGATGGCGATGAGTGGGTGCGTTTCCGTCTTGCCACCAAGGACGCCAGTAACAAGGTTTACGAACACAAGATCGCGCGGATCAGCAAGATCAAAACCCGCTCGGAAGAGGACGCGGATGACGATGAAGCGACCGCGCCGACCAAGCGGCCGGTGGTTGATCTGGAGCTGTGCCTGGGTAACGTCAAGCGTACGGTCGAAGTCAATCTGACGGATCGCAGCAGCTTCAACTATCCGTTGCTGATCGGGGCGAAGGCGCTGCGTGAGTTTGGCGCGGCGGTGAATCCGGCTCGACGGTTTACGGCGGATAAGCCGGATTGTTGATCGGGTGATTATTTTCGTCCTCCGGTTCTGATGGTTCTTTGGACTTGCGCATTGGGGGGCGTTTTCAATTCGGAATTCATTGCCCTATAAAGTTTCGCGTGAGTACCGGTTAGATCTGTGGTGAATTGGGAAATAACAAAGTCACTGACCGGATCGTTTCGTTTCGATGCATAGAAAGCCTCCATGTCATCGAGTGAGTCCGGGATCTGTCCCAGTGATTTTGTCCTGCGATTCATCAGGTTGCTTCTCGGTTGATGGGAAGCGCCTTGCGTTGCGGATGGCGCTGGCATATTTCTTTTGTTTGCTAGGCCAAACTTCTTAAGTGCGGCGGCTTGAGCATCGATTTCTCGTTGTGTGAATGCGTTGATGTCGATATCAGCGCTCTTGGTTGGAGTTGAGGGAGGCGGTCCGCTTTTCGCGGAGCTAATATGGCTCATAACGACTTTTTTCGACGTCGGCGAGATCTTAGGTCTCATTGCTTTCCATCCAAGACCGTACTTCGCGAGAGCTGTACCAATTCCCAAGATATGCCCGGTAGGATCAGTTCGATTGCGAGGATCCCCCCCGCAATACGCATACGCATTCAACCCACCCGCTCCAAACGGACTCCAACTATCCGGGCTGTTAAACCGCATCAACACCGGGTTGAACTGCCGATATCCATTCCCCAGATGATAATGCCCGGTCAGCGCGTCCGGCGGTTCGCCGTTGAACCCGATCAGGGTGAGCAAGCCATTCTCCGGTGAACGATGACCATAGGGCGTGTAGGCGGTGGATCGGGGTTCGTTCCCGTCCAGGGTGTTCAACACCGACTGCTGTTGATCGGTCGCCAGTAAAAGTGTTTTGCAAGTATGTAGAGGCATTGCTGATCTCCTTGAAAAGATCCCGATACTGGGTATCCCGGTATAAGTCCTGTGTCAGCGCCTGCCTCCTGGCAAAACGGTGAAGTTGACGCTCATTGCTATTCACGACTAGACACTGCCTGATGCCGGTCATCGGTTACGACAAATGGGTGATCATCACGTGTTTCGAACCTGCCTGTTCTGAATGACAGGCTCGGGAAGTTTCGAGGCCTGTATTTTTAGACGTGCAAAATCACTATCACCCCCTATCACATCCCTGTTTCGGGAGCGTGGTGGTCTCACTGCCGCCACCTGACCGGGCGCAGGCGGCGGGACGACATTATTGGCAAGTGCAATGGGTTGCTCTTCGCTGACTGCTAGTTCAAGGGCTTTGCGAAACTGGACATCTATAGTGCTCGGGAGGGTGCGTGGATTCTTTATCTGCGTCGTTGGTGTGATAGATCCGGTCCCGGGAAGGCCGGTACTACCGGCGATAGTTTTGGCGGTGTCTCCCATTGAAGGTGCAACAACCTCCGGAATCTTCAAAAGGTTTTTTCCGGGAGACGCAACCTCGGTGGCAGAGGCCGTTAGTTTTATTAAGGGTTTAAACATATGCCCGGTTCGGTCATTTCGGTTGACTGGCTCCCCCCCGCAATACGCATACGCATTCAACCCACCTTCCCCAAACGGACTCCAACTGTCCGGACTGTTAAACCGCATCAACACCGGGTTGAACTGCCGATAACCATTCCCCAAATGATAATGCCCGCTTAGCGCGTCCGGCGGTTCGCCGTTGAACCCCAGCAGGCTGAGCAAGCCATTCTCCGGTGAACGATGCCCATAGGGCGTATAGGCGATGGAACGAGGCCCGTTCCCGTCCAGAGTGTTCAACACCGACTGCTGTTGATCGGTCGCCAGCAGCATTGTTTTTCGAGTGCGCGCGGACATCGCTGATCTCCATAAAAGATCCCAATAGCGGGTGTCTCAGCATCAACCCTTTACCGACCCCTGCCTACTATCAGAACTGTTAGGTTCACTGCCGATTGACGCCCAACCCACCTTGGTTCACCGTTCGACCATTCCTTAGCCGCGCCCGGATGCCATGCCTCATATCCTGATTGTCGAAGACGAAGCGGCGATTGCCGACACCCTGATTTTTGCCTTGCAGGGTGAGGGCTTTACCACCTCTTGGGTGAGCCTCGGTGCGGCGGCGCTTGAGCATCAGCGCCTGACGCCGGCCGATCTGATCATTCTCGACATCGGGCTGCCCGACATCAGCGGCTTTGAAACCTGCAAGCAACTGCGGCGCTTCAGCGAAGTGCCGGTGATGTTCCTCAGCGCCCGGGATGGGGAGATCGATCGGGTGGTAGGCCTTGAGATCGGTGCTGACGATTACGTCGTCAAACCATTCAGCCCTCGTGAAGTGGCAGCGCGGGTCCGGGCGATTCTCAAGCGCATGGCGCCGCGAGCGGTGCCCGAGGCGACATCGGCCTTGTTTCGCGTCGACAGCGAGCGCGTGCAGATCAGCTATCGCGAGCAGCCGCTTAGCCTGACTCGCCACGAATTTCGTCTGCTGCACTGTCTGCTGGATCAACCCGAGCGCGTATTCAGTCGTGAGCAGTTGCTGGATGCGCTGGGTGTCGCGGCCGATGCCGGTTACGAGCGCAGCATCGACAGCCATATCAAGAGCGTGCGCGCCAAATTGCGCCTGGTTAAGGCTGATGCCGAGCCGATCCAGACACATCGTGGCCTCGGTTACAGCTACAGTCCGGGGCGCAGCTGATGCGGCTGGGGATACGGATTTTCCTGGTCTTTGTACTGTTTATCGGGCTGACCGGTTACTTCGTACTCAGCACCGTCATGGAAGAGATCCGCCCCGGTGTGCGCCAATCCACCGAAGAAACCCTGGTCGATACGGCCAACCTCATGGCCGAAATTCTGCGTGATGACTTCAAGGCCGGCACCCTCAATCAGAACCGCTGGCCGCAACTGCTCAAGGCTTATGGCGAGCGGCAACCGAAGGCGAGTATTTGGGGATTGCCGAAAAATCAGGTTAACCACCGGATCTATGTCACCGACGCCAACGGCATTGTGGTGCTGGACTCCAGCGGGCTGGCGGTGGGCCAGGATTACTCACGCTGGAACGACGTCTACCTGACCCTGCGCGGCGAGTACGGCGCGCGCTCTACTCGCAGCGATCCGCAGGATGCCAGCTCGTCGGTGATGCACGTGGGCGCGCCGATCCGCGACAACGGCCAGATCATCGGCGTGGTCACCGTGGCCAAGCCCAACAGCTCGCTGCAACCGTATGTTGATCGCACCGAACGACGGCTGCTGATCTACGGCGCCGGATTGATCGGCCTCGGCCTGTTGTTCGGCGCGCTGTTGTCGTGGTGGCTGAGCGCGGCGCTACGTCGTTTGACGGTGTACGCGCAGGCCGTCAGTGAAGGCCGGCGAGTCGAGGTGCCGCACTATCGCGGTGGCGAGCTGGAGCAACTGGCGACAGCGGTGGAACAGATGCGCACGCAGCTCGAAGGCAAGGCTTACGTGGAGCGGTATGTCCATACGCTGACCCATGAACTGAAGAGCCCGCTGGCGGCGATTCGGGGCGCGGCGGAGCTGCTGCAAGGCGAGATGCCGTTAGCGCAGCGGCAGCGGTTCGTCGGCAACATCGACAGCGAAAGCGTACGGATGCAGCAGTTGATCGAGCGCTTGTTGAACCTGGCGCAGGTGGAACAACGGCAGGGGCTGGAAGAGCGGGTAGCGGTGCCGTTGGCGGGTTTGGTGGATGAGCTGTTGAATGCGCAGGCGGCGCGGATCGAGGGCAAGCAGTTGCGCGTCGAACAGCGAATTGCCCCGGAACTTGAACTGCACGGTGAGCCTTTTTTGTTGCGTCAGGCGCTGGGGAATTTGCTGGAGAACGCGCTGGATTTCACACCGGTTCAGGGCGTGCTGCGATTCAGTGCCGAGCGCATTGGGGGGCAGATCAAGATCAGGTTGTTCAACCAGGCCGAACCCATTCCCGACTATGCATTGCCGCGTTTGAACGAGCGCTTCTACTCGCTGCCGCGTCCGGACAGTGGACGTAAGAGCACGGGGTTAGGGCTTAATTTTGTAGAAGAAGTGGTGAAGCTACATGGCGGCGTCATGGTTATTGGCAATGTTGAGGGCGGCGTGCAGGTGATTTTACGGCTGCCTTAAAGCAAAAAGATCGCAGCCTGCGGCAGCTCCTACAGGGGATGGTGGTGGGTTTGGGGATCTGGCTTTGACACAAATCCTGTAGGAGCTGTCGAGAGAAACGAGGCTGCGATCTTTTCGAATTCCACACACTCTCCATATTCCTCACATAAAACCCCCATACAGCCAACCCAGACTCTCCCCATCCAAACAAGGAGAGTCCCATGAACCGAAGCCTGACCCTGAAACTCGGGGCCATTGCCCTGCTGATTCTGTTGTTGCTCATTCCATTGCTGATGATCAGCGGCGTGATCCAGGACCGCCAGCAACTGCGCGATGGCGTGCTCGAAGACATCGCCCGCAGTTCCAGTTACAGCCAGCAGCTCAGCGGTCCATTGATGGTGGTGCCGTATCGCAAGGTGGTGCGCACCTGGAAACTCAACGAGAAAACCAACCAACGCTATCAAGACCTCAGTGAAGAGCGGGGTCGTCTGTACTTTCTGCCGGAACATTTCGAGCTCAATGGCCAGGTTGAGACGGAATTGCGTAAGCGGGGGATTTACGAGGCGCGGCTGTTCCATGCCGACAATCGCATCAGCGGGCACTTCTCGTTGCCGGCGCAATTGGGCATCAAGGAAGACTTCAGCGATTACCAGTTCGACCAGCCCTTTCTGGCCGTCGGTATCAGTGACATTCGCGGCATCGAGAACGCGTTGAAACTTGAGCTGGGCGGCCAGCGTCTGGACTTCGTTCCGGGCAGCCAGGTGCGCTGGTTGGGCGAGGGCGTGCACGTAACGCTGCCTGCTCTGGACGCCAAAGCGCCGACTGAACTGACCTTCGGTTTCGACCTGCGCCTGCAAGGCACCGGTCAGTTGCAGGTTGTACCGGTGGGCAAGACCAGCAAGGTGTCGCTGGCTGCCAACTGGCCGCATCCGAGTTTCGTCGGCAACTACCTGCCGGCCCAGCGGGAAGTCACCGATCAGGGCTTCACTGCCAATTGGCAGACCTCATTTTTCTCCACCAATCTGCAAGAAGCGATGAACAGCTGCGTCTCCGGCAAGAACTGCGAAGTGTTCAATAGCCGCAGCTTTGGCGTGAGCTTTATCGACCCAGTGGACCAGTACCTGAAAAGCGATCGGGCGATCAAATACGCGCTGCTGTTCATCGTCCTGACATTCGCCGGTTTCTTCCTCTTCGAAGTGTTGAAAAGCCTGGCGGTGCACCCGGTGCAATATGCGCTGGTGGGGGTGGCATTGGCGTTTTTCTATCTGCTGCTGTTGTCGCTGTCCGAACACATTGGTTTTGCCTTGGCGTATCTGTTGTCGGCCAGTGGTTGTGTATTGTTGATCGGGTTCTATGTCTGCCATGTGCTGCGCAGCGTGCGTCACGGATTGAGTTTTTCAGCGGGGCTGGCGGCGTTGTACGGCTTGCTCTATGGCTTGTTGAGCGCCGAGGATTACGCGTTGTTGATGGGCTCGTTGTTGCTGTTCGGGTTGCTGGGCGTGTTTATGGTGCTGACGCGCAAGCTGGATTGGTATGGGGTGGGGCAGAAGACCGCCAAGCCGCTGGCGTTTGATATCGGAGCGGTGGAATGAGCCGGTCACTGGGGTTGCGTGAGGATCAGCGGGAAGGGCGGGTGTTGGCGTCGCTGATTTTTCGATTGTTTCCGGTGGATCCGGTGCGGTGCCATCGCGAGCAGGCTCACTCCCACAGGGATTCGCGCTGAACGCAAACCTCGTGTTCACCGGCGATCAAATGTGGGAGCGGGCTTGCTCGCGATGAGGTGTGTCAGGCGACATCGATGCTGCCTGTGCCTCCGCCATCGCGAGCAGGCTCACTCCCACAGGGATTCGCGCTGAACGCAAACCTCGTGTTCACCGGCGATCAAATGTGGGAGTGAGCCTGCTCGCGATGAGGACAATAAGAACACTGTTTTGGTGATGGTTAAAATAAATGTCGCATTATGTCTTCTAGAAGTAATTTTTTATTTGAGTTGGCGTATAGCAGCACTGCTGGCTGCTGGAGAGGTAGTAGTGGGGATGGTCTTGATCTTGTTTAAAATAGCGTGTTGATGTTCGAATCCCATTACTTGAGAGTGCAAGTTCATTACCGCCCTGTCCTTGCTGCTCGTGCCGCTGGTTGCTGAAGGGTACTGTATCGGGCTTGCCATAAACTCGACGGCCTCTCGTTTTGCTGGAGAATCTGGCAGTTGCTTTAATAAATCGATTTGTTTTTTTATCAAGTTGGCATTGGCTCCCTCGATTATTTCTGCGTGGAGATTTATCTTTCCAATGCTCATGTCGTCAAGACTCAGTAGCTTTGAATGTTCGCCAAGTTGATATCCTAACGTCTCTCCGTTGTACCGCATTCCTCGTTTCATCGTCATGAGTTCACTAACGTTGTTCATTATTTCAGGCGATCTGGCCAGCGAACTTCCTGGCATGAATTTAACAATAACTCCCATCAAAGAGTGCCCATTAGGATCAACATGGTTTATCGGATCGCCAGCGCAATACGCATAAGCATTCAACCCTCCCTCCCCAAACGGACTCCAGCTGTCCGGACTGTTGAACCGCATCAACACCGGGTTGAACTGCCGATAGCCATTGCCCAAGTGATAATGCCCGGTCACCGGGTCTGGCCGCTCGCCGTTGAATCCCAGCAAACTCAGTAAGCCATTCCCCAGAGGACGATGACCGTAGGGCGAGTAGGCGATGGGCTTGGGCTGGTTGGCATCAAGCGCGTTCAATACTGAACGTTGTTGATCGGTTGCCAGCAGCGTGGCGGCGATCTTGCCGTCTTCGCGCTGCTGCTGTGCCAACAGCTGATCTTCGTGCTGCAGGATGCTTCGATGCACACCGCCTTGGATTTCAGTGGCCAGACGGGCTTTGCAGTAGTAGCGCTGGGTGGGTTGTTCAAAGGGTGTGCTGTTGACCAGGCGATCAAGCGGGTCGTAGTGGTAGCGGCACAAAAGGGTTTCGCGATTGGGAGTAGGCATTGACTGGAGCTCCTTGCAAAGGTCGAAAAAGCCGAGGTTTCAGCATCATTCCTTTCCAAGCCTTTGCCTACCTATCAGAACTGTTAGGGCTTAGGCCGAACTGACGTAAAACCATCGATCCATCGTGGGTCCGCATGGGGTATTTCTCTCGTCGGAAAGTAAGTTTTCCTACAGGAAAAACTGGCTTCCTACGGCGCGAATCCCTTCCTTTTGCGGGACGTTTCCTAGATTATTTCGCACGCTTGCGCCGACAGATTTCCGTGCCTAATCTCCGTCCGTCACTGCTTATCAGTGATCGGGTTTAGTCGCCCGGATCTCTCCAGGCGTACAGCGCTACCTCCGTTCAGGTGTTTTTTATCGCCTGAATCTATGGTGGCTGTGCGCAGGGCACCTTCGGGTGCGCCGGTATTCCTGGAGGCCGGTCGACTAACCTGTGCGCAGCCGCCACCCCTTCTCGTTTAGTCGCGATATCGGTTGGCTCCAATTAGCTCTAGGAGTTTTACCAATGAAAAAACCGGTCCCCGATCCACCCTCAAACTCAACCAGAAATGACGATCTGCTCAGAGACCGCTCCGCCCTTTACCGTGCAATCGATTTCTACCTGACCGGCGAACAACCGTCGGCACCGGATGAACTGCGGTTCTACAACGTCAGCAACGACGTGAGCTTTGAAGACACCCAACTCTATATCGCTGACCTGCTGCGCTGTGCTTCGGTTACCGCCTATCAATGCGGTGATCACCTGAAAGGCGCAGACAGGGCAATGGTGTTCTCGATCTGGCACTTGCTGGAGATAGCCAAAGCCATGGTTGATCGGTCGATTGATTGTTTGGGGATGAAGCAGACTCAGGACTGACTCGAGTCATTGGTGGTTATTGAGGCCGCTATCGCGAGCAGGCTCACTCCTACAATAGATCCACAGCGCCTACATGATTTGTGTATGACGCGATCCAATGTGCGAGCCTGCTCGCGATGAGGGCAGTGAGAACACTGTTTTGGTGATGGTTCAAATAAATGCCGCCACTATGTCCTTTCTTTAGCCGTTGCCTACTACCAGAACTATTAGGGCCAGAGTGTGAAGATCAAAAGATCGCAGCCTTCGGCAGCTCCTACAGGGAACGCATTCCAGGTAGGAGCTGCCGAAGACTGCGATCTTTTGAGGTCAAATTAGCCAGCGTAGATCTATACCTTCGGCATCGTCGCCAGCATCGAAGCCCGTTGGCTCACCTCGAAATACCAGCCCGCCAGCTTCGGATTTGCCACACGCCAGTCCAGATTCGGGTGCCGCAAATCCAGATAACCCAACGCGCACGCCACGCTGATTGCGGCCACATCGAAATGGCTGGTCAGCTCGGCAATCGCGTCCGCTTCCAGCATGGTCAACGCCCGGCGGATTTTGTCGCGCTGGCCGTCCAGCCATTCGTCCCACTGTTTTTCCGGCGCGCGCAGGGCCAGTTCGTAGCGGGTCAACACCGCCGCGTCCATGATTCCGTCGGCCATGGACGCGAGGGTCATCCGCCGCCAGCGGGCCGAGCCTTCACGGGGGATCAGTGGGTTGCCGACATGCTGGTGATCGAGGTAATCGAGGATCACCCGGCTGTCGTGGATAACGCTGCCATCGGCCAGGCGCAGGGCGGGGATTTTGCCCAGGGGGTTGTCTTCGATGAGGGTCAGGTCCGGGCTGACCGGAGTGAGTACGCTGGATTGCAGCGCCACGCGGTTTTGCTGACCGGTTTCGTGGAGCAGCACCATGACTTTGCGAACGAAGGGCGAAAGAGGATTGTGGTACAGCGTCATGCTCGGGGTGGACATGGTGGCGTCTCGTTCGATGGTAGTGACGGCAGCATAGCGCGTTGGGGTGGCAGCTCAAGATTGCACGACGTGCTGTGGTTTGGGCTGACGCACGACGGTCCAGACGATGAGATTTCTGTAGCAGCTGCCGAGCCTGCGAGGCTGCGTTCGGCCGCTGCTACAGGGGCAGTCGTAGGCCCAGCGGCTGCTACAGGGGTTTCAGTAATCCACGCAGGGCGATGATGGCGGGGATGCCCAGGCCGAGCCAGCTCAGGGCGTCCCAGACGCCATCGCCCAACAACGCTGCGAACAATCCGGCAGCGCTGAACAGACCGATGACCGTGGGAAGGGCGAAGACTTTCCAGAAGTTCGACTGACGCGGCCTCATGCTTGGGCCTGCGCAATGTCCGCCACGGGTTTCGCTGCTTTGCGGCGCACGACCCAGAGGTAAACCCCACTGCCGAGAACGATGATGGTCAACACGTCCAGCGTCGCCCAGAGGATTTTCATCGGCATGCCACCGTAATCACCGAAGTGCAGCGGCTGCGACATCCCCATGGCGTCCATGTACCACGGTCGCTCGGCCACGGCGGTGACTTGCAGGGTGCTGGCGTCGATCAGCACCGGCGTGAGCAGGTGGGAAGTGAGGTGCGTACTGCCTTTCATGAACACGGCGTAATGGTGTTCGCTGGAAAACCGGGTGCCCGGGAACGCAATGAAATCGGGTTTCATGCCCGGTGCGACTTCCTTGGCGATATCGAGCAGGCGTGTCGCCGGCGCCAGTTGTGTCAGTGGTGGCGCGTCACGGTAAGGCGCGACCATCGCGCTGAGGGTGTCGGTGCGCCACGCAGCAATCAGCAGGTCCGCGCAGGCACTGATAACGCCGGTAACGCCGACCACCAGCGCCCAGGTCAGGGTCACGACGCCGATCAGGTTATGCAGGTCGAGCCAGCGCAAGCGGGTGGATTTGTCCTGGCGCACGGTGGCGAATTTCAACCGGCGCATGAACGGCAGGTACAGCACCGCACCGGACACGATCGCCACAACAAACAGTATCCCCATGAACGCCAGCAGCAACTTGCCCGGCAGGCCGGCGAACATGTCCACGTGCAGGCGCAGCATGAACATCATGAAGCCGCCGTTGGCCGACGGCATCTCCAGCGCTTCGCCGGTGCGCGCGTCGAGCATGAAGGTATGGGACGAGTTCGGCTCGGTGCCGGCTGTGGCCGCCATGATGGCGATCATGCCGTTGGGGTCTTCGTCGTCGTAACCGAAGTACTGCATGACCTCGCCAGGACGATGTTTCTCGGCCGCCAGCACCAGTTGCTGCAGATTGAGCTGGGGTGTGTCGGCCGGCATTTGCTTGAGTTCGGCCGCATCGCCGAGCAGGTGATCGATCTCGTGATGAAAGATCAACGGCAGGCCGGTCAGTGCCAGCATCAGCAGGAAGACCGTGCAGATCAGGCTGGTCCAGGTGTGGACGAACGACCAGCGGCGGATTGTTTTACTTTTCATTTCCAGACCTTCAAAAATACCAAAGCCGTCCATGGAGGACGGCCGGGTCTTGGGGTGTGTCAGGTCAGCCCGTTACCACTTGTAGGTTGCACTGGCGACGACGCTGCGCTGGTCACCGTAGTAGCAGTAGAAACTGTCACAGGTGGAGATGTAATCCTTGTCGAACAGGTTGGTTGCATTCAGTGCCAGCGACGCACCTTTCAAGCTGTTGTCCAGACGGCCGAGGTCGTAGTGAACAGCGGCGTCGAACACGGTGTAGGCATCAGCCTTGCCCAGCTCGGTGTTGGCCTGATCGCCGTAGGTGTTGCCGGTGTAGCGAACGCCTGCGCCGACGCCGAAGCCGTCCAGCACGCCGTTGTGCCAGGTGTAATCGGTCCACAGCGAAGCCTGTTGGTTAGGCATCAATTGCAGGCGATTGCCCTTGAATGTGCCGTCCTGTACTTCGGATTTGGCCAGGGTATATGCGGCGATGACTTTGAGGTTATCGGTCACGTCGGACACGGCTTCCAGTTCCAGGCCTTTGACTTTCACTTCACCGGTCTGGCTGGTGATCGACACGTTGTCCGAGCTTATCGTGGTGACGGAGACGTTTTTCTGGGTCAGGTCGTACACCGCAGCGGTCAGCAGCGTGTTGCTGCCAGGCGGTTGGTATTTGATGCCCAGTTCCCATTGCTTGCCTTCGGTCGGTTTGATCGAGTCGGTCGGCGAGGCGGTGGCGTTGCTGGTTGGCTGGAACGATTCGGCGTAGGACAGGTAGGGCACGACACCGTTGTCGAACACGTAGCTGATCGCCGCGTTGCCGCTGAAATTCTTGTCCCGCTCGGTGTTGGTGGCGTCGCCTTTGTTGAAGAATTTGGTCCCGGTGTGGACCCAGTCCTCACGTCCGCCCAGGGTCAGGCGCCATTGGTCGAGGGCCATCTGGTCCTGAACGTACAGGCCGGTCTGGTTGGTCTTTTGATCGTAATCGTAGTACGCCGTCGAGCGAGGTGGCCGAACGATCGGCAGGCCGTAGATCGGATTGTTGACGTTGGTGGTCAGGCCGTCACCGTAAATCGAGGTGTAGTGGGTGTTGGTGCGCTGGTGATCGAGGCCGATCAATACGGTGTGAAGGACGTCACCGGTGGCGAAGTCGGCCTGGAAGTTGTTGTCCACGGCGAACTGGCTGATGTCCTCATCGACGCTGGTGCTCGTACGGCCAACGTTACCGTCGGCATCGACTTGCGTGAACGGGTAGGCGCCGGGGGTGAGGGTCTGGAACGACAGGTCCGACTTGGTGTAACGCAGGTTTTGCTTGAACTGCCAGACATCGTTCAAGCGATGTTCAAACGCGTAGCCCAGGGCGTAGTAGGTGCGGTCGTAGTATTCCCAGTCCGGGTCGCCCAGGTTCTTGTGATGGGAAATATCACCGAGGGGCGAACGGATTTTGGTGCCTTGCACCGGCAGGAATTGGCTGGTGATACCGGTATCGTCGCGGGTGAACTGGGTCAGCAGGGTGAATCGGGTGTCGTCGTCGATGTTCCAGGTCAGGCTTGGCGCAATGTTGTAGCGCTTGTTGTCGACGTGGTCGATCTGCGTACCGCTGTCGCGGATGACACCGCTCAGGCCGTAGAGGAACTGGCCTTCGTCATCAATTTTGCCGGTGCTGGCGAAGTTGATCTGGCGGTGATTGTCACTGCCATATTGCACTTCGATTTCATTGCTCGATTCGGCGCTGGGGCGGCGGCTGACCATGTCGAGCAAACCACCCGGCGGGGTCTGGCCGTACACGGACGAGGCCGGACCACGCAGCAGGGCGAGGCGATCAAGGTTCCAGGTTTCCTGTTTCGGGTTGGCGTACACGCCTTTAGGCAGGGGCAGGCCATCTAGGAACTGGGTCGGTTCGAAGCCGCGCACGCGCAGCCAGTCGGCACGGGTGTCGCTGCCGTAACTGCTGGCGACGATACCGGGCATGTAACGCACGGCGTCATCGATGTTCTGAACGTTGCGGTCGTCCATCTGCTGGCGCGTCGCGACCGAAATCGAGCGCGGTGCTTCAACCAGTGCGGTGTCGGTCTTGGTGCCGGCGGCGGTGCGAGTGGCCAGGTAACCCTCCACCGGGCCCCAGGCGCTTTCCGTGTTTTCCACACCCATGATGCTGGTTGTCGGCAAGTCCATCACGCCCTCAGGCACGGCCACCAGGCTGAAGGTGCCGGCGCTGCTTTGTTCCAATTGCAGACCGGTGCCGCGCAAAGCTTCGCGCAGGGCGCCCGTAGCGTCGAACTGGCCTTTGACCGGTGCCGAAGTTTTGCCCGCTGCCAGCGATGGGTTCAGTGACAGGGCAAGACCCGCCTGGCTGGCGATCTGGTTGAGCGTGCTGGCCAAAGGGGCGGACGGCAGGTTGTAGGCGCGAACGCTCGACGCCTGATCGGCGGCCATCAGCTGAGCGCTAAGCAGAGGGGCACCGAGTGCAATGGCGATAGCCAGCAAACCGGGGCGCAACAAGGTGTCTAGCGAGCGGGACATACAGCGGCTCCTGAAGGGGAATACTTCTCAATTGCCTAGGTGCCGAACGAGAATCCAAAAGTGATAGGGCTGGATGAAAATAATTTCGATTCATTAAACAAATCTTGTGGTGAGGCTTACGACCTCATCGCGGGCAAGACCGCTCCCACATTGGATCAGCTGTGAATACAACTTCTGTACCTGGCACCAATTCTCTGTAGGAGTGAGCCTGCTCGCGATGGCGGAGTGTCAGTCGCCATTGATGTAGAGGTGATGGCCCGATCGCGAGCAGGCTCGCTCCTACATTGGAATTGCTACGAACTCGATCGCTGCGCCTGGCACATATCCACTGTGGGAGCGTGGCTTGCCCGCGATGGCAATAGACCTGTCGACACAAAACTCAGGGCTTGGCTTCAGCCTTCGCCACCGTCACCCACCATTGGGTGTGCTGTTCGATCTGCACCGGCAATGTGGGTAGCAGCGCACTCAGGGCTTTGTCCGTATCGTTCAGCGGGAAGCTCCCGGTGATGCGCAAATCAGCGACCTCGGGCGCGACGCCAAGGTGTCCACGTCGGTAGCGACCGAGTTCATGGATCAGGTCTTCGAGCCGTGCGTTTTCCACGACCAGCATGCCGCGGGTCCAGGCATCGGCACCGAGGTTGAGCGCGAGGATCGGGCCGAGGCCGTTATTGCGCATCAGCACTTGCTGGCCCTCACGAAGGATCTGCTCTTCGGGATTCGACTGCGGATGCGCGGCGACTGCCGACTTCAATACGCTCAGGCGTGTGCCGTCTTCTTCGCGCTTGACCAGGAAACGCGTGCCCAGTGCGCGCATGCTGCCTTCGCGGGTTTCAACGATGAAAGGCCTGGCATCGCCGTGGCCTGTCTCGATGAGGATTTCCCCTTCCTGCAGGACAATCAGTCGTTGCTTCTCATCGAAGCGTACGTCCACGGCGCTGTGGGTGTTGAGGTTGATCAGTGTGCCGTCGGCCAGGTGCAAGGTGCGTTGCTCACCAGTGGCGGTGCGCTCATCCGCCAGCCAATAGTCGAGCGGCTGGTAACGCTCCCCGGCGAACAATGCCAGGCCAACCACAGCGACAATACTGGCCAGGCCGCTACCGAGCTTGCGCACCCGGCGGCGAATACTTTCGCGCGATTGCAGCAACGCGGTGCGAGCCGGGCCACTGGCCGCGCTGAAGCGCTGATCGAGCATGCCCAACTGGCGCCAGGCGCGAGCGTGTTCTTCGTGGGCAGCGTGCCATTTGGCAAACTCTTCGCGCTCCACCGGGTTGCCGGAATCCAGGGACAATTGCCAGGCAATGGCCGCATCCAGCACCTGCGCCGAGACGGGTTTGGAACTGACCGGGCTCATACCGGCTCACCGTACAGCGCGATGTAGCACTGACGGATGCCTTGGGCCAGGTACTGACGCACCCGGGGTACCGAGACACCCAGGCGCTCGGCGATCTGCGCGTGGCTGAGGCCGTCGAGGCGGTTATAGAGGAAGGCGGCGCGGGCCTTGCTGGACAGCTTGCCGAGTAGGCGGTCGATGTTTTTCAGGTCTTCGAGAATGAGCTGCTGCTCTTCGATCGAAGGGTGTTCGCCTACAGGAATCAGCATCAGCTCGGTGAGATAAGCCTGTTCCAGCGCCGCGCGACGGAAATAGTCGAACAGCAGGCCTTTGGCAATCGCGACCAGGAAGGCCCTGGGCTCGCGTGGCTCTTTGAGTTCATCGCGTCCGAGCAGCCGGACGAAGGTGTCCTGGCTCAGGTCTTCGGCCCGTTGCGGACAAGCCACGTTGCGTCGAAGCCACGCCAATAGCCAGCCGCGATGGTCGCGATATAACGCGCCGACGAGGTTGTTGTGGGGGCTTTGAACTGACGACACGCAGCATCACCGATTGGGAAGGGTTAACTAACGAGAATAGTTCGCGATTGTGTCAGAGGCGGGGGAGGTAAGCAATTGGCGCTGGTCGGGTGGGAATGTTCCTGTTCAAGCGCCCGACGCGATCCCTTGTAGCAGCTGCCGAAGGCTGCGTCCGGCTGCGCAGCAGTCGTGAAATCAGTGTTTGCGGTGCAGCAGGTAAACCGAGACGGAAGGGTTGACGACTGCTGCGCAGCCGGACGCAGCCTTCGGCAGCTGCTACAGGGACCGTGGTGATTTAAAAAGACGGTGCTTGCTGCCTGCGTTTCCATTGGCTCAACCGCTGCTGCAGGTTCAACGGGCTATGAATCTGTTGCTGCCGTGCGCGGCTGAAGAGGATCAGCGCCAGTTCTGCGGTGGCCAGCGCGTCGGCGCTGGCATTGTGTCGCTCGAAGACTTCGAGCTTGAACTGGTCGATCCATTCATCCAGCCCGGCCTCGCGGATGTTCGCCTGCGGACACAGCAGCGGGGCGATGTCGGCCACATCCAGAAACGTATTTTGCAACTTGTAACCCAGATGATCTTTCAGCGCACGGCCCAGCATGTGCTGGTCAAACGGTGCATGAAAGGCCAGCACCGGGCTGTCGCCCAGGAACTCCATGAAATCGACCAGCGCCTCGGCCGGGTCACTGCCGGCTGCAATCGCGCTCGGCCCCAGGCCATGAATCAGCACGCTGGGGGCCAACTTCAAGTCGGCGCATTGCAACGTGCGCTCGAACTGCTGGCTGAAGTCGATCGCGCCGTCCTCAATCACCACTGCGCCGATGGATAACACTCGATCCTTGTTCAGGTTCAGCCCGGTGGTTTCCAGGTCAAGCACGACCCAACGTTGCTCGCGCAGGCTGCATTCACCCAGACCGGCGACCGCTGGCAACTGGCGGATACGCTGTTGCAGTTCACCCGGCAAACTCGGGCTGGCCGGGCGCAGCCATGAAAACAGGCTCATAGCTGATACCGCAGGGTCAGGCTGCTTTGCAGACGCTGGGCCTGGCGCAGGGATTCACGCAGGATGCGTCGATCCAGGTGATTGAGGCTGTCAGGATCGACCCGGTTGGAGTACGGCAAGTTTTCCCGGGTCTGAAGCTGGTGCTGCTGCATTCTGGTCTGCTGAATGAAGTGATACGCCTCTTCATAGGCGGCACCGTCCAGCCGCTCGATCACCTCTTTATCGACCAGTTGGCGGAAACGCTCCAGGGTGTTATTGGCCTCGATGCCATGAGCCAACGCCAGCAATCGGGCCCCGTCAACGAACGGTGTGAGCCCCTGGACTTTCAGATCCAGCGTGGCTTTCTCGCCGTGCTTGCGGGCCAGTACAAATTCGCGGAAACGTCCTACCGGTGGGCGATTGCGCAGGGCGTTTTCGGCCATCATCCGCTGGAACAACCGGTTGTCCACCACCTGGTCAAGAATCCCGCGACGCAGTTGGTCGCCACTCTGCTCGTCGCCCCACACCACGCGCAAATCGAAATAGATGCTCGAACCCAACAGGTTCTCCGGCGTGGCTTCGCGGATGAACGCCGAAAACCGGCGTGCCCATTCGGCCCGGGACAAACACAGCTCAGGGTTGCCGGCCATGATGTTGCCTTTGCACAAAGTGAAACCGCAAAGCGCCAGGCTCTGGTTGATCTGATGCGCGATGGGCAGCAGCTTGCCGCGTATTTCTGCCGCGTGGGCGGCGTCACGGGCTTCAAACAGAATGCCGTTGTCCTGATCGGTGTGCAGGGTTTGTTCGCGGCGACCTTCGCTGCCAAAACACAGCCAACTGAACGGCACGCCGGGGTCGCCTTTCTCGGCCAATGTCAGTTCGATCACCCGGCAAACGGTGTGATCGTTGAGCAGGGTAATGATGTGAGTGATCTGGGTCGAAGACGCGCCGTGGGCCAGCATGCGTTCAACCAGTTGGCCGATCTCGCCGCGCAACGCCACCAGGTTTTCCACGCGTTGCGCGCTGCGGATCGTGCGGGCCAGGTGCACCAGATCGACCCGTTGCAGGGAAAACAGGTCCCGTTCCGACACCACACCACACAGGCGCTGGTCCTTGACCAGGCACACATGGGCGATGTGTCGTTCGGTCATCGCAATGGCCGCGTCAAACGCACTGTGGTCTGGCGACAGATAAAACGGCGCCTGGGTCATGTGCCGTTCGATGGACTCACTGAAATCGTTGATGCCCTCGGCCACCACATGGCGCAGGTCGCGCAGGGTGAAAATGCCCAGCGGCGTTTTGTGCTCATCCACGATCACGATGCTGCCGACCTGCTGTTCGTGCATCAGGGTCACAGCTTCACGAAGGGGTGTGGTCGGGCTGCACGTCACCGGATGGCGCATGGCCAATTCACCCAGGCGGGTGTTCAGGGAATATTGAGTGCCGAGGGTTTCCACGGCTTTTTGCTGGACTTGCTGGTTGACCTGATCCAGCAGGCTGCTGACGCCGCGCAGGGCAAAGTCGCGAAAGGTGCTGGAAAGCGCGAACAGTTTGATGAACGCCAGCTTGTTCAGTTGCAGGCAAAAGGTGTCTTCGGCCGCGAGGTGTTCGGTGCGCGTCGCTCGTTCACCCAGCAGCGCCGCGAGCGGGAAACATTCGCCGGTGGTGATTTCAAAGGTGGTCTCGGTTCCGCCCTTCGCGGTGTGGGGACGTTCACCCACGACCCGGCCTTGTTTGACGATGTAGAAATGTTCAACGTCGCCATCGGCGGGCTTGATAATACTTTCGCCAGGGCCATAGAAACGTAACTGGCATTGCTCTACCAGATAGGCCAGGTGGGCATGTTCCATCTGATTGAACGGCGGGAAACGCTGAAGGAATTGCAAAGTGCCCTGGATGTTCTGCAACACCGCGGTTTTCCCTGCCTGTGTGAAGGCGTCCGCTTTACTCATAACCATTACCGCAGTCTTTTTTTGAATTGTTGTCGTCGGATGACTCAGCCATGGTCGACCCCTATCCGCAGGGTGCCCATTGGACGTAAGTCTAGGTAGGCAAATGGTGTGAGCAAATGTCGGAGAAACCCTACGCAACTGTGGGAAAAATCCCACTGTTCCCCTATTGGAAATATTTCCGACGAAGTGCACATTGAACGTCTTCCTGGCGATGTCTCACCACTGGGCCAGGAACGATTTTGAAACTTTTGAGATAGCCATGTCTGACCACGATATTTTGAGTGACGCCGAGCGCGAGGCGCTAAGTGCCGTCATGCTCGAACCCGATCTGCCGCCGCAGCGAGTGCTGATCGTTGACGACGATAAAGACGCACGCGAGTTGCTGTCGGAGATCCTTGCATTGGACGGCATTCGTTGCATGACGGCAGCCAGTGGTGAAACCGCACTCAAAATGTTGAGCGAGAAGCCTTCGATTGGCCTGGTGATTACCGATCTGCGGATGGGGCATGTCGATGGCCTGGACCTGATTCGCCAGGTGCGTGAGTCGGTGAGGGCGGCGTTGCCGATCATCATTGTGTCCGGCGATGCCGATGTGAAAGACGCTATCGCGGCGATGCATTTGAGCGTGGTGGATTTTTTGCTCAAGCCCATCGATACCGGCAAGTTGCTGGGGTTGGTGAAGCATGAGTTGGGGATGGAGCCTTAGCGCTTAAGGCTTTCGTGGCGAGGGGATTTATCGGAGTGCCGCACCACCCCGTTCGGCTGCGAAGCACTCGTGAATTGGTGAATGCGATTGTTCCGAAAGGATTATAGGGGCCGCTCCGCGACCCAACGGGGATAAATCCCCTCGCCACGATTGTTCGTATTCTCAAACAAAAAGGCCCTGATCTTTCGATCAGGGCCTTTTTTTGTCCGGCATCAGCGCTCAGTTACAGGCCATTGGCAGCCTTGAACTCGCGACGACGACGGTGCAGCACCGGCTCGGTGTAGCCGTTTGGCTGCTTGGTGCCTTCTACCACCAGTTCGACGGCTGCCTGGAAGGCAATGTTGCTGTCGAAGTTCGGTGCCAGTGGACGGTACAGCGAGTCGTTGGCGTTTTGACGGTCAACCACGGGCGCCATGCGCTTGAGGCTTTCCATGACTTGCTCTTCGGTGACGATACCGTGGCGCAGCCAGTTGGCGATGTGCTGGCTGGAAATACGCAGCGTTGCACGGTCTTCCATCAGGCCGACGTCATTGATGTCCGGCACTTTCGAACAACCGACGCCCTGGTCGATCCAGCGCACCACGTAACCGAGAATGCCCTGGGCGTTGTTGTCCAGTTCGTTCTTGATCTGTTCCGCGGTCCAGCTCGGATTTACGGCCAGCGGGATGGTCAGGATGTCGTCCACCGAAGCGCGCTCACGCTTGGCCAGTTCGGCCTGACGGGCGAACACGTCGACCTTGTGGTAATGCAGCGCGTGCAGCGCGGCAGCGGTCGGCGATGGGACCCAGGCGGTGTTGGCACCGGCCATCGGGTGAGCGATTTTCTGTTCGAGCATCGCGGCCATCAGGTCGGGCATTGCCCACATGCCTTTACCGATCTGGGCGCGACCTTGCAGGCCGGTGCTCAGGCCGATATCGACGTTCCAGTTCTCGTAGGCGCCGATCCATTTTTCAGCCTTCATGTCGGCCTTGCGCACCATCGGGCCGGCTTCCATGGAGGTGTGGATTTCGTCGCCGGTGCGGTCGAGGAAGCCGGTATTGATGAACACCACGCGCTCGGCGGCAGCCTTGATGCAGGCCTTGAGGTTGACCGTGGTACGGCGCTCCTCGTCCATGATCCCGACTTTCAGCGTGTTGCGCGGCAGGTCCAGCACGTCTTCGATACGGCCGAACAGCTCATTGGTGAAAGCCGCTTCTTCAGGACCGTGCATCTTCGGCTTCACGATATAGACGGAGCCGGTACGGGTGTTTTTGCGCGACGTGTTGCCGTTGAGGTTGTGCATTGCCGCGAGGCAAGTCACCAGGCCATCGAGAATGCCTTCCGGCACTTCGTTGCCCTCTTTATCGAGGATCGCGTCGATGGTCATCAGGTGACCGACGTTGCGCACGAACAACAGCGAGCGACCATGCAGGCTCAATTCGCTGCCGTCGACACCGGTGTAGGTGCGGTCGGCGTTCATGGTGCGGGTGAAGGTCTTGCCGCCCTTGGTGACTTCTTCCGAGAGGTCGCCCTTCATCAGGCCGAGCCAGTTGCGGTAGATCACCACTTTGTCGTCAGCATCGACGGCGGCGACGGAGTCTTCGCAGTCCATGATGGTGGTCAGCGCGGCTTCCATCAGGATGTCTTTGACACCGGCGGCATCAGTCTGGCCAACCGGGGTGGTGGCATCGACCTGAATTTCAAAATGCAGACCGTTGTGCTTCAACAGGACCGCGGTCGGTGCCGCAGCATCGCCGTGGAAGCCGATCAGTTGGGCATCGTTGCGCAGGCCGGTGTTGCTGCCGCCTTTCAAGGCAACCACGAGCTTGCCATCGACAATCTTGTAGCCGGTGGAATCGACGTGGGTGCCGGCTGCCAATGGTGCCGCTTCGTCAAGGAAGGCGCGAGCGAAGGCAATGACCTTGTCACCGCGAACCTTGTTGTAGCCTTTGCCTTTTTCCGCGCCGTCAGCTTCGCTGATGGCATCGGTGCCGTAGAGGGCGTCGTACAGCGAACCCCAGCGGGCGTTCGAAGCGTTGATGGCGAAACGCGCATTCATCACCGGTACCACAAGCTGTGGACCGGCCATGCGGGCAATTTCGTCATCGACGTTTTGCGTCGTTGCCTGGAAATCGGCCGCTTCTGGCAGCAGATAACCGATGTCTTGCAGGAAGGCTTTGTAGGCCACGGCATCATGGGGTTGACCGGCACGGGCTTGGTGCCAGCCATCGATACGAGCCTGGAAATCATCGCGTTTGGCGAGTAGGGCTTTGTTCTTCGGCGCCAGGTCATGAATGACCTTGTCGGCACTGGCCCAGAACTTATCGGCGGTGAGGCCGGTACCGGGAATGGCTTCGTTGTTAACGAAGTCGAACAGGACTTTGGCGACCTGCAGGCCACCGACTTGAACGTGTTCAGTCATTGCTTGCCTCACTCTGCTCAGCTATTTCGCTTTTCAGCTCTTCAATTATGACAATGAAGCCTCTGGCCATTTAAACCACAAACCCGTTCACCAGTACATGCCATTGCGGGCGGCTGGGAGTTGGTCCAATCAACGGCTTGGGGCCTTGCTGACGGGGCTTTCAGGGTTGCGACTGCGCCTTGGCAGACATCGATCCAACGTTATGTAGTGCGCGCTGCGGCATACTACATGATGAATTGCGGTTGTGAAAATTAGACTAATTACGTCGTTCTGCGACCCCATGACGCATTGCGGTCGCGTCGGGGAACGGGATGTTCTCAAAAAACCATCGGATTGTTCCAGTTAAATATCAGAAGTTGTACACATAATATTTGATGCACCGCTATGGAGCTTTGGTTTCTGTGGCGAGGGAGCTTGCTCCCGCTGGGGCGCGGAGCGGCCCCTTATCTTCTGCCGGACCTTGTTCGCGGCTGCTGCGCAGCCGAGCGGGAGCAAGCTCTCTCGCCACAAAACGCGGCACTGCGCCGAGTCAGGCTCCTTGGTGCAAAAAGCGTGACTGCGCTGAATCAGGCCCCTTGCCTATACTTCCTTTTCTATAACAAAAGAGGGCTGCGCCATGGACCACCTCGTACTCACTGTTTTCGCTCCGGACAAGGCTGGGCAGGTCGAGCGCATCGCCCAGTGCATTGCCGAGCATGGCGGCAACTGGCTGGAAAGCCGTATGTCGCGCATGGCCGGCCAGTTTGCCGGGATTCTGCGGGTGGGCGTGCCAGCGGAGGCCTACGACGAATTAGTGGATGCCCTGCAGGCGTTGTCGGCACATGGCATTCGCGTGTTGATTGCCGAGAGCGGCATCGAACAATCCTGCACCTGGAAGCCCATCGCGATGGAGTTGGTCGGCAATGATCGTCCGGGGATTGTGCGGGACATCACCCGGTTGCTCAGTGAGCAAGGCGTCAACCTGGAACGGTTGGTGACCGAAGTGCGTCCGGCGCCGATGAGCAGCGAACCGCTGTTCCACGCTGAAGCGATTCTGGCCGTACCCCTGACGCTGTCTTTGGATGTCTTGCAGTCGCGCCTGGAAACCCTGGCTGACGATCTGATGGTCGAATTGGTGTTGCGCAGCGAGCCCTGAAAGGAATAGGCAAAAAAGGTTATCCAAGTTAAACGTGCACCTGCCTGTGGATAACCTGTAGAGACACCCCGCCAGCCCAGGCGGGCCGGGCTTCTTTAAGACTTGATCAAAAAACCAGCAGTTTCAACAAGTTGCGCACAAACGCCGGGGATCACGCTGTGGATAACCTTGGGGCAGATAGTCGCAGGCCACGTGATTCGTGCCCTGTAGAGGTTTGTGTGTTTTTTGATCAGCGGCGGCGACGAAGACTTATCCACGCATCAACGCTGTAGACCGCCAACCCCGCCCAGATAAAGATGAACGCCACCAGCGTGCTGGACGACAGGTGTTCGTCGAACAGCAAGACGGCCTGCAGCAGCACCAACGTCGGCGCCAGGTATTGGAGAAATCCCAGCGTCGTGTAGGGCAAATGCCGTGCAGCGGCGTTGAAACACACCAAGGGTACGAGCGTGACAGGACCGGCGGCTACCAACCACCAGGCTTGCGATGTGGTCCAGAACTCGGCTTGAGCACTGCTCGCGGCGGGATTGAACAGCAACCAGGCCAACGCAATCGGCACCAGCATCCAGGTCTCGACCACCAGGCCGGGCAGCGCTTTGACGGGGGCTTGCTTGCGGATCAGGCCGTAGAAGCCGAAGGTCAGCGCCAGCACCAGGGATACCCAAGGCAAGCTGCCGACTTGCCAGACCTGCTGTGCCACGCCTACCGCTGCCAGGCCGACTGCCAGCCATTGCATACGCCGTAGCCGTTCGCCAAGGATCAGCATCCCCAACAGCACGTTAACCAGCGGATTGATGTAGTACCCCAGGCTGGCTTCCAGCATGCGCCCGTTATTCACCGACCAGACATAGGTCAGCCAGTTGGCCGCGATCAGGGTGCCACTCAGTGCCAGGATCGCCAGTCGACGCGGGTTCTCGCGCAGCTCGCGCCACCAGCCTGGATGCTTCCAGACCATCAGCAGCAATGCGCCGAACAGCGCAGACCAGAGCACCCGGTGGATGATGATTTCCACGGCTGGCACGCTGGCGATGGCTTTGAAGTAGAGCGGGAAAAGTCCCCAGATGATGTAGGCGCTCAGGCCCAGGATGTACCCGCGACGCGGGTTGGCGGCTTGCATGAAGAATCCTTGCTTAGGCAGCTAACAAAGAGGGGATTGTAAGGAGGTTTGTCTACGGATGCCCTATCTGAATAGGTTGCGGAGTTGTTAACGCAGTACTGGTGGGAGTGAGCCTGCTCGCGATGGCGGTTTCCTATCCAACGCATCGGTGACTGAGCCACCGCTATCGCGAGCAGGCTCACTCCTACAATTAGATTTGTGTTGGTCAGAACAGCTTCAGCGGTTCTTCATTCAGCGCAGACAGTTGCTCGCGCAATGCCAACACCTGATCCCCCCAGTACCGCTCGGTACCGAACCACGGAAAGCTGTGGGGGAAGGCCGGGTCATCCCAGCGACGGGCGAGCCAGGCGCTGTAGTGCATCAGGCGCAATGCACGCAACGGCTCGATCAGCGCCAGTTCCCGGGGATCGAAGTCGTGGAATTCGTTGTAGCCATCCATCAACTCCGACAGCTGTCCGAGACATTCCTGACGATCGCCCGCCAGCATCATCCAGATGTCCTGCACCGCGGGGCCCATTCGGCAGTCATCAAGGTCAACGATGTGGAACATCTCGTCACGGCACATCATGTTGCCGGGGTGGCAATCGCCGTGCATGCGGATGTTCTGGTGCGGCGTGGCCTTGTAGACCTCTTCCACGCGCTTGAGCAGGTCGCGCGCAACCGATTCGTAGGCTGGCAGGAGGCTACGGGGTATGAAGTTGCCTTCCAGCAAGGTGTTCAGCGAATCATGGCCGAAGTTTTTCACGCCCAGTGCTTCGCGGTGTTCGAACGGTTTGGTAGCGCCTACAGCGTGCAGTCGACCCAGCAGTTGCCCCAGGCGATAGAGCTGATCGAGATTGCCCGGCTCCGGCGCGCGGCCACCACGACGGGGGAACAGGGTGAAACGGAAACCATTGTGTTCGTGCAGGCTGGCCCCGTTGTGGATCATCGGCGCGACCACGGGTACATCGCATTCGGCGAGTTCGAAGGTGAACTGGTGTTCTTCGAGAATCGCTTCGTTGGTCCAGCGCTGAGGGCGGTAGAACTTGGCGATCAGCGGCTCGGAGTCTTCGATGCCGACTTGGTATACGCGGTTTTCGTAGCTGTTGAGCGCCAGAATGCGGGCGTCGCTGAGAAAACCGATGCTTTCGACGGCATCGAGCACGAGATCTGGGGTGAGGGTTGCAAACGGGTGGGCCATGCTGACTCCTGCGCGCAGCAGGCTGCCGCGTCCGGCCAAGCATGGTAGCGCAGACGGGGCGTGTTTAGGGGTTGGGTTGAGGTGTGGGTTGTCCGGGCTGACGCTATCGCGGGCAAGCCTTGCTCCCACGGGTCACGCGCCAATTTCAACATGGCACATATCCCGTGGGAGCAAGACTCGCCCGCGAAGAGGGCCGATCAGGCGCCGACGATGCCGCCATCTTCGCGGGAAATGGCCATCACCGAAGACCGGGGTTTGCCGTTCGGCAGGTGTTCAGGGAACGTCGAGCCACCGTTCTCCCCTGGATGTTGAATCCCGACGAACAGGGTTTTCTGGTCCGGCGAGAAACTGATCCCCGTGACCTCGCAGCCAATCGGCCCGACCATGAAGCGGCGGATTTCGCCGGTCACCGGGTCGGCACAGAGCATCTGGTTGTTGCCCATGCCGGCAAAATCACCGGCGTTGCTCGAATCACCGTCGGTCAGAATCCACAACCGGCCAGCCTTGTCGAACCCCAGACCATCCGGACTGTTGAACATGTTCTGCGGCGTAATGTTCGTGGAACCACCCTTCGGCGAGCCCGCGTGAACCCCCGGATTACCGGCGACCACAAACAAATCCCAGCTGAAAGTTTTCGCGCCGTGATCATCACGGTCGGTACGCCAGCGCAGGATTTGCCCGTAGACGTTCTTCTCGCGAGGGTTCGGCCCACCCACCGGTTGACCGTCTTCGCCGCGTTTGGCGTTGTTGGTCAGGGTGCAGTAGACCTGGCCGTCATTCGGGCTGACGACAATCCACTCCGGGCGGTCCATGCGCGTGGCTTTGACGACGCTGGCAGCAAGGCGTGCGTGGATCAGTACTTCGGCCTGATCGGCAAAGCCGCTGCTGGCATCGATGCCGTTTTTGCCGTGGCTCAGCTCGATCCACTCACCCTTGCCTTTCGGGTGATCGGCATTACCGTCGCCCGCGTCGAAGCGCGCCACGTACAGGGTGCCGTGGTCCAGCAGATCGCGATTGGCTTTAGGGGATTTGTGGTTGATCTTGTCGCGGCTGACAAATTTGTAGATGAATTCGCCGCGCTCGTCGTCGCCCATGTACACCACGGCATGCCCGTCAGCGGTTTCTGCCAGTGCGGCGTTCTCATGTTTGAAACGACCCAGCGCCGTGCGTTTGACCGGGGTCGACTGAGGATCGAACGGGTCGATTTCCACCACCCAGCCGTGACGGTTTAGTTCGTTGGGATTCTTCGCCATGTCGAAGCGTGGATCGTGGGGGTGCCAGTTGATTTCTTTGCTGGTGGCCACCACGCCGTAGCGCTTTTGCGCGGCATCGAAGGTTTGCTCGGCGTTGGTGCTGCCAAAGCAGTCGGTGAAGTTTTCCTCGCAGGTCAGGTAAGTGCCCCACGGCGTCTTCCCGTTCGCGCAGTTCTGAAACGTGCCGAGGACGGTTTTGCCTTGAGGGTCGGCGCTGGTTTTCACCAGGGCATGGCCGGCAGCGGGACCGCTCAGGCTGATCGGTGCATTGCCATGAATGCGTCGGTTGTAGCGCGAGCCCTGGACGAAATGCCACTGGCCGTTCTTGCGCTGCACTTCGATCACCGACACGCCTTCGCAGGCCAGCGCCTTGTGCACTTCATCGGCCGACTGCGGCATGCCGCCGTGGGGATAGAGGTAACGGTAGTTGGTGTATTCGTTGTTGATCGCCATCAGCGCCCGGTCGTGCTCGCCGGGAAATTCGAACAGGCTCATGCCGTCGTTGTTGTCGCCGAACTGGACTTCCTGCTGCTGGGCTGTGCCGTTGCCACTGGGGTCGAACGCCGGGCCATCTTTGTGCAGAGGCTGGCCCCAACTGATCAGCACCGAGGATTTGTAACCTGGCGGCAGGCTGATGGCGTCGTTGGTGGCGGCGGGAATGCTGTCAAAGCCCAGGAGTTTGCTGGTGCCTGCGCTGACGCTCGCGGCCAGCACGCTGCGACTCAGCAGGTTGCCGCCCATGAACATGGCGGCGCCGCAGAGGGCGCCGGCGCTGATGAAGCCACGACGGCTGAGACCGACCATCTTTTCGAGGTCGGTGGATTGATTGTCTTCTAATAGGCTCACATCAGGCTCCCTGCTGGTTTTTGCAGACACCTTAAAGACGGTCGATGAAGGTTTTGTTGCAGTGGCCAAAGCGTGATCCTGTAGCAGCTGCCGCAGGCTGCGTTCGATTGCGCAGCAATCGCCGTCAAGCCAACTGATTATCCGTTCAGAATCGCTGCGTCAGGTTTTGCGATTGCTGCGCAATCGAACGCAGCCTGCGGCAGCTGCTACAGGGGATGCGGTGTTTTACAGGGGGGTACCGAGCAGGACGTTCGAGGGGGCGAACTGCACTTGTACCGGTTTGCCGATGGCCAGGCCAAGCGTGCGCAAGTGAAATGGCTCGGCCAGTGCGCAAAGTGTCTGGCCGTTCGGCAGGCCGATTCGGACTTCGCTGGGGCCATCTTCGGCGTCGAGGATTTCTTCGAGGATGCCTTGCAGGCAGTTGTTTCCAGGTGCTGTCGGGTGGTCGATGGCGAGCAGCTCCAGCCATCCGGCCTTGATCAGCGCCACCACTTCGGTGCCGGTTTCCAGCTCCAGGCGCAGGGTGCTGTCGTGGGTGATCTGCGTATCAATGATCAAGCCGGCGGCCAGTTCAAGCCGGATCCGGTCGTTACGTCCCTGAGCATCGATCGCGACGACTTTGCCGTGCAACTGATTACGGGCGCTGGTTCTGAGCATCAGGCGACCGAGCAGGTCCAGGTCGCTGGCATCTTCAGCGGCTTCGAGTACCTGAGCCTGCAAGGCTTGCAGCTTTTGATACAGGCGCAGCACGCGTTCGCCCTCGCTGGACAACTTCGCGCCACCGCCGCCCTTGCCGCCGACACTGCGTTCCACCAAGGGTTTTTGCGCGAGGTTGTTCAGCTCATCAATGGCGTCCCAGGCAGCCTTGTAGCTCAGGCCCGCGCTTTTCGCGGCGCGGGTGATCGAGCCTTGTTCGGCGATGTGCTGCAGCAGGGCGATGCGCTGCGGTCGGCGGACAATGTGCTGGGACAATAACGACGGCATGGACATGGTTCGGCGCTTTGGGTAGTGGCGATGCAGAGGACGTTGGCGGCTTGCGGTGCGGGAGTCAAGTCAGGCTGTGATCCTGTGGGTGTGAGCCTGCTCGCGATTGCGGTGTGTCGGTCGCATCAATGTTGAATGACCAACCGCCATCGCGAGCAGGCTCGCTCCCACAGGGGGCTATGTACTCAAATCAACCAGCATCACCGGGTTTGGGTGTGCGGGCCAGGCAGTAGACGTCGACCCGTGCGGCGCCGGCCTCCATCAGCAAACGTGCCAGGGCGTGGGCCGTGGCGCCGGTGGTCAAGACGTCGTCGACCAGGGCCAGGTGACGCCCCTTGATTGCGGCATCCTGCGTCAAGGCGAAGGCGTTGCGCAGGTTCTTTTTACGGGCATCGGCCTTCAGGTCCTGTTGCGCGCTGGTGTCCTGAATTCGCAGCACCAGCCGCTCATCACAGGGAATGCCGAGGCCGGTGCTGAGCCAGTGGGCAAGCATGGAGGCCTGGTTGAAGCCGCGCTGACGCAGGCGTTTTGTGGACAACGGCACAGGGACCAGGGCATCCGGGCGCGACAGGTCTTCATCGAAGCGATGTTGCAGGAATTGCACAAGAAGTTCGCCGAGCAGGCGGCCAAACGGCCACTTCGCGCTGTGTTTGAAGCGGGTGATCAGCGTGTCGACGGGAAAACTGTAGGCCCATGGCGTCGCAACCTGTTCGAAAGCGGGCGGTTGCTTCAGGCATTGACCGCACGTCATGCCCGCGAACGGTAAAGGCAGGGCGCAGGTTTCACATTGATCACCCAGCCACGGCAGCTCGGTTTCGCAGGCCATGCAGATGGGCGCGTTGTCTTCGGAGGCTTCGTTGCAGAGTAAACACGACTGTTCGTTTTTTAACCAGATGTAAACCGGCCTGTCGTAACATGGTTGACAGCTCATCACTCTTCCTTAAATATGCCGAACATCCGTGTCGCGCCTGTGGGTATTACGTTCCCCCAGTCGCTCGCCAAGCATAAAACAAGGAAATGCCCATGAGCGCCAGCACCACTGCAACCCTGCGTCATGACTGGTCTTTGGCCGAAGTCAAAGCACTCTTCGTTCAGCCATTCAACGACCTGTTGTTCCAGGCGCAGACGGTGCACCGTGCGCATTTCGACGCAAACCGGGTCCAGGTGTCGACGTTGCTGTCGATCAAAACCGGTGCCTGCCCGGAAGATTGCAAATATTGTCCGCAGTCCGGTCACTACAACACCGGCCTGGAAAAAGAAAAGCTGATGGAAGTGCAGAAGGTCCTTGAGGAGGCCGCACGCGCCAAGGCCATCGGGTCGACCCGTTTCTGCATGGGCGCGGCGTGGAAACACCCGTCGGCCAAAGACATGCCGTACGTGCTGGAGATGGTCAAAGGCGTGAAAGCCATGGGCCTGGAAACCTGCATGACCCTCGGTCGTCTCGATCAGGACCAGACCGAAGCGCTGGCCCAGGCCGGCCTCGACTACTACAACCACAACCTCGACACCTCGCCGGAGTTCTACGGCAGCATCATCACCACTCGCACCTACGGCGAGCGCCTGCAAACCCTGGCTTACGTGCGTGATTCGGGGATGAAAATCTGCTCGGGCGGCATTCTCGGCATGGGCGAATCCCTCGATGACCGTGCGAACCTGCTGATCCAGCTGGCCAACCTGCCGGAGCATCCGGAGTCGGTGCCGATCAACATGCTGGTAAAAGTGGCCGGCACTCCCCTTGAAAACGCAGAAGATATAGACCCGTTCGACTTCATTCGCATGCTGGCCGTCGCGCGCATCCTGATGCCGCAATCCCATGTACGCCTGTCCGCTGGCCGCGAAGCGATGAACGAGCAGATGCAAGCCCTGGCATTCTTCGCCGGTGCCAACTCGATTTTCTACGGCGACAAACTGCTGACCACCGCCAACCCTCAGGCCGACAAGGACATGCAACTGTTCTCGCGCCTGGGCATCTTGCCGGAAGCTCGTGAAGAGCACGCGGACGAGGTGCATCAGGCCGCGATCGAGCAGGCGCTGGTTGAACAGAAGAGCAGCGAGCAGTTTTATAACGCCGCTGTTTGATTCGATGCTGAACACTTGTAGGAGCTGCCGCAGGCTGCGATCTTTTGATCTGGATTTTTTAAGATCAAAAGATCGCAGCCTGCGGCAGCTCCTACAGGGGATGCGTCTCCTTCTTTATCTGCGAGGCCTGCATGTCTTTCGATCTCGCCGCACGCCTTGCTACCCGTCGTGCCGAAAACCTCTATCGCCAGCGTCCATTGCTCGAAAGCCCTCAAGGCCCGGAAGTGGTGGTCGATGGCCGGCCATTGCTGGCGTTCTGTAACAACGATTACCTGGGGCTGGCCAATCACCCGCAGGTCATCGAAGCCTGGCGTGCGGGCGCTTCGCGCTGGGGCGTGGGTGGCGGCGCTTCGCACCTGGTGATTGGCCACAGCGGCCCGCATCACGCACTGGAAGAAGCGCTGGCCGACTTGACCGGTCGTCCCCGTGCGCTGCTATTCACCACGGGTTACATGGCCAACCTCGGCGCGGTTACTGCGTTGGTGGGGCAGGGCGATACGGTGCTGGAAGACCGGCTCAATCACGCGTCCTTGCTGGATGCCGGCCTGTTATCTGGCGCACGTTTCAACCGCTACCTGCACAACGATGCCGTGAGCCTGGCCAAACGCCTCGAAAAAGCCACCGGCAACACGTTGGTAGTCACCGATGGCGTCTTCAGCATGGACGGCGATCTCGCCGATTTGCCGGCGCTGGCGCGGGAAGCCAAGGCCAAAGGCGCGTGGCTGATGGTCGATGATGCCCACGGTTTTGGGCCGCTGGGCGCCCATGGTGGCGGGATCGTCGAACATTTTGGCCTCAGCCAGGACGACGTGCCGGTCTTGGTTGGCACCCTGGGCAAGGCCTTCGGAACGGCCGGGGCTTTTGTGGCAGGCAGCGAAGACCTGATCGAAAGTCTGATCCAGTTCGCTCGCCCGTACATCTACACCACCAGCCAGCCACCGGCCCTGGCCTGCGCGACGCTGAAAAGCCTCGAGCTTTTGCGCACTGAGCATTGGCGGCGTGAACACCTGAAAACCTTGATCCGCCAATTCCGCCACGGTGCCGAGCAGATTGGTTTGGAGCTGATGGACAGTTTTACGCCGATCCAGCCGATCATGATCGGCGACGCAGGTCGTGCGGTTCGCCTGTCACAGTTGCTCCGCGAGCGCGGACTGATGGTGACCGCGATCCGTCCACCGACCGTGCCCGCTGGCAGCGCACGACTGCGGGTGACCCTGAGTGCCGCGCACAGCGAGGCGCAGGTACAGCTATTGTTAAATGGACTGGCCGATTGTTTTGCACTACTGGGACCGGAGCCAAGCCATGCGTAATCGACTGATTCTGCTGCCGGGCTGGGGCCTCGGGGTTTCTCCGCTGGAGCCCTTGGCCGCCGCGTTGCAGGGACTGGATGAGCACCTGCGGGTCGAGATCGAGCCGTTGCCAGAGTTGGAGTCCAGTGATCTTGAAGAATGGCTGGATGAGCTCGACTCATCTGTGCCACAGGACGCCTGGCTCGGCGGTTGGTCCCTCGGCGGCATGCTCGCGTCCGAGTTGGCCGCGCGGCGAGGGGATCGCTGCTGCGGTCTGGTGACCCTGGCGAGCAACCCTTCGTTTGTCGCCCATGAGCAGTGGCCCAGTGCGATGCCCGGTGAAACCTTCGATGCGTTTCTGGCGGGTTGCAACGCTGACCCACGAATGACCTTGAAACGCTTCTCGCTACTCTGCGCTCAAGGCGCCGAGGACTCACGCGGGCTGTCGAGGCTGATGCTGGGCGGCGCGCCGCATACGGCTTCGTCAGTGTTGATGAGCGGCCTGGAACTGCTGGCACAACTGGATACCCGCGCAGCGTTGCAGGCGTTTCGGGGCCCGCAATTGCATTTATTTGCGGGCATGGACGCGCTGGTTCCAGCCGAAGCGGCGAGCGATTTGCTGTCGTTGCTGCCAGATGTCGAAATTGGTCTGATTGAACAGGCCAGTCACGCGTTTCTTCTGGAAGACCCTCACGGTGTGGCGGGGGCGATCCAGGCTTTTTTGCATGAGTGCGGTGATGACTGATCTCTCTCTTCCCAACCTTCCCCAGGGCTTGCCCGACAAACGTCAGGTGGCAGCCTCTTTTTCCCGCGCGGCGGCGAGCTATGACAGCGTTGCCGAGTTGCAGCGTGATGTGGGTAGCCAGTTATTGAGTCGCTTGCCCGAAGGTTTTTCACCTGATCGCTGGCTGGACCTGGGCAGCGGTACCGGCTATTTCAGCCGGGCGCTCGGCGGGCGGTTTCCTGCCGGTGAAGGGGTGGCGCTGGACATTGCCGAAGGCATGCTCAATCACGCACGGCCGTTGGGTGGCGCCACGCATTTCATCGCGGGGGACGCAGAGCGGTTGCCGCTGCAGGATTCAACCTGTGACCTGATCTTCTCCAGCCTCGCGGTGCAGTGGTGCGCGGATTTTGCTTCGGTGCTCGGTGAAGCCCATCGGGTGTTGAAACCGGGGGGGATTTTCGCGTTTGCTAGTCTGTGCGTGGGTACGTTGTTCGAGTTGCGCGACAGTTGGCGGCAGGTGGATGGCAGGGTGCACGTCAACCGTTTCCGTGAGTTCGAGGTTTATCAGCAATTGTGCGCTGACAGCGGACTGAGGATAGGGAGTCTGCAAGTGTGTCCGCATGTGCTGCACTACCCGGACGTGCGCAGCCTGACCCATGAACTCAAGGCATTGGGTGCGCACAACCTGAACCCCGGTCGGCCGGGTGGTTTGACCGGTCGGGCGCGAATCCTCGGTTTGATCGAGGCTTACGAGCAATTTCGTCAGGCCGAAGGTTTGCCCGCGACTTATCAAGTGGTCTACGCCGTTCTGGAGAAACCCTTATGAGTGCAGCCTATTTCATCACCGGTACGGACACCGATGTCGGCAAGACCACTGTTGCCGCCGGTTTGCTTCACGCCGCGCGGTCGGCAGGCATGAGCACCGCAGCAGGCAAACCGGTGGCGTCCGGCTGCGACGTGACGCCCAAGGGTTTGCGCAATTCGGATGCACTGGCGTTGCTGGCGGAATGCTCGCTGCCAATGACCTACGTGCAAGTCAATCCGGTCGCGTTTGAACCGGCGATCGCACCGCATTTGGCCGCCAGGGAAGCTGGCGTGGCGTTGACCGTGCAGTCCTTGTTGGTGCCGATGCGGCAGATTCTGGACATGCAGGCGGACTTCACCCTGATAGAGGGCGCTGGCGGTTGGCGTGTGCCGCTGGCGGATCAGGACAACCTGTCGGACCTGGCAATCGCGCTGGGCCTGCCGGTGATTCTGGTCGTCGGCGTGCGGTTGGGTTGCATCAACCATGCGCTGCTGACGGCTGAAGCCATTGCGCGGGACGGTCTGCAACTGGCGGGGTGGGTGGCCAATATCATCGATTCCAAGACGTCGCGCCTGGAAGAAAACCTGGCGACCCTGGCCGAGCGAATTCCCGCGCCGTGCCTGGGTCGAGTGCCCAAGCTCAAGTTGGTGACTGCAGAAGCGGTGGCCGAGCATTTACAGCTGGATCTGCTGGACTAGGTTTTGGCTATGACAAGGCACTGTGCCATTAGTGTTTTTGTCGGGCCTTTTACCCGTGTGTCTGCTTCAATGCCAGTTGTTGATCCTTCCCAAGAACGAGTTCTCCCATGGAAATCTCAGGAAACACCGCTTTTTATGCCGGTCTGAGCACTGTTCAGGCTGGGCAGAGTCGCGTCGACCAAGCTGCCGGGCAAATCGCCAGCGCCACCGTCGACCGTTCGGTGGTCAGCCAGTCGTCCGACGTTCAGGTCGATCGTTTGCGTGGCGTTGACCGCGCTCAGCAATCGGACCTGGCCAGCGACGCTGTGGAGATGGCTCAAGGCAAGCTGCAACTCGAGCTGGGGGCAAAGGTGGCCAAGGCTTCCGATGAAATGCTCGGCACGTTGATCGACACTTACGCCTGATTCTTTCGCTGTATCCGCACCCTCGACGCCGCGCTTGTTCGCGGCGTTTTTCTGCGTAAGTCCTTCTCGCTCAACTAATCTTTTCTCTAGCGTCCGTTGCTCCATCAACCGCCGTACACGGCTGCGCGTGCGCAATGCAAAAGCCGTGATGACGAACGGCAAAAGATCGACGCTTGACAAGATTTGGTCGTAAACGTATGTTTCAAACAACTGTTTGACCGTCACAACAAATCATTACGGTCGTTCATTCCCGGTTACATCAGCAGAGGTTTATCGCTATGCCTGACTACAAGGCCCCCTTGCGTGATATTCGCTTCGTTCGTGACGAACTGCTCGGCTACGAAGCGCACTATCAGAGCCTTCCGGCTTGTGCGGACGCAACTCCGGACATGGTTGACGCCATTCTTGAGGAAGGCGCCAAGTTTTGTGAGCAGGTACTGGCTCCGCTGAACCGCGTGGGTGACACCGAAGGCTGCACCTGGAGCGAGTCCGGCGTTAAAACCCCGACTGGCTTCAAAGAGGCCTATAAGCAATTCGTTGAAGGCGGCTGGCCAAGTCTGGCTCACGACATCGAGCACGGCGGCCAAGGCCTTCCGGAATCGCTCGGTCTGGCGGTCAGCGAAATGGTCGGTGAAGCCAACTGGTCGTGGGGCATGTACCCAGGCCTGTCCCACGGTGCGATGAACACCATCAGCGAGCACGGCACGCCTGAGCAGCAAGAGGCTTACCTGACCAAGCTGGTTTCCGGCGAATGGACCGGCACCATGTGCCTGACCGAACCGCATTGCGGCACCGACCTGGGCATGCTGCGTACCAAGGCTGAACCTCAGGCTGACGGTTCCTACAAAGTCTCCGGCACCAAGATCTTCATCTCGGCCGGCGAACACGACATGGCCGACAACATCGTCCACATCGTGCTGGCACGTCTGCCGGATGCACCGGCTGGCACCAAAGGCATCTCGCTGTTTATCGTTCCCAAGTTCATGCCGAACGCTGACGGTTCGATCGGCGCTCGCAACGCCGTGACCTGTGGTTCCCTGGAACACAAGATGGGCATCCACGGTAACGCCACCTGCGTAATGAACTTCGACGCGGCCACCGGTTTCCTGATCGGCCCGGCGAACAAAGGCCTGAACTGCATGTTCACCTTTATGAACACCGCTCGCCTGGGCACCGCGTTGCAAGGTCTGGCGCACGCCGAAATCGGCTTCCAGGGCGGCTTGAAATACGCTCGTGATCGTCTGCAGATGCGTTCCCTGACTGGCCCGAAAGCGCCGGAAAAAGCCGCTGACCCGATCATCGTTCACCCTGACGTACGTCGCATGCTGTTGACCATGAAGGCGTTCGCCGAAGGCAACCGCGCGATGGTTTACTTCACCGCCAAGCAAGTCGACGTGGTCAAGTACGGCGTGGACGAAGAAGAGAAGAAGAAAGCCGACGCACTGCTGGCCTTCATGACGCCAATCGCTAAAGCTTTCATGACCGAAGTCGGTTTCGAGTCCGCCAACCATGGTGTACAAATCTACGGCGGCCACGGTTTCATCGCTGAATGGGGCATGGAGCAGAACGTTCGCGACAGCCGCATTTCGATGCTGTACGAAGGCACCACCGGTATCCAGGCACTCGACTTGCTGGGCCGTAAAGTGTTGATGACCCAAGGCGAAGCTCTGAAAAGCTTCACCAAGATCGTCCACAAGTTCTGCCAGACCAACGAAGGCAACGAAGCGGTCAAAGAGTTCGTCGAGCCGTTGGCTGCGTTGAACAAAGAATGGGGCGAGCTGACCATGAAGGTCGGTATGGCGGCCATGAAAGACCGCGAAGAAGTCGGCGCGGCGTCCGTGGATTACCTGATGTACTCCGGTTACGCCTGCCTGGCCTACTTCTGGGCTGACATGGCGCGTCTGGCTGCTGAGAAACTGGCTGCCGGCACCACCGAAGAGGCGTTCTACACCGCCAAGCTGCAGACTGCGCGCTTCTACTTCCAGCGCATCCTGCCGCGTACCCGCACTCACGTGGCAACCATGCTGTCGGGCGCTAACAACCTGATGGACATGAAAGAAGAGAACTTCGCGCTGGGCTACTAAGCCTTAACGCAGTCGTTCAAAAAACCGCTGCTCCTTCGGGAGCGGCGGTTTTTTTTTGCCGGTGACGTTCCGACGCTGCAGTCGCAAAAAACCGAGGGAGGTCGAAAAGTCGACCTGCTGACTGACCACGTTTTTAATCGCGGTGCCGCGATCTGCCGGGCAAGGCGCTTTCCGGGACATGGAGGTTGGCAGCGATTGCGCTCCGCATGCGCGCCTGGCCACTGGTTGAAACATGCCGTCTAAAAAAACCGTACTAAATCACTCAGAAAGTCCCGGCATCTGCCGTTACAAGGAGAGGGCACAATGCCATCAATCGATGTGACGGTCGGAGCTTTTACCCTTGCCGCGTTCTTCCGCTGTACGTTTCAGTCATTTTTTGCCGTCGTTGGTGCTTTTGCTGGCAGGGCTCGCGGCTGCCTACGTTAAAGACCTCAATGTCTTCTTCACCTCGCTGTTCAACGTATTGCCAACGCTGGTGTTGTTGCTGGGCGGGGCCTACTGCGCGGTTTATCGCCGCCAGCGCGAATTGTTCCTGATGGTCACGGTGTACATCGCCTACTACTTGCTGGACGCGCAGACCGACTATTACCGCGACAACGGCAAGGTACGTGATGACGCCGCGGTGATTTTTCATCTGGTGTGTCTGCTACTCCCTCTGATGTTCGGTGTGTTCGCAGCCTGGCAGGAACGCACCCATCTGTTCCAGGACATGGTGGCGCGTTTCGCCGTGTTGCTGGCCGTCGGCAGCGTGGCGTTGGGGCTGGAGCAGAGTTACCCACAGGCGCTGTTGATGTGGCTGGCTGAAATCCGCTGGCCCGCGCTGCATGGCGCCTGGATGAGTCTGATCCAGCTCTCTTATCCCGTATTCATCGCCATGTTCGTGCTCTTGAGCTGGCAGTACTGGCGCAAGCCGAGACCCTTGCACGCCGCACAGCTTGTGGGCTTGCTGGGGTTGTTCTGGATGTTGCCGAAGACGTTCATCCTGCCGTTCACGCTGAACATCATGTGCAGCCAGGTGATGTTGATGATTGCGGCGGCGGTGGCTCATGAAGCCTACCAAATGGCCTTCCGCGACGAACTCACGGGGTTGCCGGGTCGCCGCGCGTTGAATGAACGCATGCAGCGCCTGGGACGCAATTACGTGTTGGCGATGAGCGACGTCGATCACTTCAAGAAATTCAACGACACCCATGGCCACGATGTGGGCGATCAGGTGCTGCGGCTGGTCGCCAGCAAGCTGTCGAAAATCGGCGGGGGTGGCAGGGCGTATCGCTATGGCGGTGAGGAATTTGCACTGGTGTTCGCCGGCAAGACCCTTGAGGAGTGCCTGCCGCACCTGGAAGTCATCCGCGCATCCATCGCGACGTACAACATTCATTTGCGCAACCAGGACAACCGTCCTCAGGACGATCAGCAAGGACGACAGCGCCGGGCCGGTTCGAGTGCTTCAAGTGTGTCGGTCACGGTCAGCATCGGCGTTGCGGATCGACTGGAGCAGCGCACCCCGGAACAAGTGCTCAAGTCCGCGGACGAAGCGCTCTACAGCGCCAAGGGGGCCGGACGTAACTGCGTGGTGGCGTATGGTCAGAATCGCCGTGGCGCCGTGCGTATGGACGCCGCTACGGATTGAGTGATGATGGCGCATTCAGCGTCTGGACTGTGATTGTAGGGCGTGGTTGGCGGCAGTAGGTTTGAGTGATCTGCTGACGGAGAAAATGCCATGCCCGAGTACAAAGCTCCCCTGCGCGACATGCGCTTCCTGATCGACCACGTCTTTGATTTCCACAGCAACTACGCGGCTCTGGGCGCCACTGACGCCAGCCCGGACATGGTGGCGGCGATCCTCGAAGAAGGCGCGAAATTCTGCGAGAACGTGCTCGCGCCGCTCAATCGCAGCGGCGACGAAGAAGGCTGCCATTTCGACAATGGCGTGGTGACAACGCCGGCAGGTTTCAAGCAAGCCTTCGCCCAATACGTTGAAGGCGGCTGGCACGGTCTGGCAGCGGATCCTGCTTATGGCGGCCAGGGATTGCCCAGTTCCCTGGGGCTGGTGATCAGCGAAATGGTCGGTTCCAGCAACACGTCCTGGGGTATGTATCCGGGGTTGACCCACGGTGCCATGTCGGCCATTCATGCCCACGGCACCGAAGAACAGAAACTCACCTATCTAAGCAAACTCACCGCCGGGCAGTGGACGGGCACCATGTGCCTGACCGAAGCCCATTGCGGCACCGACCTGGGCATCATCAAGACCCGCGCTGTACCAACGGCCGATGGCAGCTACGCGATCTCCGGCAGCAAGATTTTCATCTCCGCCGGCGAGCACGATATGAGTGACAACATCATTCACCTGGTGTTGGCGAAGCTGCCGGATGCGCCGGCAGGGACCAAGGGGATTTCGCTGTTTATCGTTCCTAAGTTCCTGCCCGATGGCGACGGTGAGGCGGGGGAGCGCAACGGCGTTTCCTGTGGCTCTATCGAACACAAAATGGGCATCAAGGCCTCGGCCACCTGCGTGTTGAACTTCGACGATGCCAAGGGCTACTTGATCGGTGAGCCGAACAAGGGCCTGAACTGCATGTTCACCATGATGAACCACGCTCGTCTCGGCACCGGTATGCAAGGATTGTGCTTGGGCGAGGCGAGCTTTCAGGGGGCGATCAAGTACGCCAACGATCGCTTGCAAATGCGTTCGTTGACCGGCGCGAAAGCACCGGAGAAGCCTGCTGACCCCATCATTGTTCATCCCGACGTGCGTCGGATGTTGCTGACCATGAAGGCCTTCAACGAAGGCAACAGGGCGCTGACTTACTTCACTGCACAGTTGCTGGACACTGCGCATCTGAGTCCCGATGAAACGGCGCGTCAGGAGGCTGAGGATTTGTTGGCGTTCCTGACACCCATCTGCAAGGCCTTCATGACCGATACCGGGCTGGAAGTGACCAACCACGGGATGCAGGTGTTTGGCGGCCACGGTTTCATCCGTGAGTGGGGCATGGAGCAATTGGTTCGTGACTGCCGGATCGCCCCGATCTACGAAGGCACCAATGGTATTCAGGCGCTGGATCTGTTGGGACGCAAAGTGCTCGGCAGCCAGGGCAAATTGCTGCGGGGTTTCACTAAAATCGTCCATAAGTTCTGCGCAGCAAACGCCGCGCATCCGCAACTCGCGCCCTACGTCGCGCAGCTCAACGATTTGAATCGGCAGTGGGGTGAGGTAACGACCCAGGTGGGCATGGCCGCGATGAAGAATGCGGATGAAGTCGGCGCCGCGTCAGTGGATTACCTGATGTACAGCGGCTACATCATCCTCGGCTATTTGTGGCTGCGCATGGCGCTGGTTGCACAGGCCCAGATCGACGACGGTAGCGGCGATGCCGATTATTGCCGGGGCAAACTGGCGACCAGCGAGTTTTACTTCAAGCGATTGCTGCCACGCACTGCCGCTCATCGGGCGGCGATCGAGGCCGGCAGTGATTGTCTGATGAAGTTGCCGGCGGAGTTGTTTGCGCTCTGACTTTTTCTCTGTGGCGAGCTTGCTCGCCACAGGATTTTCTTGATCTCCATATTGCAATTTTGTGACTGTAAAATACGCAGTGGTCACAGCATGACCCTATGTGTCGTAAAAGTTGTTGGGTTACACTCGAACTCAACAAAGACACCATTCATGTGAATCAACTGTAAAGATCCTGCGAGGTTTGCCATGGCTGACTACAAAGCGCCCCTGCGCGATATGCGCTTCGTCCTCAATGAAGTATTCGAGGTCGCCAAACTCTGGGCCGAGTTGCCTGCACTGGCCGAAACTGTCGATGCTGAAACGGTCGAAGCCATTCTGGAAGAAGCCGGCAAGGTCACCAGCAAAACCATTGCGCCCCTGAGCCGTGCAGCGGACGAAGAAGGTTGCCATTGGGCGGACGGTGCTGTCACCACGCCGGCAGGTTTCCCACAGGCTTATCAGACTTACGCTGAAGGCGGATGGGTCGGCGTAGGTGGCGATCCGACCTATGGCGGCATGGGCATGCCCAAGGCGGTGTCGGCCCAGGTCGAAGAAATGGTCAACTCCGCGAGCCTGTCGTTTGGTCTGTATCCGATGCTGACGGCCGGTGCCTGCCTGTCGATCAACGCCCACGCCAGCGAAGAACTCAAAGCCGCGTACCTGCCCAACATGTACGCCGGTGTCTGGGCTGGCTCCATGTGCCTGACCGAGCCACACGCCGGTACGGATCTTGGGATCATTCGCACCAAGGCCGAACCTCAGGCCGACGGTTCCTACAAGGTCAGCGGAACCAAGATTTTCATCACCGGCGGTGAACACGACCTGACCGAGAACATCATCCACCTGGTACTGGCGAAACTTCCGGACGCACCGGCAGGGCCGAAAGGTATTTCGTTGTTCCTGGTGCCGAAGTTCATGGTCAATGCCGATGGCAGCCTGGGCGCGCGTAACGCGGCGAACTGCGGTTCGATTGAACACAAGATGGGCATCAAGGCTTCATCGACGTGCGTGATGAACTTCGATGAAGCCGTGGGTTACATCGTCGGCGAGCCGAACAAAGGCCTGGCGGCAATGTTCACCATGATGAACTACGAGCGTCTGGGTGTCGGCATTCAAGGCCTCGCCACGGGTGAGCGTTCGTACCAGAACGCGATCGAGTACGCCCGTGACCGTTTGCAAAGCCGTTCGCCGACCGGGGCGCAGAACAAGGACAAGGTCGCTGACCCGATCATCGTCCACCCGGACGTGCGTCGCATGCTGTTGACGATGAAAGCCTCGAACGAAGGCGGCCGTGCGTTCTCCACCTACGTGGCGATGCAACTGGACACCGCCAAGTTCAGCGAAGATGCCACGACCCGCAAACGTGCCGAAGACCTGGTGGCGTTGCTGACCCCGGTTGCGAAAGCATTCCTGACCGATCTCGGCCTGGAAACGACTGTCCATGGCCAGCAGGTGTTTGGCGGCCACGGCTATATCCGTGAATGGGGCCAGGAACAACTGGTGCGCGACGTGCGTATCACCCAGATTTACGAAGGCACCAACGGCATCCAGGCGCTCGACCTGGTGGGCCGCAAGATCGTCGGTACCGGCGGGGCGTTTTATAACCTGTTCGCTGACGAGATTCGTCATTTCACCGCGACGGCCAGCGCTGATCTGGCGGAGTTCACCAAGCCACTGAACGATGCCGTGACCACGCTCGACGAGCTGACCGCCTGGTTGCTGGATCGGGCGAAAAACAACCCGAATGAAATCGGTGCCGCCTCGGTCGAGTACCTGCAAGTCTTCGGCTACGTGGCTTACGCCTACATGTGGGCACTGATGGCCAAGGCTGCATTTGGCAAGGAGGCGCAGGAGGATTTCTACGCGAGCAAACTGGGCACGGCGCGGTTCTATTTCGCGCGTTTGCTGCCGCGGATCCACTCGTTGAGCGCTTCAGTGAAGGCGGGCAGTGAATCGCTGTTCCTGCTGGATGCAGCACAGTTCTAAAAATGTAACGTCATGTAAGCATTCTCTTACATGACGTGCTGCCTTTCTGCCCTATGCGAAAATTGGATCCAGAGCTAATCTACTTCACATGGACGTAGCGCAGGAAGCGCACTAGCAACAACATGGACACGTAGGATTCTGCCAGGATGGCGGAGCGAAATGGATGTCAGGGAAACAGTCTGCAAAGCCCCGCTTCGGCGGGGTTTTCTTTTGCCCGCAGAAAAGTGGTCAGCTGAGCCCGTCGATGTTGACCGGGTTGTTCAAGCGATCAAGCGGCCCGTTGATGACTTCTTCCAACAGGGTGCGCAATAAAGCCAGTGAGGCTTGTTGGCGCTGCACATCCCGGCACACCAGCCCGACTTTCAACGGCACTCGCGGTTCGGTCAACGGTTTCCACAGCAGTTCGTCGCTGCCGAGCGCCTTCTGCGAGCGCCCCGGAAGGACCGTCGCCAGTCGGGTATTCGGCAGACTGTCGAGAATCCCTGCCATATTGTTCAATTCCGCCTGCACCTGCGGTCGCCGTCCCAGGCTGGCCAATTGCGTCTGCCAGATCTGCCGGACTTGAAACTCTTCTCCCAGCAGCAACATCGGCAACTCGGCCGCCTGGCTCATCGAGACTTTCTTGAATTCGCGCAACGGGTGATCCGCCGGGATGACCAGCGTCAGCTCATCTTCGTACAGCATCACACCGTGCAACCCCGGCTGGCGTGGCGGCAGGTAGCTGATGCCGATGTCCAATGAGCCGTTGAGCAACCGACGCTCGATCTCCAGCCCCGTTAACTCATAGATCTGCACGACAAGATGCGGCTGCGCCTTGCGTACCCGTTCGAGCATCTGCGGTACCAGGCTGGTGTGCACGGTTTGCAAGACGCCGATGGCCAGTGTTCGCAGCGCCTGCCCCTTGAAATTACCCAGCGCTTCGCGTGCGCGTTGCAAGCCATCGAGCAAGGGCAGTGCGTGGTTGTATAGCGTATGGGCCGCCAGCGTGGGCAGCAGCCGTTTGCTGCTGCGTTCGAACAGGCTGACATCGAGGTTTTGTTCGAGGTGGCGGATCTGCTGGGACAGGGCGGGCTGGGAGATGGACAGTCGCTCGGCCGCACGGCCCACATGGCCTTCTTCGTAGACCGCGACGAAATATCGCAGTTGCTTGAAATCCATAAGTAACTCTTATCGAAAATGCTGGTAAATCGAAATGGCTCAGGGCCGCGCCTGAGCATAGTCTAACCGCATTCAAAAGGCTTACAGGGCCATAAACCGAGATGAATACCGTTGACGTCGATGGCATTTGCATAGGCAAGGCAAAAAACCTCGAACGAGGTTTGATCGGATGAATCTGTTCAATTTGCGTCGTAGCCCGCCCAGTATCGATGACCTTGTGGAAGGCAGTTTTCAGGCTTGCAGCGACAATAAGCCCTCCAGCGATTGCCTGATGCCTAGCGTTGAGCGACCTGCGCAAGTATTTGTGCGCGGTCAGGGCTCGTGGTTGTGGGACAGCGATGACCGTGCCTATCTGGACTTCTCCCAGGGCGGCGGCGCCAACAGCCTTGGGCACAGTCCTACGGTGTTGGTCAACGCGATCACCGAGCAGGCGCAATCGCTGATTAACGTCGGTTTCGGTTTACAGCATCGCGGCATGCTCAATCTCGCCAATCGGCTGTGCAAGAGCACCGACAGTGATCAGGCGTACCTGCTCAACAGCGGTAGCGAAGCCTGTGAAGCGGCGATCAAATTGGCGCGTAAATGGGGTCAGCGATATCGCGGCGGCGCTTCAAGGATCATCGTTGCAAACAACGCGTGCCATGGACGGAGTCTTGCCACGATTTCGGCGTCGGACAGTACAACGCTGACTAATCGATTCGAGCCGCTGTTGCCCGGTTTCAGTCATGTGCCGTTCAATGACCTGCCGGCCCTGCATGCGGCTGTTGATGCCCAGACCGTGGCGATCATGCTCGAGCCGATTCAAAGCGATGCCGGGGTTATCCCGGCCACCGAGCGTTACCTTAAAGACGTCCAGCAGTTGTGCCGCGAGCTCGGCATCCTGTTGATCTTCGACGAAGTGCAGACCGGTATTGGCCGCTGCGGCGCCTTGCTTGCTGAACAGTCCTACGGCGTGCGGGCAGATATCGTGGTGCTGGGGAAAGGACTGGGTGGCGGCGTTCCCTTGGCGGCGTTGCTGGCACGTGGGAAGGCCTGTTGTTTCGACATCGGCGAACTGACCGGGACCCACCATGGCAACGCATTGATGACCTCGGCTGGCCTGGCTGTGCTCGACAGCGTGCAGGACAAAGGCTTTCTCGATCATGTCGACGAAACCGGTCAGCACCTGCGTGAAGGTCTGGCGCGCCTGGCCCATCGCTACGGTCACGGCGAATTGCGCGGGCGAGGGTTGCTATGGGGGTTGACCCTGTCGGACGACTCCGCTGATGCGGTAGTCAAGGCGGCTTTGCACGAGGGCTTGCTGCTAAATGCCCCACAGCCTGATTGCCTGCGCTTTACCCCGGCACTCACCGTCAGCACATCCAACATCGACGAAATGCTCCTGCGCCTGGCCCGCGCTTTCTCTCGCGTGCGCACCGCGCAACTGCAATGTCGCAAAGGGATTGCCGTCTGATCGGACTCGCCCTACACGAATTCCCGAACCGTCTCGCGGTATAACGCATCGCCCCACGCCTGATTCTTTTGGCGTGGGGCGTTTTTTTTAACGATGAAGCAATAGAAGGCGGTGAAAGAGCTGCTAAACATCGTTCAAAAACACGGTCTGGAAATACTGGCCTGAAGATCCGTACTGAACCCTGACCAACGGCGCGTGTCGATTAGCTGTGTGGCTCACACGAGCCGATTTCAATCAGGAGCTGACCCATGGACTTCATTCGAATCATCATTGCAATTCTGTTGCCGCCACTGGGTGTTTTCCTGCAGGTGGGTTTCGGCGGGGCGTTCTGGCTGAACATTCTGCTGACGTTGTGCGGATACATTCCGGGGATCGTGCATGCGGTGTACATCATCGCCAAACGCTGAAAACTGTAGCGTTCGTTAGATCGCTTTGCGAGCAGGCTCGCTCCCACAGGGTGCGAGCCGGTCGACCTGTGGGAGCTGGCCTGCCAGCGATGCGGTATCAGCTGTCGAGCGCCATGATCCTTCGATAAAACAACCATTCCTGCTCCAGCGCATGTGCCTGATTGCCTGCCTTGCGAAAGCCATGGCGTTCGTCGGCGTAGTAATGCGCTTCCACCAGAATACCGTTGTCTTGCAGCGCCTTGACCATGTCACGGGTCTGCTGCGGCACCACCACGGCATCCAGTTCACCCTGAAAGAAAATCATCGGGACCCGGATGTTGCTCGCATGTAGCAACGGTGTTCGCGCCTTGTAGCGCTCGGCATCCTTCTCGGGATCGCCGATCAGCCAGTCGAGATAATCACCTTCGAACTTGTGGGTCGCGCGGCTGAGTGCAACCGGGTCGCTGACGCCATAAAGACTGGCGCCGGCGCGGAACACGTTGTGAAAGGCCAAGGCACAAAGGGTGGTGTAACCGCCGGCACTTCCGCCACGAATGAACGCCTGGTCGCCGTCGATCATCCCCCGGTCCGCCAGGTAGGCGACCACCGCGCAGGCGTCCTCGACATCTACCGCGCCCCAGCTCAAATGCAAAGCCTGGCGATACGCCCGGCCATAGCCACTGCTGCCGCGATAGTTAAGGTCAGCCACGGCAAAGCCGCGTTGCGCCCAGTACTGAATGCGTGGATCGAGCATCGGGTAGCAAGCGGAGGTCGGCCCGCCATGGATAAACACCACCAGCGGCGGTTTCGCCTCACCGGTCATCGCCGGATAAAAGAAGCCATGGGCCTCGCCTGAGCCACTGGGGTAGCACAGCGTATGTGGAACGCTGATGTGTTCGGCGGGCAACGGTGTGACGCCGCCCGCCAGTACCTTCACCTGGCGGGTGCCGCGATCGATCGCGATAACGGCCGATGAACTGACCGGTGATGCAGCGATGCAGTAGATAAATTGCTCATCGATCGCCAAATGACGGAAGCGGCTGTAAGGGCCCGTGAAGTCTTCACTGACGTCAGCGACCAGGCCCAGTTTGCCGAATCCATCTTCGGTCCAGCTGGCCAGGTAGCTGTCTTCACTGAACGCAAGCCAGGTGCAGCCGCCGAGTTGCCAAGGGGCGGGTCCGTGGTCGGCTTCTGCACTGGGCAGCGGACTCAAACCTTCTGCAGATTCCACCCAGGGCTGCCAGAAGCCGGCGCGATCCGTCAGGCAATACAATCGGCCACTGCGATCGAACCTGGGTTGTTGCAGCGATTCTTGAACGTTGTCGCCGGCCACGCAACGCGGCAGGGAAAAGCCGCCATCGTCGAGGCGATCGGCGACCATCAGGCGAGTGGCTGTCCACGGCTGATCCGGTCGGCTCCATTCGATCCAGGCCAAGCGTTGCGAGTCGGGACTCAATGTCGGCGCCGCATAAAAATCAGCCCCTTCGACCAGCAGATGACGCGTGCCGTTAACGACATCGATAGCCACCAGGCGATGCTGGTCACGGTTCTCCTCGACGGCCATGACCTGTCCGTTGGCGAACTGCAAATCGCCATAACGGCACTCGCCGCGAGTCAGCCCTTCGGGCGTCCCGCCCGTAAGCGGCTGTCGATACAGCTGCTGGTCGGCTTCGTTGACGAACACAACCCCGTCATCGGTCAGACAAAACGCGCCGCCGCCATATTCATACACCCGACTGCGCACGCTGAAACCTGGTGGCGTCAGGCAATGCGCCTGACCCTTATGCCAATGCCAGATTCGGCAAGCGGCGTCTTCGGGACGGTATTCGTTCCAGAACAGGCCATGCCGGCCGACCTGCAATTCGGCAAAGTCGACACCGGCAGCGACGGCTTTGGCGGCGCTGAAGGGCTCAGCTTTTAGCGATGAGGCGTGAGTTTCGTTCATTGCGAAAGGCCAGTTGTTCGATGGTCTGAGTCGCGTGCTCGGCTTCTTCGCGGGCCTTGAGAATCACGCCGTGATGTTGCGATTTACTGCACACCGGGTCAGCGTTGCTGGCGTCACCGGTGAGCATGAAGGCCTGGCAGCGGCAGCCGCCGAAGTCTTTTTCCTTCTCGTCGCAAGAGCGGCACGGCTCGGGCATCCAGTCGTAGCCGCGAAAGCGGTTGAAGCCAAACGAGTCGTACCAGATGTGCTGCATGCTGTGGTCGCGCACGTTGGGAAACTGCACCGGCATCTGTCGGGCACCGTGACAGGGCAAGGCGGTTCCGTCCGGCGTGACGGTCAGAAAAATACTGCCCCAGCCATTCATGCAGGCTTTTGGGCGCTCTTCATAATAATCCGGCGTGACGAAAATCAGTTTGCACGGATGCCCTTCGGCTTCGAGCCTGGCGCGGTATTCGTTGGTGACGCGTTCGGCGCGCACCAGTTGTTCTTTGGTCGGCAGCAAACCGACCCGGTTGAGCTGCGCCCAGCCGTAAAACTGACACGTCGCGAGCTCGACGAAATCGGCCTCAAGGGCGATGCACAGCTCAATGATCCGGTCGATCTTGTCGATGTTGTGCCGGTGGGTGACGAAGTTCAGCACCATCGGGTAACCATGGGCCTTCACTGCTCGAGCCATTTCCAGCTTCTGGGCGAACGCTTTTTTCGAACCCGCGAGCAAGTTGTTCACTTGCTCGTCACTGGCCTGGAAACTGATCTGGATGTGGTCCAGACCCGCTTTCTTGAAATCGCTGATTTTCTGTTCGGTCAGGCCGATGCCCGAGGTGATCAGGTTGGTGTAGAAACCCAACTTGCGCGCTTCGGCGATCAACTCGGCAAGGTCCTGGCGCACCAGCGGTTCTCCGCCGGAAAAGCCCAGTTGAGCCGCGCCCATTTCCCGTGCTTCGCGAAACACCTTGATCCACTGCTCGGTGCTCAACTCTTTACCCTGCTCGGCGAAATCCAGCGGGTTGGAGCAGTAGGGGCATTGCAGCGGGCAACGGTAGGTCAGCTCGGCCAGCAGCCACAGAGGCAAGCCGATTTCAGGTTTGGGCGGCAACGTGCCTGACACAGTGTCAGGCAAGTTCGATCCAGTGCTCAGCACGGGCGACCTCCATGAATTGCTCGATGTCTTCACCAAGCTCGGGCACGCCGGGAAACTTCGCATCAAGTTCGGCGATGATCGCCGCAACGTCGCGCTCGCCATCGATCAAACCGCCGATCAATGCAGCGCTTTCGTTGAGTTTGATCATGCCTTCAGGGTAGAGCAGCACATGGCCTTTTTGTGCCGGTTCGTACTGATAACGGTAGCCAGTACGCCAGGTCGGGGTCTTGCTGCGATCGAAACTCATAAGGTGATTCCTTTATGCCAGACCCGCTGTTCAGTCACGCTGTGATAAGGCGGGCGGTTCAGTTCGTAGGCCATGCTCATGGCATCGAGCATGCTCCAAAGAATGTCCAGTTTGAACTGGAGAATTTCCAGCATGCGCTCCTGGCCTTCACGCGTCGTGTAGTGCTGCAAGGTGATCGCCAGTCCGTGTTCGACATCGCGCCGTGCCTGGCCCAGGCGGGTACGGAAGTATTCGTAGCCGGTCGGGTCAATCCACGGGTAGTGCTGCGGCCAGCTGTCGAGACGTGACTGGTGGATTTGCGGCGCGAACAGTTCGGTCAACGAGCTGCTGGCGGCTTCCTGCCAACTGGCCCGGCGGGCGAAGTTGACATAGGCGTCCACGGCGAAACGCACGCCGGGCAGCACCAGTTCCTGAGAGCGCAGTTGATCCGGATCGAGCCCGACTGCCTGGCCCAGACGCAGCCAGGCTTCGATGCCACCGTCTTCGCCGGGAGCGCCGTCATGATCGAGCAGGCGTTGAATCCACTCGCGGCGAATCTCGCGATCCGGGCAGTTGGCGAGGATTGCGGCGTCCTTCAGGGGGATGTTCACCTGATAGTAGAAGCGGTTCGCGACCCAACCCTGGATCTGCTCGCGGGTCGCCCGGCCTTCATACATCGCCACGTGATAGGGGTGATAGATGTGGTAGTAGGCGCCTTTGGCGCGCAGCGCGGCTTCGAATTCGGCGGGGGGCATCGGGGTGTCAGTCATTTCGGTTCTCCGGGGCATAACCGTAGAGTTGTAGCGCCTGTACCGGCCTCATCGCCAGCAGGCTGGCTCCCACAGGGGAATGCGATCAACTCGCCAGCAGGCAGCTCCCACAGGGGATTGCGATCAACTGTGGGAGCCAGCCTGCTGGCGATAGACCGCGCAGCGGTCTCGATTTCTTACAACACAATACTCATGCCGTCATACGCCACTTCAACATCGCGTCGCACCAGCTCCGCTCGCTCGGGTGAATCCTCATCGAGAATCGGGTTGGTGTTGTTGATGTGGATAAGTACTTTGCGCGGCAGTGGCAATTGCTCGAGCACTTCGAGCATGCCGCCGGGGCCGTTCTGCGCCAGGTGACCCATTTCCCGACCGGTGCGCGTACCGACGCCGCGGCGCTGCATCTCGTCGTCATCCCACATCGTGCCATCCACCAGCAGGCAATCGCTGCCCGCCATGATCTCCAGCAGTGGCGCGTCGACTTTCCCCAGGCCCGGTGCGTAGAACAGCTTGCCGCCGGTGTTCACGTCTTCGACGATCAGGCCAATATTGTCGCCTGGGTGCGGGTCAAAGCGGTGCGGCGAATAGGGGGGCGCGGCGCTACGCAGGGGCAGCGGGGTAAAGCGAAGATTGGGGCAGGCAGGGACGGTGAAGCTCTGGTCCAGTTCGATACGGTTCCAGCTCAAGCCGCCGTTCCAGTGGGTCAACATGGTGAACAGCGGAAAACCGGTGCTCAGGTCTTCGTGGACCATGTCCGTGCACCACACCTGGTGCGGGCATCCTTCACGCAAGCTGAGCAGGCCCGTGGTGTGGTCGATCTGGCTGTCCATCAGGATGATCGCGCTGATACCGGTATCGCGCAGGGCGCGGCCCGGTTGCATCGGGGCAAAGCTCTGGAGCTGGGCGCGGATGTCCGGAGAGGCGTTGCACAGAACCCAGTTCACACCGTCATCGGAAATCGCGATGGACGATTGGGTGCGCGCTGTTGCCCGCAGGCTGCCGTCGCGAAAGCCTGCGCAGTTCACGCAGTTGCAGTTCCACTGGGGGAAACCACCGCCAGCGGCGGAACCTAGAATCTGGACAAACATGGTCGCTCCATCATTTCGAATCTGAAAATAAAAACGCCCCGGTGAACCGAGGCGTTGAACCGCGAGAGATCTTAGCGGCTTGCGAAGTACATGGTGACTTCAAAGCCGATACGCAGATCGGTGTAAGCAGGTTTGGACCAGGACATGGGAGTGCTCCTTCAGGTGGTGGGACGGTTGAGATCTATACATATAGTCCACCTCCACGCGGAGATGTTCAGATAGTTAGGTGGCTATGTTACTCAAAATTACAGAGTCCTTGCCCGTGAAACTTTGAGAAAGCTAATTGCGCCACCGGTAAAGATCATTTTGCCACTTGCCAGGGTGAGCCAGGGCTTGCCCCGCTGGCCAGACAGCGCCAACCGCCGTCGGCGTGAATCAGTCGTTTTGCAGCGGCCAGTAAAGCCTGCCGGTCGATCATCAGAATGGCACGGGGCAGACGCTCCAGATAATCCGACGAGTGGCCGGCCAGCTTTGCTTGCCAGAGCAATTCGGCCGCCAGGGTGTCGGGAAGCGTGGCGCTGTCAAATTGATCGGCCAAGGATTGGCGCTGTCTGACGAAGGTGGTTTCGTCGATGCGTTCGATCATGCCCGGCAAGTCGGCCAGGAATGTTTTCACGTGCTCCAGCAGCGCTACCGGAGCCACTGTCGGCGACTGCATACCGAACAGAATTCCCGTCTGCCCGTGGACCTGACGCAGCGCGCTGAACACCGCATAACCCAGTTGCAGCTCTACACGCAGGCGCTGATAAAACGGCGTCTGGCATATATGCGCGAGCAAACGCCAGGCTGCTTCATCAGTGATGCCCAGGGTCGCCGTGGGACAGAAAAGCAGTAACGCATGCTCATTGGACTGTGTATCGATGGCGGTCCACAGGTGCTGAGCGTGGATCGAGGGCGCGGGCGTCGATTGATTGTCCGCAGCGCCCGGCACCCGGCTCAAGGCAAAGCCCATCGCCGCTTGTGTTTGCGCGGACAGACCGGTCGCGAGTCCATCCCAGCGCGCGCCTAACCAGAGTTGTTGCAGGTCGTCCGAGTCAGCGGTGCGCTCAAGGCAGTGGCCCGGCAGCGCTTGAAGCAGCTGCCGAATCGGAATCAGTGCCACCTTCTGCGGTGCTGGCAGCGGGGCGTCCGCATCGGATTTTGTCAGCTCTTTCAGCGCATGTTCGAGGATGGTCGGCATCGGTTCTTGCAGGCCGGTCATCTTCAGTAACCATTGATTGCCTGATGCGCTGAAGGAGAAGTCGATACCGGCCTGACGCGCGTCTTCGCGTAATGGCTGAAGACGAGTTTCCAGGTTCGCTTGCAGGTTGCTGTGAGGGCTGGCCGCCAGTTGCCAGCGTAGGTACACCGCGCCTTCATCGGTGTGATCCGGCAACGCCTGACTGAATTGCATCGGCGAATGTTCACGACGGGTGCGCGAGCGATCCTGAGCAAAAGTGCGCAAACCTCGGTGTTTGCTGGTCTGGCCACGAATCAGGCCGGCGTTCGGGGCTGGCGCCTCGCTGCGTAGAAACGGGTTGGGTGCTGGCAGCTGCCATTGGCCGCTGAAGTTATCCACAGCGTCCATTTGTTTGAGGATTTCTCGAAGTGCAATAACGCCCTGGTCGGATAACCCGGTTTCCTGCTGTGTGACATCAAGTTGAGCCAATTTCAACGCGCCAGCTACCTGCTGCTCACGGTGCAGGAGGGCGCTGTATTCTTCGCGCAACCCGATCCAGGGTTGGTGGCTGGCAAAAAATCCCAGCCAATCCAACAGCGGTTCGCGCAGTGCCTTCTGCGATTGAGTGGTCGCGAATTCGATGTCCAGCAGGGCCTGGCCGCCAAACCGATACAGCGGCGTGGCGTTCATATGCTCCGCTAACCCGCGAGCCTGCAGCTCGGTCAGCAGGCCGCCGGGTTTTGCCGCGTTGAGCCAATGACACAGAAAGGCCAGCGCTTGGGACGACGAATCCGCAAGAGCTTCGAAGGCAAACAGCAGATCGAGTCGATGGTCAGCAGCCTGTTGATAACTTTTGCCTAAAGCATCCATCAGCGCAGGGGGTGTTTGTTGCGGGACTGTTGCACCCGCTGCAATGGCGCTGCCGAAGGTCTCGGCCAACGCTCGCAGTTCATCGATACGGTGTGGCCCGACCAGACTCAGCGTCATCTGTCCGGTTTGATAAAAGTGCTGATGAAAGTCGCGTAACGCCTGCTGAAACGCAGGTTGCGAGACGGGCAGGCTGTCGCGGTTGCCTGCATGAAAGCCACGCAGTGGATGAGTCGCCGAGAGTCCGTCGAACAGCGCGCGCTCCTGTTGAGCCGCCGCGTCCTGAGACCAGGCAACACACTCCGCCTCCAGTACTTCCCGTTCCCGCAACTGATCGTCCAGGTTCATGCACGGGTGAGCGAGCATGTCCGACAGACGCTCCAGCCCACCAGCAAATGCCTGCGGCGGCAGTTCGAAGAAGAAGTCAGTGGTGCGTTCGCTGGTCCGCGCATTGACCTGGCCGCCGTGACCCTGCACGTAGGCCATCAGCCCTTGGCTCGCAGGGAAACGCGCGGTACCGAGAAACAGCAGGTGTTCAAGAAAGTGCGCCAGCCCCGGCCATGCCAATGGCACGTCGTGACTGCCTGCAGCAACCCGCAATGCAGCGGCGCAACGCTTCAAGTGTGGCGCATGACGCAGCGTCACCCGCAGGCCATTGGCCAGGGTTTCAGTGTGGGGGCGGGAGGGATTCAACGCAGGCATGAGCACTTCCAGAACAGAGAAGCGCTAATGCTAGCGGATAACGGTGGATCAGCGCTTGTTCAGCTCGCCGTAAAGCTCAGGGCGACGATCGATAAGGTAGTGATACGCGCTCCGCGAGTCGACCATCAACTGACGATCCAGCTCGCCGACAATCAGCGCTTCATCGAGACCGGCCTGGGCAATGCGGCTGCCATCCGGCGCGGCGATGCTGCTCTGGCCGCAGTAGTGAATCTCGCCTTCGTGCCCGCAGTAGTTGGCGTAGGCCACATAGCATTGGTTTTCGAAGGCCCGGGCGCGGACGGTGACGTCAGCGATAAAGTCGAACGGCACCATGTTCGCCGTCGGCACCAGAATCAGCTCGGCACCTGCCAGGGCAAGGCGACGAGCATTTTCCGGAAACTCCAGGTCGTAACAGATCAGGAAACCGAGCTTCCAGCCATTGAGTTCGACCAGCGGCAACTCGTCACCGCCGGCGCTGAACATGGAGTGATCAAGATCGCCGAAGAGGTGAGTCTTGCGGTAATTGCACAGGCGCTCACCGTTGGCATCGATCAGTTGCACCGAGTTGTAGATCTGACCGTCCTCGGTGCGCTCGGGGTAGCCATACAAAATGGCGATCCCGGCTGTCTTGGCAATGCGCGCGATCTGCTGCGCCGATTCACCGTTGTGCACTTCGGCCAGTACGCTGACGGCATCGACGCCGATGTTGTAACCGGTCAGGAACATCTCCGGCAGCACCAGCAAGTCTGCACCCTTGGCCTCCAGCGCGAGCTGATGCAGGCGATGCAGATTGCCGGCAACATCAAGGGGCAGCGGCGGACATTGGTAAAGGGCTACGCGCATTTGGAACTCCTTTTACTCGGGCAAGGCGATCGGACCGATCTCGTTGAACACATCTCCTGGACCCGGGTTCTCGGCGTGAGTTTCACCGCCGAAGTGCTTCATGATGCCCCAGACCGCGTTAAGGGAGGTCTGCACCGCGCCTTCGACCCATGCTGGCGTCCATGAAACATCGTCGCCGGCGATGAAGATCCCGCGCTGTTCGGCGGGCATGTCTTGCTGCATGAAATGTGCGTACATGCGCTGGTTGTAGCGGTAGTGGCCGGGCAGGGCGCCTTTGAATGCGCCGAGGAAATGCGGATCGGATTCCCATGACACGGTGATCGGGTCGCCGATGATCCGCGCAGCAATGTCGACTTTCGGGTAGATCTTTTTCAAGGCGTCCAGCGCCAGTTTCACGCGCTTTTCGACCGGGTGCGGGAGCATCTTCAGCGCGTCGCTCATCCACGAATAAGACAGGCAGATCACACCGGGCTTGTCGTCGCCATTGTCGAAGAGGTAAGTGCCGCGGGTCAGGCGATCGGTGAGGGTCATGCTCATCAGGTCGCGGCCGGTTTCCGGGTCCTTGTCCTTCCAGAATGGTCGGTCGACCATCACGAATGTTTTCGAGGACTGCATGTAACGGGTGCGGTCCAGGGCCATCCACATCTTTTGCGAAAACAGGGTTTCGTCGCATTCGATCTGGGTGGTCAGCAGCCAGCTCTGGCAGGTTGTCAAAACAGCCGCGTATTCACGGGTGTCGCCGTAGTTGTCGGTGACGGTAAAACGTCCGTCCGGCGCATGGGCAATTTTTTTCACGCCAGAGCGTGGTGCACCGCTGTGCAGCGAACTGAGGCTCGTGCCTTGCGGCCAGTGCACGCAACGTTCCGGTACATGGCGCCAGATGCCGAGGGGGACTTGTTCCACGCCGCCGACGACCAGGTGCTGATGGTCATCGCAGTTGGTCATCACCACGCGGAAGATTTCCAGCATCGAGTTAGGGAAGTCAGAGTCCCAGCCACCCGTGCCGAAACCTACCTGGCCAAACACTTCGCGGTGGTGGAACGACAACTTGGCGAAGGCTTTGGAGGTGGCGACGAAGTCGTAGAAAGTGCGGTCGTCCCACAGTGGAACCAAGGTGTTCCATAGCTCTTTGAGGCGCGGCACGTCGCGGTCGCGGATGGCTTGCTGGATATCAGAAAACTGCGAACCGGCTTCGAGCGCATCCGCCCAGGCGTCTGCGACTTCCTGGAACAGCGCCGGAAGGTCCGCCAGCTTCTCTGCGTAATGGGTTTTACCTTCCAGGTCGATGACGGTGCTGCCCGAAGCTGGCGTCAGCGGGTTCGGGAAAGGTTTGGTTTCCAGACCGAGCTTGTCGACGTAGTGGTAAAACGCGGTGGATGACACCGGAAAACGCATGCCGCCGAGCTCTGCGACGATGCCTTCAGCGCCGTTGAATGCCTGGGAACGCAGGCGTCCGCCCATTTTCGAGGCTTCGTAAACGACGGGCTTGAGGCCCAGTTTCATCAATTCATAGGCTGCCACCAGGCCCGCGATGCCGGCACCTACAATCGCGACTTCAGCGCCGTGGTTGTGTGCGGGAATGCTGCCCAGGCCAGCCGGGTGCTCAATCCAGTCGTCGAAGCCGAAAGGAAAGTCAGGACCAAAGATGGTGACTGGTTTTTTACCGTCTGCAGGATGGCGATTATTCTTGTTCATGGCTGACCTTGCTGGCGACCCGACGCGGTAGGCGCATCTGAGTATAGGAAAAGATGGCAGCCATTCTAGAGAGCGTAGAACACGTTAATAAGGCGCAAAGTGTCGTCGTTTTGCTAATTAGTTGATCACTATGACGATGAGCTAATACACACTGACCACTGTGGGAGCGAGCAGGCTCGCTCCTACAAGGAATCGGGTTTAAACCGGTTGCCCCCGGTCAATCTTGCTACTGAGGATGATCGACGTCGTGGTCTTCTCCACGCCGTCCACACTCCCGATCTGATCCAGCAACTGGTCCAGCTGCTCGGGCGATTCAGTGCGCAGCCACGCCACGTAATCAAACTCACCACTCACTGCACACAATTGCTGAACCTGCGCCATCGCACTGAGGCGTCTCAGCACTTCTTTGCCCGAGCGCGGCTGCACGGTGATCCCGACATACGCCTGCAATCCACCATCCACTACTCGCTGACCCAGTCGCACGCCGTAACCAGTGATGACTTTTGCTTTTTCCAGTCGGGCAAGTCGCGAGGTCACCGTGGTGCGGGCGATGCCCAGTTGGCGAGCGAGCATGGCCACGCTTTCGCGGGCATTGATCTGCAAGGCGGCGATCAGTTGGCGATCGATTTCGTCAAGAACGGGTGGGCGAATGTCAGGCAAGGGGCGTCTCCAGCGGCACAGATCGGTGGATGGGCATGTTACAGGCACCGCTCGCACAACGGATGCCTGATCCGTATTCAGTACCGTTCAGGACATTTTCAGCTGCGACAATTTGCCATAAGTAACTAGGTAGTACATCATTTCTCAATTGTCACACTTGGGGAAAATGACGGACATGAATAATTCTGGGGCTGCCGGCGGCAGCCAATGGTTGCTGCGGGGGCTGGGTGTCCTGATTGCCTTGATCGGGCTTGGCCTGGCGGGTGGTGGTGCTTACCTGACCTCACTGGGTGGAAGTTGGTACTTCCTGCTCATGGGGTTGGCGATGCTGGTTTCCGGGCTGATGATCGCTCGTCTTAAACCGCAAGGCGCCTGGCTGTATGGCCTGGCGCTGATCCTGACCGCGCTTTGGGCTGTGTGGGACACCGGTTTCGAATACTGGCCGCTGGTGTCGCGCGTGCTGACATTTGCCGTGATCGGACTGGTGGTTGCACTGATCTACCCCACACTGGTGCGTGCTTCCGGCGCAGCGGCGGGGCGGGGCGCTTATGGCCTGGCAGGCATTCTGGGCGTCGGCGTGGTTGCAACGCTGGCCTATATGTTCGTGCCGACCCACGTGGTAAAGGCCACGAGTGAACCATCGGTGACGCCGGTGACACCGGGTACCGAGCATAAAAACTGGGCCCATTGGGGCAACACGACGGCGGGCAACCGCTTCGCTGCACTGGACCAGATCAACAAGGGCAATATCGACAAGCTGCAGGTTGCCTGGACCTTCCGCACCGGTGACCTGCCGCAAAGCACCGGCGCAGGCGCAGAAGACCAGAACACGCCGCTGCAGATCGGCGACACCGTCTACACCTGCACGGCGTACGGCAAAGTCTTCGCACTCGACGCTGACACGGGTGCACAGCGCTGGAAGTTCGATCCGCAAGGCACTGCGCCGAACTGGCAACGCTGCCGAGGCCTGGGTTATTCAGAAACCCCTGCGGCCCCGGACAAACAGCCAGCGGCCTGTAAGAAACGTCTGTTTCTACCGACCGGTGATGCGCGTCTTATTGCAATCAATGCCGAGACCGGCAAACCGTGTGAAGAGTTTGGCATCAAGGGAACGGTCGATCTCACAACCGACATGGGCGAAGTAAAACCGGGCTACTACCAGCAAACCTCGACACCTTTGGTGGCCGGTGATGTGGTGATTGTCGGTGGTCGCGTGGCGGACAACTATTCCACCGGCGAGCCGCCAGGGGTGGTTCGTGCGTATGACGTGCGCAGTGGCGAGCTGGTGTGGGCGTGGGATCCGGGTAACCCGAACACGACCAAACGCCCTCCAGCGGGGGAGACCTATACCCGCGGCACCCCGAACGTCTGGTCGGCGATGTCCTACGACGCCAAGCTGGGTCTGGTTTACTTGCCGACCGGCAACGCCACTCCGGACTTCTTCGGCGGTCAGCGCACCGAATTCGATGACAAGTGGAACTCGTCCATCGTCGCTATCGACGTGAAAACTGGCCAGGTGCGCTGGCACTTCCAGACCACTCACCACGATTTGTGGGACTTCGACCTGCCTGCGCAACCGTTGCTGTACGACGTGCCGGATGACAAGGGCGTCATGCAGCCTGCGTTGGCGCAGGTCACCAAGCAGGGCGAGATCTTCCTGCTCAACCGTGAAACCGGCGTGCCGATCGCCCGTGTTGAAGAGCGTCCGGTGCCGCAAGGTAACGTGCCCGGTGAGCGTTATTCGCCGACCCAGCCGTTCTCGGTCGATATGCCGTCGATTGGTAATCAGAAACTGACCGAATCGGACATGTGGGGCGCCACGCCGTTCGACCAGTTGATGTGCCGGATTCAGTTCAAGGGCATGCGCCACGAGGGCGTGTATACCCCGCCTGGCCTGGATCGTGCGTTGCAATTCCCGGGATCCTTGGGCGGCATGAACTGGGGCAGTGTGTCGGTGGACCCGAACACCCATTACATGTTCGTCAACGACATGCGCCTGGGCCTGGCCAACTACATGATTCCCCGCGACAAGATCGCTGCGGGTGCCAGTGGTATCGAAATGGGCGTGGTACCGCAGGAAGGCACGCCGTTTGGGGCGATGCGCGAACGTTTCCTTTCGGCGGCCGGCATTCCTTGCCAGAAGCCACCGTTCGGCACGATGTCCGCCATCGACCTCAAGACCCACAAGCTGGTCTGGCAAGTGCCGGTTGGCACCGTTCAGGACACCGGCCCGCTGGGGATTCGCATGCACTTGCCGATCCCGATCGGCATGCCGACCCTTGGCGCGTCGCTGGCCACCCAGTCCGGCTTACTCTTCTTCGCGGGAACCCAGGATTTTTACCTGCGTGCTTTCGATACCGGCAACGGCAACGAGATCTGGAAATCCCGTTTGCCGGTTGGCAGCCAGTCCGGGCCGATGACGTATGTTTCGCCGAAGACCGGGAAGCAGTACATCTTGCTCACCGTGGGTGGCGCGCGTCAGTCGCCGGATCGGGGGGACTATGTGATTGCGTATGCGTTGCCTGAGTAAAGGTTGAATCGCAGACACGAAAAGCCGCGCCATTGCGCGGCTTTTTGCTGGGCGAAAAAGAGGGTGTAAAAATCGACTAGGATTGAGGCAGGCGAAGGTGCGAGGTGAAGGGCATGACAACAACGCTACCTACCGCAGTACGCGACCGTGCGTTGCAAGTTGCCCAACACGAATTGGGACACTACGTCGTGGCCCGCGCGCTGGGATTTGAAACGGGCGGTGTGACCCTGATGGTGACGAGAGACTTGAGGCATAAAGGTGGCGCTTCCATTGGCTTGGTGCGGCCAATTGCGTCGATGGACGCCATGAAGGAACATTTGGGCGCCCGGATGATGGTTCTCCTGGCTGGCGCGATGGCGCAAACACTGCCTTCAAAACCTTCAGCCGCCAAGCGCGTCGATAAGCCCAAAGCCACAGCCATCCTTAAAGGTGAGCAGGGTGCTGAGCAGGATTACGCAAAAATCAGGGAGCTTCAGCATCTGCTGCGCAACATCGCCTACCCGCAAACCATTCCTGCGTCGGGCGAGCGTATAGAGGCGCAGCTTAAAGCGATGACTGATCGGCTGTGGTTTCGGACTCAGGAAATCATCGAAGATCAGGCCGATACGATATCGGAACTGGCAGGGACGCTGGTGGACGCGATGACTCTGGTGGAGCAATGGGGGCGAGCGGCGGATACGTATGAGGTTGTGTACACCGGGCCGATGCTGGAGCGGCTGCGCGCGGTGCAAGCCATCCCTTTGTCAGGTGTTTGGACTGACAGTTGCTGTGATGTTGTTCAGCGCTGCAAATAACAAACACAACCAAACGTCAGACACGAAAAAGCCGCGCAATTGCGCGGCTTTTTTGTTTGGTGGGCCCACACGGACTTGAACCGTGGACCAAAGGATTATGAGTCCTCTGCTCTAACCAACTGAGCTATAGGCCCTCAGTAGGTCGCGGATTATAACGACGGTTTCTCTGCTGTGCTATCCGAAAAGTCTGAAACTGCTATACGAAGAAACGTCTCGGCGAATTCGTCCGGTGGAAGTGGCAGGCTGACGATGTAGCCCTGGATCTGTTCGCAACCTTCCGCCGCGAGGAAGTGTTGCTGCGCCTGCGTCTCGACGCCCTCGGCGATCACGGTGAATTGCATGCTGCTTCCCAAGGCAATGATTGCTCGCACGATCGCCACGTCGTGGGGGTCATCAGGCAGGCCCCGGACGAAAGACTGATCGATTTTCAGGATGTCCAGAGGTAGGCGTTTGAGATAACTCAGGGACGAATAACCGGTTCCGAAATCATCAATCGCTAGCTGCACACCCAGGTATTTTAGTTGGTGCAGCACGGCCAAGGCTTCTTCGGCCTGGCTCATGATGAAGTTTTCGGTAATTTCCAGTTGCAATAGATCGGGTCTGAGCCGGTTGTCCTTGAGCAGTTGCTCGATGCGTCCCAGCAGGTTTGGCTGGCGCAGTTGTGCACCCGCGAGGTTGACCGACAGCGGGCCCAAGGGCTGGTAGACCTGGTTCCATTCGAACATCTGTCGGCAGGCGGTTTCGAGCACCCAGTCGCCGATTTGCAGGATCATGCCGTTTTCTTCGGCCAGCGGAATGAAGTGTTCCGGCGGTACATCGCCGAAAGTTGGATGACGCCAGCGAATGAGCGCTTCGGCCCCGACCAGGCGATGGTCGTCGAGGCTGATTTTCGGCTGGTAATGGAGGTGCAGCTCGTTGCGCTCGATGGCGCGTCGCAGTTCGTGTTCCAGCGCCACGCGTTCGCTGGCTTGAGCGGTGAGGTCGCGTGTGTAACTTTCAACCCTGTTGCGACCCTTTGCCTTCGAGCGGTACATCGCGGCGTCGGCGTTTTTGACCAGCGTGGCGACGTCGCAGCCGTCCTGTGGATACAGGCTGGTGCCGATACTGGCGCTGATGAAAAACTCGTGCTCACCGGCCTGGAAAGGGGCGGCGAAGCAATTCAGCAGTTTATTGGCAATGTTATCGGCGTCGCTGGACTGTTGCAGGCCGGGAAGCAGGATGATGAATTCGTCGCCTCCCAGTCGCGCCACGGTGTCGATGTCGCGCAGCTGCTCTTTCAATCGAACGGCAATGCCTTTGAGCAGCAAGTCGCCGACCGGATGACCAAGGCTGTCATTGATGTGTTTGAAGCGATCCAGATCGAGGAAAAGCACGGCGCCCTGACCGCCGTTTTCTTGTTGATTGTTGAGTGCGGTGAGCAGTCGGCTTTCGAACAGTGTGCGGTTGGGCAGCCCGGTCAACGGATCGTGGTGCGCCTGGTAGTCGAGCTTGGCCTGGGCATGCTTGAGGCTGGAGATGTCCGCAAACACGGCGACAAAGTGAGTAATGAATTTGTCCCGGTTGCGCACTGCGCTGATCGTTAGCCAGCTCGGGTACAGCTCGCCATTTTTGCGTCGGTTGGAAATCTCGCCCTGCCAATGCCCTTCGGCGGTGAGTTGATGCCACATTGCGGCATAGAAAGCACTGTCGTGCAGGCCTGAGGCGAGCAGGCGAGGGGTGTGGCCCAATGCTTCGCTTTCGCTGTAGCCCGTGATTTCGGTAAACGCGCGATTGACCGCGCTGATGTGCTGCTGGGTGTCGGTGATCAACACACCTTCGGCGGTGCTTTCGAATACGGTGGCGGCCTGTTGCAGCTTTTCCTGCATGAGGTGGCGCTCGGTGATGTCCCGGGCGATGGTAAGCATGCAGTCTTCATTGCCGATCGGCAGCGGGCGACTGGACACCTCGCAGAGACGGATTTGCCCATCGCTGCGGCGGATGTGGCAACTGAAGTCACGAACGAAGCCGTCTCGCTTGAGCAAATCGAGCATCTGCTTGCGCTCGTTGAGGTTGACCCAGATCCCGAGCTCCAGAGACGACCTGTCTACCGACATCGCGCTGTTGAAACCGGTAATGCGGCTGAAGCCGTCGTTGACTTCCAGAAGCAAGCCGTCGCTTTGACGCGACAGTAGTAGTCCGTCCGGGGACGCATGGAAGGCCTTGGCAAATTTCTCTTCGGAGATTTGCAGTTGCTGCTGCGTTTCCTTGAGTTGGCTGATGTCACGCACGACCACGACCAGTGCCGGGGTTGTAACCAGATCGAACGGCTCGGCCGAGATCAGGCCGGTAAACACCTGGCCATTGTTGCGGCGAAAGGGCATTTCCAGGTTGCGAATGCTACCGGCCTGCAACCGCTGCAGCAGTCCCGGGCCGACGCCGGGAATGCCCCAGATGTTCAGGTCGGTGGCCGTCTGGCCGATGACTTCTTGGGCGGTGAGGCCGATCTGTTCTTCGAACGCCTCGTTGACCTCCATCAGGCAGCCGTCGGAGAGTCGCGCAATCACCAGGATGTCGGGGCATTGCTGGAACACCGAAGCAAATTTCTGCTCCGAGAGGCGCAAGGCTTCTTCGGTGCGCTTGGCGTCACTGATGTCGATCATCAAGCCGCGCAGGACCGGTTCATGGCCATGTTCGATCAAGCTGACAATATCGCGCACCCACAGGCACCTGCCGTCAGCGGTGATTACCCGGTAATCCACCGTGTGATCGCGACCGGCCAATACTTCGTGATCGCAGAAGGTTTGAGTGCGGGTAAGGTCGGCGGGGTGAATGATGCTGCGCCAGAAGCCCGGAATCAGCCAGTGGGACAGTGGGTAACCGAGCAAGTCTTCGGCATGGGGCGACACGTAGCTGTAGGTGAAGTCGCTGATGCGCGCTTCCCAGGCAATCGCGGAAAGGCTCTCCACCAGCCCGCGGTAGTGGTACTCGCTGCTACGCAGTTCCTGTTCCAGATCGACGCGCCTGGCGATTTCCGAGCTGAGTCGGCGGTTGATACGGATCACCATGGCCAGCACGGTGATCAGCAACAGCAGTCCCGGCAGGCCATACACCAGCAGATCTGACCAGAAAGTCCGGTGATCGAGGACGTTGCCTACCCAGTGTTCCTGAATGGCACTGATTTCAGACGGGGACATGTCTGCCAGGACTTTGTCCAGAATGCCGACCAGTACCTTGTTGTCCTTGGGTACGGCCATTGCCAGTTGGTAGCGGTAGGGGGTCTCGCCACTGACATAGAGGCCTTCAAGCTTGAGCTGACGCAGGCTCCAGACGCTGGAGGCGAGATCGCCGACCACCGCGTCTACTTCGTCGGTCGCCAGTGCCTGCAAAGCCGAGCTGACGTTGGGCATCGCCACCAGATTCAGGTCGGGATGATGATTGCGCAGCAGTTCGTGAGAGGCATAGTTCTCGACGACTGCAATTTTCAGTCCGTACAGGTCCTCGATTTTGCGTGGTTGGGCGCCGCCGACGTGGGCAAGGATGACGATCGGGAAGTCCAGGTAAGGGCGAGTGAACGACAGATAGGTCTGGCGTTCCGGAGTCGACATGATGCCTGGCAACAGATCGATTTTGCCTTGTTTGACCTGCTCCAGAACGACTGTCCAGTTAACGGGCTCGATGGGGGTGAGCTTGATGGACAGGCGTTGGCGGATCATGTCGATATAGTCCGCTGCAAGGCCTTGGTAACGGCCCTGGTCGTCGCGGTACTCAAAGGGTGGCCACGACGCATCTACACCCAGACGCAGGTCTGGGTGGGCCGTCAGCCAGCTACGTTCTTCGTCGGTCAGAGTCAGCGCGCCAGCCGTTGCGGTCCAGGTCATCAGCGACAGCAAAAAAAGCACGGTCGGCAGTCTGGGCATAACGGTCTCGTTATGGCTCGGGGGAATGTTTCGAGTGTAGACGGGCAATTCGGCGGGAGGGAGGCGCGGGGGATTTAATCTGCATAAAGCAAAACCCCCGGCCTGGGCCGGGGGTTTTGTTGTCACTCGTCGAGGAAGGAGCGCAGATGCTCGCTTCTCGTCGGGTGGCGCAGCTTGCGCAGCGCCTTGGCTTCGATCTGACGAATCCGTTCACGGGTCACGTCGAACTGCTTACCAACCTCCTCGAGGGTGTGGTCGGTATTCATGTCGATACCGAAGCGCATGCGCAGGACCTTGGCTTCACGGGCAGTGAGGCCGGACAGTACTTCGCGAGTCGCTTCTTTAAGGCTCTCAACGGTGGCGACATCGATTGGCGACTGCATGGTCGAGTCTTCGATGAAGTCACCCAGATGGGAGTCTTCGTCATCACCGATCGGGGTTTCCATGGAGATCGGCTCTTTAGCGATCTTCAATACCTTGCGGATCTTGTCCTCAGGCATTTCCATGCGTTCGCCCAGCTCTTCCGGGGTCGGTTCGCGACCCATTTCCTGCAACATCTGCCGGGAAATGCGGTTGAGCTTGTTGATCGTCTCGATCATGTGCACCGGAATACGGATGGTGCGGGCCTGGTCGGCGATCGAGCGAGTGATCGCCTGACGGATCCACCAGGTGGCATAAGTCGAGAACTTGTAGCCGCGACGGTATTCGAACTTGTCTACCGCTTTCATCAAACCGATGTTGCCTTCCTGGATCAGATCGAGGAATTGCAGGCCACGGTTGGTGTACTTCTTGGCGATGGAGATCACCAGACGCAAGTTCGCTTCTACCATCTCTTTCTTCGCGCGGCGGGCCTTGGCCTCACCGATCGACATGCGACGGTTGATGTCCTTGATCTCGGCAATCGTCAAACCGGTTTCGGTTTGCAGCGCGGTCAGCTTTTGCTGGCAACGAATGATGTCCGGCTGCAGGCGACCAATGGCTTCAGCGTATTTGCTTTTGCCTTTGGCCAGCGCATCGGTCCAGCTTTCGTCAACTTCGTTGCCCGGGAACTGGCGCAGGAAGTCGGCACGTGGCATGCGAGCATCACGAACACAAAGCTGCATGATCGCGCGCTCTTGCTGACGCAGACGATCCAGGGCACTGCGAACACGCTCGACCAGGCCTTCGAATTGCTTCGGAACCAGTTTGATCGGCATGAACAGCTCAGCCAGAAGCACCAGCTCGGCGATTGCCAGCTTGTTACCACGACCGTGCTTTTTCAGCGCCTTGCGGGTGATTTCCATCTGATCGGAGACAGCGCCAAAACGCTGTGCTGCGATGACCGGATCCGGACCGCTTTCGGCTTCTTCTTCGTCATCAGTCGTTGCTTCGGCGTCATCGTCTTCGGTGTCGTCGTCCGCTTTCACGGCTTTCGGATCGACAGGCGGTGGCACTTCTGCAGCAGGCGGCGCAATGCCGTCGTCCGGGTCGATATAACCGCTCAGGACGTCGGACAGGCGGCCACCTTCGGTGGTGACGCGAGTGTATTCGGAGAGAATATGGTCAACCGTGCCAGGGAAGTGCGCAATTGCGCCCATCACTTCGCGGATGCCCTCTTCAATACGTTTGGCGATTTCGATTTCGCCTTCACGTGTGAGGAGCTCTACCGTACCCATTTCACGCATGTACATGCGCACTGGGTCGGTGGTGCGACCAATGTCGGTCTCGACCGCTGCCAACGCTGCTGCTGCCTCTTCGGCCGCGGCTTCGTCGGTATCGGCGTCGGCCAGCATAAGGGAATCCTTATCTGGCGCAACCTCGAATACGTTGATCCCCATGTCGTTGATCATGCGGATGATGTCTTCCACCTGTTCCGGATCTGAAATATCCTCCGGCAGGTGGTCGTTGACCTCCGCGTAAGTCAGGTAGCCCTGCTCACGACCAAGTGTGATCAACTCTTTGATACGAGACTGCTGTTGCGCTTTTCCGGACATAACACCCTATCCACTGAAGGTCTTGGCGGGCAAAAAACAAGCCGAGGATTATACCTGAGCTATGACCTCACGCGCCAGTTGAGGTCGGGTTTGATACAGCCATATTGCGTTTTAATAGGTCGCGCATCTGATTTGCGATCTGATTTGCTTCCTCTGCACTCAATCCTGGCTGCCTGGCTTTTCTGATGAGTGCTTCCAGGCTATCCGTGTGTTGAGCTGCCGATAACCTAGTAATGGTGTCTAAAAACTGTTGTTCAAGGTTGTCGCCATCAATCAGCCATTCCTTTTCCGCTAATGCCTTGAGCAATCGCCCCTGTTCGGTCCCGTGCCAGCGGGCCATCAACTGAATTGAGTTTAGCTTAGGATTTTTTTGCACGGCCCCGATAAGGGCGACCAGCAACTGTGCGTATGTGTTGCTTTCATTGGCGAAGTGGTCGGCGGTTTCTACCCTGCCAGCCAGATCGGGATGATGAATAAGGGTGCGCAGCGCGATCAGCGTCGGGGCTTCCACCGCAATCGGCGTGCGTGGCGCGCGGGGCTGATCACGATCACCGCCGCGTTTGCCATTCTTGTCCCAAGGCTTCTTGTCCCACTTTTTGCCGCCAGCGCCGGGTTTTTTCGGCGTCCATTCCTGCTGCGGCGCGTACATGTCTTGCGCTTGCGGCTGATGGTAGTCGCTGTAGTCAGGCATGACATCGTAGTCGATGCCCGGATCGTAGGCCGGCGGCGCATCTTGCGGTGCGCTTTGCACCAGCTGGCTGACCGCTTCGCCACTGAGACCGGTAATTTCGGTCAGGCGCTGACGCATCAGGATGCGCAGGTTTGCACCCGGCACCTTGTCGATCAGCGGTGCAGCGAGGGTGGCCATGTGGGCCTTGCCTTCAAGCGAGCGTGGGTCCGACTCTTCGGTCAACTGCTGAAAAAAGTAATCGGCCAGCGGTTGAGCGTGCTGATTGATGCGAGCCCGGAACGCGTCAGTGCCTTCGGAGCGAACCAGGGTGTCCGGGTCTTCGCCCTCGGGCAGGAAAAGAAAGCGAGCGCGACGTCCGTCCTGCAGGCACGGCAGCGTCGCTTCCAGTGCACGCCAGGCAGCATTGCGGCCAGCCTGGTCGCCATCGAAGCAAAACAGCACGTTGGGCACGACGCGAAACAGTCGCTTCAAGTGCTCTTCGCTGGTGGCGGTGCCCAGGGTGGCGACGGCGTTGCGCAGGCCTTGTTGGGCGAGGGCAATAACGTCCATGTAGCCTTCGACAACAATGATTTCGTCCAGGTTGCGGTTGTTCTTGCGCGCTTCATAAAGGCCGTAGAGCTCCTGGCCTTTATGGAAGACCGGGGTCTCTGGAGAGTTCAGGTACTTCGGTTTGTCGTCGCCCAATACCCGGCCGCCGAACGCGATGATGCGCCCCCGGCTATCGCGAATCGGGAACATGACACGATCGCGAAATCGGTCATAGCGTTTGCCGGCTTCGGCGTTCTCGATCAATAGGCCGGCGTCGACCATGGCTTTCTGTTGCAGGGTATCGCTGCTCAAGTGTTTGAACAGATTGTCCCAGCCGGGTGGCGCGAAGCCGAGACCGAAGTCCCGTGCGATCTCGCCCGTCAATCCACGTCCCTTCAAGTAATCCACAGCGGCTTTGCGCGATGGATGGCTTTTAAGTGCCTGACGATAAAAGTCGGCAGCGGCGGTGAGCAGTGGGTACAGGGGAGAGTCGGTTGGCTGTCGCGGTTTATGCGGTCGGCCACTTTCTTCCCGGGGGATTTCCATGCCCGCGGCTTTGGCCAGTTCTTCGACAGCCTGGATGAAGTCCAGGTTGTCGTGGTCCATCATGAAGCCGAGTGCATTGCCGCCAGCGCCGCAGCCGAAGCAATAATAGAACTGCTTGTCGGGACTGACGCTGAAGGAGGGGGTTTTCTCTTTGTGAAACGGGCAGCAGGCGGTGTAGTTCTTGCCGGCTTTTTTCATTTGCAGGCGCGAGCTGACTACATCGACGATGTCGGTGCGGTTCAGAAGGTCGTCAATGAAGCTCTGGGGAATTAGCCCGGCCATGGCGTTCTCGTCATCTGCGATGAAGTGGATCCAAAACTTACGACGAACGAGCGTGGTTCGTTGCTTGGGACGCGCAAGGTTGGCGGCTCAAACGGTGTCGTTTGCGTAATCGCTGTCGGGAAGTGTATCTGCCGAAAATCCACTGACGTTAGTACCAATCAGTATTCGACTTTTTGAAAGTATTGCGCTGAACTCCGCAACGGCCAGTCAATGGCCTCGGATAGCTCATAAGCGGGCACGCAAGAAGGTGCCTTGGGCTGATCGTCGTGAGAGGAATCAGTGGGTGTGCTCGTCAGTAGCCTTGGAAGGCTCGTCAGAAAAGACGTGCACCGCTGGCAAAAGAGCCAGGTCTGACGCTGTGAAGCAGATTTGTCTAGGTCGCGTCTGCGACTTTGACGGTGAAGCATCAAGCGTTTTCCGCAAATGCCATAAGCCCGGCTGAGGGCCGGGCTTGGCAGAAGCTTGCTACGAACGTCTGTGTATTAGTACAGACGAACGGCGCGGCGCTGTTCGCGCTGAACTTTCTTCGCGTGACGCTTAACAGCGGCTGCTGCTTTGCGCTTACGCTCAGAAGTTGGCTTCTCATAAAATTCGCGGCTACGAACTTCAGCCAGTACACCGGCTTTTTCGCAGGAGCGCTTGAAACGACGCAGAGCTACGTCGAAGGGTTCGTTCTCTTTTACTTTGACGGCTGGCATCCAGAGCTACCTTCATTCATTACCGGGGTCAACATCCTCGCGGCAAAAGAGCACTTGAAGACGTCGGTTTTTAAGGGTTGCGGATGTTAACCCCTCATCGCTCGGAATGCAAAGCCTCTGATCGAAAACCGCTGGTCGGGGCATCGCATGGGGACTATTATGCGCGCCTTCGAATTCAGCCTAAACAAGGCGCAAACCCATGCTAGTACTGGGATTAGAGACCTCTTGCGACGAAACTGGTGTCGCACTTTACGACAGTGAGCGCGGTTTGTTGGCCGACGCGCTGTTTAGCCAGATTGACCTGCATCGTGCCTATGGCGGTGTGGTGCCGGAGCTGGCCTCGCGTGATCACGTCAAGCGCATGCTGCCCTTGATTCGCCAGGTGTTGGCAGAGGCGGGCTGTGTGCCTACCGAGATCGACGCCATCGCTTATACCGCGGGTCCTGGCCTGGTGGGTGCCTTGCTCGTGGGGGCTTCGTGCGCCCAGGCGTTGGCCTTTGCCTGGGGCATTCCAGCGTTGGGCGTGCACCACATGGAAGGTCACTTGCTGGCGCCCATGCTGGAGGCGCAGCCCCCCCAATTCCCGTTCGTCGCTTTGTTGGTATCGGGCGGTCATACGCAGTTGGTTCAGGTCGACGGAATCGGTCAATACACCCTGTTGGGCGAGACACTCGACGACGCCGCCGGTGAAGCCTTCGACAAGACCGCGAAGATGATGGGCCTCAATTATCCGGGTGGACCGGAAATTGCGCGCCTGGCGGAGCAGGGAGTAGCAGGACGTTTCACTTTCCCGCGTCCGATGTGCGACCGACCGGGTCTGGCTTTCAGTTTCAGTGGTCTGAAAACCTTCGCCCTGAACACCTGGCAGCAGTGTGTCAGTGCCGGGGACGACAGTGATCAAGCCCGTTGCGACATCTCGCTGGCGTTCCAGCAGGCCGTGGTGGAGACTTTGACCATCAAGTGCAAGCGTGCCCTGAAGCAGGCGGGTATGAAGCGTCTGGTGATTGCTGGAGGCGTCAGCGCCAACAAGGCCCTGCGCACTTCGCTGGAAAAGATGCTCGGCGACTTGAAAGGCGATGTGTTTTACGCGCGTCCGGAGTTTTGTACCGACAACGGGGCGATGATCGCGTTTGCCGGTTGCCAGCGACTGCAAGCCGGCCAGCACGAAAGCCTGGCGATCAGCGTGCAGGCGCGGTGGCCGATGGAGCAGTTGTCGCCACTCTGATGAGCGGTACTCATGCGCGGCATTTAAAAATGCCGTTCGCGCCCGGCAAACAGGTCGCGTAGATTGCCGCGGTGACGCCAGACAATCAGCCCGGTGAGCACGCTCATGGGCAGCAATGCCGCCGGCTCTTGCCAGGCGAGCAGGGGCAGGGTCAGCGGTGTGGCGATCAGTGCCGCCAGTGAGCTGGTACGGGTGAGGTAGAACGTCAGGAGCCACGCACAAACCGCCAGCAACGCGGCCGGCGGGTAGAGGCCCAACAGCATGCCGGCAGCGGTGGCGACGCCTTTGCCGCCACGAAAGCGGAAATACAGCGGGAATAGATGACCGATGACGGCGCAGATGCCGATCCAGGCCTGTTCTTGCAGTGAAAGGCCTGCAAGACTTGCGATCAGTACTGGCAGCAATCCTTTGCAGAGGTCGCCCAGCAAGGTCAGCACGGCGAGTTTTTTGCCCGCCAGGCGCAACATATTGGTGGCGCCGGCATTGCCTGAGCCACTCATTCGCGGATCGGGGTTACCGGTCAGGCGGCTGAGCAAAATGGCGAAGGACAGCGAGCCGAGCAGGTAGGCGAGAATCGCCAGTAACCAAAACATGCTAACTATTCCGGGCGAGGACGCCCTGATTCTAACGGCGCATTGCGCCCTTGTCGTGCAGCGGAGAGAAGTGCTTGGACAGAGTGTTTATCGAGGGCCTGGAAGTCGACACCGTGATTGGTGCCTACGACTGGGAACGAGGCATCCGACAGTGCTTGCGTCTTGATCTGAGTTTTGCCTGGGACAATCGCCCTGCTGCCGCCGGTGACGACCTGACTTTGGCACTTGATTACGCCAGCGTCTCGTCGCGCATTCAGGCGTTTGCCGAGCAGGCTCAGTTTCAGCTGGTCGAAACCTTCGCCGAGCGCCTGGTTGAAGTATTGATGAGTGAATTCAAGGTCACTTGGGTGCGCCTCAAGCTGACCAAGCCTGGTGCGGTTCCCGCTGCCAAAGGTGGTGTGGGTGTGGAGATCGAGCGCGGATGTCGCTGACTCAGGTGTATCTCGGGCTTGGTAGCAATATCGAGCGCGAAACCCATCTACAGGCGGGTCTGGATGCGCTCGCTGGTTTTCTGGTGGATATCCGCTGCTCGGCAGTCTTCGAAAGCCAGCCGGTGGGGATCAAGAGCGGGCCATTTTTCAACTTCGTGGTTTCGGCGTTTACCGACCTGCCGTTGATGGAGCTTGATCGACGGCTGAAATTCATCGAGGCGGACAATGGTCGCTACGCACCGGACCGCAAGGGTTTGCCCCTGGACATCGATGTGTTGCTGTTCGGCGACCTGGTAGGCAACTTCGATGGCTTGATCTTGCCGCGAGCAGAAATCCTGAAAAATGCCTTCGTGCTGTGGCCCTTGTCGCTCATTGCCGCGGATCGCGTGCATCCGGGCGTAGGCAAAAGCTTTGCGACGTTGTGGCGCGAGGCGCAGATCGATCAAGTGTTGGCGCCAGTGGCGTTCGAGTGGCACGGTGAGCAGCTGACCCCCTTAGAATTGCTGTGACGCTATCGCAGGCAAGCCCGCTTCCACAAGGTCGACACCGTACCTGCGGGAGCGGGCTTGCCCGCGATGCTTTTCAAGCCGAGGCGGCTTCCTTGTAAGCCTTGAGCGCTTTCAAACGCTCGCGCTTGATCGCTTCCCCCAGCTCTGGTCCCTTGAATCCTTTCTCCAGCAACGGTTGAACGGCCACACTTCTGGCGGCAGTTGCCGCGCCACGCAAATAATCCGCTTGTGGATAACTTCTCTGCTCCAGACCTTTGCGTCCTCGAGCGTCCATCTCGCACGCCGCTATAAACTCTTCGAACCGCTGTGGTCGCCGATAGACGTCAAAGCTTTGCAGTAACTCCAGCAAGGTCGAAGGCTTCAGTTCCAAAGCGCGATGACCATGGGTGTGAAGTTGGCCCACCAGCAGCGCCAGCTCCTGGCAGTCTCGCGGCGCTTTGAAGCGTTGGTTAACCGCTTTTATCAGCTTCAGGCCCGTGTGCTCGTGGGCGATGTGGCGCGGCCATTCTTCCTTTGGCGTCAGGCCTTTGCCCAGATCATGCAGCAGGCAGGCCCAACGCACCGTAAGCGGTTGCTTGTGGAGGGCCGATTGCTCAAGGACGCTGAGCGTATGTGCGCCCGTGTCGATTTCCGGGTGATGAACTTCAGGCTGCGGTACACCAAACAAGGCATCGACCTCAGGCATCAGGACCTTGAGCGCGCCGCATTCGCGCAGTACTTCGATGAATACTTGCGGCTGGTCTTCCATCAAGGCCCGGGAAATTTCCTTCCAGCTGCGTTCGGCGGTCAAGGCTTCCAGCTCGCCGGACTCGCTGAGCTGACGCATCAACTCCAAAGTCTCGGGCGCGACGGTAAAGCCCAGCGCCGCGTAACGGGCGGCAAAGCGGGCAACGCGCAACACACGAAGGGGATCTTCGGCAAACGCCGGGGAAACGTGGCGTAGCAGGCGCTCTTTTAAGTCTTTCTGACCTTGGTAAGGATCCGTCAGATTTTGCTGGTCGTCTTCGGCCATCGCGTTAATTGTCAGGTCGCGGCGAACCAGATCTTCTTCAAGGGTAACTTCAGGGCTGGCATGGAAGGTGAAGCCGCCATAGCCGCGTCCGCTCTTGCGTTCTGTGCGAGCAAGCGCATATTCCTCGCCGGTTTTTGGATGAAGAAAAACCGGAAAATCAGATCCCACCGGACGAAAACCTTTGGCGAGCATTTCCTCGGTGGTGGCCCCGACGACGACCCAATCGATGTCGGTGACAGGTTTGCCCAGCAGGCGGTCACGTACTGCGCCACCGACTTTATAAATCTGCATAAAAAACCTCCGTTAGCTCGACAGGATAACCTTTGCGTCGAGCTAACGGAGGCCGAAACCGGTTCAAAGATGAATGACAGCCAAGTCCAGGCGCCCATAATCACTTTCGGAATGCTCACCTTTTGGCGGCACGTGGTGGGTTTTCGTCACTTGATCCCCTTGCAGGGTTTCCAGGTGTATGTCGAAGCCCCAGAGCCGATGCAGATGCTTGAGCACTTCCTCGGTCGATTCTCCCAATGGCTTGCGGTCGTGCTGCTGATGACGCAGCGTCAAGGAGCGATCACCGCGCCGATCGATGCTGTAGATCTGCACATTGGGCTCCCGATTGCCCAGGTTGTACTGCGCTGCGAGGGTTTCGCGAATAGTGCGATAGCCTCCTTCGTCATGAATGGCGGGAACCAGAAGATCGTCTTTCTGGTCATCGTCAAGAATGCTGAAGAGCTTCAGGTCGCGAATCACTTTCGGTGACAGATACTGCAGGATGAAGCTCTCGTCCTTGAAGCTGCTCATGGCGAATTTGATGCTCGACAGCCAGTCCGTACCGGCAATCTCCGGGAACCAGCGATAGTCCTCCTCCGTGGGGCTTTCGCACATGCGCCGAATGTCCCTGTACATGGCAAAACCCAATGCGTAAGGGTTGATGCCGCTGTAGTAAGGGCTGTCGAAACCCGGTTGCATGACCACACTTGTGTGTGAAGTCAGAAACTCCATCATGAAACCGTCGGTAACGAGACCTTCGTCATACAGGTCATTCATCAACGTGTAGTGCCAGAACGTGGCCCAGCCTTCGTTCATGACCTGAGTCTGGCGTTGCGGATAAAAATACTGGGCGATCTTGCGCACGATTCGCACGATTTCCCGCTGCCATGGCTCGAGCAGAGGTGCATGTTTTTCGATGAAATACAGGATATTTTCCTGAGGTTCGGCGGGGAAGCGCGCGTTATCCTTGTCGCTGTATTTGTCCGCGCCTTTTGGAATCGTGCGCCACAGATCGTTGATCTGCTTCTGCAAATGTTCCTCACGGTCCTTTTGCCGGCGGCGTTCCTCTTCCGCTGATATCGGATAGGGGCGCTTGTAGCGGTCCACGCCGTAGTTCATCAATGCATGGCAAGAGTCCAGCAGGTCCTCGACAGCATCGATGCCATGGCGCTCTTCGCACTGCATGATGTATTGCTTGGCAAACACAAGGTAATCAATGATCGAGCTGGCGTCCGTCCAGGTGCGGAACAGGTAGTTGCCTTTGAAAAAACTGTTGTGCCCGTAGCAGGCATGCGCAACCACCAACGCCTGCATGCAGATGGTGTTTTCTTCCATCAGATAAGCGATGCACGGGTCTGAGTTGATCACGATTTCATACGCGAGCCCCATCTGGCCTCGACTGTAGGATTTCTCGGTGCTCAGGAAGTGTTTGCCATAGGACCAGTGGTGGTAACCCAGTGGCATACCTACCGAGGCATAGGCATCCATCATCTGCTCAGCAGTGATCACTTCGATCTGGTTAGGGTACGTATCGAGTGCGTAGCGAGCCGCAATACGACTGATTTCACGGTCGTAGGCCTGAATCAGCTCGAACGTCCATTCGGAGCCGGTGGAAATGGGTTGGCGCTTCTGCTCTTTGGCGGTCATGTCACTAACCTGCGCTGGAAGAGTTCACGGAAGACCGGATAGATATCGCCGGCCGAGACCAGTTGTTGCTGGGCAAACGTTTCAGAAAAGGCTTCTGCTATCCGTTCGTACTCGAACCACAGAGCCTGATGTTCGCGTGGGGTGATCTCGACGTAAGTGTAGTACTGCACGAACGGCATGATCTGGTTGATCAGAATGTCGCGGCAGATCGGTGAGTCGTCATTCCAGTTGTCACCGTCCGAGGCCTGAGCGGCGTAGATGTTCCACTCATTGCTTGGATAGCGCTCGGCCATGATCTCCTGCATCAGTTTCAAGGCGCTGGAGACGATGGTGCCGCCGGTTTCCCGCGAGTAGAAGAATTCCTCCTCGTCCACTTCCCGGGCGCTGGTGTGGTGGCGGATGAACACGACGTCGATCTTGTCGTAGTTACGCTTGAGAAACAGGTACAGCAAGATGAAGAAGCGCTTGGCGATGTCCTTGGTTGCCTGGGTCATGGAGCCGGAAACGTCCATAAGGCAGAACATCACTGCTTTCGAGCTGGGGTTGGGTTGCTTGATGAGCAGGTTGTACTTGAGGTCGAATGTGTCGAGAAATGGCACGCGATGGATTCGCGCGCTGAGTTTTTCGATTTCAGCTTCAATTTCTTGAATATCGCCGAAGTTATCCGGTTCATCCCGTCTCAGTCGCAGCAGTTCCTCTTTCGCTTCACGCAACTTTGCTCGGCTGCTGCCGGACAATGCAATGCGTCGGGCATGGGCTGAGCGAAGGGTACGGATGATGTTGATCCGCGATGGATTGCCTTCGTTACTGATCCCGGCTCGAACCGTCTTGAAGGTGTCAGTGCCAGTCAGGTTGCGCTTGACCAGGTTCGGCAACTCGAGATCCTCGAACATGAATTCAAGGAATTCCTCCTGGGTGATCTGGAAGACGAACTCGTCCATCCCTTCACCCGAATTGCCGGCTTTGCCTGGACCTCTACCGCCACCCCCGCCCGGCGGACGTGCAATATGCTCGCCGCTGGTGAATTCCTTGTTACCGGGGTGCACGACAGTCTGCTTGCCACCACGGCCGTGATGAAGCACCGGCTCGTCGATGTCACGACCGGGAATGCTGATCTGTTCGCCATGTTCCATGTCCGTAATGGAACGCCGGCTGACCGCCTCTTCGACGGCTTTCTTGATGTGATCACGGTAGCGCCGCAGAAACCGCTGGCGGTTCACCGTGCTCTTGTTCTTGCCATTGAGACGTCGGTCGATCACATAGCTCATAGGCCCTCCGGGGAGCTTCGAGTCATAAGCTTCAAGCTGCAAGACAGAAGCTTCAGAAACAAGCGGCGCGCGACATATGGCCACAATTACGCAAACAGCGCGTGTTCGTTGGTGATGTGCCGCTTGCCGCTTGCCGCTCCCTTATTGGGACTTTCTAACCCTCAGATACCACTCGGACAGCAGTCGTACCTGTTTGTCTGTGTACCCGCGCTCGACCATTCGTGTGACGAAGTCGTTGTGTTTCTGTTGATCCTCTTTGCTCGCCTTGGCGTTGAAGCTGATAACTGGCAGCAAGTCTTCGGTGTTGGAGAACATTTTCTTCTCGATGACCACGCGAAGTTTTTCGTAGCTGAGCCAGGTCGGGTTCTTGCCATTGTTGTTGGCTCGGGCGCGCAGTACGAAGTTGACGATTTCGTTGCGGAAATCCTTCGGATTGCTGATGCCTGCCGGTTTTTCGATCTTTTCCAGCTCTTCGTTCAGCGCCACCCGATTGAGGATCTCGCCGGTTTCCGGATCGCGGTATTCCTGATCCTGAATCCAGAAGTCTGCGTACAGCACGTAGCGATCGAAGATGTTCTGGCCGTACTCGCTGTAAGACTCGAGGTAGGCGGTCTGGATCTCCTTGCCGATGAATTCGATATAACGCGGTGCCAGGTATTCCTTGAGGAAGCGCAGGTAGCGTTCGCGCGTCTCGGCCTGGAATTGCTCCTGTTCGATCTGCTGCTCAAGTACATAAAGCAGGTGGACCGGATTGGCGGCAATTTCGTGTGGATCGAAGTTGAAGACCTTCGACAGGATCTTGAATGCAAAACGCGTGGACAGCCCGTTCATGCCTTCGTCAACACCAGCGTTATCGCGGTATTCCTGTATCGATTTGGCTTTCGGATCAGTGTCCTTGAGGTTCTCGCCGTCATACACCCGCATCTTGGAATAGATGTTGGAGTTCTCCGGTTCTTTGAGGCGCGAGAGCACGGTGAACTGGGCCAGCATCTTCAAGGTGTCTGGCGCGCAATGAGCTTTGGCCAGCGAACTGTTGAACAGCAGCTTGTCGTAAATCTTCACCTCGTCGCTGACCCGCAGGCAGTACGGCACTTTGACGATGTAGATCCGGTCGATGAACGCTTCATTGTTCTTGTTGTTACGGAAGGTGTGCCATTCCGATTCGTTGGAGTGAGCGAGCAGGATCCCGGTAAACGGAATGGCCCCCAGTCCTTCGGTACTGTTGTAGTTGCCTTCCTGAGTGGCGGTCAGCAACGGGTGCAGCACCTTGATCGGCGCCTTGAACATTTCGACGAATTCCATCAGGCCCTGGTTGGCCCGGCACAGTGCGCCCGAGTAGCTGTAAGCATCGGCGTCGTTCTGTGGGTATTCCTCCAGTTTTCGGATATCGACCTTGCCCACCAGCGCGGAGATGTCCTGGTTGTTCTCGTCTCCCGGCTCGGTTTTGGCCACCGCGATCTGGTTGAGAATGGATGGATAAAGCTTCACCACGCGGAACTGGCTGATGTCCCCGCCGAACTCGGCCAGGCGCTTGGTAGCCCATGGCGACATGATGGTGTTGAGGTAGCGCCGCGGAATGCCAAAGTCTTCTTCAAGGATCGCGCCATCTTCAGTGGCGTTGAACAGACCCAGGGGCGATTCGAATACCGGTGAGCCCTTGATCGCGTAGAAGGGCACCTTTTCGATCAACTGTTTGAGCTTCTCGGCGAGGGACGATTTACCGCCACCCACGGGGCCGAGCAGATAGAGGATTTGTTTCTTCTCTTCGAGGCCCTGAGCGGCATGACGGAAATACGACACGATCTGGTCGATGCATTCTTCCATCCCGTGGAAGTCTTCAAAGGCCGGATAGCGACGAATAACCTTGTTGGAGAAGATTCGCGACAGCCTCGAGTTGGTCGAGGTGTCGAGCAGCTCCGGTTCACCGATAGCCAGCAACAAGCGTTCGGCGGCGGATACATAGGCGCTGCGGTCCTTTTTGCACAGCTCAAGATACTCTTGCAGAGAGAGTTCTTCCTGGCGTGTGGATTCGAAGCGTTGTTGGAAGTGGCTAAAGATACTCATGACGTCACCTCGCTCGATACGTGGAGCCGACGCCGGATCACTCAGTCGATGCTGGCAGCAACCGAACAGGCAGTCGCTGTTTACCCCCCAGAACTCTTTCACAGCTGACGACTGCGAAAGCTACTCCCGATGACCCGCGCGCCGGTGTACCGGCTCTCCCCTGTTTTGGATGGCCTGGGCTTAAGGATAGTTGGGAATTCGGGAGGTAAAGGCGAGATACGTAATTAGTTGTGGCTGACCGTTCGTCTGCCTCGGCGCAAGCCCACGGGAGACGGGGGCTTGCGCGTTACAAAAATATTATTCAGAAGTGCTTTGCGTGGTATCTGAAGGATAAGTCGTACGCCACAACTCAAAACCGCCGTCCATGCTGTAGACGTCGGAGAAGCCCTGACTAACCAGATATGCCGCAGCGCCCTGGCTGGAATTGCCGTGGTAGCAGACCACGACGGTCGGTGCATCGAGGTCGGCTGCCCGGATGAAATCCGAGATGGAAACGTTGTCCAGATGTTTGGAGCCAGCGATGTGTAGTGCAGCATAGGTTTGTGGATCGCGAACATCGACTACCACTGCACCTTGTTCACGCAGGGCCTGGGCCTGTTCTGGGGGGATACGTTTGAATTCGCTCATGGCGGGCTCCTGTGGCTCGGCTGAAAGCGCAGTCTAGCGCTGGGCGCTGGCTGACGATGATTCGGAAATAGTCTGGGCGACTGGCGGTTTGGCTACATGGCCATGCTCATCGCATTTGCAGGACAGGCGCTCGCCGCTGTCGACATTCATCAGGGTCAGGGCACCGCCCCAGACACAGCCGGTGTCGAGCGCCGAAATGCCCGGTTCAAGCACTTTGCCTTCCAGCGCGGCCCAGTGACCAAAGATGATTTTAACGTCCTTGGTTTTGCGTTCCTTGTGCTGAAACCAGGGCTTGTAACCTGGCGGTGCTGAATCGACGCCTTCCTTGCTCTTGAGATCGAGCTTGCCTTCGGCGGTGCAGAAACGCATGCGGGTGAAATAGTTGGTGATTACCCTCAGGCGCGTGACGCCTTTGAGGTCGCTGTCCCATTTCGCCGGATCGTTGCCGTACATGCCGTCGAGGTAAAGCGGAAGCATGTTGTCGTCTTGCAGGGCCGCCTCGACCTCGGCGGCACACTTGAGGGCTTTACGCAGCGACCATTGCGGCGCAATGCCGGCATGCACTAACGCGACGTTGCGTTGTTCGTCGTAGTGCATGAGCTTCTGCTGGCGCAACCAGTCCAGCAACTCTGCGCTATCGGGAGCTTCGATAATTTCGCGAAGGGTGTCGCTTTTTTTCAGGCGTTCGATGTTCTTTCCCGCGGCCAGCAAATGCAGGTCATGGTTGCCGAGTACGCACACCAGCGATTCGCGGATGCTATAGAGAAAGCGCAGGGTTTCCAGAGATTGGGGGCCGCGATTGACCAGATCGCCTACCAGCCACAAACGGTCTTTGGCCGGGTCGTAGGCAACTTTCTCAAGCAGGCAATGCAATGCCTCAAGACAGCCCTGCAAGTCACCGACGGCGTACGTTGCCATCAATGCAGGGCTCCGGGCACCGCCAGACGAAATGGTGCGATGACAGCATCAAAATGCTTGCCATCGTCGGCGATCATTTCATAGGTGCCCTGCATCGTGCCGACTTTGGAAGTCATCACCGTGCCACTGCTATAGGTGTGGCTTTTGCCCGGATCGATCAACGGTTGCTGGCCAACGACGCCCGCACCACGAACCTCCTCGACATGCCCGTCACCATCGGTGATTACCCAATGCCGCGACAGCAGCTTGGCGGGTAGCTCGCCATTATTTTGCACGGTGATGGTGTAAGCGAAGGCAAAGCGTTCGTGCTCGGGTTGCGATTGTTCTGCCAGATAGCGGGTGACGACGCTGACGTCGACCTGATAGCGAGGATCGGACATGCAAGAGGCCTTAAAAACGAAGCGGGACGCGGGGCGTAGCTGATAGAACTCAGTCTAGGCCAAGTATCGGGTAGTAAACCAGACCTGACGGCTGGTGTCTTACCCGATAACGCTCGTTTGTCTCAGTCTGCGTCGGGTTTCTGTAGGGCTTGTTCGCTGAGCTTGTCGGCCAGGCGTACGAACGCGGCCAGATCGAGTTGCTCCGGGCGCAGACTGCCATCGACTCCGGCCGCTTCGATCTCGTCATTGCTGAGCAGCAGCTTGAGAGTGTTACGCAAGGTTTTACGGCGCTGGTTGAAGGCTTCGCGCACGACGCGTTCCAGGAGTTTGTGATCCTTGGCCGGGTGCGGAAGCACCGCGTGAGGTACCAGGCGCACGATGGCCGAATCGACTTTAGGCGGCGGATTGAACGCGCCAGGGCCTACGTTGAACAAATGCTCCACGCGGCAGTGGTACTGAACCATGATCGACAGACGACCCCAGTCACCGCCACCGGGGCCTGCAGCCATGCGCTCGACCACTTCCTTTTGCAACATGAAGTGCATGTCACGGATCAGGCTGGCGTTGTGCAGGAGGTGAAAGATCAGCGGGGTGGAAATGTTGTACGGCAGGTTGCCGACGACCCGAAGACTGCCGGGTGCTGCATTCAGGCTGTTGAAGTCAAACTTCAATGCATCGCCCTGGTGCAGGTTGAAGTTGCTCTTGCTGGCGAACTGCTGGTTCAGGATCGGGATCAGGTCCTTGTCCAGTTCCACTACGTCGAGCTGACCGCCGCTGCTCAACAGGCCTTGGGTCAATGCCCCCTGGCCTGGGCCGATTTCCAGCAGGCGATCTTCGGCCTTGGCATGGATGGAGCGCAGGATGCGGTCGATAACGCCGGCATCGTGCAGGAAATTCTGGCCAAAGCGTTTGCGCGCCTTGTGTTGATAATGCTCGGTCATAAACGGGTCTCGGCCATCTGGTAGGCGGTTTCAAGGGCGACTTGCAGGCTGCCGGTGTCGATTTTTCCGCTGCCGGCCAGGTCCAGGGCTGTGCCGTGGTCGACCGAGGTGCGGATGATTGGCAAGCCCAGAGTCACGTTCACTGCCGCGCCGAAGCCTTTGTACTTCAGTACCGGCAGGCCCTGGTCGTGGTACATCGCCAGCACCGCGTCGCAGTGCTCCAGATATTTGGGGGTAAACAGAGTGTCGGCGGGGAGGGGGCCGCGAAGGTCCATGCCCTCGCCACGCAGGCGCTCCAGTGTAGGTTCAATGATGTCGATTTCTTCATGGCCCAGGTGACCGCCTTCACCGGCGTGCGGGTTAAGCCCGCAGACCAGGATGCGAGGCTGGGCGATGCCGAATTTTTCCTGCAGATCGGCGTGCAGGATTCGAGTGACCCGCTCCAGACGCTCCGGTGTGATTGCGTCGGCAATGTCGCGAAGGGGCAGGTGAGTGGTGACCAGCGCCACGCGCAATCCGCGAGTCGCCAGCATCATCACCACTTGCGCGGTCTGGGTCAGGTCGGCGAGAAATTCCGTGTGCCCGGAGAAGGCGATCCCCGATTCGTTGATCACGCCTTTATGAACTGGCGCGGTGATCATGCCTGCAAAATGCCCGTCCAGGCAGCCTTGGCCCGCACGGGTCAAGGTTTCGAGCACGAACGCGGCATTGGCTTTGTCCAGTTGTCCGGCGATGACCTTGGCGTTGAGCGGAGTGTCCCACACGTACAGGCTGTTGGCCGGCGCCGGGGCATCTGGCCAATTGTCCGGTGTCACCGCAAGCAGATCGACAGCCACACCCAGCTGCGCGGCCCGCTCAAGGAGCAGGTCACGGCTGGTAATGGCAATCAGGGGGTGCGGCTGGGCTTGCGAGGCAAGCAGCAGGCACAGGTCAGGACCTATGCCGGCTGGTTCGCCGGGTGTCAGCGCGAAACGTTGGGGTTTCACTGCGCTGCCTGGTCTGCACCAGGGAGTTTGATCTCTACGTATGCTTCGTCACGGATCTGACGCAGCCAGGTTTGCAGCTCTTCGTCGTACTTGCGATTACGCAGGACGGTCATTGCTTGCTGCTCGCGCGCCTGGTTGGTGCTGTCGGTAGCGCGGCGACCAAGGACTTCCAGGACGTGCCAGCCGTATTGAGTCTGGAACGGCTTGGACAGCTTACCTTGCGGGGTGTTGGCCATCACTTCACGGAATTCAGGAACCAGTGCGTTCGGGTCGATCCAGTTCAGGTCGCCACCGTTGAGGGCGGAGCCCGGGTCTTCCGAATAGCTCTTGGCCAGCTCGCCGAAGTCTTCGCCTGATTCGATGCGTGTGTAGAGCGACTCAGCCAAAGCCTTGGTTTTTGCTTCATCACGGATCGGGCTAGGTTTGACCAGGATATGACGCACGTGCACTTCGTCACGTACCTGGGCCTCGCCGCCACGCTTGTCGAGAATCTTCAGGATGATGAAGCCACCTGGAGTGCGCATTGGCTGGGTGATGTCCCCAGCCGCCATGGTGCTCAGCATCCGGTCGAACGGTGGTGGCAATTGAGCTGCTTTACGCCAGCCCATGTCGCCGCCTTCCAGTGCTGTCTCGCTGGCGGATTTGGCGATTGCCAACTGACCGAAGTCAGCGCCTTGCTTGAGCTGCTGGTAAACCGCGTCCGCTTGTTTGGCAGCATTCTGAATCGCGTCGGAGTTGGCGCTTTCCGGCGTAGGAATCAGGATGTTGGCCAGGCGGAACTCTTCGGACAGCTGCATCTTGCCAAGGTCGGAAGCAAGGAAGTTTTTCACTTCCTGCTCGGACACCTGGATGCGCTCGGCCACACGACGCTGACGTACACGGCTGATGATCATTTCGCGACGGATCTGGTCACGGGCGTCGTCGTAAGACAAACCATCGCGAGTCAGGGCTGCGCGGAATTGATCCACGGTCATGTTGTTGCGCTGTGCAATGGTGCCGACAGCCTGGTTCAGTTCTTCATCGGTAATACGGATGCCGGAGCGTTCGCCGATCTGCAGTTGCAGGTTTTCGACGATCAGGCGCTCCAGCACCTGCTGATCCAGCACGCCAGGCGGCGGCGCAGCGGCGCCACGCTTGGCGATGGTTTGCTGAACTTCATGAACTCGTTGGTCCAGTTGGCTCTGCATGACCACGTCGTTGTCGACGATGGCCACCACTTTATCGATGGACTGTACCGCGGCGTTGGCCGCGGTACCCAGGAACAGCGCGCCCAGCACGAGCGGGCGCAGACAATCAGAAAGCTTGGTCTTCACGTTCACGATAACCTTGGATGCCTTTGTCGAGGAAGCTCTCTACTTTGGCGCCGGTGAGGCCGCCGAGTCCCTTCAGAACAATTTGGAGGAAGACGCCATGGTCGCCTTTTTCGTTTTCCGGAGCGTCTTGGCTGGTTTCGTCGTAGTCGACGAAGTAGCGGTTGATCACGCGCAGTTTCCAGCAGCAGTTGTCGTACTCGAAGCCACCGAAGGCATCCAGGGTACGGTTACGGTTGTAGTCATACTGCCAGCGGCTGATGAGGTTCCATTGCGGCACGATCGGCCAGATCACCGAGAAGTCGTGCTGTTGAATCTTGTAGTAGTCCTTCACGTAGCCAGGTTGGCCGGGAGTACCGTAGTCACCGCCGCCCACAGCCCACTTACCGGTGTTCTGGTCGTAGCGGATCTGGTCGTTGCGATAGCGATAACCGGCGTTGATAACCTTGTTCGGGTTGTCTTCAGGCTGGTAGTGGAACATCGCGCTGCCCGAGCGAGGGCTGCGGGTATCCGGGTCCCAGTTGTAATCGGCAGTGGTGCGCCAATCGCGGTTCCAGCGATATTCGTATTCCAGCGCATAAGGCGAAACTTTGGATTTCGCGTCTTCGCGGGTTTTGGCGTCGATACCTGGCAGTTGAACTTCGCGGTTCTTGAAGTAGAACGCCTGACCGATGCTGATGCGTTGACGTTCGAAACCGTTGTCTTCGATCCAGCGGTTAGTGATACCCAGGGCCAGTTTGTTCTCGTCACCGACGCGATCGGCACCGGAGAAGCGGTTGTCACGGAACAGCGACGAGTAATTGAATGTGTACTCGCTGGTGTCGAATACCGGAATATCTTCCTGGTTCGTCTCTGGAACGTAGAGGTAATAGAGGCGCGGCTCGAGGGTCTGGTTGTAGTTCTTGCCAAACCAGGTGGTTTTGCGATCGAAGTACAGGCCACTGTCAATGCTCGCAATCGGAACGCCACGGTTCTGGTTGCTGTCGAACTGGCCATTGATGTTTTCAGTCCCGGCCGCTGCAGCCGCCGCATTTTGCGCGGCAATCTGGGATTTCCCGATGCTGTCCAGATCCAACTGGTACTGGGTGTATTGGTATTTGAGCTGTGGTTTCAGGAACCCATATGACCAATCCAGCGGCAGGCTGACAGCCGGTGCAAGGTTGAGGCGATCGCCATTGGCACGAGCCAGACCTTGAACGTTGGTGTCCAGTCGCGGAGTAGAAACGCCATCTTCATCGGTGAAGTTGCCATTTTTCAGGTCGCGATCAAACCGCACCAGTTCGGTGTTGTAAGTGAAGTCCAGGCCGCCCGGATGAGTCGGCAGCGCGCCATCAAAGGTGATCTGCGGCAAACGGTCATACGGTGTGATGTTCGAAACAGTCGCCAGCTGATAAGCCTGGGCATTCAGTCGGGCGGTGTAGCTGTCGCCACGATAGCTAACCGAACCCTGCTGGTTCACATAATCAGCGCTTTTCACACCAATCTGGTCAGTCTGCAGATCCTGGAAGTAATACGGATCGCTGATCTTGGTGTAATCGACCTGCGTGAAGACGCGCGAGTCGAGGCCACCTTTGTGCTGCCAGTTGTACATGTAGCGGGTTTTTTCGTAATCGGACTGTTTGCTGCGCTCGGTGTCGTCGTCGTTGAGGTACGCGGCGCCGAACTGACCTTCGCTGGACGGGGTCAGGTAGCGGAACTCGCCTTCCATCAACAAGCCACGCTTGCTCATGTAACGCGGGTACAACGTGGCGTCGTAGTTCGGCGCCAGGTTGAAGTAGTACGGCGTGACCAGCATGAAGCCGGTATCGGTGCCGGTGCCTATAGTCGGCGGCAGGAAGCCGGACTGGCGACGGTCATCGATCGGGAAGTAGATGTACGGCGTGTAAAGAACAGGAATGTCCTTGACCCGCAGTGTCACGTTGGTCGCGGTGCCGAAGCCGGTGGCCGGGTTAAGGGTGATGTTATTACCCTTGAGCTGCCAGGCGTTGCTGTTCGGTTCGCACGTGGTGTACGTACCATCCTTGAGGCGGATGATCGCGTTCTCGGCACGTTTGGCGTACAGGGCGCTGCCGCGAATACGGGACTTGTGAAGAATGTACTCGGCGTTGTCGACCTTGGCTTCGCCGGTGTCGAGCTGGACATCAGCGTGGTCGCCGACGATCAGGGCGCCATTGTCACGAACCCGGACATTGCCGCTCAGTTCGCCACGGCTTTCAGCCTGATAAAGATTTGCTTCGTCGGCTTCGACCTGCATGCTGCCCTGGCGCATGACGACGTCACCGGCCAGGGTAGCGACCTGCTCATCCTGCTTGTAGCGGGAGGCTTTGGCGCCGAGGAAGGTCGGGGCGTCACTTTTACTCGTCTTGTCATTCATGCCAGGACGAATCGGTTCGATATAGGAACCAGAGCAGTAAGGACCTGTTTCGGCCAATTGCGCTGCTGTGAGGTTTTCGCGTGGAACCCAGTCGAGGTGACTGTAGTCTGCACTGCGCGACTTCAATCCGCGTCCCTTGGCCTCGGTCACCAGTGCCGTTTTGGCGCCGGTGTCTTCGCTGGAACCGCTGTCGGCCGGTGTCTCGCCGCTCGCGCCTACCGCACTGCCGTCATGGACGGGGCGTGGAGGCAGGGCAGCCGCTGGCGATTTTGGCGCACAGTCCCAGGCACCCGAAGCAGAGACTGAGCAGTCATACTGTTCCGCGGCGACCACGAACGAAGTGGCTAGGGGTTGCAGGGCCAGCAGACTGCCGGTAACCAACAACGGAAATTTTTTACGAAACGCGGGGGATTTCAATGCCATCTTATTAGTCCGGGCTTCCTGCGTGCCATCTGCCCGCGGTGTGGGCCGCACGCCTCTCGATGGTCTGAAAAAGATGCTGGATAATAAAGCATGACCCGCTTGACGGCTAGCGCCGTCGGAGACCCTTGCAATGCCTGACCAAGATGTACGTTTGCAACACCTGAAAGTTTGGCTCGATGAGCAATTGACGATTCTTTACGCAGATCAGGGCTGGGGTGTCGTACCCCCGGCCACGTTGACTGCTGCCAGCAGTGACGCAAGTTTTCGGCGGTATTTTCGCTGGGAGGGCGAGGGCAGGAGTTTCGTCGTGATGGACGCACCTCCGCCTCAGGAAAACTGCAAACCCTTCGTGGATATTGCATTTTTGCTGGAGAAATCCGGAATTAACGTGCCGAAAATTTATGCCGAAGACCTTGAACGCGGCTTTCTTCTGCTCAATGACCTTGGAAACAAGACGTACCTCGACGTGATCAACAGCGAAAACGCCGATGATCTGTTCAAGGATGCGCTGCAAGCGTTGCTGGCGTTTCAGCAACTGCCAATGGTGGCGCCGTTGCCAAGTTATGACGTGGCATTGCTGCGGCGTGAGCTGGAATTGTTCCCAGAGTGGTACGTCAAGCATGAATTGGGCATCGAGTTCGATTCCGCTCAGCAAGCGCTCTGGCAGAAAGCCAGCGATCTGTTGATCGACAGCGCACTGGCACAGCCGAAAGTGCTGGTCCATCGTGATTACATGCCGCGCAACCTGATGCTCAGCCAGCCCAACCCCGGTGTGCTGGATTTTCAGGACGCGGTCTATGGCCCCGTGACCTACGACGTGACCTGCCTGTTCAAGGATGCTTTTCTCAGCTGGCCTGAAGAGCGTGTACGCGGGTGGCTGGAAGATTATTGGCAGCAAGCGGCCGCTCTCGGCATCCCGGTTCAGCCGGATCTGGAAGATTTCCTGCGTGCCAGTGACCTGATGGGCGTGCAACGTCACCTGAAAGTCATCGGGATCTTTGCCCGCATCTGTCACCGCGACGGCAAGCCGCGCTATCTGGCGGACGTACCGCGATTCTTTGCTTATATAGAGGACGTTGTGGCGCGCCGACCTGAGCTGGCTGAACTAGGGGCGTTGCTGGACAGCCTGCGCGGCGGAGTAACAGCATGAAGGCGATGATTCTGGCGGCAGGCAAAGGCGAACGCTTGCGCCCGCTGACCCTGACCACGCCCAAGCCGCTGGTTCGTGCCGGTGGTGTGCCGCTGATCGAGTATCACTTGAAGGCCCTGGCAATCGCGGGCTTCACCGAAATAGTGATCAACCACGCCTGGCTCGGTCAGCAGATTGAAAACTATCTGGGTGACGGATCGCAGTACGGCGTTCGAATCCAGTACTCGCCGGAGGGTGAGCCACTGGAAACTGGCGGCGGCATTTTCCGTGCATTGCCGCTATTGGGCGACGACGCGTTTCTGGTAGTCAACGGTGATATCTGGACCGACTATGACTTCAGCGTGTTGCACCAGCCTATCTGCGGGTTGGCGCATCTGGTGCTGGCGGACAACCCGCCTCATCACCCGACCGGCGATTTCAGTCTGAGCGACGGTCACGTTCGCGACAATGAGCCGGGTGCTGAAACATTGACCTACAGCGGCATTGCCGTGCTGCATCCGCAGCTGTTCGATGGGTGTTCTGCGGGCGCGTTCAAACTCGCGCCGTTGCTGCGCACAGCGATGGCGGCAGGGCAGGTCACCGGCGAGCGCCTTAGCGGACACTGGGTCGATGTGGGTACTCACGAGCGTCTCGCTGAAGTGGAAACTCTATTAGAAGCGAGCCGCTGACATGTTGTGGCCAGGGACTCTGATTGGAGCCGGAGCCGGCTTTGCCATAGCCAGCATCCCGGGGGCCATGCTTGGCGCCTTGTTAGGGCAGGCGTTGGACCGGCGTTTGCAACTGCAGAGCTGGGGGCATTTGCGGGAAAAGCTCGGTGGCCGTCCTGTACTGCGCAATGACGAACTATTGTTTGTGCTGCTTGGACGGCTGGCGAAGTGTGACGGACGCGTCGTGGATGGGCACATCCAGCAAGCCCGTCAGGAAATGCGTGCTCTGGAAATGACCGAGTCAGCTCAGCGCCGAGCGATTGCCGCGTTCAATCGAGGCAAGTCCGGGCATGACCGTTTACGTGGTCATTTGAGGCGCTTGAGCGCCCAGCCTTTCGCGGCGGAAGGGGTGTTGCGCGCCTGCTGGCGAATGATCTGGGCCGACGGCCAGGCGGGGCGCAGTGAGCGTGAGCTGATTGCGCAGTGGGGCAAGTGGCTGGGCTGGAGTTCGCGGCAGGTACAGGCACTGGCGACCGATTACGAGCCACAGAAACGTCCGTTGGTCAGCAATACCCTGACCTATCAGGACGCAATGCGGTTGCTGGGAGTGTCCGCCACCAGCGATCCGGCGCAGATCAAGCACGCCTATCGGCGCCTGCTCAGTCGTCATCATCCGGACAAAATTGCCGGCAGTGGCGCGACGGCGATGCAGGTTCGGGAGGCCACGGACAAAACGCGGGAGTTGCATAACGCCTACACATTGATTCGTCAGCGGCGGGATTTCCGTTAGCCATCCACAAGAACAAAAGATCGTCCGAGCGCGGTTCGAGCCTTCGGACGATCTTCTGCTTTTTGCTCAATCAGCAGCGTTAGGACTCAACCAGCCACGCACCCGGCGCACCAGTTGTTCCTGTTGATCCTTGGCGTTACCCGGCAGTGATTTCAGCGACACCTGACTGAACGCCAATGTCTTCAATCGCTTGCTCGCCTGCAATCGCTCCAGCGCTGCGTTGCGATCGAGCGGCTTGTCCATGTAGAAGATGTCCGCTGTGGGTAGCTTCAGGGTTGGCGTGAGTTCGGTCAGTTCGGGTTTCGCCTTGGCGGGTGTCTGGACCGCGACCATCACAAGTTTCTCGACTTGCGACGGTTGCTTTTCGCTCATATATCGAGCAGCCCAGTAACCACCAGTGCCGTGCCCCAATACCACGATGCTGGGGGCGCTTTGCTGTTCGGCGTAGGCAATAGCGGCATCCAGACGCGCAAAAATCCGTTCGGCGTCGACCTTGGCGTGTTCTTCGCTACTGTCGACCACGACCTTGTCTGCTACGTCCGCTTCCCCGCCCGCCGCTTGTTCGATAGGCGCGGCGGTCGTGGAATCCTTGCTCCCGACATCCGGCGCCTTGATGGTGGGCGGTACGTCGAGGACTCGAGGCGCAATGACATCGCTTTGCAAGTCCGGCAAGGTGATACTCAGGCTGCTCCAGCCGGCGTTCGGTAATTGGCGTCGCAATGGACCGATTGCTTGAGGCCAGTCAGCTGTTTCGCCGGCGCCCGGGATGATAATGACTACGCCTTTGGGTTCGGCAACATTGGCCGGTTTCCATAGCGACAGAAAGGTGACGTCGCCGGCTTGCAGTTGTTGCTGTTCGTCGGCGGGGATCGTTCGCGCCAGCGCTGCGGCCTCTTCCTGGCTGCGTTCAGGCAGCGGCTGGCGTTCGACCGGTTTTGCTTCGGTGGGTGTTTGCGCCGGTGCCGGATCAGCCGCCTCAACTGAAAAGGCGCAAGGCAGGATCAGCGACAGGCACAATGCTGGCAGTGCCAGGCGGTAGACAGGGGGCATCGGATATTCCAGGCCAGAAGTGATTCCGGCAGCCTAATGGGTTGGTCAGTGTTTGTCAGTGTGCGGAGCTTCAATGATGCGTTTTCGCTGCCTGTGGGTGATCGGCTGCTTGTTGTTTCCCTTGATGAGCTGGGCGGCGTCGGCGCCACCGGCCCACGTTGCCCAGTTGTCATCGGGGCAACAGCAATGGTTGGAAGACCACCGTGAGTTGCGGGTCGGATTGGTTTTGCAGGCGCCCTATGCCCAATACGATCGTCGCTTGCAGCGCCTGTCCGGTGTCAACGTCGAGCTGATGAAGTGGTTGGCCAAAGCGCTCAAGATCGAGCTGAGCTGGCGAAACTATTCCGACCTCGCTCAATTGGAAACGGCTGCCCGCGAAGGGGAGATCGACCTCGCGCCGGGATTGACTCAAACCCCCGGTGGTCTGCGTCTATGGCAGTTTTCAGACCCCTATATGCGGGTGCCGCAATTGGTCGTCAGCGACCAGAAAAGCAACGGTGCAGTGGAGCTGGAAAAACTCGACAGCCAGACCCGGGTGGCAGTGCGCATGCCGGGTGCCACGGCTGATTACCTGCGTAGCAATTTTCCGCATTTGAATCTGCAGGGCGTGCCCATCGAGCGCCAGGCGTTGCAACTCCTGTTGAGTCAACAAGCCAGCTACGCCGTGGTCGACGAAGCGCAGTTGGGGCGGCTGTCCGCCGAGCCCGAGTTCGCGGGGCTGGTGGTCGTCGGCGACATCGGCTTACCGCAGTTGCTGCGGGTGGCCACGCGTCGTGACTGGCCTGAACTGGCGGGGATCGTCGAAAGTGCCCTGCGAGCGATCCCTGCCAAGGACCTGGAGCAACTGCACAACCAATGGCTGCAACCCAAATACCCGCGCCTGACCGAGTCTCCGGGGTTCTGGCAAAACCTCTGTCTTCTGTTGGCCGTGATCATGCTGAGCAGCATGGCCATTGTTTTTTGGCAGCGTCGGCAGCAGCACAGTCTGGAGCAGCGCCTTTTGGCCGCACGTGAAGACATTGCGTTGCGCAAGGCCAGCGAAGAGGCCTTGCGACTCACCCAGTTTTCCATCGACCAAAGTACGGTCGGTATCTTGTGGGTGAATTGGGACAGTCATGTGCGCTATGCCAACCGTGCCGCCGAAACCATGCTCGGCTATACGGCGGACGGGATCATTGATCGGCCATTGATCGACTTCGAGCCAGGTTTGCACATGGATCGCTGGTTGAACCTGTGGAAACGCGCCAGGGCCAGCGAAGAGGGGCCGCAATCCTTTGAAACTAACTGTGTGCGTGCCGATGGCAGCATTCTGCCGACGGATGTGTCGCTGAGTTTCCTGCGTTTTCGCGACGGCGAATACCTGGTGGTCTACCTCAATGATGTCACCGAGCGTCGTCGCGCACTGGCTGCGTTACAGGAAAGTGAAGCGCGGCTGCAAGGAATTGCCGCCAACGTACCGGGCTTGGTCTTTCGACTGGAGCGAGCGCCGGTAACAGGGCAGATCGATTTTGCCTACATCAGTGAAGGCAGCGAGAGTCTGGTTGGCTATTCGCCAGCGACCCTGGCCCATCGCGACAAAGGCCTGCGCAGTCTGGTGCATCCGGATGACAAGGCGAGCTATCACCAGACTCAGGACCGTGCCCTGGATACCGACAGTGACTGGTCATGGCAAGGTCGAATCCTGACCCGCCAGGGCGAGCAACGCTGGGCTGAAATCAAGGCGATTACCCGACGGCTCGAGGATGGTGCCTACGTCTGGGACGGGATCGTTTGGGACATCAGCGAGAGCAAACGCATCGAACTGGAGCTGGCCGGCTCCCGCGAGCAACTGCGTGAATTGTCTGCACACCTGGAAAGCGTGCGGGAGGAGGAAAAAGCTCGTATCGCGCGTGAGGTTCACGACGAGTTGGGTCAGATGCTCACGGTATTGAAGCTGGAAACGTCCATGTGCGAATTGGCCTACGCCCAATTGGACCCTGGTCTGAATGAGCGCCTGAATAGCATGAAGCGTTTGATCGCCCAGTTGTTTCAGCTCGTGCGCGATGTGGCGACGGCGCTCCGTCCGCCGATTCTCGACGCAGGGATCTCCTCTGCCATTGAATGGCAGGCCCGGCGTTTCGAGGCGCGTACGCAGATTCCGTGTCTGGTGCAGGTACCGGACAATCTGCCCGTGCTGAGTGATGCGATGGCCATTGGATTGTTCAGGATTCTTCAGGAGGCGCTAACCAATGTCATGCGGCATGCCCAAGCGCATACTGTCGAATTGACATTGGTGCGTGAAGGCGACGAACTGTGTCTGACTGTCAGCGACGATGGCGTAGGATTTGTCGCCACGACCGGTCGGCCAACATCCTTTGGCGTGGTCGGCATGCGTGAACGGGTGTTGATCATGGGCGGGCAGTTGTCGCTCGACAGTGAGCCGGGGGAGGGCACGACGTTGATCGTGCGTGTTCCTTTGGAGGCGGCCTGAGGTATTTGTTGGAGCACCTGCTCACGAATGTTCCTGGCTCTGACATTAAGAAGAATGGAGAAGTCTGTGATCCGTGTACTGGTAGCCGAAGACCACACCATCGTTCGTGAAGGCATCAAGCAGTTGATTGGCCTGGCCAAGGATTTGTTGGTGGTGGGGGAGGCGAGCAATGGCGAGCAGTTGCTCGAGATCCTGCGACATGTGCCCTGCGAGGTGGTGCTGTTGGATATCTCCATGCCTGGTGTCAACGGCCTGGAAGCCATTCCACGGATTCGGGCGCTGAACAATCCGCCCGCGATTCTGGTGTTGTCGATGCACGATGAGGCGCAAATGGCCGCCCGTGCTTTAAAGGTCGGCGCAGCGGGGTACGCGACCAAGGACAGCGATCCGGCACTGCTGCTGACGGCGATCCGCAAAGTCGCGGCCGGTGGGCGTTACATCGATCCGGACCTGGCAGACCGAATGGTGTTCGAGGTAGGTCTGACCGATTCCCGCCCCTTGCATTCATTGCTGTCGGAGCGAGAATTTTCGGTGTTCGAACGCCTCGCCCAAGGCGCCAACGTCAACGACATCGCCCAGCAATTGGCCTTGAGCAGCAAGACCATCAGCACCCACAAGGCGCGGCTGATGCAGAAGCTCAACATCACCTCCCTGGCGGAACTGGTGAAGTACGCGATGGAACACAAACTCCTCTAGAGAACACCGCTGTCCCCTGTGGGAGCGAGCTTGCTCGCGATAGCGGACTATCAGTCGACATTCATTTTGAATGTCATACCGCAATCGCGAGCAAGCTCGCTCCCACAGGGATTGTGGTCGCATGCCCATTTACGACATCCTGCAAAACCGCTTTTGCCCGTTCTTGCGGCTTGCAGCTTCAAGATTGCAGCTGTCTCTATCTATTCCCGCCATCCTTGTAGGGCAATCCCTACCCCCAACCTTCCATCCGGCTGAGGCCAATCTCTCCTGCCCCCCGATTTGCGTGGCTCCCGGCGTCCACTAGGCTTAGTCCACAGCAGTCATCACTAACAAAGGTGTGGGTATGAGCCAGGTCGATTCAAGCGCAGGGGCCAGCGATGTTCTGGTCAGCTTTCGTGGAGTGCAAAAGAGCTACGACGGCGAGAACCTGATCGTCAAAGACCTCAACCTGGACATTCGCAAAGGTGAATTCCTTACCTTGCTCGGCCCGTCCGGTTCCGGCAAGACCACCAGCCTGATGATGCTCGCCGGTTTCGAAACACCGACCGCAGGCGAGATCCTGCTGGCGGGTCGTTCGATCAACAACGTGCCGCCACACAAACGTGACATCGGCATGGTGTTCCAGAACTACGCGTTGTTCCCGCACATGACGGTGGCCGAGAACCTCGCGTTCCCGCTGACCGTGCGCGGTTTGAACAAAAGCGATGTCAGCGACCGGGTCAAACGTGTCTTGAGCATGGTTCAGCTCGACGCCTTCGCCCAGCGTTATCCCGCACAACTGTCCGGCGGCCAGCAGCAGCGTGTGGCACTGGCCCGCGCACTGGTGTTCGAACCGCAACTGGTGCTGATGGACGAACCTCTTGGCGCACTCGACAAGCAACTGCGTGAGCACATGCAGATGGAGATCAAGCATCTGCACCAGCATCTCGGCGTGACCGTGGTGTACGTGACCCACGACCAGGGTGAAGCCCTGACCATGTCTGACCGTGTCGCGGTGTTCCATCAGGGCGAGATCCAGCAGATCGCGCCGCCGCGCTCCCTCTATGAAGAACCGAAGAACACCTTCGTTGCCAATTTCATCGGCGAGAACAACCGCCTTAATGGGCGTCTGCACAGCCAGACGGGTGATCGCTGCGTGGTCGAACTGGCGCGTGGTGAGAAGGTTGAAGCCTTGGCGGTCAATGTCGGCAAAACCGGTGAGCCCGTCACGCTGTCGATTCGTCCGGAACGCGTGAGTCTCAATGGTTCGAGCGAGTCCTGCGTCAATCGTTTCTCGGGCCGGGTGGCGGAATTTATCTATCTGGGCGACCACGTCCGGGTTCGTCTGGAAGTCTGCGGCAAGACCGACTTCTTTGTGAAACAACCGATTGCCGAGCTCGATCCCGCGCTGGCTGTCGGCGACGTGGTACCGCTTGGCTGGCAGGTCGAACACGTTCGTGCGCTCGACCCGCTTCTAGAGGCGAATTGATCGCCCCCCTGCTACACCAACCCTGCACGTGGAGAACAATATAAATGTTGAAATCCCTGAAATTCACAGCCCTGGTAATGGGCATGATCGGTGCGGCACACGCGATGGCAGCGGGGCCGGATCTGACCGTGGTGTCCTTTGGCGGGGCGAACAAGGCCGCGCAGGTCAAAGCCTTCTACGCGCCGTGGGAAGCGGCGGGTAACGGCAAGATCGTAGCCGGCGAATACAACGGTGAGATGGCCAAGGTCAAAGCCATGGTCGACACCAAGAGCGTGTCCTGGGACCTGGTGGAAGTCGAATCGCCGGAACTGTCCCGTGGTTGCGATGAAGACATGTTCGAGCAGCTCGACCCTGCGCTGTTCGGCAAGTCCGAAGACTACGTCAAAGGCGCTATCCAGCCTTGCGGCGTGGGCTTTTTCGTCTGGTCGACAGTGTTGGCCTACAACGCCGACAAGCTGAAAACCGCACCGACCAGCTGGGTGGATTTCTGGGACACCAAGAAATTCCCGGGCAAGCGGGGCCTGCGTAAAGGCGCCAAGTACACCCTGGAATTTGCCTTGATGGCCGATGGCGTTGCGCCGAAGGACGTCTACAAAGTACTGGCCGGTAAAGACGGTCAGGATCGCGCGTTCAAGAAGCTCGATGAGCTCAAGCCAAGCATTCAGTGGTGGGAAGCCGGTGCGCAACCGCCGCAATATCTCGCCTCCGGTGACGTGGTCATGAGCTCGGCCTATAACGGCCGAATTGCTGCCGTGCAAAAAGAAAGCAATCTGAAAGTCGTCTGGAACGGCGGTATCTACGACTTCGACGCATGGGCCATTCCAAAGGGCCTGGACAAGGCGCGGGCTGAAGCGGCGAAAAAATTCATCGCGTTCTCGGTCATGCCGCAGCAGCAGAAGACCTATTCGGAAAACATCGCTTACGGCCCGGCCAACACGCAAGCGGTGCCGTTGCTCGCCAAGGATGTCCTGAAAGACATGCCGACTACCCCGGAAAACATCGCCAACCAGGTGCAGATCGACGTCAGCTTCTGGGCTGACAACGGTGAGCAACTGGAGCAGCGCTTTAATTCCTGGGCTGCGAAGTAAGCAAAGGGCTCGCCCTCCTGTGAGGGCGAGCTTTTGTGGCGAGGGAGCTTGCTCCCGCTTGAGTGCGCAGCACTCACAAAATTGAATGTTGTTAACGGGATTTTTTGGGGCCGCTTCGCAGCCCAGCGCGAGCAAGCTCGCTCGCCACGAAAGCCCGCTCCCACATTTAAAGTTCGAGGTGGCTCGCTGCCTCTGCAACGATCAAAGATTTCCGGAGTACGCCATGGCTACCGCCATTCCCCTGAACGCGGGCACTGACCCCACCTTGAAGCAGCGGCTCAAGCATGCCGAGCGGATCAACCGCTGGAAGGCCCAGGCCTTGATCGCGCCACTGGTGCTGTTTCTGTTGCTGGTGTTCCTGGTGCCGATCGTGGCGCTGCTCTACAAAAGTGTGGGTAACCCGGAAGTTGTCGGCGGCATGCCGCGCACCGTGGCTGCCATTGCCAGTTGGGACGGCCGCGGCTTGCCCGCTGAACCGGTTTACAAAGCTGCCAGCGAAGACCTCGCCGAAGCCCGCAAAAACCAGACCTTGGGCGATCTGTCCAAGCGCTTGAACATGGAGTTGGCCGGCTACCGCAGCCTGCTGACCAAAACCGCCCGAGCCTTGCCGTTCGCCACTGAGCCCGCCTCTTATAAGGAAGCGCTGGAAAGTCTCGATGAGCGTTGGGGTGATCCGGCCTATTGGCAAGCGGTGCGCCGTAACACCAGCAACATCACGCCGTACTACCTGCTGGCGGCTGTCGATCACCGCATCGACGACCTCGGCGAAATTGCCCCGGCCACACCCGACCAGGCGATTTACCTCGACATCTTCGCCCGGACTTTCTGGATGGGTCTGGTCATCACGGCGATCTGCCTGGTGCTGGCGTATCCGTTGGCCTACCTGCTGGCCAACCTGCCGTCCCGTCAAAGCAACCTGCTGATGATTTTGGTGCTGCTGCCGTTCTGGACCTCGATTCTGGTCAGGGTTGCGGCCTGGATCGTGCTCCTGCAGTCGGGTGGTTTGATCAACAGCGGCCTGATGGCCATGGGCATTATCGATAAGCCACTCGAATTGGTGTTCAACCGTACCGGGGTCTACATCTCGATGGTGCACATCCTGCTGCCGTTCATGATCCTGCCGATCTACAGCGTCATGAAAGGCATCTCGCCGACTTACATGCGCGCCGCGATTTCACTGGGCTGCCACCCGTTTGCCAGTTTCTGGCGGGTGTACTTCCCGCAGACGTATGCCGGTGTCGGTGCCGGTTGCCTGTTGGTATTCATCCTTGCCATCGGCTACTACATCACCCCGGCCTTGCTCGGGAGCCCGAACGATCAGATGGTCAGTTACTTCGTCGCCTTCTACACCAACACCAGCATCAACTGGGGCATGGCGACCGCACTCGGTGGGTTGCTGCTGTTGGCGACTGTGGTGCTTTATCTGATTTACAGCTGGCTGGTGGGCGCCAGTCGCCTGCGCCTGAGCTAAGGGAGAACGAAATGCTGAATCCTTATATGTCGCCCATCGAACGGGTGTGGTTCTACAGTTTGCGCATCCTCTGCGGACTGATCCTGTTGTTCCTGATTCTGCCGGTGCTGGTGATCATTCCGTTGTCGTTCAACTCCGGGAGTTTCCTGGTGTATCCGCTGCAAGGTTTTTCACTGCACTGGTATCAGGACTTCTTCGCCTCGGCGGAATGGATGCGAGCGTTGAAGAACAGCATCATCGTTGCACCGGCAGCCACCGTGTTGGCAATGATCTTCGGCACGCTGGCGGCGATTGGACTGACCCGTGGCGATTTCCCGGGCAAAGCTCTGGTGATGGCGCTGGTGATTTCACCGATGGTGGTGCCGGTAGTGATCATTGGTGTGGCCAGCTACCTGTTTTTTGCGCCGCTGGGGCTGGGCAACAGCTTCTTTTCGCTGATCGTGGTGCACGCGGTACTGGGTGTGCCGTTTGTGATCATTACGGTGTCGGCGACACTGCAGGGGTTTAATCACAACCTGGTGCGTGCGGCGGCCAGCCTGGGCGCTTCGCCACTCACCGCGTTTCGTCGAGTGACGTTGCCGTTGATCGCCCCCGGCGTGATTTCCGGTGCGCTGTTTGCCTTCGCGACGTCGTTCGATGAAGTGGTGGTGACCTTGTTTCTCGCCGGTCCTGAACAAGCGACCTTGCCTCGGCAGATGTTCAGCGGCATCCGCGAAAACCTCAGCCCGACCATTGCTGCTGCGGCGACGCTCTTGATTGCTTTCTCGGTGATCCTGCTGCTGACCCTGGAATGGCTGCGCGGACGCAGCGAGAAACTGCGTACTGCGCAGGTGTAACACCAATCTCTGTAGGAGCTGTGTAGGAGCTGTCGAGTGAAACGAGGCTGCGATCTTTTGATCTTGTTTTTAAAATCCAAAGTCAAAAGATCGCAGCCTCGTTTCGCTCGACAGCTCCTACAGGGGATTATGTACTTTCTCCGGATCGCAGGTCATTCATGACCTGAATATCAGACAACCCCAAATCCCCAGCTACTATTGTGCCCAGCTCCCCTGTCTATAAGAGGCTGCGCACATGAGTCTTTCCTCTTTCAAAATCGCTCACAAACTGATCACCGGCGCAGGTGCCATCGAGCAGTTGGCGGCTGAACTGACACGCCTGGATGTCGACCACCCGCTGATCGTCACCGATGCGGCCCTGGTCAAATCCGGAACCGTCGAGCTGGCGCTGACGCAGCTGGGCGGTCGTACCTACGAGATATTCGACCGGGTGCTGCCGGACCCGGAAATCGCCATCGTCGAAGACTGCATGCGGGTTTACCGTGAAGGCGGGCATGACGGCTTGATCGGATTGGGCGGCGGGAGTGCGATCGACATCGCCAAGAGCGTTGCGGCCTATGCGGGTTATCACGGCGCGCTGGAGGACTTGTTCGGTATCGATCAGGTGCCGCGCAAAGGTCCGCCGCTGATCGCCATCCCGACGACGGCGGGTACCGGCTCGGAGGTGACCAATGTAGCGGTCCTCTCCGACAAGGTTGCGCAGCTCAAGAAAGGCATCGTCAGCGACTATCTATTACCGGACGTGGCGCTGGTCAGCCCACAGATGACCCTGACCTGCCCCCGCAGTGTCACTGCTGCCAGTGGTGTCGACGCGCTGGTCCATGCCATCGAATCCTATTTGTCGGTCAACGCTTCGCCGATCACCGACGCCCTGGCCATTGGTGCGATCAAACTGATCGCCAAGGCATTGCCCAAGGCCTACGCCAACCCGACCCACCTGCAGGCCCGCGAGGACATGGCCACCGCCAGTCTGATGGCCGGCATGGCGTTTGGTAATGCGGGGGTCGGCGCGGTGCATGCGCTGGCGTATCCCCTGGGCGGGCGTTTCAATATTGCCCACGGTGTCAGCAATGCACTGCTGCTGCCCTATGTGATGGCCTGGAACAAGATGGCCTGCGTCGAGCGCATGCAGGATATTGCCGAGGCCATGGGGGTGAAGACTGCTCATTTGAGCGCTAACGAAGCGGCGGATAAAGCGGTCGAGGCGATGACCGAGCTGTGCGCTGCGGTAGAAATTCCTCAAGGACTGCGAAGTTTCGGCGTGCCCGAAGACGCGATCCCGGCCATGGCCGTGGAAGCCGCCGGGATCGAACGCCTGATGCGCAATAATCCACGTAAGTTGAGTGCCGTCGATATCGAGAAGATCTACCGAGCGGCTTACTGATCATCGCGCTCACGGTGCGCGCGTCAAAGCATGAGGTATACAATGCGCGCCATCGTGATTTTGCTCAGAAAAGGTGCGTCATGCAGCCCTTCGTAATTGCTCCGTCGATTCTCTCCGCTGACTTCGCCCGACTGGGTGAAGAAGTGGACAACGTCCTGGCCGCTGGCGCCGACTTCGTGCACTTCGATGTCATGGACAACCATTACGTACCCAACCTGACCATCGGCCCGATGGTCTGCGCGGCACTGCGCAAGTACGGCGTGACCGCGCCGATCGACGCGCACCTGATGGTCAGCCCGGTAGACCGCATCGTCGGTGACTTCATTGAGGCGGGGGCGACGTACATTACCTTCCACCCGGAAGCCACTCAGCACGTTGACCGCTCCTTGCAACTGATCCGTGAAGGCGGCTGCAAGTCGGGCCTGGTGTTCAATCCGGCAACGCCGCTGGACGTACTCAAGTACGTGATGGACAAGGTCGACATGATCCTGCTGATGAGCGTCAACCCGGGTTTTGGCGGCCAGAAGTTCATTCCAGGCACCCTCGACAAGCTGCGTGAAGCGCGCGCCCTGATCGATGCTTCCGGACGTGACATTCGCCTGGAAATCGACGGCGGTGTAAACGTGAACAACATCCGTGAAATCGCCGCTGCCGGCGCCGATACCTTCGTTGCGGGCTCAGCCATCTTCAATGCGCCGAACTACCAGGAAGTGATCGAGAAGATGCGTTCCGAACTGGCGCTGGCTCGCCCATGAGTGGCTTTGAACAGCTGTTCCCGGGGTCTCTGCCGCGGCTGGTGATGTTCGATCTGGATGGCACGCTGATCGATTCGGTCCCGGACCTCGCAGTGGCTGTGGATAACATGCTGTTCAAGCTCGGTCGACAGCCTGCCGGCCTGAACGCTGTCCGCGAATGGGTCGGTAACGGTGCTCCGGTGCTGGTTCGTCGAGCGCTGGCGGGTGGCATTGACCATTCGACGGTCGATGACGGTGAAGCGGAAGGCGCGCTGGAGATTTTCATGGAGGCTTACAGCGAGAGCCATGAGCTGACCGTTGTTTACCCCGGCGTGCGCGACACTCTGAAATGGCTGCACAAGCAGGGTGTGGAGATGGCGCTGATCACCAACAAGCCGGAGCGTTTCGTCGCGCCATTGCTGGATCAGATGAAGATCGGTCGCTACTTCAAATGGATCATTGGCGGCGATACCCTGCCGCAGAAGAAACCCGATCCGGCAGCACTGTTCTTTGTGATGAAGATGGCCAACATTCCGGCTTCACAGTCCTTGTTCGTCGGCGATTCGCGCAGCGATGTGCTGGCGGCGAAAGCGGCAGGGGTCAAGTGTGTAGCGCTGAGCTATGGCTATAACCATGGCCGGCCGATTGCCGAAGAGTTGCCGGCGCTGGTCATCGACGATCTGCGCAAGCTAATTCCCGGTTGCCTGGATTCTGCCTCTGGGATAACGTTGCCCGACGCTGTTCAACCCCCTTCTGGAAACGCCATCGTGGTGGTCACTCGCAAACTCTGGATGAAAGTCATCAAGGCCCTGGCCCGCTGGCGTTGGCGCGCCTGACTCGATTCTGGCCGGTTATCCGGCGCGTTTGCATACCTGACTGTTAGACCCTCAAGCCACGAGGCTACCCCATGATCCGCGAAGAATTCCTGCGTTTGGCCGCTGCCGGCTATAACCGTATCCCGCTTGCCTGCGAAACCCTTGCCGACTTCGACACGCCGCTGTCGATCTACCTGAAACTGGCTGACGAACCTAATTCCTATCTGCTGGAATCGGTTCAGGGCGGAGAAAAGTGGGGCCGTTACTCGATCATCGGTTTGCCATGCCGCACCGTGTTGCGGGTCCATGACCATCACGTCAGCGTGACCCATGACGGCATCGAGATCGAAAGCCACGAAGCCGAAGATCCACTGGCCTTCGTCGAAGCATTCAAGGCTCGGTACAACGTGCCGACCATCGCCGGCCTGCCGCGCTTCAATGGCGGCCTGGTGGGTTACTTCGGTTACGACTGCGTGCGTTATGTGGAAAAGCGTCTAGGCAAATGCCCGAACCCGGATCCGCTGGGCGTGCCGGACATTCTGCTGATGGTGTCCGACGCGGTGGTGGTGTTCGACAACCTCGCCGGCAAGATGCACGCCATTGTTCTGGCCGATCCATCCCAAGAGGATGCGTTCGAACAAGGTCAGGCGCGGTTGCAGGAACTGCTGGAAAAACTCCGCCAACCGATTACCCCGCGACGTGGGTTGGATTTCAGCAAACAGCAGTCTGCTGACCCGATCTTCCGTTCCAGTTTCACCCAGGACGATTACGAGAAAGCCGTCGACACCATCAAGGAATACATCCTCGCCGGTGACTGCATGCAAGTCGTGCCGTCCCAGCGCATGTCGATCGACTTCAAGGCAGCGCCGATTGATCTGTACCGGGCGCTGCGCTGCTTTAACCCGACGCCTTACATGTACTTCTTCAACTTCGGCGACTTCCATGTCGTGGGGAGTTCGCCGGAAGTGCTGGTGCGGGTTGAAGACAATCTGATCACCGTCCGACCGATTGCCGGCACCCGCCCACGTGGTGCCAACGAAGAGGCTGATCTGGCGCTGGAGAAAGACCTGCTGTCCGATGACAAGGAGATCGCCGAGCATTTGATGCTGATCGACCTGGGTCGCAACGACACCGGCCGTGTTTCGGAAATCGGTTCGGTGAAACTCACCGAGAAAATGGTGATCGAGCGTTATTCCAACGTGATGCACATCGTCTCCAACGTCACCGGGCAGTTGAAAGCCGGGTTGACGGCGATGGACGCGTTGCGGGCAATTCTGCCGGCCGGCACGTTGTCCGGCGCGCCGAAAATCCGCGCGATGGAAATCATCGACGAGCTGGAACCGGTCAAGCGTGGCGTCTACGGTGGCGCGGTGGGCTACTTTGCATGGAACGGCAACATGGACACCGCGATTGCGATTCGCACCGCCGTGATCAAGAACGGCGAGCTGCATGTGCAGGCCGGTGGCGGCATCGTTGCCGACTCCGTGCCGGCGCTGGAATGGGAAGAAACCTTGAACAAGCGTCGTGCGATGTTTCGCGCGGTGGCGCTGGCTGAGCAGACTCCAGAAAGCTGAGTTCGCTTCCGCCAGGATGTTGCTCAATTCAAAAAAACGCGGCGCCTGTGAGGGCGTCGCGTTTTTTTATGCGTGCTGTTTGCCGGATCAGAAATCCAGCGCAACGCCGACGTTGACGCCTTGCTGGGTAAAGTCATCATCCTTGCGAATGAGGTAGCTGGCCCGCAGCGCCAGGTCTTGGGTGAGGTTGTGACTGACGCCCAGATTCACCCGATTCGAATGACTTTGCGGTGTATAGCCTACGAGTTTGAAGTCGTTGGCCGGCAAGCTGTTGAGGGCGATGTTCACTTTCTGCACATCGTCTTCGTACTCGCGCTCGTAGGCGTATTCACCAAACACCCGGGTTTGCGAAGTGATCTGATACTTGCCCTGCAGGCCCAGGCCCAGGCGCTTCGAATCACGGGTCTGGTCATCGAAGTTCAACGCTGTGGCGCGGTTGCTGTTCTCCGAATATCCGTCGACCTCTACCTTGGCATAATCAGCGCTCACGAACGGCGACAGGTGCCATTGGCTGCCAGGTTGCGCGATGTCGTAACCCACGCGAGTACTGAACGCCCAGAGATGGCCGTCAGTATCACCTTTCTCCGCACCTTCGCTGGCACCCAGGTCGAACTTGCGTTTGAGGTTGTCGTAATCCAGCTTGCCGCCGGTCAGCGCGGCATCTGCCCACCAGCGGTTCTGCTGGAACTGGGCGAAGGCGGTGGCGAGGTAGCTGTTGAGTTTGTAGTCCGAATCGTTGCTGCCGGCTTCCAGGGTTTGACGATAAAAGCCTGCCGCTACGCCGACGCGCCAGGCGTCATTCAGACGATAGCTGCCACCGATATTCAGGTTGTAGCCGCTGCCATCGGCACTGGCGCCGCTTGATTGGCTATCGATATCAAGATGCTGACCGCCACCGGCGACGATCGCCCGCCATTGTCCTACAGCCTGCCAGCTCTCCCAATCCGATTGCCATTGGCTGCGTAATTCGTCCTGGTGAGCACGTAATGTGGCGTGGGCCATTTCCGGTAGCAGCGTCAGTTCCCATGGCGCTGCCAATAAGGAGTAGGCGTAATCGGAAATCAGCTTTTGCCCGGCTTCGGTGGGGTGAACCCCGTCGTTGTAGATCAGCTTGCTTGGGTCCGGGGTGGCGCTGTTGATGCCGTATCTGGCGTTTTCCGTGCAGCCGTTACCGCTGAAGCAGGTGGCCGTGAGGTTCTGGTCAGTGGCGAGGCCGAACCGGCCCGGATCCGCGAACGACTCTTGCAACAGCAACGGAATGTTCAACGGAATGATTTCTGCGTTGATGCCCTGCAGACGTTGCACCAGCTGCAGGTTGAACTGGTTGCTGAGCTGCGTGGCTGCTGTTTGTAAACCTGTGCCGTTGATGGCTGGCGTCAGGCCGATGTCAGGCAGCAGCCAGACCATGACGTACTTCGCACCTGCGGTTTGCAGGACCTGCACGCTGTCCGCCAGTCGATCTGCCGCCGCGTTGGCCTGAGCAGGGCTGAGGATGCGCCCTTGCAGGAAGTCGTTGCCTCCGCCGGAGAGGTAGTAAAGCGCGTTCGGATCGGCGCGGAAGTTGTTCGATGGCAGGTAACCGGCTCGGGTGCGTTCGCCCGTGGCGGATTGGGTGGTAATGGAGTCAAGGATCTGATCGGTGCGATACCCGCCTACGGCCCAGTTGTTGCCATCCGGAAGGCCCTGATTGGCGCGTACGGCTGAGCTCGAAGCAGCCGTCTCGTCCGGAGTGAAACCGAGCCGTCCACCCAGCAACTGTGTGGAATTGAGCGAGCGGAATTCGCCGCTGCCATCCTGATAGAGCGGTCCGGTCCGGTTGGTGTAGCGCTGGGTCGCACCGGCAGGACCGCCCGTGTCGGTAAAGGTCCCGGCATCGTTGAGGCTGTCGCCGAAGACGACGAAATTCGAATAAGGATTTGGAGCGGCGATCGCCTGGGCGCAGGCCATTGCGAGCAAGCATCCGGCGAGCGGTACAAACAGCGTCTGTTTGATCATGAGCAAGTCCGTTTATTTATTGTTGTAGTGAACGAAACGACAGTACCAAAATCTTCCGGCCTTTTGCCATCGGTCGCGAACCCTTCGATAGTTTCCCCAGCCGTCGGCCCCACCATATTGCACGCTCCGCCCAGCTAAGTTACTGTGCCGAGACGTATGAATGAGACCTTCCCCGTGTTGATCATCAGCAAACTTCTGGATCAAGTCATCAAGGCACACGCCCGCTGGCGTTGGCGCGCCTGAATTCCTTTGCCGGCCTCGCCGGTCCTGTACCGATTTACCTTCTTTACCCGTTTCAATTGCCGCTTTGCTGGCGCCACTCCAGCACCTGACAAAGCGCAGCGCTCCGCGGGTAATCGTTTGAAGGTCATGTTCAAAGTCAGTGAATTCAAGAGGTTCCAAGCGCCATGTTGCTGATGATCGATAATTACGACTCTTTTACCTATAACGTTGTGCAGTACCTTGGTGAGCTCGGCTCCCAAGTCAAAGTCGTGCGCAACGACGAACTCACCATTGCCGAAATCGAAGCGCTCAACCCGGAGCGCATCGTCGTGTCGCCGGGTCCATGCACCCCGACCGAAGCAGGCATTTCCATTGAAGCGATCAAGCATTTTGCCGGCAAGCTGCCTATCTTGGGTGTTTGCCTCGGTCACCAGTCCATCGGCCAGGCCTTTGGTGGTGACGTGGTCCGCGCCCGTCAAGTGATGCACGGTAAGACTAGTCCGGTATTCCATGAGGACAAGGGCGTTTTTGCAGGTCTGAATCGTCCGTTGACGGTGACCCGCTATCACTCGCTGATCGTCAAGCGTGAAACCCTGCCCGATTGCCTCGAACTGACGGCATGGACTCAGCTGGAGGACGGCTCGGTCGACGAGATCATGGGCCTGCGCCACAAGACGCTGAACATCGAAGGCGTGCAATTTCACCCCGAATCGATCCTCACCGAACAAGGTCACGAACTGTTCGCCAACTTCCTCAAACAAACCGGCGGCACGCGCTAAGGACTTTCCATGGATATCAAGACAGCCCTGAGCCGTATCGTCGGCCACCTCGACCTGAGCACTGATGAGATGCGTGATGTCATGCGCGAAATCATGACCGGGCAATGCACGGACGCGCAGATCGGCGCGTTCATGATGGCCATGCGCATGAAGAGCGAAAGCATTGACGAGATCGTCGGTGCGGTGTCGGTCATGCGCGAATTGGCGGACAAGGTAGAACTCAAGACGCTGGACGGTGTGGTTGACGTAGTGGGCACTGGCGGCGACGGTGCCAATATCTTCAACGTTTCGACCGCGTCCTCGTTTGTGGTCGCGGCTGCGGGTTGCACCGTGGCCAAGCACGGTAACCGTGCGGTATCGGGTAAAAGTGGCAGCGCTGATCTGCTGGAGGCGGCCGGTATCTATCTGAACCTGACGCCCATTCAGGTGGCGCGCTGCATCGATAACGTCGGCATCGGCTTCATGTTTGCCCAGACTCATCACAGTGCGATGAAGCACGCCGCCGGCCCACGACGCGATCTGGGCCTGCGCACGATGTTCAACATGCTCGGCCCGCTTACGAATCCGGCTGGCGTTAAACATCAGGTGGTCGGAGTGTTCAGCCAGGCGTTGTGCCGGCCATTGGCCGAGGTCTTGCAACGTCTTGGTAGCAAACACGTGTTGGTGGTGCACTCGAAGGACGGCCTGGACGAGTTCAGTCTGGCGGCACCGACTTTTGTAGCGGAATTGAAGAACGACCAGATCACAGAGTATTGGGTCGAGCCAGAAGATTTGGGCATGAAGAGCCAGAGCTTGCATGGCCTGGCAGTTGAAAGCCCGGCGGCTTCGCTGGAACTGATCCGCGATGCCCTGGGCAAGCGCAAGACTGAAAACGGTCAGAAAGCGGCGGAAATGATTGTGCTCAATGCCGGTGCTGCGCTTTACGCCGCCGACCATGCCACCAGTTTGAAAGAGGGCGTTGCCCTGGCGCACGATGCGCTGCATACAGGTCTCGCTCGAGAAAAGCTTGAGGAGCTGGGTGCATTTACCGCGGTATTCAGAGTGGAGAATGAGGGATGAGTGTACCGACGGTTCTGGAAAACATTCTGGCGCGCAAGGTCGAAGAAGTTGCCGAGCGCAGTGCTCGTGTGAGCCTTGCCGAGCTGGAACGTCTGGCCAAGGCGGCCGATGCACCCCGTGGTTTTGCCGATGCGTTGATCGCTCAGGCCAAGTTGAAACAGCCGGCGGTGATTGCTGAAATCAAGAAGGCATCACCAAGCAAAGGCGTGATTCGCGAGAACTTCATTCCAGCCGACATCGCCAAAAGTTACGAAAAGGGCGGCGCGACCTGCCTGTCCGTACTCACCGATATCGATTACTTCCAGGGTGCCGACGCGTACCTGCAACAGGCTCGCGATGCCTGCAAACTGCCGGTGATTCGCAAGGATTTCATGATCGATCCGTACCAGATCATCGAAGCCCGGGCGCTGGGTGCGGACTGCGTGCTGTTGATCGTCTCCGCACTGGATGACGTGAAGATGGCCGAGTTGGCAGCCGTTGCAAAAAGCGTCGGCCTTGATGTGCTGGTGGAAGTGCACGATGGCGATGAGTTGGAGCGGGCCTTGAAAACCCTCGACACGCCGCTGGTGGGCGTCAACAACCGCAACCTGCATACCTTCGATGTGAGTCTGGAAACCACGCTGGATCTGTTGCCGCGTATTCCGCGGGATCGTTTGGTGATCACTGAAAGTGGCATTCTTAATCGCGCCGACGTTGAACTGATGGAAATCAGCGATGTGTATGCGTTCCTGGTCGGGGAGGCGTTCATGCGCGCTGAAAGCCCGGGCACTGAATTGCAGCGTCTGTTTTTTCCTGAGCGCGGCACTGCAATCAGCGGTTCGACACTCGACTGACTCGACCTCCTCGCGAGCAGGTTCACGCCCACATTGAGCGCGACTGATGTGGGCGTGAACCTGCTGGCGAAGGTGGCTTCAGATGCACCATGGAATGACCCGTCAAACGGACTCTCTTATGCACCCGACCTCGCTAATCGTAGAAGCTGGACTGCTCGCCGAACAGGATCTGCTGGCCTCGGTTTGCTCCGGTGAATCGGAGTTCGGCCTGTTGTTCTGGCAACCCAGCGATAAAGCGCTGGTCATGCCTCGACGCCTGAGTCGCCTGCCTGGTTTCGAGGCTGCCTGCGATGCATCGGCGGCTGCAGGCTGGCCTGTGTTGCTGCGTGAAACCGGCGGTGAGCCAGTGCCTCAGTCGGCATCGACCATCAACATTGCCCTGGTTTACGCACCGCCCGCTCGGGAAGGGGATTTGAATCGCATCGAAACCGCGTACCGGCGCCTTTGCGATCCGATCTGTCAGCTTCTGGATGAGTTGGGGGGCGTGTCGTCTCTGGGTGAAGTCGACGGCGCGTTCTGCGACGGTCGTTTTAACGTCAACCTCGACGGGCGCAAGATGGTCGGTACTGCTCAGCGCTGGCGCCAAAGCAAGGGCGGTACGCGTCCCGTCGGCCTGGTGCACGGAGCTTTGTTATTGGATAACGAGCGTGAGTCGATGGTTGCAGCGGTCAATCGGTTCAACGAGGCGTGCGGTCTGGATCAACGGGTTCGCGCTGAGAGCCACATCGCCTTACATGAAAAGTTCACCGCACCTGATGCGCTGGAGCGGCTCGATACGCTTTATCGTCAGTTGCTGGCGGAAGTGGTTGCGGCTTAGTTTTCGAACTTGACGCGTAACTTGACGCGAAACTCAACGTGTACCGAAGACCACCATGGTCTTGCCTTTGACGTCCACCAAGTTGCGCTCTTCCAGATCCTTGAGCACGCGACCGACCATCTCTCGTGAACAGCCAACAATCCGGCCGATTTCCTGACGCGTCACCTTGATCTGCATGCCGTCGGGATGCGTCATGGCATCGGGTTGCTTGCACAGCTCCAAAAGGCAGCGGGCAACGCGGCCGGTCACGTCGAAAAACGCCAGATCGCCCACTTTGCGCGTTGTATTGCGCAGACGCTGTGCGATTTGTCCGCTAAGCACGTAAAGAATTTCCGGGTCTTGCAGGGACAGTTCACGGAATTTCGCGTAGCTGATCTCCGCGACTTCGCATTCGATCTTGGCCCGGACCCAGGCACTGCGTTCCTGTTCCAGACCGGCCTGTTCAAACAGGCCGAGCTCTCCGAAAAAGTCTCCGGAGTTAAGGTACGCGATGATCATTTCACGGCCATCGTCATCTTCTATAAGGATGGTGACCGAACCTTTGATAATAAAGAACAGCGTTTCCGAGCGATCGCCGGCACAAATGATGTTGCTCTTGGCCTGATACCGGCGGCGCTGGCAATGCATCAGCAGCTTGTCGAGGTTTTTGATTTTTGGGGTGGGAGCAATAGCAACCATGGTTGTATCCCGAAAAGACTGCACGGTGTGTTTGGTTTTTTTTAGGCGCTTGTGAAGGCCAGGACCGCGAGCGGACGGACTGCTTATTCGCTTCAAGCTGGCTATGCGCCAGTGAATTGGCGCCAGCATAACAGACACTTTCTGCAACATTCGAGATTTTGCCTACGCAGGCGAAGGTTATGTCCTACGGAGGTGAGCGCTGTCAATCAAGGACCCTGTGCTAAGCTGGCGACCCTTTTTTATGTAGTGGAGTCTTGGCGATGAAGGCACGCATCCAATGGGCTGGCGAAGCCATGTTCCTCGGCGAATCCGGCAGCGGTCATGTCGTGGTCATGGACGGTCCGCCTGATGCTGGCGGTCGCAACCTGGGTGTCCGTCCGATGGAGATGCTTTTGTTGGGTGTTGGCGGATGCAGCAACTTCGATGTGGTCAGCATCCTCAAGAAGTCCCGTCAGGCGGTAGAGAGCTGCGAAGCTTTCCTTGAAGCCGAGCGCGCCACCGAAGATCCAAAGGTATTTACCAAGATCCACATGCACTTTGTGGTCAAGGGCCGCGGGCTGAAAGAAGCTCAGGTCAAACGCGCCATTGAGCTGTCGGCCGAGAAGTATTGCTCGGCTTCGATCATGCTCGGCGCGGCAGGCGTGGAAATTACCCACGACTACGAGATCATTGAGCTCGGTTGAAATCGACATTCCCCCCCGATGCAAAAAAGGCGACTACCTCACGGCAGTCGCCTTTTTACTGGCTGATGCAAAACTCGATTGGCGCAAGGATCGTCCGCGATTGCGTCTTGAATATCGCCATCGGGGACAAGTCTTGCTCCTGAGGTCAGATTCGATAAGTACTCTTGGTCATGACCTTGGCCAATAAGCTCATCCCGAATTTCACTGGAGCCGGGAAGCGAAAGCCCCCAGCATCCAGTGCACTCTGCGCGTGATGCTCTTCATCCGTGCGCATCTGTTCAAGAATTGCTCTGGATTTTTCATCTTCCGCTGGCAGTTGCTCGAGGTGCTCGTTCAAGTGTTTGCACACCTGATGCTCGGTGGCGGCGACGAACCCCAGGCTGACTTTGTCGCTGATCAAGCCGGCGACCGCACCTATTCCGAACGACATGCCGTAGAACAACGGGTTGAGAATGCTGGTGTGGCTGCCCAATTGATGGATGCGTTGTTCGCACCAGACCAGATGGTCGATTTCTTCTTCGGCGGCATGTTCCATGGCGGCACGCACTTGTGGCAGTTTCGCCGTAAGGGCTTGGCCTTGGTACAGCGCCTGGGCGCAGACTTCGCCGGTGTGGTTGATGCGCATCAGGCCGGCAACGTGCCGGGTGTCTTCGTCGCTCATTTGCACATCAGGCTGCACGATAGCCGGGGACGGACGGTACGGCTGGCCACTGAACGGTAGCAGGGTACGCATCGCCGCATCGGCTTGCAGCAGTAGACGGTCAATCGGCGAGTAGTGACGTTGGGTAGTCATGCTGACCTCCGGGAAGAATCTCGGCGGCCAGTTTAACCGAATCGGCCGGTGAAGGTTTGCGTTGGGTCATTTGTGGGAGAGGGCGTCACCTGGAGCAAGCCCTCTCCTGCAGGGATTTGCGCAATCAGCCCGGCGGCCAGTGCATCTGACGCTGACCGAGCACATGCATATGGATGTGATAGACGGTTTGACCGCCTTCTTCATTGCAGTTCATCACGACGCGGAAGCCTTTTTCGCACCCCAGTTCCAGAGCGAGACGCTGGGCTGTGAACAGAATATGCCCGGCCAGTGCCTTGTCGTCCTCGGTGAGGTCATTCAGGGTGCGCACCGGTTTCTTCGGAATCACCAGAAAGTGCACGGGTGCCTGCGGGGCGATGTCGTGGAAGGCCAGAACCTGGTCGTCCTCGTAAATGATCTTCGCCGGGATTTCCCGGTTGATGATTTTGGTGAACAGAGTATCCACAGCTGTTTTCTCCGTTGTTTAGGCAGTCCTGAGTGTACCCACGCAAGCTACACCATCCCAGTGTTATGCCGTAAGACCGATCAGCGAGGGCAGTAGGCCTTGTTGACCATGCCTGCGATTATCCGGTTCAGCCAGCGTGAGCCGAGGCGCGGGAGGAAGGCGAACCACCGGTTGCGCTGACCTGGAATAATAATGGCGCGATTTTTTTCCAGCGCTCGCACGGTGTAAAGAGCAACCTCTTCGGCACTCATCATCCGCTTGTTGTTTTCAAGCTTGGCGGTGTCCATCTGAGCGGTGCTGAAAAACGCTGTGCGGGTAGGGCCGGGGCAGAGCACCGACACCTTGATCGCACATTTCTTGAGTTCTACGCGTAAGCCTTCGGAAAAATTCAGCACATAGGCTTTGCTGGCGTAGTAGGTGCTCATCCATGGGCCAGGCTGGAACGCCGCCAAGGAGGCAACGTTCAGAATCTGCCCGCCACCCTGCAAGGCCATCGTGTTGCCGATGGCGTGACACAGGCGAGTAAGGGCCAGAATGTTGACCTCGATCAGGTCCTGTTCGGTCATCCAGTCCTGAGCCAGGAAGGGACCACAGGTGCCAATACCGGCGCAGTTCACCAGCAGATCAATCTGCCGGTCACCTTCCTCGAGCTCCAGCAAAAATCCGGACAGCCGCAGGGGCTCTCCCAGATCGCAGGCTCGGAACAGTACCTCCACACCAAAACGCTGGGTCAGTTCTATCGCAATACTCTCCAGCTGATCACGCTGTCGGGCCACTAATAGCAGGCTGCGGCCACGGCGGGCCAGCGCTTCGGCCATCGCCAGGCCGATGCCGCTGGAAGCGCCAGTGATCAGAGCGTAACGGGTCATTCAGTTCTCCATCGCAACAGCTCCGCGCCAGTGACGCGGGTGTCACGTGCGGGGAGCGCTGTTCATTCTTTCGTAGAGTCTACAGGGGGCTGGGCTTCTTCTGCTGCTTCGTCAGCGGAATTTGGCGCTGGCTCTGCTTCCACTGCGGTCTGATCTTCGATCTCTTCGGTGGTGACGGAGTCACTTTCGTAACTGCTCTGGGTCGCGTTTTCGTATTCATCCTGAATTGCCGTGAGGCCACCCGCCAACCCTCCAATGAACAGGATCGCGATAAACACCAGCCACAACGCAGAGAGCACTTTCACTGCGTTGCTGTTGGGCGGTGGCGGTGCACCGTACCGATTGGCCGTGCTGTTCCCCGGCACAACCATCATCACGAACGGAAAGAAGCTACCGATAAAGGGGACGAGGTTCAGCAGCCACAACCAGCCGGACCAGCCGATATCGTGAAGACGCTGGACGCTGAACTGGATGCTGACAAAACCCAGTGCGACGACGAGGATGAACGCCAGCAGACCTGCAAGAATCAGCCCGGCGTTTGAATCCGAACTGAGAAGCGCCAGACCAAAAAGCGCAAGCACGATCCCGATGCCGAGTGTCACGAGCGTCAGGACCATCGTCCAGGCAAGAAAGCGTAAGCGTCCGATACGTCCCTGAAAGCTGAACGGCTTGAGGGGAGCAAAGTCGGGCAATGCTTCTCCGACCGCGGCGCGTGGCGGGGCATAGGGCGAATCCTGATCCGGCGAGGGGGGCACGTATGACGGGGCTGGTTCGTGCACGTCGGCCAAATCCAGCTCAATCGTTGGTTCGCTTTCGATCCGCGCATCAATGCCGGTTTTCACCAGTGCCTGTAAATACGTCTGGGCATCGGCGTGCGACAGGTCGCGCTTGAGAGCAACCGGGCGCCCACTGAACAGTCGTTCGATGGCCGTTACATCGCTTTTGAACAACTCGGCGAGATTGAGCTTGGCCGTAGTGACATCGACGCCTGGCAGCAGAGCGCCGTCGAATACGATCTTGAAACGGTTTTCGCTCATTGCGAGGCATCCTTGTCGCGAGTGTTTGAATGAGAGATGCATACGCCGATCGCAATCGACCGGTTTCTGCATTTAGCGAGGCCAGCGCTTCGGCAGCGTTGCGGCCAGTTCCAGCGCCTTGCGGTATTCGCTGTCGAGGCGCGAGACCAGTTCATCAACGCCTGGTAAGTCATCGATTTCACCAACGCCTTGGCCGGCGGACCATACGGTCTTCCAGGCTTTTGCTTCATCGCTTACAGGTTTGAGTTTGGAGCCGAAGTCAACTTCCCCTTTGCCTTGCAATGCCGCCATGTCGAAGCCGGCAGCCTCAAGGCTTTGACGCATGAAGCTCGCCGGAACACCCGACACTGCTGGAGTATGAACGATGTCGGCTGCTCTGGAACTCAGTAGCATCTCTTTATAGGCATCGGGCGCATGACTTTCGGTGGTGCCGATAAATCGCGTACCGAAGTAGGCCAGATCCGCGCCGAGCAATTGTGCGGCAAGAATCTCGTGGCCGTGGTTCAAACAGCCGGCCAGCAGCAGCGTTTTATCAAAGAACTGGCGAATCTCGGCAATCAAGGAAAATGGACTCCAGGTGCCCGCATGTCCACCGGCGCCCGCCGCCACTGCAATCAAGCCGTCTACCCCGGCCTCTGCAGCTTTCTCGGCATGGCGACGGGTCGTCACGTCGTGAAACACCAGCCCACCGTAGCTGTGAACCTCATCCACCAGTTCTTTCACAGCGCCAAGGCTAGTGATCACAATGGGAACCTTGTGTTCGACACAGATCGCGAGGTCCGCTTGCAGCCTTGGGTTACTGTTGTGGACGATCAGGTTTACTGCATAGGGCGCCGGATTTTCCAGTGTCGCCAAACCCGCTTCAATCTCTTCCAGCCAGGCCTTGAAGCCGCTGCTCTCGCGTTGGTTGAGCGCGGGGAAGCTCCCCACTACGCCATTACGGCAGCAGGCGAGCACCAATTGTGGATTGGAGATCAGGAACATCGGCGCCGCCACAACCGGTAGGCGCAAACGTTGTTCAAGCAAAGCGGGCAGCGACATTGTAGGTACCCCGAAAAGTAGCGCGTAGTGAAGTTAGAACGGTCGAACCACGACCAGAATTACGATAGCCAGCAATATCAGAACCGGCACTTCATTGAACCAGCGATAAAAGACATGGCTGCGGGTGTTTTCGCCACGGCCAAAGCGTTTTACCTGCGCGCCGCACATGTGGTGGTAGCCGATCAGAATCACTACGAGCGTCAGCTTGGCGTGAATCCAGGCACCCTGGCTGAATATGCTGGGGTTCATGGCGATCAGTGCGATGCCGAAGATCAGCGTGGCGATCATTGCCGGTCCCATGATGCCGCGGTACAGCTTGCGCTCCATGATGCTGAAACGCTCCTTGCTGACGGTGTCCTCACTTTGGGCGTGATAGACAAACAGGCGTGGCAGGTAGAACAGGCCGGCAAACCAGCAGACCAGACTGACGATATGAAAAGCTTTGAGCCATAGATAAAGCATTTTTTAGGTATTCCCAGGTTCACGGTAGCCTGGATAGTAGAGGCTTGAGGCTCCGCGCGTCACCTTGCCGGTTGTCGCAGCGCGATGCGGGCCCTATTATCGACGGCTTTCCAGTGGTTTCGTTTGAGGGCAGGTTTATGGTCAAGGTCGGTATCGTCGGCGGCACGGGTTACACCGGTGTCGAACTGCTGCGTCTGTTGGCACAGCATCCGCAAGCTGAAGTGGTGGTCATCACTTCCCGATCCGAGGCCGGTCTGGCCGTGGCTGATATGTATCCAAACCTGCGCGGTCACTACGACGGCCTGGCGTTCAGCGTTCCAGACATCAAAACCCTGGGTGCCTGCGATGTGGTGTTCTTCGCCACGCCTCACGGTGTCGCGCATGCCCTGGCGGGTGAGCTGCTAGCGGCCGGGACCAAGGTCATCGACCTGTCGGCGGACTTCCGCTTGGAAGACGCTGATGAGTGGGCGAAGTGGTACGGACAGCCGCACGGTGCTCCGCAATTGCTTGAAGAGGCCGTTTATGGCTTGCCGGAAGTCAACCGCGAGCAAATCAAACAGGCTCGTCTGGTTGCTGTTCCTGGTTGCTACCCGACTGCTACCCAACTGGGATTCCTGCCATTGCTCGAAGCGGGGCTGGCCGACACCACGCGTTTGATCGCTGACTGTAAATCCGGCGTCAGCGGTGCCGGTCGTGGCGCCGCCGTAGGTTCTCTGTACTCGGAGACATCGGAAAGCATGAAGGCTTACGCCGTCAAAGGTCACCGTCATTTGCCGGAAATCCGCCAGGGTCTGCGCCGTGCCTCGGGCAAGGACGTTGGCCTGACCTTCGTACCGCACCTGACACCGATGATCCGCGGCATTCACTCGACGCTCTACGCGACGGTCGTGGATCGCTCGGTGGACCTGCAGGCGCTGTTCGAAAAACGCTATGCCGACGAGCCGTTCGTCGACGTGATGCCAGCCGGTAGCCATCCGGAAACCCGTAGCGTGCGTGGCGCGAACGTGTGCCGAATTGCCGTGCACCGTCCACAGGATGGGGATCTCGTCGTGGTGTTGTCGGTTATCGACAATCTGGTGAAGGGTGCGTCGGGTCAGGCGGTGCAGAACCTCAACATTATGTTCGGCCTGGATGAGCGCCTGGGTCTTTCCCACGCAGGCATGTTGCCGTAACGCTTACCCCATTCAGCAAAAAAGGCCTGGATTTCAGGCCTTTTTGCATTCTTGTCTGACGATTTGCTTGATTGATATACCGTAACAATAGTTGACCGATTTTCTAGGAGAAGCGGATAATGCGCGTCATCACGCATTATGGCGGCGTAACGCCGGGAGATAGTTAGCATGAGCGTCGAATCCTTCACCCCCACGGCTTTGCAATTCACCCACGGTGCTGCGCACAAGGTGAAGAGCCTGGTCGATGAAGAGGGGAATGATCGCTTGAAGCTGCGCGTATTTGTTACGGGTGGTGGTTGTTCCGGGTTTCAGTACGGCTTCACCTTCGATGAAGAAGTGGCCGATGACGACACGATCGTTGAGCGCGAAGGTGTGAGTCTTGTCGTTGATCCGATGAGCTTTCAGTACCTGGCAGGTGCCGAGGTGGACTACCAGGAAGGTCTGGAGGGTTCGCGTTTTGTTATCAAGAATCCGAACGCCTCCACCACGTGTGGCTGTGGTTCTTCGTTCTCGATCTGAATACGCTTCAAGATAATACCGAGCGCCGCATAACCTGCGAGTTTTGCGGCGTTTTGCTGTCTGGAGTTTGCTGGGGCGCAGTCAGGCGGGATAGATAGCGCCGAGCACCCGCAAGCCTCGAGCGCCAGTGACACTGGGGCGATTGGCGGCAATGCCTGCGAGGCAGCAGTGGGCCAGCCAGGCGAAGGCCATCGCTTCTACCCAGTCCGGGTCGACGCCGTAAGCGGCAGTGCTGCAGACTCTTGTGTTGGGTAACAGACGGGACAGGCGATGCATTAGCGTGGCGTTGTGCGCGCCGCCGCCGCAGACCAGCAACTCACGCGTATCTGATTGAGCGCTTTGCAACGACTCAGTGATTGTCAGGGCGGTCAGTTCCAGCAGTGTTGCCTGCACATCTTCGATGGCGAACGTCGGCAACAGTGAAAGATGCTGTGTCAGCCAGGGTAGGTTGAACACTTCTCGGCCGGTACTTTTAGGGCCTTTGGTGACGAAAAACGGATCGCTCAGTAGCGCTTTCAACAAGACAGGTTCGACTTCGCCGGTGGCAGCCCAAAGGCCGTCGCGATCAAAGTTGTCGCCGCGTTGTTGATGAATCCAGGCGTCCAGAAGAACATTTCCCGGGCCGCAGTCGAATCCCGCAACGGGTTTGCCGGGTTCAATAAGGCTAAGGTTACTGAAACCTCCGACATTCAGCACTGCGCGGTTGCCGGCTTGCTCTTCAAACAATGCTTCGTGGAAGGCTGGCACCAGTGGAGCACCTTGCCCGCCGGCGGCTACGTCGCGGCTACGGAAGTCGCTCACCACGGTGATGCCCGTCAGCTCGGTTAGCAGGGCAGGGTTGCCAATTTGCACGGTAAAACCGCGCGCCGGTTCGTGGCGAATGGTCTGGCCGTGGCTGCCAATGGCGCGGATGTCCTCAGGTTTCAGGTTTTGTTGTTCGAGGAGAGCTTGGATGCCTTGGGCGGCCAGCTTCACCCAGTTTTGCTGGGCGATGGCGGAACGGGCGATTTCGTCTGGGCCGCTGGCGCACAAGCCAAGCAACTCGGCGCGCAATGAGTCCGGCATGGGGATGTAGTGCGTGGCGATCAGTTTGATCGCCGGGGTCAGCTCTATAAGCGCAATGTCCAATCCATCAAGGCTGGTCCCGGACATCACGCCTATATAGAGGGCCATGGTTTAGCGCTTGCTCGAAGCGAGCATGGTGGCCTTCTCTTGATCCATGCGCGCCATCAGCGGCTGGCTCTGCGCGAGGAAGCGTGCGCGCTCGGCTTTGGCGATCGGATCGGCCATGGGCAGCTTCTGGCCCAGCGGGTCGACGTGTACGCCGTTGACCTGGAACTCGTAATGCAAGTGTGGGCCGGTGGACAGGCCGGTGGTGCCAATGTAGCCGATTACCTGGCCTTGCTTGACGGAGCCGCCAGTCTTTACGCCCTTGGCGAAACCTTGCATGTGCCCGTACAGCGTGCGGTAGGTATTGCCGTGCTGGATGATCACTGTATTGCCGTAGCCGCCGCGGCGCCCGGCCAGCAACACCTTGCCATCACCCGCAGCCTTGATCGGCGTACCGCGTGGGGCAGCATAATCGACCCCTTTGTGAGCGCGAATCTTGTTCAAAATCGGGTGTTTGCGGCCCATGGAGAACTTGGAGCTGATGCGGGCGAAATCTACCGGAGTACGAATGAACGCCTTGCGCATGCTGTTGCCGTCAGCGGTGTAGTAGCTGCTATTGCCTTGTTTGTTGGTGTAGCGCACTGCAGTGTAAGTCTTTCCCCGATTAGTGAAGCGTGCCGACAGGATCGGGCCGTTACCGACGGCCTTGCCATTGACGACTTTCTGCTCGTAGATCACGTCAAACTCGTCACCCTGGCGGATGTCCTGAGCAAAATCGACGTCATAGCCGAACACACTGGCCATGTCCATGGTCAGGCTGTGGGACAGGCCTGCACGGGCGGCGGACTGCGACAGCGAGCTGTTAATCACGCCGTGGACGTAGGCGGAGCGTACGGTGGGCTTGGCGGTAATGCGATTGAATGTATAACCCTTGTCGTTCTTGGTCAGGGTAATGCTTTCAAGGTCGCTGACCTTACTGTGCAGGTTGGTCAGCTGACCTTCCGGATTCAGTTCGAATTCAAGTTTCTGACCATGCTTGAGTTGGCTGAATTGCTTGGCTTGCTTATCGCTGGCCAGCACTTCATGTACCGACGCTGCCGGCAGGCCGACTTTCTCGAACAAGGTTGAGAGCGTGTCGCCTTTGGAAACGATCACTTCCCGATGATTTGGGGCCTTCTTTTCTTCAACAGCCGGCGCTGGTGCAGGTTCTACCTGAGCGGTTTCCTTGGTTTCTTCAACGCTGTTTTCAATCTGCGCGAAAGGGGAGGTTGCGGACTCATTTGTGGCTTGAACGGCTTCAGCAGCGTCTTGATCTTGTGTCAGTTGTTCAGCAGGGCTTTCCAGTTCAAGACTCAGGGTTGTCTTTTTGGCTTCAACATCACTGGAAGGGAATACCAGAAGCGCCAGGCTCAGAAGGGCGGCAATACCGCTTGCTGCGAGCAGGTGGGTCTTCGGGTAAAGCGGCGGCGCTTTAGACGATTCTTTGGTCATAGGTAATTTTTGACTTTGAAGAAGATGAATTGGAATAGATGAATGACATGATGAAGATGAAATAACTGTATAAAATATAACCAAATCATCTCTGAAGCAAGTCCGTGGTTACTCTGCCAGCGGATTGGCGTCATTGCGCCGGCCAAACTTTGTATTTGGGGCGTGATCTTGTATGGTTGGTACCCTTTGAATTCGAGCCTTGCGGGTCTGTTATGAAGTCGGTTGAAGAGCAGCTAGCGCTGATCAAGCGTGGTGCGGAAGAACTGTTGGTCGAGTCAGAGCTTGTTGAGAAGCTAAAGCGCGGCCAGCCGCTGCGTATTAAAGCGGGCTTCGATCCGACTGCGCCGGATTTGCACCTGGGTCACACCGTGCTTATTAATAAGCTGCGCCAGTTCCAGGAGCTTGGGCATCAGGTGATCTTCCTTATAGGGGATTTCACCGGAATGATCGGCGATCCGAGCGGGAAAAGCGCGACGCGTCCTCCGCTGACTCGCGAGCAGGTGCTCGAAAATGCTGAAACCTACAAAACTCAGGTTTTCAAGATTCTTGATCCGGCCAAGACCGAAGTGGCATTTAACTCCACCTGGATGGATCAGATGGGGCCGGCTGACTTTATTCGGCTGACTTCGCAGTACACCGTCGCACGCATGCTCGAGCGTGATGATTTCGACAAGCGCTATACGACTAATCAGCCAATCGCTATTCATGAATTCCTCTATCCGTTGGTGCAGGGGTATGACTCTGTTGCGTTGCGCGCGGATGTCGAGCTAGGCGGCACGGACCAGAAGTTCAACCTCTTGATGGGGCGTGAGCTGCAGCGTGGTTATGGTCAAGAGCCTCAGTGCATTCTGACCATGCCATTGCTGGAAGGTCTGGATGGCGTGAAGAAGATGTCCAAGTCGCTGGGTAACTATGTCGGTATCCAGGAAGCGCCTGGTGTCATGTACAGCAAGCTGGTGTCTATTCCGGATGCGCTGATGTGGCGCTATTTCGAGTTGCTCAGCTTCCGCTCTATGGATGAGATAAATGCATTCCGTGCGGATGTGGAGTCGGGTGCCAATCCGCGTGACATCAAGATCAAGCTGGCCGAAGAGATCGTGGCGCGTTTTCATGGTGAAGAGGCTGCGGCCAACGCTCACCGTGCAGCAGGTAATCGTATGAAAGATGGCGAGCTGCCGGAGAACCTGCCGGAAATTGAGTTAGCTGCTGCTGAAGATATGCCGATTGCAGCCGTCCTTAATAAGGCAGGCTTGGTCAAAAACTCGGCTGTGGCGCGTGATCTCCTGAATGCTGGTGGTGTGCGTATAGATGGTGAGGTTGTCGATCGCACCTTTATATACGCGCTGGGCGCGACCCATGTCTGCCAGGCCGGAAAGAAGGCATTTGCGCGCATTACGCTCAAATCGGAATAAAGGTGAAATAAGGGGTTGACGGCGAATTGTAACGGTCTATAATTCGCCCCACTTCCGGCGCAGTCGAAACGGAAAACTCCTTGGTAAACAAAGAGTTACGCAGTTTTCGGCAGTGAGTTGCTTCAGGTCATCGAAGCGCGAAAGGAGTTGAAAAAGAGGTGTTGACAGCAGCGAGTAACGCTGTAGAATTCGCCTCCCGCTAACGAG
>NZ_WFGV02000040.1 GCF_010095445.2 Pseudomonas sp. TNT3
CGGTGGCGTTGCCCAAGCCCACGGTCGGCGAAGACCTGCTGGCCGATTACAACAGCGTCGGCACCACCCTCGGGCCACATCCGCTGGCGTTGTTGCGCACTGAGCTGAAGGCCCGGCGCTGCCGCAGTTCGAAGGAACTGCTTGAGGTCGAGCATGGGCGACCGGTAAGCGTGGCCGGACTGGTGACCGGCCGACAACGTCCGGGCACGGCCAGTGGCGTGACCTTCGTCACCCTGGAAGACGAGTTCGGCAACGTCAACGTGATCGTCTGGCGCGACCTGGCCGAGCGGCAACGGCAAGTACTGGTGGGCTCGCAGTTGCTCAAGGTCGATGGGCGCTGGGAGAAGGAAGGCGAGGTCCGGCATTTGATCGCCGGACGCATGAGTGACCTGAGTGAACTGCTGGACGGCATCAGCGTGCGGAGCCGGGATTTTCGTTGAAATCCGCATTCCCCCTGTGCTGATCGTTCCCACGCTCCGCGTGGTAATGCCTCCCGTGACGCTCCGCGTCACAGCGGACGCGGAGCGTCCGTGGCTGCGTTCCCACGCAGAGCGTGGGAACGATCAACACTTGGGTAGCCAATAGCTGACACCGCGAGTTTTGTTGCGATCACCAACCTGTGGCGAGGGAGCTTGTCGAATCGTCGCACCGTCCCGCTGGGCTGCGAAGCGGCCCCCAAGTTTTTTCAGTCACACCGAGTCGTCTGGTTTTGCGACTGCTGCGCAGCCGAGCGGGAGTGAACTCCCTCGCCACAAGTGGTGGGTGAAGCGCCTACTTGGTGTCAGGCCAAAAACGCTCGCCACCGCCCGGTGCATCTGTCCATGCCTGCAACGAGCGTGTCGGCAGGTCGAAATAATCACGGGTGCGCGCATAACCATGGCCGCCCATGCGTCCAATGGCATCCAGCCCCAGTTGATCGATGTACAGGGTTTTGGGGTCGATCAGTTCGTCGCGCACATGGGCCATCAGCACTTCGCCAAAGATGATCTCCCGGGATTGCCCGATGGACAGCGCCATCATCCGTCGGCATTCAAGCGCTACCGGTGCTTCGCCGATGCGTGGGCATTTGACCGTGGTGCCGGGGATGGCCGTGAGGCCAGCAGCGGTCAGTTCGTCGAAGCCCGGCGCGAAGGGCACGGCGCAGACGTTCATGGCTTCCACCAGCGCATCGCTGACGATGTTGACGGTGAATTCCTGGTTGAGCTGAATGTTGCGCGTGGTGTCCTTGGGGCTTTGGTCGCCGTAGTTTTCCACGCCCAGCGCAAGGATCGGCGGATCGGCGGACAGCGCATTGAAGAAGCTGAACGGCGCGGCGTTGATGCGGCCTTCGCCGTCGATGGTGGTCACCAGTGCAATCGGCCGTGGCACCACACTGCCGATCAGGATTTTGTATTTGTCACGGGCACTCAATGTGCTGAAGTCGAAGCTTTGCATAGGCAGAAAACTCTAAAGGAGAGGATCAATCGCGCTCAATGGCGCGTGTGCGCTGTAGTCGTCGGCGAACGGGATGGCCGGTTGGAAAAGACCTTTCCAGTCCGGTTGGCCAAAGGCCCGGTCGCTGTGACTGCGCATCAGTTTTTCGAATTGTTGTTGGGCCTGGCGTTGCAGGGCGGGGTAGTCGACGCCCTGGACCTGGCCGTCCTGCATCACGCAGCGGCCATCGATGTAGCTGGCGATACAGTCGTCACCGCGCCCGGCCAGCACCAGGTTTTTCAAGGGATCAAACAGCGGCCCCAGGTGCAGACCCCGCAGGCTGAACACAGTGATGTCGGCCTTGCACCCCGGTGCCAGCCGGCCGAGGTCATCACGACCCAAGGCTTTGGCGCCGCCGAGGGTGGCGGCGTTGTAAAAGTCCAGTGCGCGGGTCAAAGAGCTATCGCCTTCCATCAATCGAGCGATGTTCAAGCCCTGGCGCATGTTGTCCAGCAAGTCCGCCGGCCAGGTATCGGTGCCCAAGGCGAAGTTGATGCCTTTTGCCCGGTAGCGACCAAACGAATTCAGCGCCTCACCATCCCGGGCAAACACCACCGGGCAGTGCACCAGGCTCGCACCGCCGTCCACCACCCGTTGCAGGTCATCATCGCCACGGGTGTAGATGCCGTGGGGCAGCAGGCTGCGCTGGGTCAAAAGCCCAAGCTGCTGCAACCAGCCCAGGGGTGAAACACCGCGAAGTTGCTCGACCATCGCCACCTCACCAAGCCCCTGACAGCAATGCAGCCGCATCGGCGCGTTGAGTTCGCGGCTCAGCGCGGCTGTGCGTTGCAGCAGCGCTGGGGTGCAGGTCTGGATGCGGTCGGGCAGCAACGCACCGCGAATCAGGCCGTTGTTCGCACCGTCGAAATCCCGAAAGAAACGTTCAGCGGCATCGAGCCCGGCCATGCCACGGGCTTCATCCCAGTGGTGCGCCAACGTGCCGTCGGCCTGCCAGTAACTCATGCCGCTCATGTAGCAGGGACCGAGGTAGGTGCGCAGGCCCAACTCGGTCGCCACACCGGCCACGGCAGAAAACTCGTCGTAGGTTTCTGCCCACTCGCGGTAGTACATCGAGGTGATCGGCATGGCGGTGGTGATGCCGTTGCGGATCAACTGAGTGAAGGCGTAGCGGTACTTGAAGACCTCTTCCTGCGGGCTGTAACTCTCGCGCGGACCTCTGGCCAGATAGTCCGAAGACCACATCCGGCCCATGTCACGCTCGTCGCCGTTGTCCAGGGTCAGCACGGTGGAATCGAGATCACCCAGCGCATCCAGATCGATAAAACCGGGGCCGATCAGCGCATTGCCGTAGTCGATCCACTGATCCACCGGCCCGCCATAGCCGCGCCCGACAAACAGGATGCGCGAACCTTCAAAGACCACCTCGCCATCGCGCCACAGCACGTGCTGCGTGCCATCGAAACCGACCACGCAGCTGGCTTTGAGGCCGACTGTTTTGACCGCTCCGGGTTTCACAGGCGGCTTTCCAGCAAGCGTCCATCGGCGGCGATCAAAACACCCGCGCGATAGACCTGCCGCAGCGGCCGCGAAACCACCGCTTCACCAAGGGTCTGCACCGGCATCAGCAGAAAGTCCGCTGGCTGGCCGATCTCCAGACCATAACCTTCACACCCCAGTGCCCGAGCGCCATTCACCGTCGCCGCCTCGAACGCCGCCGCCAGTTCATCGTCCTTGTTCAAATCGAAACGAAACGCCAGCAGCATCGCCCGTTCCAGCATGTCGCCGTTGCCCATGGGCGACCAGGCATCGCGAATCCCGTCCGAACCCAGGCACACATTCACCCCCGCTTCACGCAGTGCGAGGAACGGCGGCACCGCGCAATCGGCCGGTGCCGAACTCATCAACGAAATACCCAGGGCCGCCAGACGTTCGGCGACGGGTTTGACCTGGCTCCACGGCAGCATGCCGAGGCAGTAGGCGTGGCTGATCATCACCCGGCCCTGACGCCCAAAGCGCTCGGTGTAATCGGCGATCAGCGAAATTTGCCACAGGCCCAACTCACCTTTGTCGTGCAGGTGAATGTCCACGCCACGCTCGAATTCGCTGGCCAGTTTGAAGACGAAATCGAGCTGTGCGATCGGGTCGTTGTCGATCCCGCACGGATCCAGTCCGCCGACATTCTCCACGCCAAGGGCCATGGCTTCGCGCATCAGTTCGGCGGTGCCGGGACGGCTGATCAGACCGGTCTGCGGGAACACCACCAGTTGCAGGTCGATCAGGTCACGGTATTTTTCACGCAATTGCTGCATGGCTTCGACGTGGCGCAGGCCGAATTCCGGGTCGATGTCGACGTGACAGCGTAGGGTCAGCGAGCCACGGGCGATGCAGTTTTCCAGCAGCGCGCCGGCGCGTTGGGCGATGGGGGTTTCGACTTCACGCAGGATGCGGCGCTCGTTGGCGATGTAGTCCTTGAGCGTGGGACCTGCGCTGTTGGGACGCCAGGGTTGGCCCCAGAGGGTTTTGTCGAGGTGCACGTGGCTTTCCACCAGAGCCGGGGTGAGGAGCTGGTGTTGGCCGTCAATGTCGGTGGCCAGCAGCTCGGTGGTCGAGGCGGGGCGACGTTGGGTGAACCGGCCGTTTTCGATCAGCAGGTCTTCGGCGGTGGCGCCGTAGGGGCGCACGTTGCGTAGCCAGCGGGGTTTGGACATATAAACCTCATTCATTCTTTAAATCAGCGGTGTTCCGGCTGGCCTCATCGCTAGCAGGCTAGCTCCCACAGTGGTTTTGTGTGGGGCCAGAATCTGAGGCAACCCCCACAGTAGTTTTGTGTGGGTCACAGAATCCGGGGCAACCCCGAATCCTGTGGGAGCTAGCCTGCTAGCGATGGCCGCGACCTGGTTTCAAGTCAAACGATCAGCCTTTAAGCTTCGCCCAGATCCGGTCCTGCAGTTCCCGCGCCTTGTTGCTGCATTCCTTTTCAGGCCGCAGGCGCGAGGCGAATTCGTCGGGCATGTTGATGGCGTCCATGACCTTCCATTTGGCGTCGAGCAGCTTGTCGCTCTGGATACCGTTGGCGTAGGCAATGGCGTTGGACACGGCGGCAGCGTTTTCCGGTTTCATCATCCAGTCGATGAACACCTTCGCGTTGCCAGGGTGCGGCGCGCTTTTGGGCACGGCGAAGTTGTCCTGGAACATCGCCACACCTTCACGCGGATAAACGTACTTGATGGTGTTCTTTTGCAAGGTCGCCCGCGCCGTCGAACCGTTCCAGTTCTGCATCATGATCACTTCACCGGAGGCCATGCGGTCGACGGTGTTGTCCGAGCTGTACATCTTCAGGAACGGCTTCTGTTTTTGCAGCAGCTCCAGAATCCGCTTGGCGTCCTGCGGGTTTTCGCTGCATTCGTCGACATCCAGGTAATGACTGGCAGCGTTGATCACACTGCTGGAGGTGTCGAGCGCCGCCAGTTGGCCTTGCAGTTCCTTGCGCGGCTCGAAGAACTCCTTCCAGGAATCGTCCAGCTTGCCGCCAGGCACCCGCGCACTGTCATAGGAGAATCCGGTGGTGCCCCACAGGTACGGCGCCGAGAACTTGCGGCCGGGGTCGAAGCTCGGGTCGCGGAACGCCGGTTTGACGTACTGGAAGTTGGGCAGGGCCGACGCGTCGATTTCCAGCAGCAGGTCCTGTTTGATCAGGGTTTGCATGATCGACTGCGACGGCACGATCACGTCATAGGCCGCACCGCCGGCCTGCAATTTGGCCAGCAGGGTTTCGTTGCTGTCGTAGCCGTCCATGGTGACCTTGATGCCGGTCTCTTTTTCGAACTTGGCCAGCAGCTCGACCGGGTAGTAATCGGTCCAGTTGTAGAAGAACAATTCTTTGGGCTCGGCGGCCTGTGCGCCGAACGCAGTGAGTGCGGTGAAGCAACTGAGGGCCAGGCCGGCGACGCCGCAACGCATGCTTTTATTTTTCATCGAGAACGCTCCAGAGGGAAAAGGACTCATTGGTTTTTGCCGCGCTGTCCCAGCCAGAAGGCCAGCACCACCAGCACGATGGAGATCACCAGCATCAGGGTCGAGATCGCGTTGATCTCCGGCGTCACGCCGGCCTTGATGGCCGAGAAGATGTACACCGGCAAGGTCGTGGAACCAGGGCCGGCAACGAAGAACGTCATGATGAAATCGTCGAGGCTGACCACGAACGCCAGCACCGAACCGGACAACACCGCAGGCCACAGCAACGGCAACGTGACCCGACGGAACACCTGCCACGGATTGGCGTACAAGTCGTTCGCCGCCTCCAGCAGGCTCTTGTCCAGATCATTGAGCCGGGCACGGATGGGCAGGTAGGCAAAGGGAATGCAGAAGCCGACGTGCGCCACGATCACCGTAAGCAAACCGAGCTTGATCCCCAGTGCCATGAACAGCAGCAGGGTGGCGACGGCGGTGACGATCTCCGGCAGGATCAGCGGCAGGTTGATCCCGCCCTCGACCATCTTCTGTCCATAAAAAGGCCGGTAGGTCGCCAGCGCTGCGAGCAAGGCAATCGCCGTGGCGCAGACCGTGGCGATGCTGGCAACGATGATCGAGTTCAGTGCGGCGGTCTGTATCGACGGGTTGGCCAGGATCCGCCCGTACCAGGCGAAGGAAAACTCGGTCCACACCGTCGCCGAACGGTTGGCATTGAAGCTGTAGGCGATCAGCACGAAGATCGGCACGTACAGATAGGCCAGGATCAGCAGGCTGACTTCGCGGGTGAGCGGCAGTTTTTTCAGGTGCAGGGCGATCATGCGGTGGCTCCCCGACGAAGAGTTTTGGCGGCGCTGCGGCTATAGAGGGCGTACAGCACCAGCGACAGCAACAGAATCCCCAGCAGCAGAAATGACAGCGAGCTGCCCAGCGGCCAGTTGCGCGCCGTGCCGAACTGCTGCTGGATCAGGTTGCCGATCATCAGCGTCTTGCCGCCGCCGAGAATCGCCGGGGTGATGAACGCGCCGAGGCTCGGCACAAACACCAGCAGCGCACCGGCAATCACCCCCGGCATCGACAGCGGCAGGATGATCCGCTTCAGCGCATGCCAGCGATTGGCACCCAGGTCGTAGGCGGCTTCGACAAGCCGCCAGTCGAGTTTTTCCAGGGTCGAGTAGATCGGTAAAATCATGAACGGCAGGAAGCTGTAGACCAGCCCGACGCTGACCGCGAAGTCGTTGTAAAGCAGGGTGATGCCACCGGCCTGGGGGAACAGCGCGTTGAGGCTTTGCGCCACCCAGCCGTGCTCGCGCAGGATGATCAGCCAGGCGTAGTTGCGGATCAGCAGGTTGGTCCAGAATGGAATGGTGATCAGCAAGACCATGAGGTTACGTCGGCGGGGGGTGAGGCTCGACATCCACAACGCCACCGGAAAGCCGAACAGGAAACACAACACCGTGGTGCCGCCGGCCTGGAAAACCGAGCGTAACAATGCCTGGGCGTAGACCCAGTTGAGCTCGAGTTCACCGTCGAAACCTTCCTGGTAAAACAGCTGCACATAGCTTTGCAATTGCCAGTTGGCCTGCCAGTCGACACCGCCATAGACGTTGCGAGGTAACAGGCTGATATAGCCCATGATCCCCAGCGGGATGGCGATCAGGGCCAGCAGGGTCAGAACCACCGGGCTGAGCAACAGCGCACGGTTGAGGGCGGGGGAAGTGCTGCTGACGCTCATCTCAGGCCTCCATCAACAGGCAGGCATGGGGCGGCAGATTGACCGCGACGCGATCACCGACCAGCCGGCCACGGTTGAGGCCTTCGTTGTTCTCGCGCAGCATGACCTTGATGTCGTTGTTCAAACGGCATTGATAGAGCGTCGCGGTGCCGACATACAGCACCGCTTCGATCACGCCACGCAGGTGATGGGGTTGCGTCGGGTCGACCAGTTGCGAACGTTCCGGGCGGAAGGCCAATTGCACCTTGGCGCTGTCGACCCCTTGAGGCGCACAGGGGATTTCCACCGGCATGCCGTTGGGGATGAACAGGTTTTCGTTGTGCAGGCCGCGCTTGAGGTGGCCGGGAAGGAAGTTGATGTCGCCGATGAACTGCGCCACGAATTGATGTTGCGGGCGTTCGTAGATGTCGTTCGGAGTACCGATCTGCAGGATCTTGCCGGCGGACATCACGGCAATGCGATCGGACAGGGTCAGGGCTTCCTCCTGATCGTGGGTCACGAAAATGAACGTGATCCCGGCTTCCTTCTGCACGCGCTTGAGTTCGACCTGCATCTCTTTGCGCAACTTGAGGTCGAGGGCCGACAAGGGCTCATCCAGCAACAACACTTTCGGTTTCGGCGCCAATGCCCGTGCCAGCGCGACACGCTGCTGCTGGCCGCCGGACAATTCGGCGGGTTTGCGTTGAGCCAGGTGCTGCATTTGCACCAGGGCGAGCATCTCTTCCACTCGCTGGGCCGTCTGCTTGCGATCAAGACCCTGCATCTCGAGGCCGAAGGCGATATTCTGCGCGACACTCATGTGTGGAAACAGCGCGTAACTCTGGAACACCGTATTGACCCGACGTTTGAAGGGCGGCAAGTGGTTGACCGGTTCGCCAGCCAGGCGGATCTCGCCGTCGCTGACGTGCTCGAAACCGGCAATGGTGCGCAGCAGGGTGGTTTTACCGCAGCCGGAGGGGCCGAGCAGGGTGAAGAATTCGTTGTCGGCAATGTCTACAGAGACATTGTCGAGGGCGGGCGCCAGCCCGGGATCGTCGGAATACCGCTTGGAAACGTTACGCACTTCAATCGCGACTGGATGACCCATAATGGTGCATTCCTCTAATTATTGTATGCAATATCTGGATGCAATCTAGAAATAACCGGATTAATCTGCCTGTGCAACCCCCTTTTTCAATGGCTGCTCATCGCCAGGGGCTGGTTGCTCAGCGCATCAGGAGTGTTCAGATGACCGACAAAAAACTCGAGACGACCGTCGACCGCGTCTACCAAGGGGTTTACGAGGCGATCAGCAAACGTTCTTTACGCCCGGGCATGAAGCTGGGCGAGGCGTCACTGGCCGAACTTTTTAATGTCAGCCGGACGTCGGTTCGTGCCGCGCTCAAGCAATTGGAGGCGGATGGGCTGGTCACGACCGAGCCCAATAAAGGTGCGTCGGTGTCGTTGCCGAGTGACGAGGAGATCCGTTCGTTGTTTGAAACCCGGCGCCTGGTCGAGATCGGCATCGTCAGTGAACTGTGCCGTCGGCGGGACACTTCCGTAACCCGGGACCTGCGCGATCACTTGTTGCTGGAAGATGAAGCGCATCAAAGCGGTGACCACGAACGGCTGATTCATTTGTTGGGCGAGTTCCACATCAAGCTCGCGCGCAGCCTGAACAACCCGGTGCTGCTCGACTGGTTTCAGAAGCTGATTTCCCGTGCCTCGCTGTATGCGGCAGCGCTGGATGACGACAGCCACGAAGCCTGCCGTGACGACGAACACCTGCGTTTGATCGAGTACATCGAGGCGGGTAACCAGAGCGCGGCGATCGAACTCACCTGCCTGCATTTGAACGGCATCGAAAAGGCCATCCTCGACGTCGCGGCCACGCTGAAAACTGGCTACCATCCGTTTAAGCATTTGATTGAGGTGTGACGCTCGATCCATAGCCGCCACCCACCTTGTAGCAGCTGCCGAGGTACGAGGCTGCGTTGCGTGTCCGCAGGACCGCCCAGGGGTCGCTTCGCAACCCAACGCAGCCTCGTACCTCGGCAGCTGCTACAGAATCTGCAAAGCGGCCCCCGGGGGCGGTCCTGCGGACACGCAACGCAGCCTCGTGCCTCGCCAGCTGCTACAAGGTCACAAAGGAACGGATGGTCATACCTTAATGAAACCATTGGCGCCCCAAGTGCTCGAAGCAAACAGGTGTCATTTCAGGGACAAAAGAGTCAGTCAATGCAGTTTCTAGACGATAGCCACGGGTGTGCCGGATGGAACGGCGAAATGGCCGGACGCATTCGTGCTTTCGACTGGAGTCTGACCGACCTTGGAAGCTTTGACGCCTGGCCCAAAAGCCTGCGCAGTGCCGTGCAGATGATGCTCGCCTCGCCACTGCCAATCGTGATGCTCTGGGGGCGGGCCGGGTACATGGTCTACAACGATGCGTACTCCGAATTCGCCGGTGGCCGGCACCCTTATCTGCTGGGTTCGCCGGTGGAGCTGGGCTGGCCGGAAGTCGCCGACTTCAACCGCCATGTAGTGGATACCTGCCTCGCCGGCGGGACCTTGTCCTATCGCAATAAAGAACTGGTGCTGCTTCGCAACGGTGTACCCGAGGACGTCTGGCTCGACCTGTATTACAGCCCGGTCGCCGATGATACCGGGTGTCCTGCCGGCGTCATCGCGATGGTGGTCGAAACCACCGACCATGTGATTTCCGAACGCCGGCGACAGGCTGCCGAAGACGCCTATCGCGCCGACAACGAGCGGGTACGCCTGGCGCTCAATGCCGGGGCATTGCTGGGCTCGTTTGTCTGGGACATCAAGGACAACGTGCTCTCCGGTGATGAACGTTTCGCCCGAACATTCACCTACCCGACTGACCAGGACCTGGTCAACTTGCCCATGGACATCGCCGAGTCGCGGATTCATCCGGACGATTTCAGCTGGGTTCAGGACCAGGTTAAACAAGCGGTGAAAACCGGTGAACCGTTTAACGCCGAATACCGCGTACGTCGCCCTGACGGCAGTTACCTGTGGGTACTGGCGAGCGGTTGTTGCGAGTTCGATGAACAGGGCAAACCGCTGCGCTTTCCCGGCGTGCTGATCGACATCAACGAGCGCAAGAACGCTGAAGAATCCTTGCTGCGGTTCACTCGCAACCTGGAGCAGCGCGTGGCTGAGGAGGTCGAGGCGCGCCTGGCGGCGGAAGAGCAACTGCGTCAATCGCAGAAGCTCGAAGCCATCGGAGGCCTGACTGGCGGCGTGGCCCACGACTTCAATAATCTGCTGCAGGTCATCGCTGGCAACCTGCATTTGCTGGCGCGGCATGAGCCGGACAATTCCAACGTTCAACGCCGGGTCAAGGCGTCGATTGTTGCGGTTGAACGCGGCGCCAAACTGTCCTCGCAGTTGCTGGCGTTTGCCCGCCGCCAGCCGCTGTCGCCTGCGGTCCATCACCCCCGGCAGATCTTCGAAAGCCTCGGTGAACTGTTGCAACGCACGCTCGGAGAAACACTGCAGATCGCGGTGCGGATGCCGCTGGATTCCTGGTACTTGCACGTGGACCGCAATCAACTGGAAAACGCCATCCTCAACCTGGCGATCAACGCCCGCGATGCCATGCAGGGTGAAGGTATCCTGGAGCTGAGCGCCGAGAACATTGTTCTCGATCGCGAGTTCTGTGCCGGCAAAGGCATTGTGCCCGGTGACTATGTGCGTGTTGCCGTGGTCGACAGCGGCGTCGGCATGTCGCCCGACGTCCTTGCCCAGGCATTCGAGCCGTTCTTCACCACCAAGGCTGATGGCCAGGGCACGGGGCTTGGGCTGAGCATGGTGTTCGGCTTCGTCAAGCAGAGCGGCGGCCATATCGAAATGACCAGCGTCGAAGGGCAGGGCACGCGGGTGCAGCTGTATTTCCCGCGCAGCCTGCGTGCACCGCAGAGTGAAACGATCACCCAGGAGGCACACTCTCTTGGCGGTCATGAAACCATTCTGGTGGTCGAGGATAACGAAGCGGTGCGCGTCGCCGCAGTGGAGTTGCTGCAGGAAGAGGGTTACACGGTCCTGACGGCCGCCAACGGCGATGCGGCCATGCAGATGCTGCTGGAGGGTTGGGAGGTAGACCTGATTTTCACCGACGTGGTCATGCCGGGGCTGATCAAGAGTTCGGATCTGGCGGCATGGGCCAAGGTGCAGAAGCCGCCGGTGGCCGTGTTGTTCACGTCGGGGCATACCCGCGACATCATTTCGCGCAATCACCAGCTCAGCGCTGATACCTTTCTGCTGAGTAAACCCTACGGGCCGGACGCGCTCACCCGCATGGTGCGCAGCGTGCTCAGCGGCTGAATACATACCCCTGTAGGAGCTGCCGAAGGCTGCGATCTTTTGATCTTGATTTTTCGGGTGAGATCGCCAAACAAAGATCAAAAGATCGCAGCCTTCGGCAGCTCCTACAGGGGATCGCATTCCAAATTGATCAAGGCGGCCTATGACTTCCAATCCAACCTCCGGCATGGTCAGGGTGCGGGGTGCCCGGGAGCACAATCTCAAGAATGTCGATGTCGACATTCCCCGTGACGCCCTGGTGATGTTCACCGGTGTGTCGGGCTCGGGGAAATCCTCCCTGGCGTTTTCGACGCTCTATGCCGAATCGCAGCGCCGCTATTTCGAATCCGTGGCGCCTTATGCGCGACGTCTGATCGATCAGGTCGGCGTGCCGGATGTCGACTCCATAGAGGGCTTGCCGCCGGCCGTGGCCTTGCAGCAACAGCGCGGCACACCGAGCACACGCTCTTCAGTGGGCAGTGTGACGACCCTGTCGAGCCTGATCCGCATGCTCTATTCCCGCGCCGGCAGTTACCCGCCGGGCCAGCCGATGTTGTACGCCGAAGATTTCTCCCCCAACACGCCACAAGGCGCTTGCCCGCAATGCCACGGTCTTGGCCGGGTCTATGAAGTCACCGAAGCGCTGATGGTCCCGGACCCGAGCCTGACCATCCGCCAGCGTGCCGTCGCGTCATGGCCCATGGCGTGGCAGGGACAGAACCTGCGGGACATCCTCGTGACCCTGGGGTACGACGTCGACAAGCCATGGCGCGATCTGCCGAAAAAGCAGCGCGACTGGATTCTCTTCACCGAAGAGACGCCGACGGTGCCGGTGTACGCTGGCCTCACGCCTGACGAAACCAAAGTCGCGCTCAAGCGCAAAATGGAACCCAGTTACCAGGGCACGTTCACCGGTGCCCGGCGCTACATCCTGCATACCTTCACTCACTCTCAAAGCGCGCTGATGAAGAAGCGCGTCTCGCAATTCATGCTCGGCAGCCCGTGTCCGTTGTGCGAGGGCAAGCGGCTGAAGCGTGAGGCGTTGTCGGTGACCTTTGCCGGATACGACATTGGCGAGTTGTCGCAGATGCCGTTGCTGCAAGTCGCCGAGGTGTTGAAACCGGTGGCGGCGCACAGCTACCTCGAACAGGCGGACGAGGCGGGCGACGTGTTGACGCACGTGCAGACCCGCGAAGCCCGTGAGCAGCGTGTGGCCCATGGCGCCAGTGGTCACGCCAATGCGCCGGATGTGCGCCACACGCCCAATCTGTCCGTGGAAAAACGCCTGGCGGCGCAGCGCATTGCCCAGGATCTGCTGGAACGGGTCAGTACGCTCACGGACCTGGGGCTGGGGTATCTGGCGCTGGAACGCAGCACGCCGACCCTGTCCTCCGGCGAGTTGCAGCGATTGCGCCTGGCGACTCAATTGGGTTCGCAATTGTTCGGGGTGATTTACGTGCTGGACGAACCATCGGCCGGCCTGCACCCGGCGGATGGCGAGGCGCTGTTCGACGCACTGCAACGCCTGAAAGCCTCCGGCAATACCTTGTTCGTGGTCGAGCATGACCTGGAAACGATGCGCCGCGCTGACTGGCTGATCGATGTCGGTCCCGCGGCGGGCGAGCTTGGCGGCCGCATCTTGTACAGCGGGCCGCCTGCGGGCCTGGCGAACGTAGTGGAATCGCAGACCCGTGATTACTTGTTCGCAGCGCAGGTCGTCCAGCCACGAGACAGCCGCAAGCCGTCCGACTGGTTGCGCCTGGAGGGCATCACTCGCAACAACCTGAACAACGTCAGCGTCGAGTTTCCGCTGGGCTGTTTTACCTCGGTCACCGGGGTGTCCGGCTCCGGAAAGTCCAGCCTGGTCAGCCAGGCATTGCTGGAACTGGTGGGCGCGCACCTCGGCCGTGTGGTGAGTGACAACGATGCGCCAGAGCCGAGCCTTGAAGACGACGCGCCGCAAGTCAGCGGCGGCCAGGTTACAGCGGGGCTGGGGTCGATCAAGCGTCTGGTGCAGGTCGACCAGAAACCCATCGGCCGCACGCCGCGCTCGAACCTGGCGACGTATACCGGTCTGTTCGACAACGTGCGCAAGCTTTACGCCGCGACGGACGAGGCGCGGAAGAAGCACTACGACGCCGGGCAATTTTCTTTCAACGTTGCCAAGGGCCGGTGCCCGACGTGTGAAGGCGAAGGTTTTGTCAGTGTCGAGTTGCTGTTCATGCCCAGCGTTTATGCGCCATGCCCGACCTGCCACGGCGCGCGCTACAACCCCGAGACACTGGCCATCACCTGGCAGGGCTTGAACATCGCCCAGGTGTTGCAGTTGACGGTGGACGAAGCGGTCGAGGTGTTCGCCGAGCAAGCGGGGATTCGTCGTTCGCTGGAGGTGCTGCGCGATATCGGCCTGGGTTACCTGCGTCTCGGCCAGCCGGCGACAGAGCTGTCAGGCGGTGAAGCGCAACGTATCAAACTGGCCACCGAACTGCAGCGCAATCAGCGCGGGGCGACGTTGTACGTGCTCGACGAACCCACCACCGGGCTGCATCCAAGGGACGTTGACCGGTTGATGGAACAATTGAATACCCTGGTGACGGCGGGGCACACGGTGATTGTTGTCGAGCACGAAATGCGCGTGGTTGCGCAGAGTGACTGGGTGATTGATATCGGGCCGGGAGCGGGGGATCAGGGCGGGAAAATTGTCGTGGCGGGGGTGCCGAAGAAGGTCGCCGGTAGCAAGAAAAGCAAGACCGCGCCGTTTTTGGCTAGGGTGCTTGGCATGTGAAAGCGGGTTAGCTAACGGGTCCTATTGTCGGAACGCCGCCGGGGCAAGCCTGGACACAGGTTCAGTGGCTGTACCCAAATTCGCGAACGACCCGAATCACTGTGGGAGCTGGCTTGCCAGCGATGGCGGCCTGACATGTTGCTGAGATGTCGCCTGACACGACCGCATCGCTGGCAAGCCAGCTCCCACAGATGACCGGTTTGTCCGAAGCGACGCAGTCTAATGCGGGAGCGAGACTGCTCGCGATGAGGCCTGTCAGGCACCATCAAGCGTGCGTCGTACCTTGTCCAGCAGTTCACTGATCTGGAACGGCTTGACCAGCATCTCCATGCCATCGCCAAGAAATACCTGACGATTGATCGCGTTTTCCGCGTAGCCGGTCATGAACAGGATCGGCAACTTCTCGCGCCAGTCCCGCGCCACGTCCGCCAGCTCCCGGCCGGTCATGCGGGGCAGGCCGACATCGGTCAGCAGCAGGTCGATGGACGGGTCGTTCTGCAAGCGTTCCAGCGCGCCTTCGATGTCTCCCACCTGGGTGCATCGGTAACCGGCATCCACCAACACTTCTGCCACGAACATGCGCACCGACGGCATGTCCTCGACGATCAACACATGTTCACCCTCACCCTGAGCGTCGACGAGGGTTGGAGCCACCTTGCTGATGGTCGGGTCGGAGCTGGCCGGCAGCATGATGGTGACTTCGGTGCCCCGTCGGGCCACGCTGCGGATGTGCGCATCGCCGCCGGATTGACGGGCGAAGCCGTAGATGGTCGACAGCCCCAGCCCTGTGCCCTGGCCTAACGGCTTGGTGGTGAAGAATGGATCGAAAACCTTGTCGATGACGCTGTGGTCGATGCCGGTCCCGTCATCGCGTACGGACAGGGCGACGTAGGCGCCATCCGCCAGATTAGGGTCGCCGTGGGAGTAGGCGGCGTAGGTGCTGACCCAGACATTGCCACCCTGTGGCAGCGCGTCGCGGGCGTTGATCACCAGATTGAGCACGGCACTTTCAAGCTGGATCGGATCGACCAGCGCGATGGCGGGTTTGGAGGTCAGCTCCAGCTTCAGGGCAATGCGTTCACCCATGGTGCGCGCCAGCAATTCCTCAAGGGAGCGAACGTGCTCGTTGATGTCCACGGGCCGGGTATCCAGCGGCTGCTGACGGGCGAAGGCCAGCAGGCGATGGGTCAGGGAGGCTGCGCTCATGGCCGAGTTCAACGCCGCTTCGGCATAGAACTGAACCTTGTCGGTGCGGGAGTCGGCGACGCGTTTCTGGATCAGTTCGAGGCTGGTGATGATGCCGGTCAGTAAGTTGTTGAAGTCGTGGGCGATGCCGCCCGTCAGCTTGCCCAAGGCATCCATTTTCTGCACTTGCAGCAATTGGGCCTCGGTGCGCACGCGTTCGGCGACTTCCTTGGCCAACTGGGTCGTGGCGTCATCGAGACGAGCCAGATGCGAGCGTTCGCGGTGGCGGTGCTCGGTGACGTCTTCGACGAACACCAGGCTCAATTCGGGGGTGCGGTAAGGTGAAATCTGCCATTCGGCCTCACGGACCTCACCCTGGACGCGCATGTTCAGGGTGCCTCTCCAGCGTTCGCCGTAGGCCAGACGCAGGCGCAGTTCGTCGATGACGGCGCCCTGGTCCGGCGCGAAGCATTCGCGCAAGGTGTCTGGATCGAGGTTGTCCTGAATCAGCTGAGCAAACGCATGGTTGCATTCGTGGACGTTGAGTTGTGCATCCAGCACCGCGATGGGGGCGGACACATTGACGAAGATCTCGCGAAAGCGCGCCTCGCTTTCACGCAGGGCATTTTCGGTTTCGCGCACCCGCAGCAAGGTGCGCAGGGTCGCCAGCAGTACATCCGGGTCGACCGGGTGAATCAGGTAGGCATCGGCGCCGGCGTCGAGACCGGTGATGATGTCGCCCGTCTGGATCGACGCCGCAGACACGTGAATCACCGGCAACAGCGCAGTCGCGCTTTCGGAGCGCAGTTTGCGCACGATGTCGAAACCGCTCATGTCCGGCAGGTTGACGTCGAGGATCAACGCATCAAGCTCGACGTTGTCGATCAGGTCCAGCCCCTCGCCACCCGTACCTGCTTCCAGCACCTCGTAGCCGTGGCTTTCCAGGCGCCGGCGCAAGGCATAGCGCGTAGCCACGTTGTCATCGACGATCAGCAAGCGGATGTCACGTTTCATCGGCAGGCTCCATGGCAATGGCCAGCGGGATGATCACGAAAAAGGTCGAACCTGCGCCGGGTTTGCTTTCGAGCCCCACTTCGCCACCCAACAACGCAGCAAAGCGTTTGCACAAGGATAGCCCGAGTCCGGTACCGCGAAGACGTTTCTGCAAGGGGGAGTCAACCTGAGAGAAGTCCTCGAACAATGCGCCATGTAGCTCCGGCGCGATACCTATTCCGGTATCGCTGACCGCAAAGCGTACGTGAGCGTCGCCCTCGAGCCGCGCGGAAACCCTTACTTCGCCGCGTGTGGTGAACTTCAACGAGTTGGATATGAAGTTGCGCAGGATCTGCGCGAGTTTCTTGTCGTCGGTATACAACCTGGGCAAGCCCACCGGCTCTTCGAAGATCAGGTCCACGGCGCTGGCGTCGACAATCGGCCGGAACATGCCGCGCAGGGCCGCAAACAGGTCGAACATGTCGAACCAGGCCGGGGAAATGCTGATACGCCCGGCTTCGATCTTCGCCAGGTCCAGCAGGTCGTCGACCATGTCGCTGAGTTCCCGCGCAGCAGTGCTGACGAACGCCACCTGCTTGTGTTGCTCGGCACTCAAAGGGCCATCGAGCTCGTCGGTCAACAGGCCGGTGATGCTCAGGATCGAGCCCAGCGGCGTGCGGAATTCATGGCTCATGTACGACAGGAAACGGCTTTTCAGGTCCGAGGCCTGGCGCAGCTCTTCGGCCTGGTTGTCGAGCTCGGCGTACAGCGCCAACACGCCCTGGTTGGTTTCATCCAGCTCTTCGCGCAGGGCGTTGGCTTCGCTTTGCAAGCGTGCAACCAGTGCCGTTTGCTCGTCCAACTGACTCATGGGTGTATCAGCCATGGGCGGCCTCCAGAGCAATTACCACCACCGTGACGTCATCGCGTCCCCGGCAAAAATCCCGGTGCAGAATGGCCGCAATCACGGCGGGATGGCGATGCACCAGGCCGGGGTAATCTTGCAGGTTCCATCGGGACTGCAGGCCGTCGCTGTACATGATCAATAGTTGTCCGTTCACTTGAGCATAGTCAAAGGGTTGCGCCTTTCGATATTGGCCACCGACGATGCCGGGGTGGGAGGCCAGGCCGCGTGATTTTCCAGGTTCTATCAGGCTGGCGCCAATGTTACCGATACCGACGAATCTCAGCGCATCCCGGTGGCTGTCGAACTGCGCGATGGCCAGCGCGCCGCCCCGGGTGCCGAGCATGTCGCGATGGATGTCTTCCACAAGATGCACCGGCGTCGAAAACGGTGCCTGCGCGAAAGCTATCTCACCGGCGCGGCCCGCTCGTTCGGCGTCTTCGCCATGGCCCAAACCGTCGATCACCAGCGCGCTGATGCAGGGCCCGTCAAACGCCAGGTGCCAGACATCGCCGCAGGCCGGGTCGTTGTGCAGCGAGTGCTGGCTGACACCAAACCGCTGATCCGGCGCCTTGTCGCCGCGTGGATACAGGCGTGCCAACAGCACGGCGCCCCGGGCATCCGCGTAGACGTCGAACACTTCAGTCTGGCGCGACACCGCCCCGAGCCCGATGCCCTGAGTGCCCCGGGTGGAAAACCCGTCGGCAAGGCAGGCGTCCACGTCGAAGCCACCGGCGCGATCCACGGCGATCATTTCAATGCCGGCGCCTGAGGCCCTGGGCAGTATTCGCAAGTGCAATTCGCCGCGGGTCGCATGTTTGAGAATGTTGCTCGCCAGCTCGGTGGCCACCAGCGCCACGCGCCCGCAATCGGTCGCGTCGAAGCCATTTCTCTCCGCGAGTTGCTGGACGGTACGGCGTGCGTGGCCGATCTGGCTGCTGTCTTCGATGGGTAATACCTGCGTCATCGAACCGCTGATCGTCATGCCCATCGCGTAATCGTTATTCGAGTGCCCTTGCCAGGCTCGGTTTCGAGTTCGAACTCTTCTACCAGGCGCTTCGCCCCCGTCAGACCGAGCCCAAGGCCGCCGCCGGAGGTCCAGCCGTCGGTCATGGCCAGCTTCAGGTCGGGAATGCCCGGGCCTTCATCGCGGAAAATCAGGCGCAGACCGGTGCGGGCGTTGTCCTCGAGGATCTGCCAGTCCATGTCGCCGCCACCGCCATAGACCATGGTGTTGCGCGCCAGCTCGCTGACGGCGGTCACCAGTTTGGTCAGGTCGATCAGGCGCATGCCGCACTCGGTGGCCAGCTTGCGCGCCGTCTGGCGCGCCAGGACGACGTCCTGCTCGATGTTGATAGGTTGGCTGCCGCTGCTGCGCACGTTCATTGCTCGCGTACTCGATCCTGCAGCAGTTTCATCCCGCGCTCGACGTTCAGTGCGGTGCTAACGCCTGGCAACGTCAGCCCCAATTCAACGAGGGTGATGGCGACGGCGGGCTGCATGCCGACCAGCACGGTCTGTGCATCCATGATTTTCGACAAGCCGGAAATGGTGCCGATCATCCGTCCGATGAACGAGTCGACCATGTCCAGCGCTGAAATATCAATCAACACGCCTCGGGCGGAGGTTCGGCTGATGCGCTCGGACAGGTCGTCCTGAAGCGTCAAGGCCAACTGGTCATGCATGTCGACCTGAATGGTCACCAGCAGAAAGTCGCCCATCTGCAAAATAGGGATGCGATCCATAGGCTCAGCCCGCCTTGTTGACGGACAGGCCCAGTCGGGTAAGGGCCAGTTTCAGTGCGTCGGCCAGGTTGGCTTTGGTGACCACGCCTTGCAGGTCCAGCCCCAGGTGCACGATGGTTTGGGCGATTTGCGGTCGCACGCCGCTGATGATGCAGTCGGCACCCATCAGGCGAATGGCAGTAACGGTTTTGAGCAGATGCTGTGCCACCAGGGTGTCGACGGTTGGCACGCCAGTGATGTCGATAATGGCGATTTCAGAGCCGGTGTCGACGATGCGCTGCAACAGCGATTCCATCACCACCTGAGTACGCTGCGAGTCGAGGGTGCCAATCATCGGCAACGCAAGTACGCCATCCCACAACTTGACCACCGGGGTCGAGAGTTCCAGCAGTTCTTCCTGCTGACGCTTGATCACCGCTTCGCGGGATTTCTGGAAGGTGCGGATGGTGTGCATGCCCAGGGCGTCGAGCAGTTCGGAGATCTCCCAGAGTTGTTCGGCGAGCAGCGCAGGGTTGTCCTGGTAGTGATTCTGCAGCATCGAAAACATCGGGCCTTTGAGCGAGAAGATGAAGCTGGCGGTCTGGTGCGAGTCCTGGCCCAACAGGGCGCGGCTGTGGGAGAGCTTTTCGAGAAACAGACGGATCTCGTCCCAGCCCGGCGCCGCCACATTCTGGCCGTTGCCGCTTTCAAGTCCCGAGACGATCAGGTGCAGGAGTTCCGTGGTCTGTTGCTTGAGGTCCTGCTCTTTAAGGTTGCGCGTCGCACCGTTGGCTTCGAGGCGATGAGTCCAATCATTCAACAGTTGCGCCTGGTTGTTTTTCATCGCATCGAGTGTGCTGGTCTGCAGTGCCGCCATGTGCCTGAACTCCTTGAAAGTGTTGGCCGATTCCGTAAATGTTGATCGGCGCAAGTCAGTGACATTTGCCGTGCAAAATAGTTGTTCGCTTGCACAGGAATTTTTATCTCAAACACAGTCGAGTGTAGGAGGAGATCAACCCGAGGAGGAGATCAACTTCTGCAGGTGATTATCCAATGGAACCTTGCGGTCAGAGAAGGCTTCGAATCTACAAGGCCCGGCTGCTTCAGCTGTGCATTTGTACTGTTTAACGAGGTGATCATGAAAGACGATTCAATGACGCAAGGGCAGGACCAGGCGGTTGATCGAAATGATCCGGCCATTGATCCGCAGACGCCGGGTACAAGCGACGCCGGGCAACAGCAGCAAACCGCCAAGCCGGAAAGTGCTGACACCGCAGTCGATCAGAAAAACCAGCATACCGAAAACGACAACGAGTTCAGTCCGGGCTTCGAGCCGGAACCTGATCGGGCCAAACCCGGTGAGGACACTGACGCGGACATTGATACCGACGGCGGCTAGGTTGAGCGCTCTCGAGCACAATAAAAAAGGCCGCATCCCGGGATGCGGCCTTTTTCATGGGTGCAGCGATTATTTACTTGGGTGGGCGGCTTGCAGTTTTTTCGCCATATCCAGGTGTTTTTCCAGCGCTGGCAACATTTCCTGCGCAAACGCTTTCAGTTCGGTCGCGCCTTTTACTTTGTCGTCAGTGACGGTGCCGGCTTCTTTCTTGAATAGCTCGATGGTTTCTTCGTGGGCCTTGACCTGATTGTTGGCATAGGCCGCATCGAAGGATTCATCGCGCATTTCGAGGATCTTTTCCTTGGCCTGCTTGACGAACGTTGTGGTGTCCGGCACCTCGATGTCGTTCTTTTTCGCCAGTGCCTCCAGTTGGGTGTTCGCCTTGGTGTGATCAGTGATCATCATGTTGGCGAATGCCTTGATGTCAGCGGATGAGCTCTTCTCCAGCGCCAGTTTGCTGGTCTCGACTTCCGCGATGCCACCTTTGGCAGCGTTGTCGACGAAATCATTCGAAGTAGCGGCGAACGCCGTGCCCATGCTGGTGCTCAAGGCTACGGCCAGGGCGAGGTTACGCAGGGTGAATCCGTCCATTGGTCATTCTCCACACAGGTTTTATAGGCGATCCAGTGATCGTTATTAAGTGGAGGCTGTTGGATGGATAAAGGTTTTATCGCATTGCCGGCAGGGCGACGAACGGACATCACCGGCCTCGACAGAACCGTCCAACCGAGGCCATTCTGATGGTTGGTGAGCGCAATCGATCGCACTTGCCACCGATTAACAAACGGAGGTGTTCCATGCCGGTGCCACACGACCTTTATCAGGATCTCAAGTTTTCAAAGGAAGATATCCAGCAAAAACGCACCAAGGATCCGTTACTGGATTCACTGATCAACAAGTATGTTCAGGCGGACGCCGAAGTTGTCAAAGCCGAGACTGCGAAGTCGGATGCGCCCAGTGATGATGCGCTGAAGAAGCTCAAGGAGCGCCGCTTGCAGGTCAAGGACAAGATCGTTCAACAACTTCAGACACCGTCCTGACCTGCCTTACCAGGCCACCGACGACCGGTGACTGAAAAATTGGAACGGGGACAAATACCAGCACCTCGAATGAACAGAGTCCCATTCGCGGCTCCATTCGAGGTGCCTTATGAACGAACCAAAATTCCCCAGTGAAGAGCAGGGCGGGTATGACCCGATTCCGACCCATCCCGAACCGTTGAGTCCGGGACGCACGACCGTTAACCCGGAAGACGAACCGGGCGTCGACGAACTACCGGATAACGAAGGCGTACGGCCGATTGACGAAGACGACGCCACCGCCATCGATCCTGAGCGTGTGCGTGAAGAAACCGATAATGCGGTGCGCGATGGTCAGATAGACCCTCGCTGATGGGCGCCATACAGCCCCCTGTGGGAGCGGGCTTGCCCGCGATGAGGTGATACCAGGCGACATCGATGTTGAATGTCCCACCGTCATCGCGAGCAGGCTCACTCCTACAGGATTTGGGTTCGACGCGGACTCGTGTTCACCACTGATCAAAGGTAGGAGTGAGCCTGCTCGCGATGAGGCCGTGTCAGGCGATGTAAATCGCTGGAGGAGGATCACTCCCGTCCGGCCATCGCATTACTTCTCCAGCGCCTTGCCCAGCGGCAATCGCGCCATGTGATCTGCCTTCAGCGACCCGAAGTACAACCAGTCCCCGTATTCACGCACGGTGGTAATCGGTGAGTAGTTATTGCTGCTCGCGTCCTGCAGATTTGCAATCACCTTACCGTCCAGATCCAGTCCCAGAACGAAGGCCCGCTTCTCGACGGGTTTAGGTAAAACCATCATCGCCCGCACGATCATCTTGCGCACGAACGGGTGAGGTGCGGTGGCGTCCAGCAGGGCATTGCGCGGGGAATAAAGAGCGACCCAAAAGCGCATCTGACCGTTAAATGACAGGTTGTCCGGCAGACCGGGCAGGTTATCGATGAACAGGTCGTGAGTGCCGGCTTTCGGCCCTGTCAGCCAGTAACGAGTGATGCGATAAGCACCGGTTTCGTTGACCAGCACAAAGGCATCGTCCGGCCCCAGCGTCACACCGTTGGCAAACTCCAGCGCGTCCAGCAGCACGGCCGTCTTGCCGGTCTGGAAGTCATAACGCAGCAAGCGGCCATCGCCTCCGTGTTCAAGGATGGCCTCGCCGTCCTTGCCGTAGCCAAACCGGCCGGATGCGTCGCTGAAGTAGGCGTAGTGCCCGGACTTGTCGATGGCCACGTCGTCGGTGAAACCGAAGGGCACGCCGTTGGCGGTGGTGGTCAAAGGAATCAATTGCCCCTGAGCGTCCAGGGACAGCAGGCCCTTGACCCCGTCGGCGATCACCAACAGGCCATTCGGATGTCGGGCCAGGCCCAACGGGCGTCCGCCGGTATCGGCCAGTACCTTGGTGGTCTTGCCATCAAGGCTGGTGCGGATCACTCGGCCGTCATGCAGGCCGGTGATCAGGAAATCTTCCTCCAGCAGCAAAGCTTCCGGCCCTTCGATGTTGGCCGCACCTACCCGTTCGAGACCCTTGAGGCGTTGGTTGTCGGCATAGATGCCGCTGGTGAGTGACGGTGCGGGTGGCGGTGTCCAGGCCACGGGTTTGACCCTGGTGGGCATCAATAGCAAAAAAGCGGCGATGGCGACGATGACCAGCAACACCACATGACGAAACCTGACCACTCGACTCACACGATGACTCCTGTCGGTACCAGCTGTTTTTGTGCCATTTCACGCAACGCGCGCATGGACTCCGCAGACTCGCGATCAATGCGCTGCTTGAGCACCAGCCGGTTGGCCATGCGCATGACCCATCCGCTGAACTGATATTCCAGCGTGCGCACAAAACGCGTGTCACTGCCCGATGCTTCGCACTCGTAGGTCAGCACCAGCGACAGCCCGTGATCACCTTGTGCCCGAGCGCGCCAGCGACGTCCCGGCAGATACTCATCGACCACCCAGCTCAAATGCCCCTCACGCCCGCCGGCGCGAATGTCTTCCTCAAATCGCGAGCCGGCATGCAGCGGGCCGCTTTGGCCATCGACATTGAGGGAGGAAGGGTGCCACTCCGGCCAGCGGGTCACCGTGCTGGCGTACGCGAGTACGGCAATCGGGTTTCCGGCGATGTCGATCTGGTGCTGCATGCGCGTCATGGCGATTCTCGTCGAGTCTGTGGTGGTGTCTTCCGGCTCCCAATAGAGGGTGCCAAACAGGTAATCCATCAACGGAAAAACGATATTGAAATTGCGTTCCTGCATGACTTCGCGGCGATGATGCAATTCGTGCAGGCGGCGCATCTGGCGAATCCACGGCAGGCGTGTGACCGGGTTGCCTGGAGGCAAATGTTCGCAGGCATGGAACACTTCATACAGGAGGTAACCGAGCACCAGGCAGCCACCCAACAACCCGGCCACGTTGGCGTTGAGCTGTGAAACAAGCCAACACAAGGGCAGGGTGATGACGACGGTGTGGACCACGATCAGCCACGCCGGAAACAGAATCACCCGCCAGTCCCGGGCACTGTCGTAGGTCATGTGGCCTGGGGTGAAAAAGCTGTGATGGTCGCCGGCGTGGCGTGCGTAAAACATCCGCGCGAAACTTTTTTTGTGGTGCCCCAGGTGGCGATGGACCATGTACACACCGAAGTTGAAGAACAGCAGGGCGATTGGCACGGCCAGCCATTCCAGCGGCTGAACCTGATGCACGGTGCTCCAGAACCCGCCGACGGCCAAGCCGCCGAACAACAACACGAAGGTGCCGTGCAACCAGGGGTTGTAGCGCGGGTGAATGTCGGCTCGGTAGCGGCTGCGGAATGTATCGGTGGTCTGCCTCACTGCAATCACCTGATCTAACGGTTATCACCCAGCAGATTAGCCGATTTCAGCCATTCGGCTTTACCAACCTTCAGGCCACAAACGCCATGCTCCGGTGCAAACCGTCATCAGGTCAGCGGGTCCCAGCGTTGCGACCAGTCATCGTCGTTCTTGATGACTTCGCGCAGGAGTTCGAACGCTTGCTGCAACGTCGCCGAATCACGATCACGGGAGTACACCAGATAGGTCGGATAGTTGAATTCCGGGGCCTTTGGCACCTTCTCCATCACGCCGCTTTCCAGATAGCTCTGGACGACCCGGGTACGGAAATAGCCGCTGCCGCCGTGTTCCAGAATGAACTGCAACGCCAACGGGCCGAGGTTGAAGCTCAATGCTGCCTTGGCCTTGTCCGGTAGCGCCGCATCGTGCTGGCGGCGAAAATCCGGGCCCCAATCGATGTAGACATAGGGGTCGGGCCTGGCGACCAGACGCACAAGGATGAGTTTTTCTTCCAGCACCTGCTCGACTTGCAGCCGTGGCCAATACTCAGGCTGGAAGACCAGCGCCGCGTCCAGGACGCCCAGTTCCAGTTGGCGCAACAGGTTCTCACCGTCGCGAATTTCCAGTCTCAGCGCGTGGCTGGGAATCTTCTCCCGCAGTTCGCCGGCCCAACTGAGCATCAGCGGGTTGCACAGGCTGACCTCACCACCGATATGCAACACGTTGTGGTAGCCCTCGGGCAACGGCAAATCCCGGCGGGCGGCTTCCCAGGTTTCCACCAGTTGGTTGGCGTACACCACGAACGCTTCGCCATTGGCTGTGAGGCGGGCACCGGCGCGATTGCGTACAAACAAGGTGCTGCCCAGCCGGGTTTCGAGTTTTTGCACCCGCGCGGTGATGGCGGTCTGGGTGACGTGGAGTTTTTCCGCCGCTGCCGCGAGGCTGCCGTGACGGACGATTTCCAGAAAGGTGCGGGCGAGTTCGATGTCCATGGGGTGGCCGGTGTGGGAGGTGGGCAGAGTGTAAATGTTAATCCACACTCGTGTAGCCGATGGCGAACCCTGTGGCGAGGAGATTTATCGGAATGCCGCACCACCCCGTCCGGCGGCGCAGCAGTCGCCTGCCAGCGCCTGCCTTGTGTTGTTCCATGCGTATTGTCATGGGGCGACCGGGCGCGGGTTGGGGGCGAGTCATCAAACGGGGTGGCCGGCGTTGGTGGCGTTGTTGTTGCAGCGGTAAAGCATCCACTTCGCTGCCACAGAGTTCACCTGTGGGAGCAAAGCTTGCTCGCGATGACGATTTATCATTCAACATTGATATTGCCTGTGCCATCGTTTTCGCGAGCAAGCTTTGCTCCCACAGGGGGCTTCAGTTATCTGGCAGTAGCCGTTCAAAACGCGAAGCACGAACAGCCGAACGCTCCCCAGAATCCTTGGAAATCGCTGACCGGCGCTGAGGATAATCGCGCCCGTTCATGGCTGTGGGCGTGCACCGCACATGCCCCGACGCAGTGATGAACTTGCGCCGTCATCGGCGCCAGGGGTTTCCAGTGTCCCGGCACGTTGACCACCGGCGACCATTCCGGCACGACCGGCACTGGCGGTGGCCCGAGTTTTTCGAACTCCGCCGTGCCGTAGACAATCTTGCCATCCACGATCGTCAGCACCGACTCGATCCATTTGACGGCTTCATCCTCGATGTGGAAATAGTCGGCAGACAGCGCGATCAGGTCCGCCAGTTGCCCGGTTTTGATCTGGCCTTTCTTGCCTTGTTCGGACGAAAACCAGGCGCTGCCATGGGTGAACAACTCCAGCGCCGTGTCGCGGCTCAAGCCCTGGGGATACAGCTCCAGGCCGCCGACGGTACGGCCGCTGACCAGCCAGTAGAGGGAGGTCCACGGGTTGTAACTGGACACCCGCGTGGCATCGGTGCCGGCGCCGACCGGAATACCTTCGGCAAGCATGCGCGCAATGGGAGGCGTGTGCTCGGCCGCTTTGGCGCCGTACCGGTCAACGAAATACTCGCCCTGAAATGCCATGCGATCCTGGATCGCAATGCCGCCGCCGAGGGCTTTGACACGTTCGATGTTCTGCGGGGTGATGGTTTCGGCATGGTCGAAGAACCACGGCAAACCATCGAATGGTATATCGCGATTGACCTTCTCGAAGACGTCGAGCATGCGGCTGATGGATTCGTTGTAAGTGGCGTGCAGGCGGAACGGCCAGCGTTGTTCCACCAGATGCCGCACCACCGGTTCCAGTTCCTGTTCCATGGTGTGCGGCAGGTCGGGACGAGGTTCGAGGAAATCCTCGAAATCCGCCGCCGAGAACACCAGCATCTCCCCGGCGCCGTTGTGTCGTAAAAAGTCATCGCCCTGACCGTAACGGGAAGTGCTGGTCCAGTTTTTGAAGTCGGTCAGCTCTTCCTTGGGTTTTTGGGTGAACAGGTTGTAGGCAATGCGGACGGTCAGTTGCTTGTCCCTGGCCAGTTGCTGGATGACCTGATAATCGTCCGGGTAGTTCTGATAACCGCCGCCGGCATCGATGGCGCTGGTGACCCCCAGGCGATTGAGTTCGCGCATGAACTGGCGGGTGGAATTGACCTGATACTCCAGGGGCAATTTCGGGCCTTTGGCGAGGGTCGAGTACAGAATCATCGCGTTGGGGCGGGCGATCAGCATGCCCGTCGGCTCACCGTTGGCGTCGCGCTGGATCTCGCCGCCAGGCGGATTCGGGGTGTCTCGGGTGTAGCCCACCACTTTCAATGCCGCGCGGTTGAGCAGGGCGCGGTCGTAGAGGTGCAGGACGAATACGGGGGTGTCCGGTGCGGCTTTGTTCAGTTCTTCAATGGTCGGCAGGCGTTTTTCGGCGAACTGGAACTCGTTCCAGCCACCGACCACCCGCACCCATTGCGGCGTTGGTGTGCGGTCCGCCTGGTCCTTGAGCAGGCGCAGGGCGTCGGCAAGGGAGGGTACGCCTTCCCAGCGCAGTTCAAGGTTGTAATTGAGCCCTCCTCGTATCAAGTGCAGGTGCGAGTCGTTGAGACCGGGAATCACCGTGCGACCGTGGAGGTCGACGATTTGTGTGCCGGGACCTTGCAGGGCCATGGCCTGGGCGTCGCTGCCGACCACCACGAAACGTCCGTCCTTGATCGCGACGGCGCTGGCCTGGGGTTTCTTGCGATCGACTGTGTGCAAGCGTCCGTTGTACAGAATGAGGTCGGCCGGGGCATCAGGCATGGTTTTACTCCCTGCGAATAGCGGGCTGATCCAGGCACCGACGGCACCCGCCGACAGGCCTTGCAGTACACGTCGGCGGTTGTAGCCATCGTGATCATCAGGTGGGCTCATGGCAGTGCTCCGCGTAAAACGATCGGGGGCAAGCGGCCGATGTCTGACGCGAGCGGCCAGAAGGAATATAGACGGCAAATCCACAGACAGCGTTTTAACGGGACGAAAAACGACGAATCCCGCCTCGAAGGGCGGGATTCGTTTGCAGCCAGACGTGCCCCCGAAGGTCGGGAGCGGCGTGCTTAGGCCGGGAACAGCTCGGACAGTTTCATGGCCAGCATCATGTCGCCTTCGGCGCGCAGTTTGCCGCCCATGAAGGCTTGCATGCCGTCGGTCGAACCGTCGACGATACCTTGCAGCGTCTCGCCGTCCATCACCAATGTCACCTGGGCGTCAGGGTTTTCGCCTTCTTTCAGTTCGCAGGTGCTGTCTTTGACGATCAGCGAGAAGTTCTTGGTGTCGTCAATGCGGAAACCGAATACCAGGTCCAGGCCGGCTGCAGCGGCTGGGTTGAACTTGGCTTTCATTGCTTGTACGGCGTCAGCTACGGAGGTCATGGTTCGATCCTTTCTTGGGTAATTAGAGCTGGGTGATTACAGCCAGGGTCACAATAGTCCGGACTCAACGAAACGTGATGAGGTCCGGGGCCTTCAACAGTTGCAGGTGTGCATGGTTGTTGAAGGAAGCCAGGGCCACCTCGCGACCACGAAACTTCAGGTGGTTGAGCGAGGTGTTGACGATTTGCCAGTTCAATTCAAAGGCCTGGCGGGCAGGCATTTGCGTAATGAGGTGGAGCAGGGCGGTGATGGTGCCGCCGGAGGTAAACACGGCGATTTTCTGGGTGTTGTCAGCCTGTTCAAGGATGCGCTGCAAACCCGCTTGCACGCGCTCGACGAACCCCAGCCAGCTTTCGAGTCCTGGCGTGTCGTAGGTGCCGGCCAGCCAGCGCTCGATGATCAAAGCGAAGATGCGCTGGAACTCGGCGCGGTTTTGCGCGGCGTTGCGCAGGACATGCAGGGCTTCAGGTTCATCCTCCAACATGGCCGGCAGCAGGGCGCGGATCACCGCATCGGCGTCGAATTCGTTGAATGCGGCATCGGTTTCCAGGATCGGGACGGGCAAGCCCACGGCAGCGAACTGCTCAAGCGCACTGCTGGCCGTGTGTTGCTGGCGACGCAAGTCGCCCGAGAGGCAGCGATCGAAGCTGATACCGAGCTCCGCCAGGTGTTGGCCGAGGATTTCTGCCTGGCGAATACCGGTCGGCGACAGGACGTCATAGTCGTCTGCACCAAAGGAGGCCTGGCCATGTCGAATCAGATAGATGCTGCCCACGTCCACGTCATCCCGCTACGTTGAAGGTTTGGCGAGGTTATGAGGATGGCGATGAGCTGTCAATGAAAAAACATACGCTTGTTTGAAATGCCCGTTGCAGGCCTGTTGCCAGAGGTTTCGCGGCTGGTCGACAAGCCGGCGCATGGGTATGCTGGACATATCCCGCGCCTGTTTAAGCCGCGCCTAGTATTGAAGGAGTCCCTGTGGAGTTTTTTGCCGAGTACGCCAGTTTTCTGGCCAAGACCGTGACACTGGTGGTCGCCATTCTGGTGGTCATGGCCAGCTTCGCGGCGTTGCGCAGCAAAGGCCGACGCAAATCGGCCGGCCAATTGCAGGTCAGCAAGCTCAATGATTTCTACAAGGGCCTGCGTGACCGCCTGGAGCAGACGTTGCTCGACAAGGACCAGCTCAAGGCCCTGCGCAAATCCCAGGCCAAGACCGAGAAGAAGCAAAAGAAGAAGCCTGAAGTCAAACCCCGGGTGTTTGTGCTCGATTTCGACGGCGACATCAAGGCATCAGCCACTGAAAGCCTGCGGCACGAGATTACCGCGTTGCTGACATTGGCCACGCCCAAGGACGAAGTCGTGCTCCGCCTGGAAAGCGGCGGCGGCATGGTGCACAGCTACGGTCTGGCCTCCTCGCAGCTGGCGCGGATCCGTGACGCGGGCGTGCCGCTGACGGTGTGCATCGACAAGGTCGCAGCCAGCGGCGGCTACATGATGGCGTGCATCGGCGAGAAGATTATCAGCGCACCCTTTGCGATCCTGGGTTCCATCGGTGTGGTTGCGCAGCTGCCCAACGTCAATCGCCTGTTGAGAAAGCACGACATCGACTTCGAAGTGCTGACCGCCGGTGAATACAAGCGCACCTTGACCGTGTTCGGCGAGAACACCGATAAGGGTCGCGAGAAGTTCCAGGAAGACCTGGACGTTACCCATCAGTTGTTCAAGAACTTCGTGTCCCGCTACCGTCCTCAGTTGGCCATCGACGAAGTGGCCACGGGCGAAATCTGGCTGGGTATCGCAGCGCTGGACATGCAACTGGTGGACGAACTCAAGACCAGCGATGAATACCTCGCCGAGCGGGCCAAAAAATCCGAGCTGTATCACCTGCACTACGCCGAACGTAAAACGCTGCAAGAGCGCATTGGCATGGCGGCCAGCGGTTCAGTTGACCGTGTCTTGCTGACCTGGTGGAGCCGGTTGACTCAACAACGTTTCTGGTAAATCACACGCTGCAAGGGCCTTGATACCGTGTACGGGTACAAGGCCCTTTGAGTGGTTGCCTGTCTATCCATTGTCTGGAACAACGAAACCGGGGCACACCCGGTTTTTTCGTGTCTGGTAGCCGGTTTCTGTATTCACTGAGGATTTTTCCGAGCGAGTTTTCCGCTCTTTCCTGCTTTTGCACAGTACGTGCTGAAGTAGTGTGAACGCTCAATGAATTGCAATGGAATGCACTATGAGCAAGCTCCCGCATGATGATGTCGCCGGACCCCATCCTTCCCCAACCTGGCAAATGCGCAACGATCTGAAAGGCATCGTTGACCTTGCGTTGCCGCAAACCCCTGACCAGTTCGGTGAGCAGCAGATCAAGGAAAAATGGGGGCAGGGCATCGACCCACAGACCACCTTGCTGGTAACACTCGATTACGATTACAACGGGCATCCTGCTCAGGGCGCAATTCATCAGGGGCAGGTCGCAAACTCACAATCGCTTCTTCAGGTACTGCTGCTCAATTACCAGACTGTCGGTGACGGACGCTTCGGGGAGACAGCGTTCGGCCTCTACACTCCTCCGGAGGTTGGCCCGCAGGTTCGGATCGTGGAAAAGGTCGAGGAGTTCGCCTACCACGGTAGCGGTAACCACCAAACCTATGAGGGCATCTATCGGCAAACCGTTCCGCAGACCTACGGACCCGAAACGCAATTGGCCCTGAGGCCGGCTGATTTCAAGAAGTGGGTCTGGGAACTGGAGTTGCAGGACCTGTACAGCGCATACGTTGATCAAGCGTGGCCATCAGACGAGGTGCTGCTGGCGCCTGCGCCTTACGCTTTGAGGACCTCGATCAAGGCCGCTTTTGTGATGAGTGCCTGGCTGCAGCGCGGTGAACGACGGTTGACCAAAAAGGGGCTGGAAATGGCCCTGCAGGCCGCCGGGTTATCGCCTGATCAACTTTGGGAAACATTAACGGTCGATCAGCTGCAGGCACCCACTTTGGCCCGCGGTGCAGTCACGGCGCGTCGCTTGAAGCTCTATCGATATACCGCGCGCGATATCTGGGTCTTGCGCAGCCAGTCCAGCGCCCGGCTCTTGATGTACATCCCCGGCAATTCATCGCCATTGCATGACTTCACCGACGCCGCGCATCTGCGCCAATGGGTGGTGGCGCAGGGCCGCGCTGGCGAAACGAAACAGGCACTGGCGGCGCACTTTACCGATGAAGATCGCATCGACGGTAGCTTCCACGCCGGCGTTCTGACGGCGCTGGAGGGTATGGCGATGTACCCGAAAGAACACCGGCTCAGCAAAGAAGCCGGCTTCTTCAACAATGATGGCTACTGGGACCCTGCCGATTACATCGGCTTTGATGACGCCGACGCAGACACCGATCCGTTTGCGCAGCTGGTGTTGTCCATGAAGCAGGCAGCGTTGGCCAGCATCAAGACCATTCGTGACGATGCCCAGGTCAATCGCGATAATTTGAGCGCTGTGGTCGAGCCGATCGTGCAATGGATCAACCGGTTTGGTCCCCTGGCCTTGTTCGTTCCGGGGGGCGAAGGCCTGCTTGCGTTGGCGGGGCTGATCGATGCTGGCTATGGTCTGGATCAGGCCATCAACGGCGAAACGGCAAGCGAGCGTTCCGAAGGTGTGACGCGCACCGTGTTCGGCTTGCTCAATGCACTGCCGATCGCCGGGGGCGCGGCCTTGGCCAAGGGTGATGGGATTGATATTGAAGTGTTGGCGAAAACCGATCACCGCGCCGGCGAACCTTCTGTCGCCCCGAGTGCGCCGCATATCCCCGCGGGTCTGACTCCCACGATACCGACTCGCCTGGTACTGCTGCGGGGCGTCGGCCCGTCGGTCGCCACCTTCAGTGATGAAATGCTGGCACAGATCGGCAAGGTCAGCGCCGTTGATGATGACATGCTGCGCCTGATGCAAACCGGACGCCCGCCAACGCCGTTACTGGCGGATACGATCAGCCGTTTTCGGATCGATCAGGACCTGGGGCTGGCAGGACGCCCGGAGCTGTTCAACAGCCGTTATCAAGCACTTCAACAGTCGGAGCATGAATGGGTCCGGTTGTTTCAACGTGAGTACCCGGACCTGCCCAAAAGCGCGATCGAACAAATGCTTGATCGCTATGGTGTGGATGTTCTGGAACCACCCAAGGCTGACGAAGCACTGCACGTATTCAAGCGACTGGACAGCAAAGCTCGTCAGTATCAGCAGCACGTTCGGCTCAATCGAGCGTATGAGGGCCTGTACCTTCGTTCGATGCTCAACCCTGAGTCGGATACGCTGGCCTTGCACTCGCTCAAAAATCTTCCCGGCTGGCCGGATAATCTTCGGGTCGACGTCCTGGACCAGTCCGCTGTCGGGCGAGTGCTCGATCGTACAGGCCCACTCGATGCTCCGGATGTCCGGCGCCTGATCAAGACAGGAAACCACTATCAGGACAACGCCCTGCAAACGGATTTTTACGGCGCCATTCTCGGGGTGTTGTCTGACAGTGAGCGCGCAGCGATGCGCCTCACATCGCTGGATCAGGCCAGTGAGCTAAGGCTCAAGATAGGTGATCACGCCCTGTCCCGGTCGCAATTCATGCTCGGCAAGGCAAGGATGGACAGTCAACTTCCCTTTGAGGCCCAGGGGCTCAGAGGCGGTGGTTTTCCCGATACGCCTCAGGCCGGGGCTATGACGCATGAAATGATGCGACTGCAGCTCAAGGACATTTACCCTGAATTTTCCACTGCAGAGGTCGATGAAGTGCTGCATCGAGTGGGTCCACGCGCCCAGGCGCATATCGATGGATTGCAGCAGCAGTTTCAGCAATTGAACAGCGATTTGATCGGCTGGATCGATGAATCAGCCGACGATGTCGAAGACATGGACCTGGACTTTCTGGAAGTCGGAGATGCAGAGGCGCAGGGAATGACCCCCATGGAGGTTGAGGCGCATAACCTGGCGTTGCTCCAGGACACAGTGCGCTACGAACGAGAAACCAGGGCCGAACTGGCGGATGAATTGATAGCCATCTGGCAAAAGCGCGCGCCGCAAGAACAGGCGCATTATTCAGGCAGCCATTTGACGGGCTTCAAGATCGATCTGGAGTTCGAGGATTTCCATCGTTTACCGGCGCTGAACATTCGACTTGACGATGTGACCGAGCTGTCGATGCGGGGTTTTCACGTGTTCGAGCGCGAGACTTTGAGTGATTTTCTCGAGGCTTTTCCAAACTTGCGCACGTTGAGTCTTGAAAGTGTGGACCTTCGTCTTTTCGGTGAAGGCGGAAATCTTGTCAGCACCTTTCCACCCACACTGTTTAAGTTGCGACAGCTAACGTCGTTGAATCTCAGGTCCACTCATCTGGCATTCACCGAAACAATGGCCTCTCGGCTGAGCGAGCTGAAGCTGTTGCAACGACTGGATTTGAGTGACAACCCGCTGGGGGTTCCGCCCTTGATAGTGGGCATGGAAGACTTGCGCTGGTTGAACCTGAGGAATACCCAGATCACCTCATGCCCGATAGGGATCATGGACCGACCGCATATGGACCTGCTGGACCTGCGACACAATCAGATCGCCAGGGTGCCACCGGCCATCCTGAACCAGGCCATCACACCGGAGCGTGTGTTGTTGCAGGGCAATCCATTGACCGAGGAAGACACCTTGTTGCGCCTGGTGGAGCATCGCCAACAAACCGGCATCAACCTCTGGCTGGGCGAGCCGGGGCCCAACTATGGGGACGTCGAGGAGTGGTTGCAGGTCGCCGACGAAGAACAACGCCACGCCAGGCTTTCGATCTGGTTACGGTTGGAAGACAAGCGGTTTGGCTCACGCTTTTTGAGAACCATCAGCGGCCTGAGTTTGACGGCGGACTTTCGGGTGGATTACCTGACGCTTCAGGCACGAGTCTGGCGTTTGCTGGGTGAAGCCGATGCGTCGCAAGCGTTGTGGACTCAGCTGGCTCAGGATGTGGAGGTGAGCGAAGCGGATGCCGATAATCCGTTTGCGATTTTCATGGCGCTGGAAAATCGGGCGAGGCTTTACCGGGACTGGGTGTCCATGGGACGCCCGTTTCCGTTAAACGCGGAATAGGAGGGGGCCTTGAACCCCGGGCGGGGTTCAAGGTTTGACGATCAGCGGCGACGGAACAGTGGCAGCGGTTCGTCAGTGGCGGCCTGATAGGTCACCGAGAAGTCCTGGAGGCTTTCCAGTGCTTCGTAAGGGTCTTTATCGGCGCGCAATGCAAAGGCGTCAAAACCGCAGCGACGCAGATAGAACAACTGGTCGCGCAGGACATCGCCAATCGCCCGCAACTCACCTTTGAAACCGTAACGGTCACGCAGGAGGCGCGCATTGGAGTAGTTGCGACCGTCGGTGAAGGCAGGGAAGTTCAGGGCGATGACCTGAAAGTTGTCCACGTCTTCACCGATTTCTTCGGCTTCTTCATCGGCATCCAGCCAAACGCCCAGGCCGCCGTCGCGAGCCTTGAGCATCCGGGCGTGTTCGCGCCACAGCGTCAGCGGGACGATCAGGTCGTCGCAGTTGCTGATCTCGTCGATATTGAAATCCTTGGGCAGCAAGTGCCAGGTTTCGTCGACGACTTCGTTGTTCTTAATTATTCGCTGCATAGACGCGTTCCTTGAAGAGGTCGATGCCAATACGTTGATAGGTGTCGATGAAGCGCTCGTCTTCGGTACGTTGTTCCACGTACACGTTGATCAGCTTCTCGATCACATCGGGCATGGCGTCCTGGGCGAAGGACGGGCCGAGGATCTTGCCCAGGCTCGCATCGCGACTGGCGCTGCCACCCAGGGAGACCTGGTAGAACTCTTCGCCTTTCTTGTCCACCCCGAGAATGCCGATGTGGCCCACATGGTGGTGACCACAGGCGTTCATGCAGCCCGAGATGTTCAGGTCCAGTTCGCCGATGTCGAACAGGTAGTCCAGATTGTCGAAACGACGCTGGATCGACTCGGCAATCGGGATCGACTTGGCGTTGGCCAGGGAGCAGAAATCACCGCCCGGGCAGCAGATGATGTCAGTCAGCAAGCCGATGTTTGGTGTGGCGAAACCTTGCTCGCGCAATTCGCCCCACATCGCGAACAATTGGCTCTGTTCAACGTCGGCCAGAATGATGTTCTGCTCGTGGGACGTACGCAGTTGACCGAAGCTGTAACGATCGGCCAGGTCGGCCACGGCGTCGAGCTGCTTGTCGGTGATATCGCCTGGGGCAACACCGGTCGGCTTCAGGGACAGGGTCACGGCGACATAACCCGGCTTCTTGTGGGCCAGGGTGTTGCGTGTGCGCCAGCGAGCGAAGCCTGGGTGCTGCTGGTCGAGTTCGGCCAGTTCGGCGGACAGGTTGTCCAGCGACTTGTAGTCCGGGTCGACGAAGTGTTTGGCGACACGGTGCACTTCGGCGTCGGTCAGCGTGGTCTGGCCACCGCGAAGGTGTTCCATTTCCGCGTCGACTTTTTGCGCGAACACTTCCGGCGTGAGCGCCTTGACCAGAATCTTGATCCGGGCTTTGTACTTGTTGTCGCGACGGCCATAGCGGTTGTACACACGCAGGATGGCGTCGAGGTAGCTCAACAGGTCTTGCCACGGCAGGAATTCGTTGATGAACGCGCCCACCACTGGCGTACGGCCCAGGCCACCACCGACCAGAACGCGGAAACCCAGTTCGCCTGCGGCGTTGTGCACCGGCTCAAGGCCGATGTCATGGACTTCGATGGCGGCGCGGTCCGAGGTCGACCCGTTGATGGCGATCTTGAACTTGCGCGGCAGGTACGCGAATTCCGGGTGGAACGTCGTCCACTGGCGGACGATCTCGCACCAGGGGCGCGGATCGATCAGTTCGTCGGCAGCGACACCGGCGAACTGGTCGGTGGTGACGTTGCGCAGGCAGTTGCCGCTGGTCTGGATAGCGTGCATCTGCACGGTAGCCAGTTCAGCCAGGATGTCCGGAATATCTTCCAGTGCTGGCCAGTTGAACTGCACGTTCTGCCGGGTACTGATATGGGCATAGCCCTTGTCGAAGTCACGGGCAATCTTGGCCATCATCCGCGTCTGGCGCGAAGTCAGCTGGCCGTAAGGCACCGCGACCCGCAACATCGGCGCGAAACGCTGGATGTAAAGGCCATTTTGCAGGCGCAGGGGGCGGAATTCTTCTTCGCTCAGCTCGCCTGCCAGATAGCGTCGGGTCTGATCTCGGAACTGCTTGACGCGGTCCTCGATGATCCGCTGATCGTACTCGTCGTATACGTACATATAAGTCCTGTTCTCAGGCTTGGGCCGGTCGGTTCCAGCGGCTTTTAGTGACTTGCTGAAGTCCGATACTGCCTCGGCAATTCTGCGCGCACGGCCGCGCACTCCCAACGGAGCCGGGGCAAGATACCAGTTTGCAGTTATGCGCAAAAGTGATGTTTGAGTATATGTAAAGAACCAAAACGACTAACGAGGATCGTTGTTGATAAACCCGCGTTTGTGGTGTGGGCAATCATCGTCTTAACTGTGATCGAGTCTTCGTGCAATCACCGATAAAACCGACAAGAGGCGATGCAATGAGCAACCCTACAAAAGCTTCGAAACCCGATAGCACAGTGGATGCCTGGGCCATTTTGTTCCTGATTATCCTGGTCGTGGGCACTGCGATTTTCTGGGTCAGTCATCAGTAAACGACCTCGTCCGGGCCTTGTTCCGACGATTGTTGGACAAAAACCGTAGTGAGCGCCGTTTTACGGGAGTCCGCCGGCTATAATGCCCGGCGGATTTTCGGGGCCCGGACGATCAATGCTCAAATATTTCTACACCTTCCTGCTGCTGACCCTTGCAGTCTACGGTCAGGTTGCGCGAGCCGAGTCGGTGCTGTTCCTGAACCCGGGGGCCACTGATGAAACGTTCTGGGTCACCTATACGCAGTTCATGCAGGCGGCCGCCGATGATTTGGGCATCGATCTGCAAACCCTCTATGCCGAGCGCATGCCGGAGCGGACGCTGGCGCAAGCGCGCCAGGCACTGCAAGGCCCCGATCGTCCGGACTATCTGGTCTTCGTCAACGAACAATATGTCGCCCCTCAAATCATGCGCATGGCCCAAGGCAGCGGCGTGAAGCTGTTCATGGTCAATGCGTCGTTGACGCCTGATCAGTTGAACCTGGTGGGCCAGCGGCCTGATTTGTTGGGTAGCCTGGTCCCTAACGACGAGGAGGGCGGCTACCTGATGCTCAAAGAGCTGATTCGCCAGCATCCACCCGTGGCGCCTGGCCAGGTGATCGAATTGCTGGCGTTCTCTGGCCTGAAGATCACACCGTCGGCACAATTGCGCGAACGAGGCATGCAGCGCGCCCTGGCCGAACACCCTGAGGTGCGGTTGCGCCAGCTGGTTTACAGCGGTTGGACCCGGGAACGGGCGCATGAACAGGCCAAGCTGCTGTTTCAGCGCTATCCGAAGGTGTCGCTGGTATGGTCGGCCAATGATGAAATGGCGTTTGGCGCCATGCAGGCGTTTTCGGAGGCGGGGGGCGTGCCGGGCAAGGACGCGCTGTTCAGCGCGGTAAACACCTCGCCCGAGGCGTTGCAGGCAAAGATCGACGGGCGCCTGAGCGCGTTGCTGGGGGGGCATTTCACGTTGGGTGGCTGGGCGCTGGTGGAGTTGCATGACCTTGATCAGGGGGTCGACCTGAGCCAGTACGGTGGCCGTGATCGAAAGATCTCGCTGTTACAGGTGATTGACAAGACGCAGGCGCGGCGATTGCTGGCCATGAAGACATCGACAGATTACGGCGTCGATTTCCGCCGCCTGTCCGCGAAAGGTAAGCCGACTTCCTACCGCTATCCATTCACCTTGCAAACGTTGATGCGTTAACGCCGCGTCATACGCCTGCCAGATGCAGAATCAGTTTGACGATGGCAAACAGCGTCAACGCGAACACCGCTGTGAACAAAATTCCCAGAATGACAAAGTGGCTCGGTTTGCCATGGGTGAAGTCGCGGGCGCGATTCTTTCCGCTTTGCACCCCGAACGCCGCGGCCATTACGCTGTGGAGCATCTGCCAGAAGCTGGGCGGTTTATTGTCGACCGGATCGTCCATAAATCCCTCGTTACGAAAGTCACGTTTACAGAGCATAGACAATTCGCCAACGAGTGCCGTCATTGCGCACTTCGCGGACATTATTTATGTACCGCAGTCGGGGTCGCCTTAAGTGATGTGCTGTTGCTCCCTATTAACAGGAGTGACTCATGTCTTCGCAATCGCACGACCCCGCCAAAAACCAAAAGCCTTCGGCCACTGACAGTATCCATGGCGATTTTCTTGAAAAGTCCATTCCTCAGTGGCTTGTCGACGCAGCACCGCAAAGAAGGAAGGCGATCAAGGACGCTGGAACGGTTTTGCCGGATTGGTACCTGAATGCCACCCCCGAACAACGACAGGACCTTAATCAGAGCTTCAACGCCAGTGCCACCGCCCAGGCCCGGCTGGATAAAACGATGTCGACCTTCAAAGACATCGACACCTTTGCCGAACCGCTGCTGCTCAAGGCACTGAAGGACCAGTACGCGGTGGAAGTGGATGTCAACACGACTCTCATGTGTCTGAGGCGGCCTTTGGAGGTTGGTGTTCTTGCAGTGGAACTTTCGTCGTTCGAATTTTTGAAGCTGACGATGTTGCAAGCCGCGTTGCATAACTTCGAAGCCTGGGAGTGCAAGCCTGGGGCATACCATCAAACATCCGGATTCATGGTGAGTACCGCCACCCCCGGCACGTACGCGCCAGTGGCCGTGAACCTGACCATCAGCCAGTTCACGACCCTGTGTCGACGTCTTGATATCGGGGCGAAATACCAGGCCTATCTGAAGTCATTTTTTCATCCTGCGGACACAAGAGTCGAAGCGACACTTCGACAGGATTTCATCGCCAGCCAAAAAGCAGCCATGCGAGCCGCTGCAGAACAGGCGTTGTTAACCAAGGACATTGAACCCGGGGACTACGCGATGATCCTGTCGGTCATCAATGGAGAGAACCATCCCTGGATGGGCGACAAGCAAGTCTGGTTTCACGACATGGGTTTGATGAAGCACCGAATGACCGGTTGCGTGGGATTCGTGATCTGTGAAAAGTATCGTTATAACGACGAGGTAATTCTCTATATCCCCAACGATCCGGCGCACCCGCTCAAGCGGTACAGCGGATCGCGAATGAAGCAGGAGTTCAAGCGTCTGTTCCTGGACCGGGACGGCATGGAGCCGGGTGCTACGGGCCCGACCAGCTACCAGCGCTTCTACAGTCAATTCGTACCCTACGATCAGCGGCCCTATTACTTCAGCCAGTTTACTCAAAAGTCAGCCGACTCCCCGAGCGACTTCTTCAGATCGCCCTGGCTAACAATCGTCGAATTCATCAGTCCCGCTTCATCCCTGACTTACATCAGGGAGTTGCCGCCAGAGCGTCCCGGCAAAATGGAGCCGGTGCCTGATCTGTACATCGCACCCTCGACCGTCACCCGTAAAGGACGAGGTATCTGGGCTGAGAACGTGGATCTCTGGACGTATCTTTACGAACAGCACCGCGACAAGGTCATCGCCGATGCCCGCAGCCATGCGGTTTCTTCTGATGAAGTTGACGTTAAGGCGCGGGAGGCAAAACTGGCCCATCTCCTTCAGGTCGGCTTGCTGGGAGTGAACATGGTGTCGATGTTCATTCCGGTGCTGGGCGAAGTGATGATGGTGGTGATGGCCGGGCAGTTGTTGTACGAGTCCCTGGAAGGGGCGATTGAATGGAGCGAAGGCGATAAAAGAGCGGCCAAGGCGCATCTGGTCGATGTGGCAGAGAACCTGGCGTTGATCGGGGTGATGGCGGGTGTCGGGGTGGGGGTCGGCAAGCTGACAGCGGTCAAGCCAGAGCCTGTGATTGAAAACCTGCATCCTGTCACGCTGCCCAATGGGCAAATACGTCTGTGGAAGCCGGACTTGAGCGCTTATGAAAGCCGCGTTTCTCTGGACGCGAGTACCGGGCCGAACGCCTTGGGCCACCACGTCGTGGGCGGTAAAACCTACATTCGTCCAGGCGGCAAGGTTTACGAAACGTTCTTTGACAGGTCGATCCAGAAATGGCGCATCCGGCATCCGACCGACACCAATGCCTATCAACCTATTCTCGAAGGCAACGGTCGCGGTGCCTGGCGCCACACGCTTGAGCGCCCGATGCAGTGGGATCGTCTGGATTTGTTGCGACGCATGGGGCATGAAACCGAGGCGTTCTCGGATGAAGCACTGCTGCAGGTCGCCGATGTCAGTGGCGTCACCGATAACGCCCTGAGAAAAATGCACATGGATCATGCCGCGCCTCCGCCCGAGCTGACAGATGCCATGCGCCTGTTTAACGCTGACTCGGGGGCGCTGCAGGTGCTTGAGCAGCTGCGCGGGACGAGGTCGATCGACAATCGTTACTTACAGGCATTGCCGTTGGTGATTCGGATGCCGAGATGGCCGGAGGCTCGGGTGCTGGAAGTCTTTGAAGGCCCCGGCCTGTCGGGTAAGTCGATCAAATTCGGCACCGAGCGTGCGTGGCGTGGTGATGGGGGCAAACCGGTGATCAAGGTGAGCCAGGCGGATGTCTTGAAAGGTGAATTGCCCACTCGCATTCTGGCAGCGCTGAATGAATCTGAAATCACCCGCCTGCTGGGGGCAGAGGGTGCACGTGTGCGCGCATCAAGAGCCGAAGAGCTGGGCAAGCAATTTGCCGATTACGCTCAATCCCGCCAGTCAGCGATTTTTGACGCGCTTTACAAGGGCAACGAACCGGTCGATGCCCGGATCAAACAGTTGCAGCGCGAGTGCCCTGGTCTCAGTGAGGCCGCCGCGCAGGAGGTTCTGGCCCATGGCAGTGCCGATGACCTCACTCGTTTTGAAGTGACGAAACGGCCCCCTTTGAAACTGCTCGAAGAAGCTCGATGGTATGCGCGCCAAGGACGGCAGACTCGTGCATACGCAGGTTTGCGCAGTGAGAACATTGCCTCGGCGGACAGTCGACGGCTGGCATTGAATGCCCTGGAAAATCTGCCGGGTTGGCCGGATACATTGCGTTTGGAGGTTCGGGAGGGAAGTGATACGGGGACGTTGCTTGATAGCATCGGCGACGAGAACGCACCCGTCAAAAAGTACCTGGTCAAAAATGGCCCTCGCTACCAGGCCTTCAATGAGCGAGGAGAAACGCTCAACAGCGTTCCCAGGGAAGGCGACAACTTTTACGCCTCCATCATGCACGCCTTGCCCGATGACGCCCGTTCCGCCCTTGACTTGCCCCACGTCAGTCAGGCGAGCGAGTTGCAAAGGACAATCATCGCGTATGCGGACGCTCATCGCAGTCAGGCAGGACGCATGCTCGAGCCACAAGCCGGACGGTTCAAGCCCCCGGTGCGGGTCAACGACCAACTGTTGGGCTATTACGCCAGTGGGCGCGGCAGAGGGCTGGACCCATCCCTGACTTCAAGGGTAGAGGTGCTGTATCCCGCGCAAGCACAGGCCGATGCCTTTATCCGACAGCAGGTGGGTAAGACCAACAAGCAAATCTACAGTGTTCTGGAAACACGTACGCGTGATTGGCAGGCACTGAACTGGACACTTGATCAATGGACAGGAACTCCCGGGAGTTCCAGTTTTCACCACAGAACTCAAATCGCCCAGGCGCTCAAGGCCAGTTGGCGAAACGCACCACTATCAGCCGAGGTGCCCGAAGCGGGCCGCTTAACGCTTTTTTGTGATGAGCCGTTACCAGGGATCGATGCGGATTTTTCCCATGTACATGATTTGACCGTAGCGGGGCGCGGCCTCACAGACGCCAATGCCGATGCCTTTCTGACGCGCTTCCCTAATGTCCGAAAACTCTCGATAGGCGGCGAGGGCCGTTCTTTTGCCAGGCTCGCATCCAGAAGCCAACCGCTCACGTCACTGCCGAAAACCGTCACCGAGATGCAGCAGCTGACGAATTTGACGTTGTCTTCAGGCGCGCACACCTTTGCAGCTGATTTCCCCACGCGCCTGACCGCGTTGACGAATCTGAAAACGTTGTACCTCGACTACACCGGTTTCAATTCGAATGCGCTTAGCGGGCTCGATTTGACAGCGTTGAGCGAATTGAAGTCATTGCGAATCGACGCCTCTTTCGCCGCGATGGAGTGGCCGGAGTACGTGCGGAACCTGAAGCAGCTTGAACGGCTGGACCTCGCAAAGACCTCGATCAATCACGTTCCCGATTGGCTTTATAGCGGGCACGAAAAGCTTTGGTTCGGGTTGTCGCTGGATTGGTCGAGGTTTTCCCATGAGGCCTTTAAACCGGCCTTTGAATACGTACAAAACTATTCGGGACCGCTGGGGCACTTGAGTGATGTGCATCAGATGGTGAATGAGTACGCACGCGGCGAACTGACCTTCCTGACGGGCCTTCCAAATTTCACGGATCGTCCATTACAGCCAGAAATCATGGGCCTCTGGAATACACCTCGAACCCGCCTGGCGGCTATTGAAGCCCTGAGCGCGGAACATGCGGGGATTTTCCGAACCTTCTATCAAGAACCGGTCTCGGGCCTGGGATTGCGTAAGGCGCAGCGGACTATCGAGTCGGTGTCGGGTCATAACGCCGGCGTGTTTCATGCGCTTGAGAAAAGCTGGCGCGGGGCAGTGCGCCAACGCTATGGCTTGCCCGCGGATGTATCAGTGTTTGAATTACCGGACATGGGGTTGCAGATGTCTGAAATGCTCCGCGATGGGAAAATCGTTCAGCTTCCACGGTTGCCAGCGGGCAGTTTTTCCCATGTTCAAACCCTGCGTCTGGGATGGCTGGACGCGCCTGTCGAGCAGGTCCGCGGCTTTATCAGTGCGTTCAGCGGCGCGCGTACCCTTGAAATTACCAGCAATGGTTTCACGGAACTGCCGATTGCACCCGGTGCCTTGCCTGAGTTAACCCGGCTCGATCTGCACAACAACAATATTGCCGTTACGACAGCCGTCCAGAATCAATTCAATGGATTGTTGAACCTTGAGTACTTGAACCTTGGCAATAATCCGTTGGGCCACCTGGATGTCAGCGCGCTGACTCGGCTAAAGGCACTCAATCTGCGGGGGACGACGTTACAGGCGTGGCCAACCGGTGCCGAAAAATTGCCGAAGTTATCGTGGCTCGACTTGCGTGACAACGAGCTGTCGTCGCTCTCGCAGGAGGCGTTGTCCGACGACGACGCGCTGATGAAAACCCAGTTGACCGGTAACGAATTCAGCACTACAGGCGCGGCCGCCCTGGAAGCGGCGCGGCGGCGTATTGAAGCCGCCAAGGGCCTGCCCGAGGGAACGCTGGAGCGATTTGCCCAGGAAGCAGTACCTGCGCAATTCCCGCCGACGGAGACGGGCTGGTCTATTGCCAGCCACCTGTTATCACTGCCCGAACGAACGCCTGTCACTCCTGGTGCTGGCGGGTTTGCCGAACGCTTGCAGCGTTTGAACCCGGTCATGACCGGGGAGCAAGCCCTGAAAAGGATCCAGCAACTGCGCAACGATGGAATGAACGATGTCCACATTGATGCGCAGATCAACACCTGGCACCAGACCTGTGAATCACTGACCCGTCAACTCAATGGCTGGTTGTATTCCCGGGAAGTGCCGATGCGCCGAGCGATCGTATCTTCGCAAGCCCGCTCGCTCGCCGCATTGCGCCTTCGCGATGTGTGGCGGGAGGGACTGCTGGATGGCTCCGGTGGAGCAGGAAAAGAGTTGAGCTTTAATGGCCTGGTCACAGGTGATTTGCCTGAACTTGTGGCGCAACTGCCCCAAGTGACCCGCCTGGATTTGTCGGGCGTGAGAATGTCCGCGCAGGGGTCCAATGGCTTTCTAAACGCATTCCCTCAACTGAAGAGCTTGTCGATCAACGGCAATGAGTTGCCGGCATTACCCGATGCCATCCAACACATGGGCCAGCTTGAACGATTGGAGCTGTCGGGCAATCAATTCTCCAGTCTTGGACCCTTGTATCAACGTCAGGGCAACGAGCGCCTGCGGTGGATTGATCTGAGGCAAAACATCCTGGCCACCTTCGATTGCCGCCCCTTCTCTCATCTGGAAACACTGGAGCTTGGCTACAACTCACTCACCCAATGGCCGCAGGGGGCGCTGGAAGCTCGGCATCTGCGCGCATTGGACCTGACAGGCAACTCGATCACTGACGTCCCAGAAGCACTGTTGAGCGGCAATCATGACGAATTGGTAGCCGGCACGGACATGGGTGACAACCTTGATCTTTCACTTCCAACCCTTGAGCGCATCAGGGGCTACAGCGATGCAAACGGGGGCGGGAGCGTGATGGGGATATCACGAGAGGAGTTGAACCGGAGAATTGAAGACCCGCTAAGCGATGATGGGAGCGGTTCCGAGAATATATCGGATGATAGCGATGATTATGACGATGATTCTGAGGGTGACGATCGTCCTGACGCGGATGCCACCGTTCGGCCCGTCGAACCCCTTTATCGTCCTGGGCTCGATACGGCAGCACCGGCATTAGAGCCCTGGCTTGCCAATACAAGCACTGAACTGGCAACGCTAAGGCGTGATATCTGGAGGCGCCTGGCCCAGGAGGACAATCATGAACGCTTCTTCCAGTTGATTACGCTGTTGCGTGATACCGATGAATTCAGATTCGTACGCGCTGACCTGACACGACGGCTGTGGGATGTCATGGATGCCGCCGCCGAAAATACCGAACTGCGGGAATTGCTGTTCCATAACGCCGAGACCCACGGCACCTGTATCGACGGGCGAATTCTGACGTTCAGCGAGCTGGAAGTTCGCGTGTATGTGTACCGCGCCTTGCGTGACATTCCCCCAGGACGCCCCCTGCAGCGAGGCCGGGCCCTGTTGCAGCTGTCACGGCAGCTGTTCAGGCTGGAGAGAGTCGAAACGATAGCGGAGGCAGCCGCACAACGCCGCGATAGAGCCGAGGTGCGCCTGCGTTATCGCATTGGTTTGGCGGGCGGCTGGGAAGACGGGTTGGAGCTGCCGGGGCAGCCCGCGCACATGGCGTTCGACAGACCCATCAGAGGCCAACTGTTGGCGGATACCCGGGCATCGATCCTTGCCGCCGAGCGTTCCGATGCGTTACTGCACAGTATGGTCGCCAGGGATTACTGGACGGAGTACCTGCAGGAGCGGTATCCCGACGAGATCTCTGCCATCGAGGAAGCACTTGGCGAAGAGCGCCTGCAACAACTGAGTGAATTGGAGGACCGTAGATCGAATGGGGCGATCGCCGATCAGGAGTACGAGAAGGACGTGGTTGAACTGGGCAAGCAAACCCAGACCAGACGCACGCAGAAACTGATCGAATTGTCCCGAAGGGCAATACAGGCGCTTCAGGCTCTGGCCGGTGAGACGGAAGTGCCGGGAACCCTTTCACCCCAGCCAGGACCGTCACGACGTAACTGATCTCGATTGTGCCACCCTGAGTCAGTAGAACCTGTAGCAAGATTCGCCCGCGAAGGCGTCCTCAGATACGCCAGAAACTTCGCGGGCAAGCCTTGCTCTCACGGGTAGGGGCAGGCCCCTTCCCGTAATCGATACAGCCTCAGTTGTCGTAACCCAGGTTCGGCGCCAGCCACCGCTCGGTCACACTCAACTCCTGACCCTTGCGCGACGTGTAGCTCTGCACCTGATCCTTGTCGATCTTGCCCACGGCGAAGTACTGCGCCTGCGGGTGAGCGAAGTACCAGCCGCTGACCGCTGCCGCCGGGAACATCGCGTAATGCTCGGTGAGGAACACACCGCTGCGCCCGGCCTGCATTTCGCTGGCTTCGGGATCGAGCAGGGTAAACAGCGTGCCTTTCTCGGTGTGATCGGGGCAGGCCGGGTAGCCCGGAGCAGGGCGAATGCCGGTGTATTGCTCTTTGATCAATGCCTCGTTGTCGAGCGTTTCGTCCTTGGCGTAACCCCAATAGTCCTTACGCACCTGCTGGTGCAGCCACTCGGCGCAGGCCTCGGCCAAACGGTCGGCCAGGGCCTTGACCATGATCGAGTTGTAATCGTCGCCAGCGTCCTGATAGGCCTTTGCCACTTCCTCGGCGCCGATGCCGGCGGTGGTGATGAAACCGCCGACGTAGTCGGTGATTTCGCTGTCCTTTGGCGCGACAAAGTCGGCCAGGGAGAAATTCGGCTTGCCGTCGGTCTTGATGATTTGCTGGCGCAGGTGATGCAGCTTGGCCAGCGGCTTGCCGTCATCACCGTAGACTTCAATGTCGTCGTCACGCACCTGATTGGCCGGCCAGAAACCGAACACTGCGCGGGCACTGATAAGCTTCTCGTCGATCAGTTTGGCGAGCATTTCCTGTGCGTCGGCGTACAGCGACGTAGCGGCTTCACCGACCACTTCATCGGTGAGGATGCGCGGGAACTTGCCGGCCAGGTCCCAGGAGATGAAAAACGGTGTCCAGTCGATGTATTCGGCCAGGACTTTCAGATCGATGTTGTCCAGCACCTTGGCGCCAGTGAAGGTCGGTTTGACCGGCGTATAAGCACTCCAGTCGAACTGCGGCTTCTTGGCGATGGCGGCCGGGTAGCTCAGGCGTTCGGTACGGGCGCTGCGGTTGGCGGTACGCTCGCGAACCTCGACGTATTCCAGGCGGGTTTTCTCGACGAACGCCGGTTTCAATTCCTTGGACAGCAACTGCGTCGCCACGCCCACCGCGCGGGAAGCGTCGGTCACGTAGATCACTGCATCGTTGCTGTACTTGGGTTCGATCTTCACCGCCGTGTGCGCCTTGGAAGTGGTCGCGCCACCGATCATCAGTGGCAGGTGGAAATCCTGGCGCTGCATCTCGCGGGCCACGTGGACCATTTCATCCAGCGAAGGGGTGATCAGACCGGACAGGCCGATGATGTCGCACTTCTGCTCCTTGGCCACTTGCAGGATTTTCTCCGCCGGCACCATCACGCCGAGGTCGACGATGTCGTAGCCGTTGCAACCCAACACCACGCCGACGATGTTCTTGCCGATGTCGTGCACGTCACCCTTGACCGTGGCCATCAGGATCTTGCCCTTGGCTTCAGGCTTGTCGCCTTTTTCCAGTTCGATGAACGGGATCAGGTGGGCCACTGCCTGTTTCATCACGCGGGCGGATTTCACCACTTGCGGGAGGAACATTTTGCCGGCGCCGAACAGGTCGCCAACGATGTTCATGCCGGACATCAGCGGGCCTTCGATCACTTCGATCGGACGGGCGAACGATTGGCGCGACTCTTCAGTGTCTTCAACGATGTGCGTGGTGATGCCTTTGACCAGCGCATGTTCCAGGCGCTTGTTGACCGGCCAGCCGCGCCATTCTTCGGTCTCGGCTTCCTTGACGCTGCCATCGCCCTTGTACTTGTCGGCAATGGCGAGGAGGGCGTCGGTGCCTTCCGGGGTGCGGTTGAGCACCACGTCTTCCACGGCGTCACGCAGCTCGGCCGGGATCTGGTCGTAGATCTCCAGCTGGCCGGCGTTGACGATACCCATGGTCAGGCCGTTGCGGATCGCGTACAGCAGGAACACCGAGTGAATCGCTTCGCGCACCGGGTTGTTGCCCCGGAACGAGAACGACACGTTGGACACGCCGCCGGACGTCAGCGCATACGGCAGCTCATCGCGGATGTAGGCGCAGGCATTGATGAAGTCCACGGCGTAGTTGTTGTGTTCTTCGATGCCGGTGGCCACGGCGAAGATGTTCGGGTCGAAGATGATGTCTTCCGGCGGGAAGCCCACTTCGTTGACCAGAATGTCGTAGGAGCGTTTGCAGATTTCTTTCTTGCGCGCTTCGGTGTCGGCCTGGCCGGCTTCGTCGAACGCCATCACCACCACGGCGGCGCCGTAGCGCTTGCACAGTTTGGCGTGGTGAATGAACTGCTCGACGCCTTCTTTCATGCTGATCGAGTTGACGATGCCCTTGCCCTGAATGCACTTCAGGCCGGCTTCGATCACTTCCCATTTCGAGGAGTCGATCATGATCGGCACGCGGGAGATGTCCGGTTCACCGGCGATCAGATTGAGGAAGGTCACCATGGCCTTCTTCGAATCGAGCATCCCTTCGTCCATGTTGATGTCGATGATCTGCGCACCGGCTTCAACCTGTTGCAGGGCAACTTCCAGGGCTTCGGTGTAGTTGTCTTCGCGGATCAGGCGGGCAAACTTGGCGGAACCGGTGATGTTGGTCCGCTCGCCGACGTTCACGAACAGCGAACTGCGATCGATGGTGAAAGGTTCCAGGCCCGAGAGGCGGCAGGCCTTGGGAATGTCCGGAATCTCGCGCGGCGCGTATCCGGCCACCGCCTTGGCGATGGCTTCAATGTGGCCCGGCGTGGTGCCGCAGCAACCGCCGACGATGTTCAGGAAGCCGCTTTGCGCGAACTCCTCGATGACTTTGGCGGTTTGCGACGGAAATTCGTCGTACTCACCGAATTCGTTCGGCAGACCGGCGTTCGGGTGCGCCGATACATGAGTGCCGGCCTTGTTCGACAGCTCTTCCAGGTACGGACGCAGCTCGCTGGCACCCAGGGCGCAGTTCAGGCCGACCGAGATCGGCTTGGCGTGGGCCACGGAGTTCCAGAACGCTTCGGTGGTCTGGCCGGACAGGGTGCGGCCAGAGGCGTCGGTGATGGTGCCGGAAATCATGATTGGCAGTTCGAAGCCCAGTTCTTCGAACACCCCTTGCACGGCGAAGATCGCCGCCTTGGCGTTGAGAGTGTCGAAAATGGTTTCGATCAGGATCAGGTCGGAGCCGCCTTCGATCAGGCCTTTGGCGGCCTCGGTGTAGTTTTCCACCAGCTCATCGAAGGTCACGTTGCGGTAGCCGGGGTTGTTCACGTCGGGCGACAGCGAGCAGGTGCGGCTGGTCGGCCCGATCACGCCGGCAACAAAGCGCGGCTTGTCCGGGGTTTCCAGGGTCTTGGCGTCGGCGACCTTGCGGGCCAGGCGCGCACCTTCTACGTTTAACTCGTACGCCAAGCCTTGCATGCCGTAGTCGGCCAGGGAAACCTGGGTGGCGTTGAAGGTGTTGGTTTCCAGAATGTCGGCGCCGGCATCCAGGTAAGCCTTTTCAATAGAGCCGATCACGTCCGGGCGGGTCAGCACCAGCAGGTCGTTGTTGCCTTTGACGTCACTCGGCCAGTCGGCGAATCGTTTGCCACGGTAATCCTGCTCCTCGAGCTTGTAACTCTGGATCATCGTGCCCATGCCGCCATCGAGAATCAGGATGCGCTCTTTGAGGGCGTGCTTGAGAGCTTGAAGGCGAACACTACGATCGGACATGTGGACTACTCGGAAAGACCATTACGAAGGGCCGGGATCATAGCAAACCTGTGCGCTTTTAGAGCATGCCGTGGTTTTGCATGAATATCGCTCATGTTGGTGGTGGGCGCAGCCCGGTAGAATCGCGGCGTTTTTTCATGATCGGGACCAGGGACATGTCGTATCGCGTCGCCATCAGCATGATTGTGCTGTGTTTAAGCTGGGGCGCCGAGGCGCAAGGTCCAGTCATTGCTCCTGCATCATCCCCCCCGGCCATTTCCTACAGTCGGGACATACAACCGATCTTCACTGAAAAGTGTGTGGCCTGCCACGCCTGCAATGACGCCGCTTGTCAGCTCAACCTGGGCAGCGGCGAGGGCGCAGCGCGGGGAGCGTCCAAGACCCCGGTCTACGATGGCGAACGCAGAAGCGCAGCCGCGCCGACCCGACTGTTTTATGACGCCTTTGGTCAACACGCCTGGCAGCAGAAGGGTTTCTATCCGGTGCTCGACGGCCAGGCCAGTCAGGCGTCGTTAATGGCGAGGATGCTGGAATTGGGCCACAACGCTCCGTTGCAGCCCAATGCGAAGTTGCCGGAGGGCATCGTGCTCGGCATGAACCGACAAAACATGTGTGCCATGCCGGCCGAATTCGATGGTTACGCCAGCGTTCATCCGAACGAGGGGATGCCGCTGGCCGTTACGGGCCTGACTGACCAGCAATACCAGACCCTGCAACGTTGGCTGGCCTCCGGCGCGCCAATCGATGAGCAAGGCCTGGTGCCGTCGGCGCAGGAAGCGTTACAGGTGGTGCAATGGGAGAACCTGCTCAATGCGCCCGGTGCGCGGGAAAGCCTGGTGGGGCGGTGGTTGTTCGAGCACTGGTTTCTTGCGCACGTTTACTTCAAGGACGGTGAACCGGGGCATTTCTTCCAGTGGGTGCGCTCGCGTACGCCTACCGGACAGCCCATTGACCTGATCCAGACGCGCCGTCCCAATGACGATCCAGGGACTCAGGTGTATTACCGCCTGTGGCCTGTGCAGGGCGTCATTGTGCAAAAAACCCACATCACCTATCCGTTGAGTGCGGCGAAGATGGCGCGGGTCAAAACCCTTTTCTACAGCGGTGACTGGCAGGTCAATGCATTGCCGGGTTACGGGCCGAAACGTCGAGCCAATCCGTTCTCCACTTTCGATGCGATTCCGGCGCAGGCGCGCTATCAGTTCATGCTCGATAACGCTGAATACTTTGTGCGCACGTTCATTCGTGGGCCGGTTTGTCGTGGCCAGATCGCCACCGACGTGATTCGCGATAACTTCTGGGCATTGTTCCAGGCCCCCGAACACGACCTCTACATCACCGACCCGAATTATCGCGGCCAGGCCACGCCTTTACTGGCAATGCCGGGGCAGAACGATGACGTCGGTAGCGTGTTGACCCTGTGGCATGACTACCGCAACAAGCGTAACGAGTACGAGGCACTGCGCCGTGACAGCTACGCCGACGCGCCGGCGCCGAGTTGGTCGACCTTGTGGGCCGGAAACGACAATGCATTGCTGAGTATCTTCCGGCATTTCGACAGCGCTTCGGTGAACAAAGGCCTGATCGGCGAAGTGCCTCAGACAATGTGGCTGTTCGACTTCCCGTTGCTGGAGCGCACCTATTATCAGCTGGCGGTTAACTTTGACGTATTCGGCAATGTCAGCCATCAGGCGCAGACGCGGCTGTATTTCGACTTGATTCGTAACGGTGCGGAGCAGAACTTCCTGCGCTTGATGCCGGCCGATTCCCGGGAGGGTTACCTGGATGACTGGTATCAGAACGGCGGCAAAATCAAGATGTGGCTGGATTACGAGTCCATCGACAATGACAAAGACACCGCGCTGAAGCTTGACGCAAAAGACCCCAAGCGCGATTTTTCCATGCAGTTGCTGGCCCGGTACGGCGACCTCAATGCCAGCCCCGATCCGATCAATCGCTGCGACGGTGCGTATTGCTCGCGCCCCAACATCGATCCTGATTTACAGAATGCCGAACAGGCCTTGAGTAACCTGACGTCCCGTCCGGCGGCGGGGTTGAGGGTGATCGATCAATTGCCGGAGGCGACGATGCTGCGTATCGAAACCGCGAGTGGCAAACGTGCGGTTTACAGCCTGCTGCGCAACCGGGCGCACAGCAATGTGGCGTTTCTGCTGGGGGAATCGCTGCGCTATCAGCCGGGGCTCGATACGCTGACTATCTACCCGGGCGTGCTCAGCAGCTATCCGAATTTCATGTTCAACATTCCCGCCGATCAGGTGCCGGCGTTCGTTGCCGCCATGGAAAACGCCAAGGACGCCAATCGCTTCGAGAAAATCGTCGAGCGTTGGGGGATTCGTCGCAGCCATCCGCAGTTCTGGTTCTACTTCCACGATCTGAGCCGCTACGTGCACGAAACCGATCCGCTGGAGGAGGGCGTGCTGGATATGAATCGGTACGAGAATCTTTGATCGACCTTTGAGCGGTGGCGGGTGTCCGATCTATCAAGCACCGCTGATCCCTGCAGGAGCAAGCTTTGCTCCTGCAACAGGGAGGTGGTGGATTTTTAGATCGGAGGGCCATCAATGTTGATTTCAGTGCAGGCATTGCGAGCACTCGCGGCCTGGGCGGTGGTCGGCCACCATTTCATGCAGATTTTCTTCGACTTCCAGGCCCGCGGCCCGGTGGGGCAGTTTTTCATCGACAAGGGCGCCGTGGGCGTGGATGTGTTTTTCGTTATCAGTGGTCTGGTGATTTTTCTGTCCACCGAGGGCAAATCGCTGCCGCCAGGTCGATTCCTGCTGTATCGGCTGTTTCGCATTGTTCCGGCGTACTGGCTATACACGGTGCTCATGGCACTGGTGGTGGTGTTCGCGCAGCCTGTGTTGCCGGATCAGACGGTCGACTGGTCGCACTTCCTGCTGTCGCTGTTGTTCATTCCTACCGAAAACCCCGGCGGCTACGGGATTTATCCGACGCTGAATGTCGGCTGGACGCTGAACTTCGAAATGCTCTTTTACGTGGTGTTTGCCTGGGCGTTGTTGTTTCGCTTGCAAGTCAGGTTGATGATCGTTGCGGCGCTGCTGTTTGCGGTGTGCCAGGCGTGGACGGGGTATGGCTGGATCAGTGAGTTCTATCGTTCAGACATCGTCTATGAGTTTTTGCTGGGGATCGCCATCGGCATGATCTACCGTCGTGGCTGGATCAAACCCGGCTTGTGGTTGCCGCTGTTAAGTATTGGGGGCGCATTGCTGGCGATCTATCACCTTGCACCGCAACCCCGATTGTTGACCTGGGGCCTGCCCAGCGCGGTACTGGTGATGGCGAGCATGTCGCTGGAACGGTACTTCGAACACAATCGGGTGCTGAAACTGCTGGGCGATTGTTCCTACTCGGTGTACCTGATGCACGTGCTGGTGCTGTCCGCCGGTGGTTTCGTTGCGCAACGTTATGGCGTGAACCCTTATGTGATGTTTGCCATGTGCGTGCTGGCCATCGGCGTGGGTTCATGGGCCAGTTACGAATGGGTGGAAAAACGCAGCTATCGGTGGCTTAAAGCCCGAATTGATGACTCGACAGCCCCAGAGACGGCCCCGACGCTTTCCCGACAAAAATACTAGGACTTTGTGCGGCGCGTTGATTGGCGTAAACTGCGCCCAAGCCTGCGAGGAGTTTCCATGACCGCTATTACCATCACCGACGCCGCACACGATTACCTGGCCGATCTGCTGTCCAAGCAGAACACCCCGGGTATCGGCATCCGCGTCTTTATCACCCAGCCTGGCACCCAGTACGCCGAAACCTGCATTGCTTACTGCAAGCCGGGCGAAGAAAAGCCTGAAGACACCGCTCTGGGGCTGAAAAGCTTCACGGCCTACATCGATTCGTTCAGCGAAGCCTTCCTGGATGATGCGGTTGTCGACTACGCCACCGACCGTATGGGCGGCCAACTGACCATCAAGGCGCCAAACGCCAAAGTACCAATGGTCAACGCCGACAGCCCGATCAACGAGCGGATCAACTATTACCTGCAGACCGAGATCAACCCGGGGCTTGCCAGCCACGGCGGTCAGGTCAGCCTGATAGACGTGGTTGACGACGGTATCGCCGTTCTCAAATTCGGCGGCGGTTGCCAGGGCTGTGGCCAGGCGGACGTTACCCTGCGTGAAGGCATTGAGCGCACCTTGCTCGAGCGCGTTCCCGAGCTCAAAGGTGTGCGGGACGTGACCGACCACACGCAGAAAGAAAACGCCTACTACTAAGGCGTTCGCTGCGAAATGAAAAAACGGCACCCGTGAGTGCCGTTTTTTTATGGGTAAAGCTAAAAGATCGCAGCCTTCGGCAGCTACAGGGGAATGAGCTCTCCTGTAGGAGCTGCCGAAGGCTGCGATGTTTTGATCTTAGGGGCGATACAAATGTGCATGCCCCGCACGGTATAGCGATGACTCGCTGAACTGATCACTCCCCAGCACCCGACCCACCAGAATCAATGCCGTACGCCTGAACCCCTTCGCCTCAACCTTCCCGGCAATGTCCTCAATCGTCCCCACCACCCAATCCTGATCCGGCCATGTCGCGCGATGGATCACCGCGATCGGGCAGTCGGCGCCGTAATGGGGAAGCAATTCGGCGAGGATTTTTTCAAGGTGATTGACCCCCAAATGGATCGCCATGGTCGCCTTGTGCTGCGCCAGGCTGGCGAGTTCTTCGCCAGCGGGCATCACGGTCTTGTCGGCATAACGGGTCAGAATCACGCTTTGGGAGATATCCGGCAGCGTCAGTTCAGCCCCCAACAGCGCTGCGCAAGCCGCGGTTGCGGTCACGCCGGGAATGATTTCAAACGGGATGTCGAGCTCCCGCAAGTAGCGGATCTGCTCGCCAATCGCGCCGTACAGGCTCGGATCACCGGAATGCACCCGCGCCACATCCTTGCCTTCTCTATGGGCGGTTTTGATCAATTCAATGATCTGTTCCAGATGCAGTTCGGCGCTGTTCACCACCGTTTCGGCGTGATGCCCCTCCAAGACTGCAGCGGGGACCAGAGACCCTGCATAGATGATTACAGGACAGCTGCGAATCAGCCGCTGGCCTTTGACGGTGATCAGTTCCGGGTCGCCGGGGCCTGCGCCAATGAAGAAGACGGTCATCGTCGTATCCTGTGAAAAAAGGGGCGAGGCACACCTTCAGATGAAGATTGCTCATGATCGGGGTGGGGATTATCGAAGATTTTAAGCGGCACACGCCAATGCGAGGGTCGCCTGAGCGTATTTTTGCCGCGAAATCAGCAGCTTTGCCGGTGCGTCAGCCAGCTGTTCGGCGAGGGCCAGGGCGGCGCTTTCGGCGATGCCATAGCAACCCGTGCGCTCAAAGGCGATGTCCGAATGATGGCTGAGCTGTCCGTGATAACCCGCCAACTGCTCACTGCTGAAGTACACGATCGGTAGCTCCAGCTGTTCGGCGAGTGCGATCAGGCCCGGTTCATCACGTTTCAGGTCGATGCTGGCAAGTGCCTTGATCTGGTGAAATTCAATCTGATGAGCCTGCAGAGCCTGATCGAGCAGCGCCCGCAACGTGCTGACAGGGCAGCCGCGTTGGCAGCCCAGGCCGACCACGAGCGTCGGCGCTGTGCTGGCATGGGTCATGCGCGGTATTGGCCTTCACCTTTGCGGCGGAACAACCAGGCGCTGATCAGGCCCAGGGCCAGCCAGAATGCGACGTTGGTCAACTGCGAAGCGATTTTGAATTGAGCTTCCAGCGCTTCCGGGGCGAGCATAGAGTGCACTTCCGGTTGCGGTGCGCCGATCACGTGGGGAACGGCCAGGATCGCCACGCCCAGGACTTTCATCAGCCAGTGACGGCTGAACACGATCAATGCGATACCGACGGCGGTAGAGGCGGCGGTGCCGATCCACCAGATCTGGCGTTGCGCCAGGTCGGCAGCGGCTGTGCCGGGCAATTCAGGCGGCAGGCCCAGGGTTGGCGCGAGCACGAACGTGGCGTAACCGGCCAGGCCCCACAGCAAGCCTTGCGCGGTGCTCTTGGGCGCACGCAGAGTGTAGAGGCCAGCGAGCATCAAGGCGAAACCAACCGCTACAACCAGGTTGCCACCGGTGGTGGACAGCACGCGCTGCCAGCCGTCTTCCGGCTCCCAGGCTTCGGCATCGTGGGCATGAGCGGCCATGGCGGTGCCGGTATGCTCATGGATCTCAACGGCGGCAGGCTCTGATTTTTCGTAGGTCTCGGCCTGCATAATCAGCGGAGCTACCCAGAAGCTCTGCAGCAGGGTCAGCAGCAGGGCGGCCAGCAGCCCGGTGAAACCTGCGGTTTGCGCAATACGCTTGATCATGTCGGCAGGTCTCAATGGCACGGGAATGCGGAGCTGTGACGGGTATCGTGGGCGGCGTTGTGCACCGCTTCGATGTGGGAGAACCCGGCAAAGTACACAAGGCATGCGCCCAGAATCGACGCACACAAGGCGGCGGTCAGGCGTTGAGTCAGGGTCGTGGTGCTGCTGGCGGTGTTGCTGCCGGTGGTGCTGATGGTCGACATGGCGCTTCCCTCTGGTCTGTCAGCGGGTGAATAGAGCGCATGGAAGATCCCTGCGAATCGGGCACGCAGAGATGCAACAGCGCCCGCCCACCGCGGGTTTGTTATTCAGTGAAGGTGAAAATCACTGTGTGTTGCGGGCCGGTCTCCGGGCTCACGAGGGGCTGGGGCTTCGCCTCAACCTGCAAGAATCACCTTCCCATGCCGAACTGCTGGCACAGTGGATTCGATTCTTCACTCGCTTACCGTTGCGGGGGCAGCACCGGACTGACATGGCCTTGAGTAAAGCACATGATTCACCGGTTTCCCGTTTCACCCTGTGAAGGGCACCCGTAACAAGGCGTGTAGGAGAGCATGGGCGGGGGTTTGGCGTCAATTGGCAAGGGTTCTCAACTTGGTATCGAATGAGAGGGGTTTACCTGTGGCGAGGGAGTTTACTCCCGCTGGGTTGCGAAGCGACCCCGACAATTCTGCAGGCATACTTCGCCAGCAGGTATGGCGTCGGCTTCGCCGCCGAGCGGGAGTAAACTCCCTCGCCACAGGGGCCGTGTTGCCTCACGAACATTGACCGGCCCCAAGACCATGCGTAGCCTTGCGCATTCGAGGTTCTTCGGCATTAGCCGAAGCTAAGAAGGGAACGCGGTTCAAGCCGCGGCTGCCCCCGCAACTGTGAACGGTGATGTTCGCTGCCACGCCACTGCAAGCCCTGTCCAACGGGTTCGCGGGAAGGCGCAGCGAATGCCAGGCGAAACCGCCAGGCACCCCGTCAGCCAGGAGACCTGCCTCGAAACAGATTCTCACTACAACCGGGCGGGGTGATCCGGTGGCGAACTCTTCCGCGCGCGCCTGTCGCAGCGATTGTCGTCCCGCATGCCCGCCACCTTGCCAAAGGGCATCCGATGAAAACACTGGCCAAACTCCCCGTCACCATCGTTACCGGCTTCCTCGGCTCGGGCAAGACCACCTTGCTGCGGCACATGCTCGACAACGCTCAGGGCCGGCGCATCGCCGTCATCGTCAACGAGTTTGGCGAGCTGGGCATTGACGGTGAAATTCTCAAGCAGTGCGCCATCGGCTGCACCGAAGAAGAAGCCAACGGCCGCGTCTATGAACTGGCCAACGGTTGCCTGTGCTGCACCGTCCAGGAAGAATTTTTCCCGGTCATGCGCGAATTGGTTGCCCGTCGTGGTGACCTCGACCACATCCTTATTGAAACCTCCGGCCTGGCACTGCCCAAGCCATTGGTGCAAGCCTTCCAGTGGCCGGAAATCCGCAGCGCCTGCACCGTTGACGCGGTGATCACCGTGGTCGACAGCCCGGCCGTGGCGGCCGGCACCTTTGCCGCTTTCCCGGACCAGGTCGACGCCCAGCGCAAACTCGACCCGAACCTGGATCACGAGTCCCCGCTGCACGAACTGTTCGCCGACCAACTGGCCAGCGCCGACCTGGTGATCCTCAACAAGGCTGACCTGATCAGCCCTGAAGACCTTGCCCGTGTGCGCCTCGAAGTCGCCGAAGAACTGCCGCCTGCAGTCAAGGTCATCGAAGCCAGCAGCGGTCGCGTGCCTCTGGACGTGCTGATTGGCCTCGGCGCCGGTTCCGAAGAACACATCGACAGCCGCCACAGCCATCACGATCACCACCATGAAGGTGAAGACGACCACGATCACGACGCCTTCGACTCCATTTCCATTGAACTGCCGCAAGCCGACGAAAGCCTGCTGATGGACGCGTTGACCCAACTGGTGGTCAAGCACGGCATTCTGCGAGTCAAGGGTTTCGCGGCGATTCCGAACAAGCCGATGCGCCTGCTGATTCAGGGCGTGGGCACACGTTTCGACAAGCATTTCGACCGTCAGTGGGGCGCTGAAGAAGCACGCACCACGCGTCTGGTGTTGATCGGCCAGGCGTTGGACGCTGCTCAACTTGAAGCGCAGTTGCGCGCTGCGCTCAGCGTTTAACCCATGCACCTGCTCAGGACTCAGCCCGGCGGATTCGTCTCGGATGACAACATTGCCGACCTTGGACAAACCCCCGCCGAGCTGGTGATCCTGTGCAGCGGTGACTCCAGCCTGGCGTTGCTCGCCGAAGCGGCGCAGCAGCTGCCCGACGATTACCCGAGCGTACGGCTGGCCAACCCGATGCAGGTGCAGAACCACGCCTCGGTCGACCTGTATGTCGACGAAGTGCTGCGCCACGCCAAGGTGATCCTGATCTCGCTGCACGGCGGCATCGGCTACTGGCGTTATGGCGTCGAGCGGCTGGTGCAGTTGTCCGAGCAAGGGGTGCAGCTGATCCTGGTGCCCGGCGATGATCGCCCCGACCCGGAACTCAGCGACCTGAGCACGGTAGCTGCCGACGACCGTGACCGGCTCTGGCAGTTTTTGCGTCAGGGCGGCCTGGGCAATGCGCTGGACTTTTTCCGCTGCCTGGCCAATCGCTGGCTGGGTCGCGATTACGCCTGGTCCGAGCCGCAAACCCTGCCGCGCACGGCCATCTACCACCCGCACAAAAGCCCCGCTGATCTGAAGGACTGGCAAGCTGATTGGCGTGCCGATCAGCCGGTCGCTGCTGTGCTGTTTTACCGCTCGCATTTACAGGCCGCGAACACCGCGTTTATCGATGTGTTCTGCCAGCGCTTGCAGGCAGCGGGGTTGAACCCGCTGCCCATTGCGCTGGCCAGTCTGAAAGAGCCCGGGTGTCTTACGGCGGTCGAGGATTGGCTGGATGAGGTCGACGCCGGGGTGATTCTGAACACAACCGGTTTCGCCCAGTCCAGCCCTGAAGCACCGCATTTGCGACCGTTTCGCCGCAATATTCCGGTGATTCAGGCGATTTGTGCCCAGGACAACGAGCCGGGTTGGCGCGCCAGTGAACAGGGCCTTGGCCCTAGGGATCTGGCGATGCACATTGCGCTGCCCGAACTCGACGGGCGAATCATCAGCCGGCCTATCAGCTTCAAGGACCTGGCGTGGCGCAGCGAACGCAGTCAGTCGGATGTGGTGTGTTACCGGGCGCAACCTGAGCGTATGGATTTCGTCGCCGAACTGGCGCGGCGCTGGATCGATCTGGCGCGGGTGCCGAACGGCGAAAAACGCATCGCGCTGATTCTGGCCAACTACCCGACCCGGGACGGACGCATCGGCAACGGCGTCGGTCTTGATACACCGGCCGCTGCACTGAACATCCTGCGCGCGCTGCACACAGAAGGTTATCCCTTGCCTGCCGAACTGCCGGACAGCGGCACTGCGCTGATCCAGCAACTGCTTGGCGGCGTCAGCAACGACCTTGACACGATCGACCAGCGTCCGTGCCAGCAAAGCCTGGGGCTGGATGATTATTGGCTGATGTTCAACGCATTGCCCGAGGCCAACCGAGAAGCTGTCCTGGAACGTTGGGGGGCGCCGCAAAACGACCCGATGTTCCGCAGCGGCCGAATGATGATCGCCGGCCTGCGTTTCGGCCTGACGTTCGTCGGTATTCAACCGGCGCGGGGCTATCAGGTTGATCCCAGCGCGGTCTATCACGACCCCGACCTGGTGCCGCCGCACGGTTACCTGGCGTTCTATTTCTGGTTGCGCAACACCTATGGCGCCCATGGGGTGATTCACGTCGGCAAGCATGGCAACCTCGAATGGCTGCCGGGCAAGGGCGTCGGGCTGTCGGAAAACTGCTGGCCGGACGCACTGCTCGGTCCGCTGCCGAACATTTATCCGTTCATTGTCAACGACCCGGGCGAGGGCGCTCAGGCCAAGCGGCGCACTCAAGCGGTGATCATCGATCATTTGATGCCGCCGCTGACCCGCGCCGAAACCTACGGGCCGCTGCGCAACCTCGAATTGCTCGCCGACGAGTATTACGAAGCGCAGTTGCTGGACCCACGCCGGGCGCGGGAGCTGCAGCGCGACATCCTGCAACTGGTGCGCGATACCCACATCGACCGTGAACTGCAACTGGACGAAAAGCTCAACAGCGATGCCGATGCGGCGATCTGGTTGCCGCGGCTGGACACGTATTTGTGCGACTTGAAGGAATCGCAGATCCGCGACGGCCTGCACATCTTCGGCGAGTCGCCGACCGGGCGGTTGCGCATCGACACCTTGCTTGCATTGCTGCGCATACCCCGGGGTGATGGACGAGGTGCGCAATCGAGTCTGTTGCGGGCGCTGGCCAAGGCGTTTGCGCTGGGGTTTGATCCGCTGGATTGTGAGCTTGCTGAGCCGTGGATCGGTCCGCGTCCGCCTGAGTTGCAAGCCGTTTGTGAGGAAGTCTGGCGCACGGCAGGCGATACCCGCGAACGTCTGGAACTGTTCGCCGCAGATCTGATCTCGCAGACTCTGAGTGCCGAAGTCGACGCTGAACCCTGCGGGAGCGAGCTTTTGTGGCGAGGGGATTTATCCCCGTTGGGTCGCGAAGCGGCCCCAGAAAATGGGACTGCTGCGCAGTCCAACGGGGCGGTGCGACGTTTCGATAAATCCCCTCGCCACAAAAGCGCGTTCCCACAGACTCCCGGCTGGGCTGAAGTAAACGCAATCCTCGATACTCTGCGCGAAGTGGTCGCGCCCCGACTGGATGCCTGCGGCCCCGCAGAAATGCGCGGTTTGCTCGACGCCTTGAGCGGCCGCTTCGTCCCGGCAGGCCCCAGCGGCGCGCCAAGTCGAGGTCGTCTGGACGTACTGCCGACCGGGCGTAATTTCTACTCGGTGGATGTGCGCAACCTGCCGACCACCACCGCTTGGCGTATTGGTTTCCAGTCGGCAAACCTGATTCTCGAGCGTCACCTGCAAGACCACGGCGACCATTTGCGTCAGCTTGGCCTGTCGGTGTGGGGCACCGCGACCATGCGTACCGGGGGCGATGACATCGCGCAGGCGATGGCATTGATGGGGGTACGGCCGGTGTGGGCCACGGGCAGTCAGCGAGTCGACGATTTCGAGATTTTACCGCTCAGTCTGCTGGACCGTCCGCGCGTGGACGTGACCTTGCGGGTCTCGGGCTTCTTCCGCGACGCCTTCGCCAACCTGATTCGCCTGTTCGACGCCGCCGTGCAAGCAGTGGCCGCGCTGGACGAACCGGACGACCTTAATCCGCTGGCGGCCAAGGTGCGCGCCGAGCGCGAAGCGTTGCTGCAATCGGGGCTGGACGAAGAGGCTGCTCGACGTCAGGCCGGCTGGCGCATCTTTGGTGCCAAACCCGGTGCTTATGGCGCGGGCGTGCAGGGCGCCATCGACGGTCGCTTGTGGCAAAGCCGCGAGGACCTGGCCGAGGTTTATCTGAATTGGGGCGGCTACGCTTACGGTGGCTCCGACGAGGGCACTGTCGCCCGAGAACAATTCGCCCAGCGCTTGAGCCAGGTGCAGGCAGTGCTGCAGAACCAGGACAACCGCGAGCACGACCTGCTCGATTCCAACGACTATTACCAATTCCAGGGTGGCATGCTGGCGGCCGTCGAGAGCCTCAGCGGTGAATCGGCCGCCAGCTACCACGGCGATCACAGCCAGCCGGACTTGCCGAAGATTCGAACGCTCAAAGAGGAACTGAACCGGGTGATTCGCTCGCGGGCGGCTAATCCGAAGTGGATCGACGGCGTGAAGCGCCATGGCTACAAAGGCGCGTTTGAACTGGCTGCGACGGTGGACAACCTGTTCGCCTTCGACGCCACCACGCAGCTGATCGATGACCATCAGTATGCGTTGCTGGCCGACGCCTATCTGCTCGACCCGAGCACCCGGGATTTTGTTCGTGAGCATAATCCTCATGCGCTACGGGATATGACCGAGCGGATGCTGGAGGCGCAGCAGCGGGGGATGTGGAAGGAACCGGGGGAGTATCGCGAAGCGCTCGAGAGTTTGTTGCTGGATATAGAAGAAGACAGTTAGAACACTAAGGCCCCTGTGGGAGCGGGCTTGCCCGCGAAGGCGTCCTTCGAGTCAATATCAATGCTGAATTTGATGGCCCCATCGCGGGCAAGCCCGCTCCCACAGGAACCGACGCACCTGTGAGATATATTGATCAATGCCCGACCATCACCGAGTAATGAAAATGACCGACACCCCCCATTTCCCGCTCTCCGCCGTGGTCGGCGCTGACGATCTCAAACTCGCGCTTTGCCTTACTGCCATTGACCCGAAAATCGGCGGCGTGCTTATCGAAGGCCCTCGGGGCATGGCCAAATCGACCCTGGCCCGTGGCCTGGCGGACTTGCTGGCCAGCGGTCAATTCGTCACCTTGCCCCTCGGTGCGACCGAAGAACGTCTGGTCGGTACCCTCGACCTCGATGCAGCCCTGAGCGAGGGTCGCGCGCAGTTTTCCCCCGGTGTATTGGCCAAGGCTGACGGCGGCGTGCTCTACGTCGATGAAGTCAACTTGTTGCCTGATCACCTCGTTGACCTGCTGCTCGACGTCGCGGCCAGTGGCACCAACCTGATCGAGCGCGACGGCATTTCCCATCGGCATTCGGCGAAGTTCGTACTGATCGGCACCATGAACCCGGAAGAGGGTGAATTGCGCCCGCAACTGCTTGACCGCTTCGGCCTGAACGTCGCCCTCAGTGGCCACACAGTGCCGACCGAGCGCGGCCAGATCATCCGTCGGCGCCTCGATTTTGATAGCGACCCACAACATTTCTGCGCGCAATGGGAGAGCCAGCAGCAGTCCCTGCGCGAACAGTGCGAGCGGGCGCGCAGCGCGTTGGCTGGTATTCCACTCGACGATCAGGCGCTGGCACAGATTACCCAGCGCTGCTTCGCTGCCGGCGTCGATGGCCTGCGCGCGGACCTGGTCTGGTTGCGTGCTGCGCGTGCCCATGCGGCCTGGCGCGGAGCGAAGGCCATTG
>NZ_WFGV02000041.1 GCF_010095445.2 Pseudomonas sp. TNT3
TGATTGCGCTGTACGCCGCCGCTATCGGCATCAACCTGTGGCGCGGTCGTCGCGACATCGACTGCGGCTGTGCCGGCCCGGACCAGGTGCAACCGTTGCGCCCCGTCCTGCTGCTGCGTAACAGCGTGCTGGTCGGCCTTGCGTTGCTTGCCAGCGTAGCGCCGATTGTCCGCGATTTGAACGTTTTCGACGGCTTTGTGACCCTCTTCGCCAGCGCCGTCGCACTGCTGATATACGCCGCAGCCGATGGCTTGCTGGCGAACTCCCCTCTTCTGCACAAACTGATTGGTAGGTGATCAATGGAAGGCTTAATCGTATCCAACGCGTTGCTCTGGATTTTGTTGTTGGCCCTGGCATTCGCCGTGATGGGTCTGGTGCGTCAGATTGGCGTACTGCACGGCCGTATCGCCCCGGCAGGCGCTCTGATGGTCGACAAAGGCGTGGCCGTCAACGAGCCTGCGCCACAAGTCACGGCCTCCGACCGTAACGGGCGCCCGGTGAACTTCGGTTACGCCGGTGAAAAATCTCAGTTGCTGTTCTTCCTCTCGCCGACCTGCCCGATCTGCAAGTCGCTGTTGCCGGCCATCAAATCCATCGCGAAGGAACAGGCTGATCGTCTCGACGTGGTGTTCATCAGTGACGGCGACATGGACGCCCAACAAGCACTGATCCGCGAACACAAACTGGACGACGTCACCTACGTGGTCGGGCCGGAAGTGGGCATGACCTACCAGATCGGCAAACTGCCGTACGCCGCGCTGATCGACAAAGCTGGCACCCTGCGCGCCAAGGGCCTGGTCAATTCCCGGGAACATCTGGACAGCCTGTTCGAAGTCGAGCATCTGAAAAGCGCCACGCTGCAGGACTACCTGAACAGCCAGCCGCATCCCCATGCGCATGACCACAGCCACGGCCATAGCCACTGATAAGGCAGGGAGACTGTTATGAAATTGCTGGATCTGTTGTTTGAACGCTCGTCGCGCCGCGTCGCCGACACCACGTCACGCCGCAAACTGCTGGCGCGCATGGGCTCGCTGATGGTCGCCGGGGCTGCGCTGCCCCTGCTGTTGCCGCTGGATCGCACCAGCAAGGCCCTGGCCGCCGATAACCCGAAAGCCGGCGATCCCGGCGATCCGAACAGCTGCGACTATTGGCGCTACTGCTCCATCGACGGCTTTCTGTGCAGCTGCTGCGGTGGTTCGGTGACGTCGTGCCCGCCGGGCACTGAAGCGTCGCAAGTCACCTGGATCGGCACCTGCCGCAACCCGTCGGATGGCAAGGACTACATCATTTCGTACAACGACTGCTGCGGTAAACAAAGCTGCGCCCAATGCGCCTGCACCCGTAACGACAGTGAAGAACCGGCTTACCGCCCGTTCAACAACAACGATGTGAACTGGTGCCTGGCCGCCAAATCGCACATCTATCACTGCACCGTTTCGATCATCCGCGGCGTCGCTGTTTAGTGTCAACTGGACGTCGGTTGCTCTGCCAATCGACGGCATTTTTCGTTCCACGCGGCAAACGATGTACCCCTGTAGCAACTGGCGAACCTGTGGTGAGGGGGTTTATCCCTGTAGCAGCTGCAGAACCCTGTGGCGAGGGGATTCATCCCCGTTGGGTCGCGCAGCGGCCCCCTAATTTTCACGACTGCTGCGCAGCCGAACGGGGATGAATCCCCTCGCCACAGTGCAGCCGGACGCAGGCTTCGCCAGCTGCTACATAAAGCGAGGTTAATTGCAGAGGTGTTTTTCATGCGTAGTTTGCTGTTTCTTAGTCTCGTTTGCGTCATGACCGCGCCGCAGGCCTACGCCCGCGCCATTCCCAACCCGGCGCAACGCCACGCACCGGGCAACGAAGAAGCGCAAAAACCCATCGCCGACGCCGGTTACAGCGTCGGTGTGAATTACCAGCTGCAATGCGCCGGGTGTCACCTGGGCAACGGCATGGGTTCTCCCGCCAATGACACGCCACGGATGACCGGGTTCGTCGGCAATTTCCTGAAAGTACCGGGCGGTCGCGAATTCCTCGTGCGCGTGCCGGGTATGTCACAGTCCGCGCTGAACAATGCCCAGCTGGCGGATTTGCTCAACTGGCTGATGCGCAAAGACGGCATGGCCGGCAAAAGCCTGCCCGACGACTACCAGCCCTACAGCGCCGAAGAAGTCACGCAGCTGCGCGCAAAAACCATGCTCAACCTGCCCGGCACCCGTGCCGAGCTGATCAAGGCGATGCGCGCACAAGGCATTGCGATTGAAGACGGGATGAACAACTGAGGCCAAAGCTTCGCCACTGGCCTGAAGTGATGGCAGAAAAAGTCTCGGCGCCGTTCTGCAAAGACAGAACCTGCGCCGAGTTGATCAACACCATTGAGTGAACGTTACTTGGGTTGCGCCACAGTGCGCAGATACGGTTTCACCGTCTTGAAGCCGTCCGGGTATTTCTTTTTCGCATCCTCATCCGAGACCGACGTCGGAATGATCACGTCATCGCCCGGACGCCAGTTCACCGGGGTAGCCACGGTGTGTTTGGCGTTCAGTTGAATGGCGTCGAGCAGGCGCAGCACTTCGTCGAAGTTGCGCCCGGCACTCATCGGGTACACCAGCATTGCCTTGATTTTCTTGTCCGGACCGATGATGAACACCGAGCGTACAGTGGCGTTATCGACGGCAGTCCGGGTACCACCGCTGGCATTGGGGTGGATCATTTCGTAGAGCTTGGCGACCACCAGGTTCTCGTCGCCGATCATGGGGTAGTTCACCGCATGCCCCTGGGTTTCCTCGATGTCCTTGGCCCAACTCTGGTGGTTGCCGACCGGGTCGACGCTGAGACCGACAATTTTGGTGTTGCGCTTGTCGAACTCGGGCTTCAGTCCGGCCATGTAGCCCAGTTCGGTGGTGCACACCGGGGTGAAGTCCTTGGGATGGGAAAACAGGATGGCCCATTTGTCGCCGATCCATTCGTGGAAATGCAGGGTGCCTTCGGTGCTCTCGACGGTGAAATCCGGTGCTTCGTCGCCAATACGGATGGTCATGTGCGTTCTCCTCGCTGTGAAGGGTTGGGAAACCGTTGGACGAATCAGTATAGGAGACGTTTAAAAACTACCCGAACACAGGCGTCACGCCTGCTGCGCTGAGGTCCGACAGGTCATTTAGCTCCCTGCAGCCATTCACGCGGGCTGGTGCCGGTTTTGCGGCGGAACGCTCGCGCCAGTGCCGATGGACTTTCGTACCCCGTTTCCTCGGCGATCAGTGCGATTGGCCTGCCTTCACGCAGGCGCTTCTGGGCGAGACTGATACGCCAGCTCACCAGGTAATCCACCGGCGTTTGCCCCACTATTGTTCGAAAGTACTCCGCAAAGCTGGCGCGAGACATATTGGCAGCGGCGGCCAGTTCGGCCACGGTCCAGGCTTTGGAAGGGCTGTCGTGCATCAGGCTCATTGGCCTGGCCAGGCGGGGATCGGCAAGCCCGGCGAGCATCCCTGGACGTTGATCGTGACGGCTCAACAGGTGCCGCAACAGCTGAATGACCAGCATCTCGAACAGTCTGTCCATCATTGCTTCGCGACCGCACAACCCGTTGGAAGCCTCGTTGAACAGCCATTGCAGGGTGTGCGTGAGTTCCGGGACCTGATCGAGTTCGAGCACCAGGAAATCCGGCAATGCCTTGGCCAATGCATTGCCTGCCCCGCCGTCAAACGTCAGCGAGGCACAGACCAGCTGCGCATCGAACGCTTCGCTGGCGAACAGTCGGTGACGGTAAGGACGTGGAAAAAAAATCAGCGTTGGCTGAGTGAGCGTGAGAGGACGCTCATCGCCGAGGGCCAGGGTGATTTCACCGGCCTGAAGCAGATGCAGGTGGCCTGCGGATTGATTGCCATCAAAGGCCGTGGTGCCGCAAAACGCTCCACTATGGAAAGTACCGGCGCTGACACCGAAGTGCGTGAGCAAGGTGGACAAACGATCCATTGGATGACTTCCGAAAAGGTTTTGGACGATTTGTCGCATATCCTCGACGATTAGCACCCCGGAGTCCAGGTTCGATCATTAGGATAGGCACCGTACCAGCGCAATTCGCGCTTGAATCGACGGAGAAACACCATGCCTCGTATCACTGCCCTGAGTCTTGATCACGCCAACGACACCACCCGTCCACTGCTGGTAGGCGTGCAAAAAAAAATCGGCTTTCTGCCCAATGTCTTCAAGACACTGGCGCATGCACCGGCGGTCCTGTCGGCCTACGTACAACATTCGGTGGCGTTGGGCAAAACGTCGCTAAGCGCTACCGAGAAGGAAGCGGTTTTTCTCGCGACCTCGCAGGTGAATGGCTGTGACTACTGCCTTGCAGCGCATACGTTGTTTGCTGGCAAAACCGGGCTGTCCGGGCAGGACATTCTCAAAGCCCGACAGGGGGAATTGAACGCGTTTGCCGCGCTGGCCCGTCAAGTGACTGAAAGTCGCGGTCACTTGAGCGATGAGCAAATCAATGCAGCGCGGCTGGCGGGTATTGATGACGCGAAGATTATTGAAGTGGTTGCGCACGTGGCTTCGCAGACGTTGACGAATTACCTCAACAACCTTGCGCTGACGGAGATCGATTTTCCTGCCATTGAGAATTGAAGGAAAAAATCACCCTGAGCCCACGTGACAGGTTGCAGGCCAAGGGCATGAGCCCTTGGTCATCAGGTCCGGTCCCGCGCCTACTTACTTACGCGCCAGTTTGTATCGCAGGCAATCGTCGTAAAAACTCTGCTTGATCGCCGCCGGCTTGATCCGCGAAGGACTGTCATAGGTCTGCTCCGTAATGCCCATCGCCAACATACGCATCCACGGCTTGCTGAATTTGTAGGTTTGCAACTTCTGTCGCGCGGCATACAGCGAGACGCCCGCCAGCTTCAATTCCTGGGCCTTGGCAGCCGTCCCCGCGCCCCAGCTGCACATATAACGATCATTCTGCACCAGCGCTCTCGCTTCGCCTTGCGCTGCCATGCCCATCAAACCGCACGACAGTAGCCCAATCATCACATTGCGCATTTAGATTCGATCCTAACAACCTGAAATTTCATTGATTTTGATCAAATGTTGCAAGTCTCGGGGCCAGTAAAATGCCTTACGGTCATATGAGAATAATTCTCGATATGCGCATTACATTTCTTGCTACATTTAAATTCTTAGCTATAGCTAATAATCCCTAGGTTCTGTAAATGAGAGGCAACGGAATGTCAGTCGCAAAAAAGATGACAGTGGGGCAACTGACAATGTTGACGGCCGTCAACATGTTGGGCTCAGGCATTATTTTATTGCCAACCAAACTCGCCGAGGTCGGCGGTATTTCAATCCTCTCCTGGCTGATCACAGCCACCGGTTCCCTGGCTCTGGCCTATGCGTTTGCGCGCTGCGGGATGCTGAGTCGCAAGACAGGCGGCATGGGCGGCTATGCCGAGTACACCTTCGGTAAAGCCGGTAACTACCTCACGAACTACACCTACGGCGTCTCGCTGTTGATTGCCAACGTGGCGATCAGTATCACGGCAGTCGGCTACATACAGACGCTGTTCGACATAAAGCTTGATTCGCTGCAAGTAGGCCTGGCGACCATCGCCCTGCTCTGGATCACCACGTTCGCCAACTTCGGCGGCGCGCGGATCACCGGCAGGATCGGTTCGATCACCGTCTGGGGCGTGATTGCGCCTGTGGTACTGGTGTCCACCATCGGCTGGTTCTGGTTCGACAGCAGCGTTTACGCCGCCGGCTGGAACCCGCACAACATGGGGTATCTGGAAGCGGCAGGCGCCTCGGTGGCGATCACCTTGTGGGCGTTCCTGGGTCTTGAATCAGCGTGCGCCAACACCGACGCCGTGGAAAACCCGGAGAAGAACGTACCGATTGCGGTGCTGGGCGGCACGCTTGGTGCGGCGGTGATCTACATCGTGTCCACCAACGTGATTGCCGGCATCGTCAGCAACCCGGAACTCGTCTCCTCCACCGCGCCGTTCGGTCTGGTTTTCGCCAAGATGTTTACCCCGGTTATCGGTGACATCGTGATGGGGGCGATGGTCCTCGCCTGCATCGGTTCGCTGCTGGGCTGGCAGTTCACCATTGCCCAGGTGTTCAAAAGCTCGGCGGACACCGGTTACTTCCTGCCGATCTTCGCCAAGGCCACCAAAACCGGCACGCCGATTGTCGGCATGCTGATCCTGCTGGCCCTGCAGACCGCGATCGGCCTGCTCACCATCAGTCCGGACCTGAGCAAGCAGTTCGACACCCTGGTCAACCTGGCCGTGGTCACCAACCTGGTGCCGTACATCCTGTCCATGGCGGCCCTGATGACGATTCAGAAGGTCTCCAACGTGCCACCAAGCAAGGCGCTGGCGACCAACATCATCGCGTGGGTCGCCACGGCCTACAGCTACCTGGCGCTATACAGTTCCGGCGAGCAGGCACTCATGCTCGGCGGTGTCGCAACCATCTTCGGCTACACCCTGTTCAGCTTCGTCAACAACCGCCTGATCGCACTTGAAGCGCACAACAACAGCGTACCGACGCAAACTGTCAGCGCTCAGCACATCACTGGCGTAGCTGTGCCGGTGAACAATCTGCAAACGGCCACTGTGGAGGTTAGATAATGACGGAATATAAACACTCACTCGGGATGCTCGCGCTGGTGGTGGGTACACCCCCGGACAAGCGTACCGTTTTCGGTCGTGCCCTGGACCAGCTGATCCACGACGTGGAACAACGCTCCATCAGCGTGGTGATGTCTGAAAGCCTGAGCGACGCCACGTCGATCCTGCGTTCGGACTCGGCCATCCAGTGCGTCCTGCTGAGCTGGGAAATGGACGAAAGCGAAGGCCACGAGGAATGCATCAAGCTGCTGACCACCCTGCGCGAGCGCAACACCCGCGTACCGGTCTTCCTGATCAGCGACCGCAGCACCGCGTCGAGCATTCCGCTGGTGGTCATGCAGCACGCCGACGACTTTATCTGGCTGCCAGAAGACACCAGCCGCTTCCTCAGCGGCCGCATCATGGCCGCCATCGAACGCTATCGCCAGGCTGCACTGCCGCCGATGTTCGGCGCGCTGGTCAAGTTCTCCCGGTCCTATGAGTACTCGTGGCACACACCAGGCCATGCCGGTGGCACAGCCTTTCTGAAAAGTACCGCGGGCCGTGCGTTCTACGAATTCTTCGGGGAGAACCTGCTGCGTTCCGATCTGTCGATTTCGGTCGGTGAACTCGGTTCGCTGCTCGATCACAGTGGCCCGATCGGCCAGGGCGAGCGTTACGCCGCCAAGGTGTTTGGCGCGCATCGCACCTATTACGTGACCAACGGTTCGTCGATGTCCAACCGCGTGATTCTGATGGCCAGCGTGACGCGCAATCAGATCGCCCTGTGCGACCGTAACTGTCACAAATCCGCCGAGCATGCGATGACCTTGTCCGGTGCGATTCCGACCTACCTGGTTCCGACGCGCAACCGCTACGGCATCATCGGTCCGATCCTGCCGCAAACCCTGAGCGCTGAAGGCGTCAAAGCCGCCATCGCCAACAACCCGCTGGTCAAGGAAGGCATCGACCCGACGCCGGTCCACGCCATCGTCACCAACTCCACCTATGACGGCCTGACCTACAACGTCACCCGCGTCGAAGAACTGCTGGGGGAAAGTGTCGACCGCCTGCATTTCGATGAAGCCTGGTACGGCTATGCGCGGTTCAACCCGCTGTACCGCGAACGCTTTGCCATGCACGGCAACCCGGAGGATCACGACGAATCGCGGCCGACCGTTTTCGCCACGCAATCGACCCACAAACTGCTCGCTGCGCTCTCTCAGGCATCGATGATTCACGTGCGCAATGGCCGCAATCCGATCCCCCACGGGCGCTTTAACGAGTCGTACATGATGCACGCCTCGACCTCGCCCAACTACGCGATCATGGCGTCCTGCGACGTCAGCTCGGCGATGATGGAAGCGCCAAGCGGGCAGATCCTGACCACTGAATCCATCGAAGAAGCCATCAGCTTCCGTCAGGTCATCTCGCGCATGCACCACGAGATGGCGAGCAACGACCAGTGGTTCTTCACCTGCTGGCAGCCACCGACCGTGCAGGTAGGCGCGGCGGCCGTGCCTTTCCATGAAGTCGATCCGGTATTGCTGAAAACCGAGCCGAACTGCTGGGTCCTGCACCCGAACGACGTGTGGCACGGCTTCGGTGACATCGAAGAAGGCTACTGCATGCTCGACCCGATCAAGGTATCGGTCCTGAGCCCGGGCATGGGCGACGACGGCAACTTGCTCGACTTCGGCATTCCAGCCTGCGTGCTCACCGCCTACCTCGGACGCCAGGGGATCGTGGTCGAGAAAACCACCGACTTCACTATCCTCTTCCTGTTCTCCATCGGCATCACCAAAGGCAAATGGGGCACGCTGGTCAACGCCCTCCTCGACTTCAAGCGCGATTACGATGACAACGTCGAACTCGAGCTGTGCCTGCCGGACCTGTTGGCCGCCAACCAGCAGCGCTACGCGGGCATGGGCCTCAAGGACCTCGCGAACGAAATTTTCGCCGCCATGAAGAAAAACAAGACCACGGCCGCCATGGCCCAGGCCTTCGGCACGCTTCCGCAAGCCGAGTTCAGCCCGGTGGAAGCGTACGAAAAACTGGTCCGCAACGAAGTCGAACTGGTGACCCTCGACCAGGCCGCCGGCCGCATCGCCGCCACCGGTATCGTGCCGTATCCACCTGGCATTCCATTGCTGATGCCCGGTGAAAACGCAGGGCCTGCGGACGGGCCGTTGCTGGCTTATCTGAAGGCACTGGAAAACTTCGACAAATCCTTCCCGGGCTTCACCCATGACACCCACGGGATTGAAGCGGAGGATGGGGTTTATAGCTTGCTGGTGTTGAAGTGAGGTAACGCTTTCCCCCAGTGAACGAGGCCGTCCATCACCGTGTGATGCGACGGCCTTTTTCGTTGTGGGATCGGTTGATTGCGGTGTGTCAGCTGACATTTTACTGGGCGGCCTCAAGACCCTATGGGCAAATCCGACCGTGGCGCTCTATGATTGCCCCATGACGACCACACCTGTGATCCGCCAACCCTGCCCACCCGGCGCCTGCGATTGCGGGCGCGACCCGCTGCTGGAAACGCCGGGCGCGGATGTGCGCATCCTGTTTCTGACCCGTGCCGAGGAAAAGCGCCTGATCGAGCGTCTGGAAAACCTCCAGAGTCTGAGCGATCTGGAGCGCCTGCAGCGGCGGATGCATGAACAACTGGGTATCCGTGTCGACATCGCCCCTGGTTTTAACGAAGTCCGCACCATGCGCGGCATCGCCATCGCCATCAACGAATTGCCAGGCTTGTGCCGCAAGACGCGGGCGTCGATCCCGGCGGCGATTCGGCGGGGACTGGAGAAGAACCCTGAAGTGGCTTACGAGCTGCTCAATGCCAATGACTTGTTGCGGGATGCTTGAAGGGCTGGAGATTTAAGATTCCGGTAAGCGCCCGCAGCGCCTCCGGTGCCACGCCGAAGGAGTCGGAGTGGCGCATCATGGCAGGTCATCAGAATCGCCAGGTCATATTCCCGGTCAGCGCTTGAATCCATGCATTGTCAAACTGACCGGAAGTTCGATTGCCGGACACGGATTTGGTCTGGTCCACCGACATGTCACCGATCCAGATCATGGCCCAACTGACGTTGATGTCCGTCTCTTTGTTCAACGCATAGGTGGCGCCTGTCGCAACGCGCCAGGATTCGTCCATGGGCACGGTGAACGTTCGATTGCCGTCCGACACGGCGCTGCTGTCGTAAGCCACGCCGACGTTCCACAGCAGTTGCGGTGTGGCCTGGTATTGCGCACCAAGGGAGAGGTGCCAGGTGTCCTTGAAGTCGGCATCCACGGTGGTTGAACGGGCGTTGCCCGCTGTGGTGTCGACCTGGGCGGCAATCTCGCCGAACTCTGACCAGTCCTGCCAGTTGACCGATGCCAGCAAGGCCCACTGCCTGTCCAGTTGCTGGAACAGGCTAAGGGTGACGGTTTGCGGCACCGTCATGTCCAGTTGGGTCTTGGCGCCATCCAGGCGATCCAGCGCCGGGCCATTGCCTTTGATGTCCAGGCCGTCCTCGAAATCCAGATCGACTTTGCTGGTATACGTCAGGCCGATACGGGTTCCGGATTGCGGGGCATAGATCACGCCCACGTTCGCACCGAACCCCCAATCCTGGTCTTTGTACTTGAATTGTCCGTCACTGCGATCGGTGAAACCGAACGGCGCCCGGTCAATGGCGGTTTGTGCTTGCAGCATGCCGTACATGGCCTTGACGCCGACACCGACCGACCACTGTTCATTAAGGCGATACGCCACGCTCGGTACGAAAGACACACCACCGAGGCTGGCGTTCTGGGAGAAGTAGCGGCCAGACCATTCGTTGTCGTAATTGACCGCCAGGCCGAAGTCGGCGTACTGACCGAAGCCGACGCTCCAGTGATCGTCCAGTTCATGGCTGACGAAAAAACTGGCACCGGGAATGGGGTCCAGGGCGTTGCCACTGCCGCTGCCAGCGACGTTGGTATTCTCGTCGCGATCGAATTCCATGTGGCCGTACAGTACCTGCAAGCCAGCGGTTACTTGCGTGCCCGGCAGGTAGCTCATGCCCGCGGGATTGGAGGCAATGGTCGAGGGGCCCTGTGCTCGGGCGGCGGCACCGGCGTTGGCCAGGCCAGCATTATCGGTGCCGATTTCGTAGAGCATGATGCCGCCTGCCTGCACTTCATGGCAGAACAGAACAAGCACAGCCGGAATCGCAGATTTTCTTAGCTGCATGGACTTATCTCGACAAGAAAGCTTCCTCGAGTACCCCAATTAGTCCTGATTAATAAAGTCTGAACTACGCTGAACAGGGCCGGGGGGGGAACAGACCATTAAGTGGTAGTTCATGTTTTCGAAATCGGAAAGGTGTGCGAATGAATAAAACTCTTCAATTCATACCCGTGATGGCGTTGGCAACCACTTGGCCCCACATCGGGTTCTCGGCCGACAGCCAGGCGGAATTGGCCAAACAGTCGCTAAACCCGGTGGCGGCGCTCTACAGCGTGCCCATTCAATACAACTGGAACCAGAAGCTCGGGCCCAGCGGCGAGGGTTATCAAAGCGTCACCAATATCCAGCCTGTGTTGCCATTCAGCCTTAATGATCAATGGAATCTGATTTCCCGAACCATCCTGCCGATCATTGACCAACATGGCCTGGTACCCGGCGGGCAAGCCGACAAATCCGGTATGGGTGATATCACTCAGAGCTTCTTCTTTTCACCCAAGGAACCCACCGCCAGCGGCTGGATTCTGGGGGCCGGCCCGGTGATTCTGGTGCCAACCGGCAGTGATGATCTACTGAGCGCCGAGCAATGGGGCGCCGGGCCTACGGTGGTGGCGCTTAAACAGAGCCATGGCTGGACTCGCGGCATTCTGGCCAACCACATCTGGTCCCTGGAAAGCAGCCCACCCGACGACAAGGACAAGATCAATCAGACGTTTCTGCAACCATTCTTCAGCTACACCACCCATACCTACACAACCTTTGGCATCAACACCGAGTCCACCTATGACTGGCAAACCCGCGAATGGTCGGTGCCGATCAATCTGTTCGTGACCCAGTTGCTCAAAGTGGGTCATCAACCCATGAGCTTGCAGGCCGGACCGCGCTACTGGGCTGACAGCCCGAAAGACGGCGCTGAAGGCTGGGGATTTCGGGTAGCGTTCACGCTGTTGTTTCCCAAGTAGATTTAAGTCAGGTTTCCCACCCGCCGCCGCATCTCGGCCGTGATCGTCTGACGGGTCTTTTTCAGGTCCGCCCACGGCTCATGCCCCACCTCAGCCAACCGCTCATGGACGTTGTTCACGTTCCACTGATTACCGCCCTTCAACTCGCCCACTTCCTCCCGAAAGATCGGCACCGACACCGGCAATCCTTCCCGGGTGCGCACGGCGTAGGCGCAAATGGTGGTGGCACCCAGACCGTTGCGCAGGTAATCGATGAAGATCCGGCCAACCCGGTTTTTCGGCCCGGAAACGGCGGAAAACCGTTCCGGCAGCAGTTTGGCCATGTGGCTGACAATCGCGTGGCTGAAGTCCTTGACCTCGTCCCACCCGAGTTTGCGAGTCAGCGGCACCACCAGGTGAATGCCTTTGCCGCCGCTGGTTTTGAGAAACGCCTTGAGCCCCAGTTCATCCAGCACCGAGAGCGTCAGCTGCGTCGCCTCGACCATGCTTTTCCACGGCAGCGCCGGGTCCGGGTCGAGGTCGAGGACGAAGCGGTCCGGCTTGTCGAGGTTGTCCGACGTGGCGTTCCAGGTGTGCAATTCCACGGTGCTCATCTGCACGGCACCGATCAGCGCTTCGGCGTTGTTGATGATCATCACCGGCTGCCCCGTGAGCGCCTTGTCCAGGGTGGTGATACCCGGAATCGCCAGGCGTTCGGCGTTTTTCTGGAAGAACAGTTCGCCGGCGATCCCATCCGGTGCACGGACCAGCGCAACCGGGCGGTCCTTGAGTTCGGGCAGGATGAATTCGGCGACGCGACCGTAGTATTCGGCCAACTGCATCTTGGTGGTACCACTGCTGGCGTCGATGACCCGGTCCGGATGAGTGATGCGCACCTTGCCTTGTGCCAGGCCGGCCTGTGACGGTGCCGGGGCGACCTTGTCGTCAGATGCTTTTTTGCTGGCCGTCTTTTTCCCAGCAGGTGCAGGTTTTTCTGCAGCGGTCTTTTTACTCGCCGCCGCGGGTTTTTCTACTGACTTTTTACCCTTCGCAGCCGGTTTTTCTGCAGCGGTTTTCTTCACCACGGTCGGGCGCTCCTCGGTGATGTCTTTGGCAGGCTTATCGTCACGCAGCCCATGGAACACGGCATGGCGCACGGAGCCGTCCTTGGTCATTTCGGCAAAGGCGATTTCCGCGAGCAGGACGGGCTTGAGCCAGTGCACCCCCTTGGCGTCGAATCCGGTGGGAGGATTAACCACCGAGGCTTTTTTCGCCTTCAACGGCAAGAGCTGTTCGTAGATGCTTTTCAGCGTGGTTTCATTGAACCCGGTGCCGACCTTGCCGGCGTAGCGCAATTCACCGCTGTCGCGGTCATGCAGACCGAGCAACAAAGCGCCGAAGGCATTGCGCGAGCCTTTCGGATCGGTGAAACCGACCACCACAAACTCCTGGCGATGCTTGCACTTGAGCTTGATCCAGTCACTGCTGCGACGCGAGACATAGGGCGACCCCAGGCGCTTACCAATCAAACCCTCCATCTGCATCTGGCACGCACTGTTGAGCAGTGCCTCCGGTGCCTCACCGAAGGAGTCGGAGAAGCGCAGCAAAGGGTTTTTACTGGTTTTGAGCACCGTCGCCAGCGCCACCCTCCGCTCCTCGACCGGCACTTCGCGCAAATCCACGCCGTTGAGGTAAGGCATGTCGAACAGGTAGTAAAGAATGTTGGCGCTGGCGCCCGAATCAAACGCGTTCTGCAACGCCTGAAAATCCGGCACGCCCTGCTCATTGGCCACCACCATTTCACCGTCGAGCCAGGCCGATTCGAGTTCCAGCGCCGCCACCGCCTCGGCCTGGGCTGGCAACTTGTGGGTCCAGTCATGGCCATTACGCGTGAAAAACGTGACGGTGCCGTGGTCGACGCGCGCCATGATCCGGTAGCCATCGAACTTGATCTCGTAGCTCCATTCGCCCCCCGGCGCCTTTTCGACGAGGGTGGCCAGTTCGGGTTTGATCAGGTCGGGCAATTTGGCTTTGTGGGCACCCGTCAACTGCGCCGAACGCGCTTGGGTGGCGACCTTGGGGGCAGGCTTCTTGACCGGTTTGGGTTTGGCGGGCGCTTTCGCTTTTTTCGCCACGATGGTCCGGTCACTCAGCACGCTGTCGGGCTCGGCGGCGACAACGTCGTAATCGCTCTCGGGCTTGGCTGCATTGTCCTGATGCTTGATCAGAAACCATTGCTCCTGCTTGCCCGGCATGTGCGTGCGCACCAGGTTCCACAACCCCGCGAGCTTCTCGCCTTGCAGTTCGAACTTGAGCTTGCCCTTGGCATAGGCGGTAGCCGGATCCTCTTGCGGAATCCACACCCCACGGTCCCAGACAATGACGTCACCTGCGCCATAATGCCCCTCGGGAATGCTGCCCTCGAACGTGGCGTAGTCGATCGGATGGTCCTCGACATGCACCGCCAGACGCTTGACCTTGGGGTCCAGCGACGGCCCCTTGGGCACCGCCCAGCTTTTCAGCGCGCCATCGAGTTCCAGGCGAAAGTCGTAGTGCAGGCGTGAGGCGTCATGTTTCTGGATGCAGAACTGCAGGGCATGGTCTTTCGCGATTTTCTTGCGTGAGCGTTTGGCCGCCGGTTCAGAGGTCGCCGAAAAATCGCGCATGCGGTTGTAATCGTCCAGATTCTTGTTCATGGCTCATTCACCTGCTACCGATTCAACGCTGCCCCCGATACCTGGGCCGATGCGCGTAACGATCAGCGCGACCACGGCGATGCGCTCCACACGCTGATACCCGGGCGTCAACAATTCTTCACCGAAGACATCGGGGTCCAGTTCGCGGTAGGTCCAGCCGAACATCGGTGATTCCAGGCGTGAGCTCAGTTCCTCAAGAAACGGATCACGCCCGTCGATCATCGCCACACCGGTGTACAACACCAGTGATCCACCGGGTGCCAGGCGATACAGGGCCTGTTCGACGATGCGCAGGGACAATTGAGCGCCAAAAGCACCGCCCCCGTGGCGATAGGCACGTTCGGCGGGATCGGCCATGTAAGGCGGATTGGCGACGATCAAGTCGAAGTTTCCGTCAACGTCCTGCAGCACATCACTGGGCTCGACCGTGACGTTGGCGACCTCGGCGAGCGCCGCATTGACCGACGTCAGTCGCAGAGCCGCCGGGTTGATATCGACGGCCAGCACCTCGGCTTCACGGCGTGCGCGGGCAATCACGATCGCCCCGACGCCAGCGCCGCAGCCGATGTCCACGGCACGCCTGATCGGGGCGAAACTGTGCTGCAGATGGCTATGAATCAATTGCGCAAAACGATAGGTGTCAGGACCAAAGAACACCGAATCAGCCGCTTCGGTGGGAAAGCCCGAATGCACGAACAGCAGGTCATCCAGGCTGGACCAGCGCACGCGGCTTTTCAGCTGCCCGTGGTTGGCTTCGAGCACACCGGCCTGCTGCAATTGCTTTTGCTCTTCTGCCGGCAACAGACCGGGCTCGAATGGCCGCGACCAACCAAAGACGTCGCGCATCGTTCGAGCCTGTTGCCCGGCCGCACGATCATTGACCCGCTGGTGGGTCACTGGCGTGGGTGTGATGAATCGATAACCGTCTGCCTGCAATCGCCGCCCCAATTGAAGCAGCACCAACTCGTCAGCGCCCAGCTGTTCTTCCTGATTCATGAGCGGCTCCCTAGCGCAGACTGGATTTGAGTTCGATGAAGCGCCGGGTAGCCAACAGGCCGGCCGGATGAGCATGTCGATGGGCTGACAACCACGGAATCAAAACCTGCATCCGGGCGTGATCGTCCAACCCTCCCAGGGACGCTTGCAGGGTCTGGACATCCGGATCGCCAACGGGCAACGCCGGGGTGGTATTGACTCGGGTGACGCGTCGATAAGCGGGGGTTCGTTCGGGCGTCCAGTCGCCGGCGATCCAGTCGTGCAACAGTTGTTTTTCATAAGGGCTGAACACCCCGAACATCGCCGCGCCGTCACCGACGATCATCTGCCAGAAACGGCTGGCTTGCGGGTCCTGGTGGCGCTTGATCCAGCCCTTGTTTTCCATGGCCTCGAGAAAACCGGGCAACTGCTCCGGCGATGACAACCACTGATTGACGGTCTTGCCTTCAAAGCGGCAGTAGTCGGAATGCATGTGCTGGCCGAACGGGCGTTTGCGTTCGAGCATGCCGAGCAGTTCGTCGTAGAGGTCGAAGGATTCGATAATTGCGCGACTGCCCTGCCCCAGATCATTAAGCCGATAGCCCGCCGAAACCCGGCGCAGAAACGCCTCGCGATCAGCTTCTACCGGCAGCAGGTCCAGCACTGCCTGGACGGCCTTCTGCGCATGACCGGTGCTGGCATTGTCGATGGTGACGTGCAGGGTGAAGTAATACGGATCGATCCCCAGCTCGCTGAGCTCATAGGCGCTGATCAACAGATGCAGCGGCAACTGCTCGTAGCCGAGGTTGTAGCCAATCACTTCCGGCAGAAAGCTGTCGGCGCGTTCGCCCAGCGCCAGTTGAATCGCGCCTTGCAGGTAACGTTCGTCAGGTAACGCGCTGGTGTCCTGCAGGCCGTGTTCTGCGAGCAGTTTTCGGTAGATCACCACATGATTCTGCGCGGGATTACCGTCGCCCAATTCTTCGAGATAGGTGCAGATCAGTCCGTCAAATCGCGGATCGCGCCAGTGTGGCAGCAGGCCGTATAGCCAAGCACCGTCCACCAGTTTCGTGGGGCCCACCGCCTGCAGGAAAAACAACGCATGGGCTTTGTTGCTGAAAAACTTACGCGGCCCGCCGGCTTTGCGTTGTTGCAGATAGTCGGCGTATTGATGAGCGACTTCGACGCAGTGATGTTCGACGAATTCCTGCAGGGCGGACAGGTCCTGAGGCATCTCTTCGGGCAGGCCAGCGGCGATTTCGAGTTGCTCGGTCAGGAAAGTCTCAGCCAGCGCGCGACGCTGCGTTTCGTCGGTGCTCAGCAGCAGCTGTTCGTAGGTGTTTTTGATGCAACCGGCTGTCGGAATCAGGTGTTCGCGGGCGGGTTGCGATTCAAGTCTTGTCAGGGCAGTCATGGGCGCATCTCTCGGTCTATGGCCAGTGGCAGGACGCTGAATCAACACGTCTCTACTTCAGCAGAGCGATGCGCCAGGAAAAAAATTCAATCGGAGTTGAAATTGCCCGGACAAACGGGCTTACGGAGGTGAACAGGAGGTGTTTAACGCTTTTTGCCGAGGCCCCGGCTAATACCGATCCTCCAGTGAGATCCCCAAACCCTGTAGCAGCTGGCGAAGCCTGCGTCCGGCTGCGCAGCAGTCGTAAACCCGGCTAACGCATTTTCCCTGACCCACCGCATGCGCTGGTTTTACGACTGCTTCGCAGCCGGACGCAGGCTTCGCCAGCTGCTACAGGGTTATTGAGTAGAATTTGCGGTTGCGGCGAGTCAGGGGAAACTCGCTAGCCGTACTTGCGCAACCCTGTAATTGACGGTTACGCCACGCCACCCTTGGCCTGCTGCTCCAGGTGCACTTGCAGTTCGGGCTCTATTTTCAGCGCCGCGGCCAGTTCATCCAGATAGGCGCGCTCGGCGTCCTGTTGGTCATCCACCAGCATGACGCTGGCCAAGTACATTTCCGCGGCCATGCCAGTGTCCGTCGCCGATTGCGCAACATCGGTGGCGTCCAGTGGGCGCGCGACTTCGTCGTCCAGCCATTGCTGCAATTGCGGATCGTCGGTGTGGCGGGCGAGTTCATTGCTGATCAACTGTTTCTCGCTGTCGTCGATCCGGCCATCGGCCTTTGCCGCTGCGATCAATGCGCGCAGGATTGCGTGGCTGTGGTCTTCAACTTCCGGGCCGGACAATAAATCCACGGTGCGTGGCGCCTCTTGTGGTGCCGACGCCTGGTTACGCTGCCAGGCCTGATACGCCTGGAATGCCATCATGCCCAATGACGCCAGCGCAGCATAATTCATGCCGCCACTGCTCGACCGATTCCGGGGTGATGTGGACGCAGGTGATCCACCGCCCAGCAATCCACCGAGCAAACCGCCCAAGCCACCGCCGCCCATGCTGGAACCGGCACCGCCGCCCAGCAGGCCACCGAGCAATCCACCCAGACCGCCGTCGATCCCGCCTTGTGACGGAGCGGCACCACGTTGCTGCGCCGAGCCTTGACCGGCCCGCAACAGTTGTTCGAGCAGATCGCTGGTGTTCATGACGTCGTCCTATATAAAGGGAGTAATTCGGTGAAGAAAAGATAGTACTCACCGGCCAATTCGCCACCACCGTCTGGCTGTCTGGTGCAAACAAGGAATCCATGGCAGAGGTTCCTGTGGCGAGGGAGCTCGTCGAATCGTCGCACCGTCCCGCTGGGCTGCGCAGCAGTTCTTTCTCTGGGGCTGCTTCGCAACCCAGCGGGACGGTGCGACGATTCGATAAACTCCCTCGCCACAGAGAATCTGTGTGTGCTGAGAGGGAAGAAAACACGTGGATTTATCCCGCGTATGTTTTGGCGGCGCAGCTAAGATTTACAGTGGGTGAACCTTATTCCCGGATTTCCGGTCGATACCTGCAACCCGAACCGGTTTGCCGCCGCCCTCACGCTTGAGGGTGATGCCTGGCTTGCTTCACTTTTTGGAGAACGCCCCCGTGATATCGACCCTACACATCGCCAGGCTCAAAGCATGGGGCGCCCATGGTTTTACCGCCACTGGCGTGGTCACCGCCTTCCTCGCGACCCTCGCCCTGCTGGAAAACCAGCCGACCAGTTGCCTGCTGTGGCTGGGCGTCGCCCTGATCGTCGATGGTCTGGATGGCGCATTGGCGCGCAAGGTCAACGTGCAATCGGTGCTGCCGAGCTTCGACGGCTCGATCCTCGACCTTGTGATCGATTACTTGACGTACGTGTTTATCCCCGCACTGTTTATCTACCGTTACATCCCGCTGCCGGAGTACACGCTGCTGCTGACGGTCTCATTGATTCTGGTCTCGTCGCTGTTCTGCTTCTGCAACGTCAACATGAAGAGCAAGGACAACTACTTCCAGGGCTTCCCCGCCGCCTGGAACGTCGTTGCGCTGTGCCTGTACATCATTGCGCCGTCGCCGTGGATCACCTTGCTCGCGGTGATTGGCCTGGCCCTGCTGACGGTCACCCGGATGAAATTCCTGCACCCGTTCCGCGTGCGCAAATTCATGCCGATCAACATCGCCGTCACCGCCATCTGGTTGCTGTGCAGCTTGTCGCTGGTCATCAATCACCCGGTCATCAACCCTTTGGTGATGGGGCTCTGGCTGCTGATGTCGGCGTACTTCCTGGGCATCTGCATCTGGCGTACGGCGCTGGAGTGGTTTGACGGGGCGCGTCACAAGTGATCACACCGGTATCTTGAATACGGTCCCCCCGTAGGAGCTGCCGCAGGTTCGGGCCGCGATCGGACGATCTTTTGATCTTAAAGCTTGAAGATCAAAAGATCGCAGCCCGCGGCAGCTCCTACAGGGGGGAACCGCGTTTGCCTTAGCGCCTCGTGATCACCACCTCGAGGTATTCACTCGGCACCACCAACGACTTCTCCCCCGCCCGATTCAGTTGGTTCAACAACTCGGTCAGGTCACTTTCCAGCGCCTTGGCACCCTCCGGCGGCAATGCGGCGAAGGCCTTGTGCACCGGGCCGTACCAGGTGCGGAAGGTGTCGATGAAATGCGCGGCCGACCGGTAGCGGAAGTTGAACGTGCGGCGCGTGACCTGGACCAGAAAGTCGCGTTCGTCGAAGTGCGAATGCAGCCACGCCTCGGTTCCCCACAGCGAAGGCGGTTGCGCGCCCGCAGGCGGTGGCATGTGCCGGCCCAGCGTCTTGAACACCTGGCCGACGAAGCCTTCGGGCGTCCAGTTGGCCAGGCCTATCCGTCCTCCGGGGCGACAGACGCGCGCCAGCTCCGAGGCTGCTTTGGCCTGGTCCGGGGTGAACATCACCCCGAAGGTCGACAGCACGGCGTCGAAGCTCTCGTCTTCAAAGGGCAACGCTTCGGCGTCGGCGACCTGGAACGTCACGTCCAGCCGCTCCGCCCTGGCCCGGTCTTCGCCGCGCTCCAACAACGCGGCCACGTAATCGGTGGAGGTGACATTGCAGCCCCGACGCGCGGCGGCCAGTGTCGCGTTACCGTTGCCCGCCGCGACATCCAGCACCCGCTCATCGCACAGCAAATCGCAGGCTTCCGCCAGTTGCTCGCCGACGATCTGCAAGGTGGTGCCGATCACGGCGTAGTCGCCACTGGCCCACGAGGCCATTTGACGGTTTTTCAAGGCAGTCAGATCAATGGGTGTACTCATGAATTGCGCTCCGATACGGGTTGAAACGCAGCGGCTTACTCAGCCGTGGTGGGATCGATGATGTTCATCACCTGGGAAATGCGATTGGCCGGAAAGCCGCTCAGCCTGGCGTGTTCCCTGATCTGCTCTTCATCCGGCGCGATGTACACGCAATAGAGCTTGTCACCAGTGACATAACTCTGCTGCCACTGCACCTGCGGCAAGTCACGCAGGGTCCTGCAGGACTTTTGCGCAGCGGCTTTCAAATCCCGTTCCGACAGTGCTCCTGCGCCTGCAATCTCCCGTTCAATAACGAATTTTGGCATGACAACCTCTCATTCTTGTTTTGGGACAGGGTCTGACGCCCTGTGTGCAAACTATCGCGCTGACGGACGGCGCCGTCCTGCCCGATCGTCGGCCAGCCTTGTCCGATCGTCCGGAGAATTCGCATTGCGCGGTGAGGGGGCCACACTTAAACCACCCTTCGTGCATGGGCGCTTTAACGAGAAACTCACCATGGACGCCCTGTCCCAGACCCTGCGCGTCGTCCGCCTGGTCGGCGCGATTTTCATCAACGCCAGGTTCACCGCGCCTTGGTGCTATCAGTCGCCGAGCGCCGATACCGCTGCGCCCTTTCTTGAACCCAGTGCCGAGCGGGTGGTGATCTTCCACCTGATCACCGAAGGCGAGTGTTACGTCGAGCTCGGTGATGACCCACCGCTGCTGCTGACCGCAGGCGACGTGGTGGTTTTCCCCCAGGGCGATGCCCATCGCATGAGCTCCCGACCAGGCCTTCCACCCGCAAGTGGTGCGCGGCTGGATGCGGTCCTGGCGCGCCGTCCGCGGCAATTGAGTTATGGCGGAGGCGGCGCCGTCACGCGTCTGGTATGTGGGTACCTGGCGTGCGATACGCGACTGGCGGGCATGCTGCTGACCGGGTTGCCGGCAGTGGTCAGGGTCAATGTGCGCGGCTCGAACGCCGGCATCTGGCTCGAATCCTCGGTTCGCTACGCGCTAGCGGAAGCCCGGTCGCCCAGGCCCGGCGGCGAAGGTGTGCTGGCGAAACTGGCCGAAGTGTTGTTCATCGAAGTGCTGCGCCTGTACATGAACGAACATGGCGAAGGCCGCACCGGATGGCTGGCGGGGGTCAGTGACCGCATCGTCGGCGCAGCCCTGAATGCCTTGCACAAACGCCCCGCAGACGCCTGGACCCTGGAAGAGCTGGCGCGCACGGCCGGCACCTCAAGGTCGGTACTGGCCGAACGTTTTCAGCTACTGGTGGGCAGCTCGCCGATGCAGTACCTGACGCAATGGCGGATGTTGTTGGCGGCCAATCTGTTGAGCCGCAGCAATACCTCGCTGGCCCGTATCGCCGAAGAGGTGGGTTATCAGACGGACACCGCCTTCAGTCGCGCCTTCAGGCGTGAGTTCGGATCGCCGCCAGCGGCGTGGCGCCGGTGCCAGGCTGCCGCGTTGCAGCAACGGCATTGAGTAACGAGAATTTCGCCAGCATTCGTGCCGAGAGTCGCTATCAACGATCTCCCGGGGATTGCCGCCAGTGGACTAATGCGCTGTGATGGGCCCACGACTCTGGAAAGGACTCACCCCATGCAACCAACCCTCGACTGGCTCATCCACCACCCGCACCACAGCGACACCTACGCCGCCTGGATCCACCAGCAGTTCCACTATGAATACGCCGAGCAGCCTCTGCCCGACTGGCAACGGGAGTTTGGCGATGGCCAAACAAACGGTGACTGGAACTGCCTGATCGCACTGGACAACGATCAGCTGCTGGGCGGCGCGGCGCTAGCTAAGGCGGATCTGGTGCACCGGCCGGAGCTCGGGCCATGGCTCGCCTGCGTTTTCGTTACGCCTGAAGCGCGCGGCCAGGGATTGGCGGAAGGTTTGATCGAGGGCATTTGTGCGCAGGCAAAGGCGAATGGCGTGACGAGGATTTATCTGCACACCCAGGACAAGCGCGACTACTACGCCAAACGCGGGTGGACGGTGCTGGAAAGCTTTGAGGCATGGGAAAAACAACAATGGCTTATGGCGCGGGAGCTGTAAACACCGAACCCTGTAGGAGCTGCCGAAGGCTCGGGCCGCGTTCGGACGATCTTTTGATCTTTTTAACCTTTACCAAAGATCAAAAGATCGCAGCCTCGTTTCACTCGGCAGCTCCTACAGGGTTGCGTATGCAGGGTTACTGGGCGGGTGCTTTTGCCTCTTGCAGCAACTGTTGAATCATCTGTTCCTGCGTCTCGTAGCGACCTTCACCAAAGTGGGTGTAACGCACCTGACCCTTGGCGTCGATCAGGTAGTGCGCCGGCCAGTACTGGTTGTCGAAGTTGCGCCAGATGGCGTAGTTGTTGTCGATCGCTACCGGGTAGGTGATGCCGAGTTTTTTTACCTGATCCCTGACATTGTCGATGATGCGTTCGAAGCCGTATTCAGGGGTGTGCACGCCGATCACCACCAGCCCCTCCTTCTCGTATTTCTTCGCCCAGTCCTTCACGTACGGCAAGGTGTGCTGGCAGTTGATGCAGTCGTAGGTCCAGAAATCCACCAGCACCACTTTGCCTTTCAAGGAGTCGGTGGTCAGTGCAGGCGAGTTGAGCCATTCCACCGCGCCGGACAGCGATGGCATGGCGCCTTTGGCGTTGTCCATGGTCGTGTCGGCCTTGACCTTGCTGACGAAGTAATCGACAACCTTTGGCACGGTTTCCATCACGCTTTTCTCGACGCTGCTGACGCCTTCGGACGAGGTGCCCGCCAGCAGTGTTTTGTCCGCGCCGGTGGAGATCACCGCGGCAGCGGCCAGCACGGCCACACCGGCACCTCGGCGTAGCCAGCCGGTGACTGGAATCGACGCTTTGAGGCGGTTAACCAGGCCGCGACCGGCGAAGATCAATGTTCCCAGCGACAAGGCGCTGCCCAAGCCGTAGGCCACCAGCAACAGACTGGTGCCGGCGTTGGCGCCTTGCAGCATGGCGCCGGTGAGAATCACGCCGAGGATCGGGCCGGCGCAGGGTGCCCACAGCAGGCCCGTCGCGACGCCGATCATGATCGAGCCCAGCGGTCCGGACATTTTTCGGGTGTTGGGGTCGAGGCGGTTACCCAGCAGCACAAATGGCCGTGCCAGCCATCCGCCGACGCGGGCGGAAATCAGCGACAGGGCGAACAGCGCCATCACCACGAGTGCCACGTGGCGACCGGTGTTGTTGGCCTGGATTACCCACTCGCTGCTGACCACCGCCAGGCTGGAGATCAGGGCGAAGGTCAGGACCATGCCGCCGAGGGTCAGCAGGATCGAGGAGCGTGTGCGTTCGACACCGGCAAACAGGAACGGCACGACCGGGAGGATGCAGGGGCTGAGGACGGTCAGAATGCCGCCCAGGAAAGCGATGAGGAACATGGGAGTCACCTTGGAACTGAGCGAGTCGGGTTAACACATTCCCCTGTGGGAGTGAGCCTGCTCGCGATTGCGCCGTGTCAGTCGACATCAACGTTGGCTGATAAGCCGCCATCGCGAGCAAGCTCGCTCCCACAGTGGTCGGTGTGGGCTGCATAAATGAGTCGGGCCTAAGCCATCTGGCTGTCCAGCAATTGCCCCTGAGGTGTCCGGCTCCCGCCGTTCTCCGCCACCATCTGGCCTTGCGGCGTACGGCTCGAACCGTCTGCGGCAACCATTTGCCCTTGCGGCGTACGGCTCGAACCGTCTGCGGCAACCATTTGCCCTTGCGGCGTACGGCTCGAACCGTCTGCGGCGACCATCTGCCCTTGCGGCGTACGGCTCGAACCGTCTGCGGCCAGCAAGGCGCTACCGCCCTTCTCGGCCACTGGCGTCAGTTGAAAGCAGGTGGCACTGCCACAGGTGTTTTGTTCAACCGACGCGTTGGCGTGAGCGGCCGCGCCGGCGACGGAAAAGGCAATTGCGGTCAAATAGCGGGTGATGTTGTTCATGGCGTTCTTCCTGTTGAAAAAGGGTAATGGGTGATCGCGAGACTCAGTTGTCTTCCTGGCAGCCGTCAGCAAATTTGCGGTAGTCCAGGACCTTGGTTTTGCCTTGGGAATCCAGGTAGGTCAGTTGGGCGTTGACGATCCCGCAGGAAGGCGTGGCGTCCTGCTTCATCGAGATCACTTTCTTGATGTCCAGGTGGGTGCCGTAGGTGTAAGTTTCAGGGGTGACATCGGCTTCGGCACGGGCCGACAGGGTGCAGATGTTCAGGGCGGCAAACAGGCAAGCGGCGTAGATGGCTTTGGTGTTCATGGCGGTTTCCTCAAGGCTTCAATGGGTCAATCGTTCTATTGAGCCGAGGCGGTTTGGTTTGCCTCGATGGAACCCATTAAAAGCCCGTGAGGTATCCCCTCTGTGTCGAAAACCGGCGTGGATTAATCCCTACGTATCTGAACCGCCTCTTGATACACAGCGATACAAACCCCCTGAAAATCGGGATTTTTACGTCCGCGTGTATCCGTCCACAGGCCGGATACACTGCAATACAAAGGGCAGAAGTCGCGCGGGCGAAGGCTCGATAGACTGCGCGACATTCCCTATTCACAGAGGCCTGGCCCCATGGAACACGTTGATCACATTCTGATCGTCGACGACGACCGCGAGATTCGCGAGCTGGTTGGCAACTACCTGAAGAAGAACGGCCTGCGCACCACCGTCGTCGCCGATGGCCGGCAGATGCGCTCGTTCCTCGAGTCCACGCCGGTGGACCTGATCGTGCTCGACATCATGATGCCGGGCGACGACGGCCTGACGCTGTGCCGCGAATTGCGCGCCGGTAAACACAAGGCCACTCCGGTGCTGATGCTCACCGCCCGCAACGATGAAACCGACCGCATCATTGGTCTGGAAATGGGCGCCGACGATTACCTGGTCAAACCGTTCGCCGCCCGTGAGTTGCTCGCGCGAATCAGCGCCGTGCTGCGCCGCACGCGAATGCTGCCGCCGAACCTGGTGGTGACTGAAAGTGGTCGCCTGCTGGCCTTCGGACGCTGGCGCCTGGACACCTCGGCCCGGCATCTGCTGGATGAGGACGGCACCATGGTCGCGCTCAGTGGCGCGGAGTACCGCTTGCTTCGGGTGTTCCTCGATCATCCCCAGCGCGTGCTCAACCGGGATCAATTGCTGAACCTGACCCAGGGCCGCGACGCCGACCTGTTCGACCGTTCCATCGACTTGCTGGTCAGCCGCTTGCGTCAGCGCCTGCTGGACGATGCCCGCGAACCGGCCTACATCAAGACCGTGCGCAGTGAAGGCTATGTGTTTTCCCTGCCGGTCGAAATCATCGGGGCGCCCGCATGAGCCTGTCGATGCGTTGGCCCCGCACCCTCGCCTCGCGACTCTCGCTGATCTTTCTGATCGGGTTGATCCTGGCGCAGGGGCTGTCTTTTGGTGTGCAGTACTACGAGCGTTATCAGACCGCGAAAACCACCATGCTCGGCAACCTGGAAACCGACGTGTCGACCTCCATCGCGATTCTCGACCGCCTGCCCGCCGACGAGCGTGCCGGCTGGTTGCAACAACTGAATCGGCGCAACTACCAGTACCTGCTTAACGAAGGCTCGACGGGCGAACCGATGCACGACTCGCCGATGGCCATGACCTCGATCAAGGAAGCCATCGGCAAGGATTATCCGATGACTTACAGCGATATTCCCGGCCCGCAAAAACACTTCCAGGTGCACCTGAAGCTGGCGGATGGCAACCCGGTGACCATTGACGTGCGACCGGCGATGGTGCCGTTGTCGCCGTGGCTGCCGATGGTGCTGACAGGCCAGCTGGCGTTGCTGATTTTGTGCACGTGGCTGGCCGTGAGGATCGCCATTCGTCCCCTCACCCGCCTCTCGGAAGCAGTGGAAACCCTCGACCCCAACGCTCGCCCGGTCCATCTGGACGAAAAAGGCCCGACCGAAGTCGCCCATGCAGCCAAGGCGTTCAACGCCATGCAGGCGCGCATCGCGGCCTATCTGAAAGAACGCATGCAGCTGCTGGCGGCCATTTCCCACGACCTGCAAACCCCGATCACGCGGATGAAATTGCGTGCCGAATTCATGGACGATTCCAGCGAGAAGGACAAGCTCTGGAACGACCTCGGCGAGATCGAGCACCTGGTGCGCGAAGGCGTCGCCTATGCGCGCAGCGTGCATGGCGCTACCGAAGAAATCTGCCGGACCAATCTGGATTCGTTCCTCGACAGCCTGGTGTTCGACTATCAGGACATGGGCAAGGACGTGTCACTGGACGGCAAAAGCGCTGCAGTGATCAACACCCGGCCCCACGCGCTGCGGCGGGTGCTGGTCAACCTGACGGACAACGCCCTGAAGTTTGCCGGTGCGGCGCAGCTGGAGGTGCAAGCGCAAGTGGATGGCAGCCTGTCGGTGAAAGTCATGGACCGGGGGCCGGGCATCGCCGAGGCAGAACTCGCCCACGTGCTGGAACCGTTCTACCGCGTGGAAAACTCGCGCAATCGCAGCACCGGTGGCACGGGCCTGGGCCTGGCGATTGCCCAGCAACTGGCGCTGGCATTGGGTGGGTCGCTGACCTTGAGTAATCGTGAAGGGGGTGGATTGTGTGCGGAGCTTCGGCTCCCGACGGGTCAGTGAACCTCACACCCCCTGTAGCAGCTGGCGAAGCCTGCGTTCGGCTGCGCAGCAGTCGTAAATCCTGTAGTCGCGGTGCTCCAGATATACCTAACACGCAATTCGACGACTGCTGCGCAGCCGAACGCAGGCTTCGCCAGCTGCTACAGGGGTTATGTGTCGCGGAGAAGGTAGGTGTCAGGTTCGGGATTGTGAGTCGCGGTGAAGGCAGGTATCAGCCCTGGGGTTTCGCGTTACGCCCGCGCACAAACTCGTTGGCCTTGTACGTCAGCTGATCCAGATGTCGATCACGCTGTTTCTCCGCGTCAACCATCGCCCGCTTGCCATGCAGTTGCAGCAGGTAGGTGTGGATCTGCCGCACCTCCAGCGAACTGTAGATCGGTCCCACATCCAGCAACCCCATCAACCCGTCACTGCTATGGTCACGGGTGTTCATCAGCACCTGGGTGCCGCGCACACCCACCACCTGAAAGCCCATGGACTCGAACCACGGCACTTTCGCCACGGCGCACGTCAGCTCGGCGTGCGGGTAACGGCCGACCATTTCGCGCAGCATCCGCCGGGCCACACCCTGGCGTCGATGGTTAGCGTGAACCGCCATGTAAGCCACGCCGCACGCCTCGGGATCGTCCTGAATCGGCAGGTACAACAGGAAACCAATGACCTGTTCCGGATCGTCCTCGTCGGTGGCAACGAGTAACTCCACCGCAATCCCCTTCGCCCCGTTCAACGCCTCCAGGTACAGATGAACCTCAAAGCCGATCGCGTACTGGTAGACGTTGTACAGCAGGTTGCTCGGGGGGATGGCGATCATGCTGATGTCGGTCAGGTTGTCGACGACCATCTGCAGGATCTGGCTGTTGAAGTGCTCGGGGCACGGGGTTTTGAAATGGGTGATCTGGGGCATTGTGGTGTTTGACTCTGGGGCGGGCGTGTTCGCTGGGGGTGCCTATCATAACGCGCTGGGCGTGGGTGGTGGGTCAGCGAGTGTTTTGCCGCCATCAGCCCCCCAGTTGATCGGGGTACATCAGCAGGAGATTAGTCGACTGTCAGGCCGCCATCGCTACCAGTGCGCCATTGATATGACGAGGTTGGCGAGACGGAAACTGCCCGGATTACGGAACAGTCCATCCAGATTGAGCTCTGCAGCAGAGCAAGCGGCAAAAAGCCTGTGATCAATGCTCCGGCGCCACGACCCGAAACTTGATATCGATGTCCTTGGACACCACGGTGTCCGCCCACTCCCCTTCGCCGATCCTGAAGTGGTCGCGCTTGAGCACAAACTCACCGTTGAACAGCCCGATGCCACTCTCGGGCTTCAGCTCAACCAACACCTGCACTTCACGGGTCATGCCCCTCAACGTCAGATTGCCTTTGACGGCATAGCGGTTATCGCCCAGGTCAGTCACCTGGGTCGACTCGAAAATGCCTTGGGGAAAGTCAGCGGTGTTGAACCAGGCAGGCTTCTGCAATTCGGTATTGGCGTCTTCACTGCCCGCGTCAATGCTGGCCATGTCGATGACCAGTTTGGTGTGCGCTGCGGCCAGGTTGGCGGTGTCGAAATCCAGGGTGGCTTCGAATTTGCCAAACGTGCCGTACACCTCGGAGCCCATCTGGTTGAACGTGAAACTGATCTGGCTCGCGGTGGGGTTTACGCGGGTGTATTCGGTGGCGCCGGCGAGCGGCGTAATGCCCAGCATCAGAGCCATTGCCCAGGCGGCGGAACGCGGGAAGCGAGAGATCATGTGATTCTCCGGCCGGGGCTCTGCTGACCGATTCAAGGCCGTGCAGATCAGCACGGCAACAGGTGGACTAAAGCAAAGAACGGCGGGTTATTCCACTCGAAGCGCAGACTTCCGACCACCTGTCGGGGGGCGTTTTGGGGGCCGCTTCGCTGCCCAGCGCGAGCAAGCTCGCTCGCCACAGATTTATCGACAAACCGGACTTACGCGTGCGGCCGCCGGCGCGAGCAAGCTCGCTCGCCACAGGTTTATCGACAGACCGGACTTACGCATGCGGCCGCCGGCGCGGGCAAGCTCGCTCGTCACAGGGTTGGTGGGAGGCCCGAACTACGCACGCGGCTGCCAGGCGCGTTGCAGCAGCCTGATCACCTCGGCATCCGGTGTCTGGGAAAAATCCATGTACCAATGGCCGATCGACGTGAACCACTCGGGGGTGATCGGGCAAATCAGTTCGTCTACTTCGCGGCGCAGCGCTTCGGCGGTCTCCACCGGCGCCACGGGCACAGCGACGACAATGCGCGACGGCGACTGCGTCCGTACCGCGTGGATCGCCGCCCTCATCGAGGCACCTGTGGCCAGGCCATCGTCGATCAGGATCACGGCTTGATCCTTGAGTTGTACGGGTGCGCGCGTTCCCCGGTAAGCCTGCTCACGACGCAGCAGCTCCCGGGTTTCCCGAGCGACCACGGCCTGGAACGCCGCCCGGTCAATCGGGTGAAACTGCAAGGCATGATCGTTGAGAATCTGAATACCGCCGCTGGCAATGGCCCCCATGGCGAGCTCTGGTTGGGACGGCACCCCGAGCTTGCGCACCAGCATCAGGTCGAGGCGAAGGTTGAGAGCCGTGGCCACCTCGTACGCAACCGGAACACCGCCTCGGGGTAAGGCGAGGACGATGACATCGGGCCTGTCCGCGTAATGGCGCAGCGGTTCTGTCAGGCGTCTGCCGGCCGCTGCCCGGTCCTGCAAAATGAGTGGCGATGAGGGACTCACTTGAACACCTCCCCAGGCGATCACGCCTGTCGGTTCACCTCATGGGGTCACGCTGGATTGTCGATCCGAAAGGAGTCGGCATCAACCTCAGCGCTACACCAACCGCTCGATCTTGCGATGCTTCCAGACGAAGGTGTAGTAGGTCGTCTGCAACGCCAGCATCCCCAGATACGCCACTGGAAACGCCATCCACACCCCTTGCAAACCGAACTGCGCATCGAGCAGATACGCCACCGGCAACTGCACCAGCAGCACGCACACAATCGAAATCGCCATCGGCACCAGCACCGTGCCGCTGGCGCGCATGATGCCGCCGATGATCGCCTGGAAGCCGAATACCAGCAGGCTCCAGAGCATGATGTGCAGCAAGTGCTCGGCCGTTACCTGGGTCGCATCTTCGGTGAGGAACAGGCCCAGCAACCAGTGCGATAACAGATAACCCAGCAGCACCAAACCACCGGTCAGGCACACGTTGATCCAAAGCCCGGTGCGCAGGATCGGCCCCAGGCGTTCAACGCGCCCTGCCCCAATGGCCTGAGCGCCGAGGATCGATGCGGTGATCGCAATCGACAAGGCTGGAAACTGCACGTAATTGACGATCTGCGTCACCGCCCCATACGCCGCCGTCGCCTGGGAACCGTGCTGATTCACCAATGCCAGAATCACCAGTTCCGACAGGGACAACACCACCATCTGCAATCCCGTTGGCAGGCCGATGCGCAGCACCTTGCCGAGAATCACCCGGTCCAGGCGCATCGCGGCAAACATCTCCCGGTCCGGGGCCAATGGATGCCCCCTGGAAACCAACCGCCACGCCAACCAGCCCATCGCCGCCAGGTTACCCGCCAACCCGGCATAGGCCGCGCTCTGAATCCCCATCGGAGGCAACCCCAACCACCCGCGAATCAGCGCCGGCGTCAGCGCCAACCCGATACAGGTCGATACCAGCAAGGCCACCAACGGCGACAACGTATCGCTCACCCCACGCAGCAACTGGGTGAACAGCACGTAGACCAACAGCGACGGCATGATCCACATCATCACGTGAGCGTAGGCCACGGCATCGTCCAGCACGTCCACCGGCGTGCCCAAACCCTGCAAGGCCGGTCGCGCAAACACACTGCCAAGCACCGCAGCGGTCAGGCCGATCATGGCACCCAGCAACAGCGTGGTGCCGGCGATGGCTTTGACCATGTGCAGCTCCCGCGCCCCCCAGGCCTGGCCGATCAGCACGCTCGCGCCGGCGCCAAGGCCGATGACCAGGGCGATGAAGAAGAAGACGATGGGAAACATGCCCGACACCGCGGCGAGCGCCTGGGTACCGAGCATTTGGCCGATGTAGATACTGTTGATCGTGCCCGACATGGATTGCAGGAAATTGGAGAGCACCATGGGGGCGAGGAAAAGGAGGTAGGTTTTCCAGAGGGGGATGGGCTGGGCGGGAGTTTGCATTGAATGGAAGTCCGGTCCGACTACGGGAGGAGATTCTAAAGTAAAGTTTCAGAAACAAGATACGCATTGAATGAATAGAGTGGCGCTGATACGAGCATTTTCGCCAGAGCCGTCGCGGCACAATTTTAGGTATCAACTCTCGCTTTATCGCGTCTACCGGATCGGGTAGCACGCTCGACTCCGGCCCGTCTTGCTAGATCGATAACATCCATTCATAAAAATACGCGATCCGAATGAGCGATTTCAACAAGCTTCAGCGGGCGAACACCTATTAAATAACGCCAAGAACAACGCTAGGTAACAACATGCACATTCATCCAAGTTCTTCAACAACCCCCCTCAGTCAGTCTGCAGCAGTTACAACTACCCCATATCGCGAACCCCCCCTCGAGCATCGAAGTGACGAACAAACATACCATCTAATTTACAAGGACATTAGCGAAAAATATTCCGCATTCAATCAACAACAAGAAATGGGTTATGGAAACAAAAAAGGCGTTACCGGCGACATCGACGGCATAACAAAGGCAGATTTGATTTCAGTACTAAAACATATTAAATCGACTCCCTTTTTGCTAGATCAATGCCGCAACAGCTCCGCCAAATCCGCTTTATTCACGAAACTTTACTTGATGTCAAACGATGATCAAGGCTGGAACTTGCGCCTACATACTTTCAGCGTAAAAGGCAGTGGTTTGGGCGGAGAAGATAGCCCTCATTATCACCGATGGACGTTGGCATCCCAAATACTGACGGGGGGCTATGTAAACGTAAATTATGAAGAGGGCAGTATCGATCAGCCTCATGAGGCGAAGAATGAATATTCAAAGTACGAATTGAGCGCCTCAAAAAACCAAAGTTCCAAAGACTCACGCACCACCAATTTTGTATCAAAATCCACTATGACGCCTACCAACAAGGAGCTGTACGTTGAAGGTGCCACCCACCACTTTCCAGTTGAACTCGCTCATAGTGTCGAAACGCATGCCGCAGTTATGGGCACTACCTTGACCCTCGCTCACACTGCAAAATCTTTAACCAATACGTCTTATGCTTTCGAAAAAAATGATGAAATAATTGAAATACCTCAAAGAAAAATAGAGAGTAATGTTGAGTTCGAAAGCATCTTACAGGAGCAGATTACGTTACTTCAGGTTTTACGCCTAAGCTCAGACCTTAATAATTTTTTACAGGAGCGGCGCGGACAAGGCGCTCCTTTGACCCCAAAGGAAGAAAACCACATAAATGACTTCATCGAACCCAACTATGTTGAGACATCGCTATTGCCGGCTCTCGCCATCTATCACCTAGAAAGTATTAACGCGGTCGACCACGACGATTTCTCAGCTGAAACTCAAATATTTTTAGATGATCATATGGGTGGGTTGGACAGAGACGCGCTGAATGACTTGATCGAAAACAACCAGGGAGACCTTTTCGCCAAGAGATTGACAATTGAGGTAAACGACCCTGAATTAGCACTGAAACTGAATGAGCACAAAAACAAAAAAATCGACATTGGCTCGTCTTTGTGACAGTGAAAGCTAAGCCATGCTTTTCTGGGCCCATAGATGTGATTTGATGGTTTTAATAGAAATGGGCACTGTAAAGGCGCCCGTTTCTGATCGGATATTTACACAGGCATCGAGCTTTTCAGGCGTTCAACGGTAGCCGACGGGGTTCGAAAGTTTTCCAGCACCAGCACGCTCCCGTTCGACAGCTGCCACTCGAAGAAATCCGAAAAATCCTCTTTCTCCAATGCGCGAATGACCTTCGCCACGAAGCCATGGGCGACCAGCACGACGGTTTCTGTGGAATGCCTGGCGGCCAGTTCAATGAGGCCGTCTCTGACGCGACTCACGACTTCGGCAATCGACTCTCCCCCCGTCGGTGCGGCATCCCACTGACGGGTGATGTTCTGCGACCACAGTTGCGGGTACTGGTCTCGGGCTTCGGTCTGGGTCAGTCCTTCGAAAATCCCAACGTTGCGTTCCGCGAAGCAGTCCAGGGTCTGCAGCGGGATGTTCAGGCCTGCGCTCAGGATCTCGGCTGTTTGTTGGGCCCTGAGACGGGGGGACACGACGATGGCATCGATGGTTTCGGGCAATTGAGTCGTGAGTGCCTGGGCTTGTTGCCGGCCCCGTTCGGTGAGTGGCGCATCGAGCGTGCCAAGGTAGCGCTTCTCGATGTTGGCCAGGGTTTCTCCGTGGCGTATGACGTGTAAATGCATGAAATCCATCTCGGGTTGTCAGGGGGTGGATGATATCAACGGAAAGCTGGGTGGTAGCTGTAACAGATCAAAAGATCGCAGCCTCGTTCCACTCGACAGCTCCTACAGGGGTGTGAGCAGTTCGGATGACCATTGCTGGCATCGATAGTCACCATCATTCCAATGAAGTTCTCATAAAAATTCCGGGGCGTAACATCGCATCCATACCAACCAATAACACCCCGGAGCACACCATCATGAAACGCCAGACCCTTCTCAGCATCGCTTTTTCGGTTTTCGCAGTTAACGCTTTTGCCGCCACTTCAACTCAGCCGGTTGTCGCTGAAGGTGGTTCGGATCGCCTGATTGAAAGTCGTGTGGCTGAAGGTGGTTCGGATCGTCTGATCGAGCGCCGCGTAGCTGAAGGTGGCTCCGATCGTTTGATCGAACGCCGCGTGGCTGAAGGTGGTTCGGATCGTCTGATCGAGCGCCGCGTAGCTGAAGGTGGCTCCGATCGTTTGATCGAACGCCGTGTAGCCGAAGGTGGTTCGGATCGTCTGATCGAGCGCCGCGTAGCTGAAGGTGGCTCCGATCGTTTGATCGAACGCCGCGTGGCTGAAGGTGGTTCGGATCGTCTGATCGAAAGCCGCGCCGTATGATGTACCGCTCTACGTCAGCACTCAACGAGAAGCCCGGCCTTATCAGCCGGGCTTTTTTGTGGGTGAAACATTCAATCGCCACTTAATGCCGCGGCCGCACCTGTGATACATAACTGTTAAGTCGTAAATTCCGCGTTTGAGAGGTTTTTGCCAAATGCTCCTCTGCCCTTCCTTTTCAACGCTTTTAACCGGTGTCGTTGCCGTTTTTTGTGTGTGTGCTGCCCACGCGAATACGCTCCCTCCAGCACCTGCCAGTTTGCAACCGCTGCTGGTGACGATGAACGAGCGGCTGAACCTCGCTGACCTCGTCGCGCTGAGCAAATGGGACACTCACCAGCCGACTCAGGACAGTGCGCGGGAGGCGCAGGTCATTGCCAACGCCAAAAAGCAGGCGACTGACCGCAAGCTGGACCCGGATGAAGTCGCGGAATTGATTGCCGCGCAGATTGAAGCCAGCAAGCTGGTTCAGTACGGGTTGCTCGCCCACTGGCAAGCAGCCGGCAAAGCGCCTGATACGCCAAGGCCCGACCTTGCCAAACAGATCAGGCCCCAACTGGATGAGTTGCAAAATAGACTATTGCAGCACTACGCGGCCTTCGCGCCTTATCGCAAAGACCCGAACTGCGCAGGTTGGCTGGCGACAGCACGGTCGGGGCTGATCAAGGATACGTTGCACGGTCAGGCGCTCATTCGCGCGACGGGGGATTTGTGTATTACGGATCAGTGATGACTTTTGCTTCCATCGTTGGGCAAATATCGACCGTTTAACCACTTCCCTGAAGTTTGCGAAGTCCCGTGGCGAGGGAGTTTACTCCCGCTGGGCTGCGCAGCAGCCCCCTGCTTTATCGGTTAAAGAGTGGGGCCGCTTCGCGACCCAGCGGGAGTAAACTCCCTCGCCACAGAGGGTTCGTCAGCTGCTCCATGAAGTGGGTTTGCTCTTCGCTCGTCAAATCACTTCCCCTGAAACGTCTGCAGGTACGCCAGCACATCCTCGACCTTTTGCGGATCGCTGAGCCCCCAGAAAATCATCCGGGTCCCCGGGACTACTTTCTTGGGGGCTTCGAGGTAGGCGGCGAGTGTTTCGGGGGTCCAGACGATGCCGGCTGATTTCATCGCGTCCGAGTACTGATAGTCCGTTGTACTGCCGGACTGGCGTCCGAAGATGTTGTTGAGCTGCGGACCAAAGGACGCTCGCGCGGACTCGCCGACCTGATGGCAGCCGCCGCATATCCGGTTAAAGAGCTTTTGCCCTGCCTCAGCATCGCCGGCCGCCTGTGCCTGCACGGTGATCAGTCCTGCGCCGAGCATCAAGGCGAGTACAGCGGTGTTCTTCATTTTCACTCCAAATCAGCCAAACATGACACTGAACCTGTGGCGAGCAGACGCGCGCCTCGCCACAGGTTACTCATCGCTCGCCGTTTCTGCTAACTGACTCGCTCGCGAAGGTGTCACTCGATCAACCTTTTATGCCCACCCAGGTGAAGCACAACGGCAACTGCGCCTTTTGCTGCTGATACCGGTCATACAGCTCTTCGCGGTTGGAGTGCGGGTATTCCTTGAAGTGACTGATGCGCAACCCGGCATCAAGGGCGCCGCTGAACATGGCGCCCAGTGTGTGCACGAACCAGTACGAAGCAGGTGCCTGCTGTTCGACCTTGCCTTCGTAGACGATGGGCTGGGTTTGCACGAAGGGTTCGCTGCGAAAGTACGAACTGTCCGGGCGGTACGGATCATTTGCTTCGGGGTCGAACATTTCCAGGAACGGGTGGGTTTCGTAGATCACCAACGCGCCACCGGGTTTGAGGATCTGCGCGACATGGCGGAAGAATTCAGCGATGTCCGGCATCCAGTTCAAAACCCCGATCGTGATCAGCGCCAAGTCGAATTGTTCGTGAAGTTCGGTGGGCAGGTGATGGATGTCGGCTTCGATGAACGTCGCGCAATGGGGCGAACGGGCGGCGAGTTCCCGCGCCTGATCGAGAAAGGCTTGCGACTGATCGATACCGACAACGCTGCGGGCACCCAATGCGAAGAGTGAGAGGCTTTCCCGGCCATTGTTGCAGCCCACTTGCACGGCGTCTTTGCCGGCCACGCCGACGTGTTCCAACACCCCGCGCAAGGTGTCGTCGATGCAGCTGAAATCGCTGTGCGTGACAGCCTCGAGCAATGCCGGCCATTCAGGGGAATCCTTGTGATGACGGGCAGAGTCGTTCCACGCATCGCGGTTGCTGGCGATGGCTGTTTCGTTGGTCAGCATTTCCATTGCAGGCTCCAGAACTCGGGTCTCGATTGAAGGCCACGAGTGTAGGTGAGCGTTCTGGAAATACCCATTTTGGGTTTGTTGGAATGTTGTAAAGGGTGGGCTGCACATCACTGCTGCCGGGAAGAACGCGTGCTGTGTAGGAGCTGGTAGGAGCTGTCGAGTGAAACGAGGCAGCTCCTACAGGGGATCGCGTGCGCTGAAGCTCGGAGTCGCTGCCTACCAGCTATAGTTAATGACCTTGGGGAAACGCAGCAAAACCGGTTACGCAGGTGCAGCCATGAAAACAAGCAAACTGACGTTTACGTTAGCGTTCTGCCTCATCACCGCCCAGGGCGTTCAGGCCGATGACAGTCTGATGCAAACCGACACCTCCAACAGTGAGCTCCAGTACTACGGCGCGGACCAGCCTTTCGCTCACCCCTCCCCGCCGTCCCTGAGCACGATACCGCCGGGGGCCTACATCCCGGCGTCACCGCAAACCTTCATCCCGATTTCCAGCCAGCACACGTTCTCCGACTCGCGCCTGCCGACGATCGCCGACGCCACCGTTCGCGTGTTCATCCGCTCCTACGACCCGGAACGCGGTGTCTACGTGAACGAAGAAGTCCAGGACCCCACATGCTTGCTCGCCTGCCGCAGCCGGGGACCGTCGTTATGACCTGACTACCATTGCCGTTTGTCCGGGCGCGAGAGGCCGAGTTTTTCGATCCGGTAGCGCAGCATGTCACGGCTCAGGCCCAGCAATCGTGCGGACTTGGTCACGTTCCAGTCGGTTTTGTCGAGCATCTTGCGCACCATGTCGCGCTCCACTTCCGGCAGGTTCATCGACTCGGTGCCGTTGTAGGTCGGGCGTGGCTCGAAGTGCTGTGGCTCCTGCAACACGGGCGGGTCGTCCACCAGGCTCAGGCACACGTTCAGTTGATGCGAAGCAATGGTGTCGCTCTGGGCCAGCAGCACGGTCTGCTCGAGCATGTTGCGCAACTCGCGCACGTTGCCCGGCCAGCTGTAGCTCAGCAGCAGCTCTTCGGCCTGGTCGCTGAAATGCAGGTTCGGCTTGCCATAGCGTTTACCGTGGGCGCCCAGGAAGTGCCGGGCCAGCAACAGGATGTCTTCGCCACGGGCATACAGACGCGGCACCTTGATCGAGATGATCCGCAGCCGAAAAAAAAGGTCGCGACGAAACTTGCCCTGCTGGACCATCTGTTCAAGGTTGCAATTGGTGGCGCTGATCACCCGCAAGTCGACCTTGCGCTCCTTGACCGAACCGACCCGGCGGATGGTCCGGTCTTCCAGCAGCTTGAGCAGCTTGGCCTGCAGCAGCAGGTCCATCTCGCCCACTTCATCGAGAAACAAGGTCCCGCCATCGGCGGCTTCCACCAGCCCGACGCGACGGTCCTTGGCGTCGGTGAACGCGCCCTTCTCATGGCCGAACAGTTCGGATTCCACGAGGTTGGACGGAATCGACGCGCAGTTGAACTCAATGAACGGCCCTTTGCTGCGCGGCCCGTCGAAATGCAGCGCCCGCGCCACCAGTTCTTTACCGGTACCCGTCTCGCCTTCCACCAACACGGGCGGCAGGTCGGTATTGGCCATGCGCCGCTCGGCGTCGAGCAATTGCGCGATAGTGCCTTTGAGGTATTGCATGGGTGCCGATTCGCCGATCAAGGCCTGCACGCCAGACTTCTGCGCTTCGCGCTCTTGATAGAACGACAGTGTGCGTTCCATGCGGTCAGTCGCCAGGGCCTTGTCCAACAGCAACTTAAGCTCCGGCAAGGCCACCGGTTTGGTGACGTAATGGAACGCCCCTTCTTTCATCGCCACCACGGCGTCTTCGACGTTGCCGTAGCCGGTCATCATGATCACTTTCAGGTCCGGCGCGCTGACGCGCAGCTTCTGGATCAGATCGTGACCGCTCATGCCCGGCAAGGAGTTGTCGGTCAGCACCACGTCCGGCGCGAACGTGCGCAATTGCTCCAGTGCATCTTCGGCCGAGTGGCAGACCGTCACCTCGAAGTCCTTGCGCTCCAGGTAGGTCTGAATATTCTCGGCGAGAAGTTCGTCATCCTCGACCAGCAGTATGCTGTGTTCCATATTCCCCTCCCGTTGCTACTTTAAAGTTGAGACAGACGCGAGTTCCCTCCTGCTCTCGGCTGGTCAGTTCGACCGAGCCATCGAAACGCTCCATTATTCTTTTGACCAACGCCAGGCCCACCCCCAACCCACCTTGTTTGGTGGTGAAGAACGGCTTGAAGACCATTTGTTGCTGTTGCGCAGTCATGCCCTTGCCGGTATCGCTCAATGTCATGCTCAGGTACCCGGCCTGGGCTGCATCGAATTCGATGGTCAACACGCCCCCCTTGGGCATGGCTTCCAGGGCATTGGCAAACAGGCTATTGAGAATTTGCGTGAGCAGCACGCGCTGGCTGACGATCGGTTCGACCGCCAGCGGCGTGAAGCGCACTTCGACGTTAGAACGCTTGATCAGCGCATCAAAGGCGCTGAGCGTATCGTCGACGGCGAGCATCAAGTCCACCGCTTCGGAGTCGTCATTGGCCGGTCGCAGGGACACCAGCAACTCACGCACCCAGCGGGACATGCGATCGACCTGACTGATGATGTCGCCAATGTTCTTTTGTGCACTCTGGCTGGCAATTTCCTGGGCCAGTTCGGCACTGGAGCGGATGTTCGCCAACGGGTTGCGCAAACTGTGAGCCACCGCCGAGGACATCTCGCCCAAGGCGACGAAGGTTTCATTGGCGATCAATTGGGTTTGCTGGCTCTGCAGCAATGTGGCCGCCCGCCGCACGATCCAGAACAACCCCAGATAAATCACTGCGCCGCCCAGTGCGGTCGCCAGCCAGATCGCCTTGAAGCCGCGCTGGATACGGGCCACCAGGTCCACCGGTTCCTTGTAGATTTCCACCATGGCGATGACTTTGCTTTTGTCGGCATTGAACATCGGGATGTAGTTTTCGATGAACAGATATTCGGGCTCGCGCAACAGTCGCTGTTCAGGACGCTCGTCATCAATCTCGTGGTAGCTGGTGGACACCGCTTCCTTCATTTCAAAGGATTTGTCGAGCTCATCGTCGTCTTCAATGCGCACACCGATCAGCTCAGGGTTGGTCGACCACACCACCGTGCGATCGAGGGCGTACACGGTCGCCAACAGAATGTCCGGCAGATGCTCCACGTGGTCGAGAAACTCGATGCGCGCATTCGCTCGGGTCCCGGGGTCGACGTCGGGATAAGCATTGTCATCGCGCGGGTCGAGCATTTCGCCCATGGTCCGGTTGGGGTTGATCGACGCGTGACGGATTTCCGCCGCACCGATGGCCTGGATGAATTGCGCGGTCAGCATGGAGTCGCGCTCGATACTCTCCTGGACCACAAACCGCGTGGAAATGAAACCCAATCCCAACGCCACGACCGTGATGATCAAAAAACTGCCGACGGAAAACCAGCGCAGCAGATTGAACTGGATGGGCCAGCCCTTACGCTCTGCGGCCGGTACCGGCGCAGGTAGTTGTTGTTCTGATCTCGGCATGGGCGTATTCCGCTTTGCTTCTACAGCGGTATTTCAAGTCAGTGTAGGTGGCATTAATCGCCACCGACGGTCCAATGATAGTATTTCGCCGCTATTGTGTTTGAGCGGCCAGTGTTTGCTGGCGCTGCGTCTCTTCCTGCAAGAAATCGATGATGGACTGCGCCGATTGTTCATCCATTCGCAGGTTGGGCATCGGGATCTTTTCGAAGCGTTCGAACAGCTCCACGGCAATCGGGTCCTTTTCCGCCAGCATGCGGTCCGGCTCGCGAATCCAGCGGTTCAGCCAGGCCGGATCGCGCTGACGGGTCACACCAATCAGGTCCGGCCCGATGCTGCGCATGCCGATGCCCTGCCCGTCTTGCGGGCCGAGGCTATGACACGAGGCGCAGCGGGTGCGGAACAGCTCTTCACCGTTACTCGGCGGGCGGATCTCGGGCGCATCGGCGTAGCTTTCTTCGATACTGGGTTGCTTCCAGTTCTGCAAGGTGTTGGCCAGTTGGTCCGCCAGAATCCACGGATTCTCAAAGGGCGAGGCTTTCATCCAGCGACCGGTTTCCTGGTTGCCCACGATCAGGCTCAGGTTGTGGTCCTTGCTGCGGCCATTGTCGACGCCTTCGATGAACAGACCGAGCTTGTGCCGCAACTCGGTGACATCGGCGAATTCCCCGGTGAGAAATTGCCAGCCCGGTCCGACCTTGAACCGTTGTGCATAGGCCTTGAGCACTTCGGGCGTATCGCTCAAGGGATCAATGCTGATGGAGTAGAAAAAGATGTCCTTGCCGACCCGGTCACCCAGCAGCGTTTGCACCTGGCGCAGTCGCGCGGTTTCCAGGGGGCAGGAATCGCTGCACGAGGTGAAGATGAAATTGATCACCACCACCTTGCCCTTGATCAGGTCATCGAAAAAATGCACCTGCCGACCGTTCTGGTCGGTCAGCAGGGTGTTGGGGAAATAGTCGCCGCCCCAGGGTGTCGCCGACGGGGTCGGCGGCGCTGCAACCTCGTGAGCCACCAGCACCTGACTGCCCAGCAGACAGGTCACCAGCAGCAGCACGAGGTGCATGCCCAGGGCGCGGGAGCGCGGCGTGTGTGGTGTTGTGTCGGCTCCCGTGCGATTCATTTTGTCACCGTCACTTGCGGGCCAAAGCCGTCGCCATTGCGGAAGGTTGGCAGCGCGGCCGAGTTGACGTAACGAACACCGTCCCAGCTGGGCAGAGGCGTTGGCATCAACTGGAATTGCCCTGGCTTCTCAATGTCCCAGCGCAGCAGCATGGAGTTGTCTTCATGCTGGGTGTTGTGACAGTGCTCCATGTACGTCCCGGCGAATTCGCGGAAGTTGATCGCCATCTCGACGCTGTCCAGGCCATCGTTTTCCGAGCCGATCCGATACACGTCCTTACGCGCCCATTTTTCCCATTCCGGTGGTGTCTTGCCGCCGCGACTGAGGATGATCCCCTCCTCGAAGTGCACATGCACCGGATGGCTCCAGCCTTTGCCGCCAGCCTTGATGTTCCACACCTCCAGGGTACCGAAGCCACTGACGCCCGCGTCGGTCGGACCGGTTTTCAACTGGGTGGCGGTGTTCAAACGCCGAGGGTCCATGTGGAAACCAAAACCGCCGTCAGTCTTGACCGTCCACGGTGCTTCATCGGTGCCGTCGGAACGGCCGAAGGTGAAGGTGCGGTGACGGGCCTGGGCCAGCAATACCTTGTCGGCTGCGTTGTCGCGGTGGATTTTCAGCGGGATCATCACCATGCCTTCAGCCTTGCCCGGTTTGGCCGGTTCATAGGCCGCCGGGTCCATCGCCAGGTCCTGACCGGTGTAGGCCTTGACGTTGAGCTGCAGCATTTTGCCCACGCCGGGATCACCCTTGTCCCACTGCGGTCCTTTGCTGCTTTGCTTGATCACCGCGAGGTATTTTTCCGAGAGCACATCCGCCAGCTCGATGGGTTCTTTGGGTCCCTTGCCGTCGTCGTGGGCCATCAGGTTGACCACGAATATCTTGTCGCCGGCCTTGATGCCGTTTTTCGCAAAGTTGACGATGATGTCGAAGCGTTCAGCGATGCCTTGGGTCGGCAGAATCGCGAAGTGATTCTTTTTATTGCCATCCGCGTCCAGGTCCATGGTGCCGTCAAACGGCACGCTGTGCTCCATGATGTTGCCGTCGTTGGCGATCATGTGGAACGGCACGCGAGCGTAGGAAACCCCGGAGTTCTTCGGCCCCTGGAACTCGCCACTGGTGCCCTTGATCTCGCGCACGATGGCGAACTTGAAATAGCGCGACACCGAGCCATTGAGGATACGGAACCGGTAGCTGCGAGCACGCACATCCAGGGCCGGTTTCCACTGCCAGTTGACCAGCACCTGGTCACCGAGGAAGCCGTCGGTGTTGAAGGGGTTGAACCACAGTTGACCGCTCTGATCCCACGCCTTGTCGGCGAACACCAGATTGACGTCATAGTCGCGGTTGCCCCACGGCAAGGCACTGCCGCTGGGGAAGCGCAGGTTGACGCCGTCGTTGACCGACTCGTTGCCGCGATCCAGGGCGCTGTAGTAATTCATCATCGCCGCGTTGCCCTTGTAGACGTTCTGCGCGGTGAAATCGAGCATGTGGTCGTGGAACCAGTGGGTGCTCATGGTTTCGCGCCAGTCGCCACGAATCTTGATCGTGCCGTTCTCGCAGGTCTTGCGGCTGGGGCTGAGGTCGTTGGTCCACAGGGTTTCCCCCGGTGCGCAAGGGAACGCCGCACGCGGATCATGGGCGTCGGTATTGATGCTGTCATAACCGGCCAACTGGATCGGCCAGCGATAGTCGTAGTACTGGCCGGGGAAGAAAAACGCGTTGGCATAACCGTCGCTTTCCGCCGGTGCGTGACCGTTGTGTTCGTGGGTACTGATGGTGTGCAGGCCAAAGCCCATGTTCGCTGCCGGGTCGATCGGCAAGCCGTTGTAGTGGCGCATCAGCACGGGCTGTCCGTAACGGACCATCAACAACTTGGGTGGCAGGGTGCCGTCGAAGGTCCACACCGAGTTGTGATTCTGTATCGGCATGCTTGGATGGAAACGCGCGTCGACGCCCTTGGCAGTGCCATCGGTTGCCGGTACGCCAGCGACATTGTGATAAAGGCCACCGGGACCGAACTCGCCCACCGCATAACCGTGCATCTGACGACTGTCACGCAAGCCGCTATTGACTCGCGCGCCGGTCTGTACGGTCTTGTAGGCCAATTGCGGGTAGAACTCGTTCCAGCGTTGATGGGACCAACCCTTTCCTGGCGGGCGGCCTTCGGCAGACGAGCCGATGTGCCGGTTGAGGAAATATTCGATCTGCGCCTGCCACGGGTTGCGGTCGACCACGTTGGAGAACTGGCTCGGGAAAGGTGTCAGCCCCGGTTGGCGCAAGAAGGCATCGAGTGCCGCACTCGGTGGCGCACTGCGCGCCGCATTGGTGGGATCTTGCTGTGGCGCCGGGCCGATGGCCGCCGGCGGAAATGGCAACGGCGCTGCTGGCGTGGTGGGGTCGAGTTTTTCCGGGCCGAACTCTTCGAACAGTACCAACTGTTGCGTGAACGGCTGCGCGCCAAACAACGGGCTTGGCTTGCCGTTGGTGGGGTAATTGAAACTGGTCTGCACCGTCGGCGGCAGGATGTTTTCCTGGCGCGTGGTGGCTCGGCTGCCTTTGACGCCATCGGGCAGGTCGAAAGAATCTTCGTTGGCCTCGGGCATGGTCAGGATGGCGTTCAAGGCGCCCGGCTTGTCCTCGGGCTCATCGTAGTAAGCCGAGGGGTCCGTGGTTTCGGGCTGTCGTTCATCATCGATAGGGCTGGCGCGCAACGTCGCCGAGCCCAGGGTGACAGTGAGCACGACGCTCAGAGGCGCCATCAGACCGAACCATTTGAAGGGGTGCCGCGCTTTTATGTCCATCACCAGCCGCCTCGAAGTCATGAAGGGGGTGCTGGTGTTTTTGCAAGGAGCTCGCCATATTTGTAACAAGTTTATACAAAAGTATTAATACTCAACAAAACAATGGCTTAACAACATCAATGTGCCACGACTGAAAAAACGACTGGGGAATGACACCCGCTACCGGGGAAAGTTCGCACCCGTTTTCAGGGGGTAAGTTTGAACGTCAGACGGACACAGGTGCCCTCGCCCTCACGGCTTTCCAGGGTTACCGAGCCACCGAACCGCTCCATGATCCGCTTGACCAATACCAGGCCAACGCCCAGCCCGCCTTGCTTGGTGGTGAAGAATGGACGGAACGCCATCTTGCGTTGCTCCGCCGTCATGCCCTTGCCGTTGTCGCTCACCACCACGCTCACCGTTTGATCGTCGGTCGACTCCAGCCGGATGCTCAGCGTGCCGCCCTTGTCCATGGCTTCCAGTGCGTTGGACAGCACACTGTTGAGGATCTGGGACAACTGCACCTGCTGGCTGAGCACCATGGGGGTCGTCGCGGGCGCGAACTCAACCTGGATCGAGGCCTTGGCGATCTGCTGCTCGAACGCCATCAGGCTGTCGTGCAACGCCGCAACCAGGTTCACCGACTCCGCTTCATCATTGAGCGGACGCAAGGATTGCAGCAGCTCCCTCACCCATTTCGACATCCGGTCCACCTGACCGATGATGTCATTGATGTTCTTGCGCGCCGCGCCCGCGTCGAACTCCAGGGCCAGCTCGGCACTGGAGCGGATGGTTGCCAACGGATTGCGCAAACTGTGGGCCACCGCCGAAGACATTTCACCCAGGGCGACAAAGGTTTCGTTGGTGATCAATTGCTTCTGCTGCGCCGCCAGCAAAATCGCCGCGCGCCGCACGATCCAGTACAGCCCCAGGTAAATCAGGCCACCACCCAACGCGGTGGCCAGCCAGATCAACAGCAGTCCGCGCTCCATGCGATCGATCAGGTCCTTGGGTTCCTTGTAGATCTCCACCATCGCCGTGACCTTGTCACCGTCGGCATCGAACAGCGGAATGTAGTTTTCAATAAAGATGTATTCCGGTGGCGTGACGAACTTCTGCTCCATGCGCGTTTTGTCGACGTCATGGTAACTGGCAGATACCGGAATCCTGGACTTGAACGCTTCTTCCAGGTCTTCATCGGAGTGGATCGCGGTGCCCATCAAGGCCGGGTTGGTCGACCAGATCACGGTGCGGTCAGGCGCATAGATGTTGGCCAGGATCACGTCCGGCAAATGCTCGATGTGGTCCAGAAACTCACCGCGAGCCGCCGCGCGTGCCAGCGGATCGACGTCGGGAAAATTCCTGTCCTGGCGCGGATCGAGCAACTCGCCCATGGTTCGCACGTGAGGGATCGAGACATGACGTACTTCGGCCGACGCGATCGCCTGTATGAACTGCGAGGTCAGCAACGCATCACGCTGCACGCTCTCGGTAATAACAAACCGCGTCGACACCGCCCCCAGCGCCACTGCCACCGTGCCGATCACCGCCAGGCTGATCAGCGAAAACCAGCGCAGCAGATTGAACGGCTGCTTTCGCGTGCTCACACGGGCATCGCCCTGCTCGGCCTGGAGCGTTTGAGTTGGCAAATTCATCGACGACATTCCTGGTGGATTCCCCTATAGGGTTATAGCCCACTCGCTGATGTTTGCCCGATTCCGGGGATTGCCGCCCCCCCAATCCCCCCCGCCCCCATCTACCCCCAACTGTGGGGACAGAGGCCCGTCGGGTTTTTCCGCAGAAAGCCTTCCGTGTACCAGCGCAAGCCTGTACGCCGGGGCTGTGCGGGCGATTTTTGTGTGTTGGTATGGAAGTTGCCAAAACCCCTCTTAACTGGCCCATCCCCCAGGGACAGGTCTCCGATAGAGGGAATACTCATGCACCCTTTACTGTCCAAAACGGCGGCCGTCCTGGTCGTCAGTGCTCTAGCTCAAGGTGTCGCTCAGGCGGCGCTGTTTGCGGTCGATCCCGGACCCTACTTGCCCGACAACGGTGGCTTCGCCGCCTGGTACCAGGACACGCATGGTCGAACTCTCGACCTGTGCCTGTCCAAGGCCGTGAGCTCTCGCGTACCCGGTGCACCGGGCGCCCCGAGCTACATGTGCAACCTGTTGCCGACGCCGGGGGTTTTCGACGATGCGCAACCGGTGGTCTTCCCCACCAACTTCCCCGATGAAGCCTTCTGGTTCACCGCTGACGGTGCAATCGTCGATGCGGCCAGGGGCATCGATCTGGCCTATGGCTCAGCCATCGAAGCGGCCTTCGCCGCCGAAGAACCGGTGGAAGGTGATCAGGTCAGCTTCGCCCGCGTCCGGATTCGTGTCGACGTGCCCACCGCCGGCACCTACGTGATCACCCACCCCTACGGCGTCGATGTGTTCAACATCGACACCCCCGGGCGGCGGGCGATCAACATGACCCGGGACATCGGTATCGGTTCGCCAAAAACCTACGACGGCGCGCTCAAGGGTGACGTCGGCCCGTTCCTGCGCAGCGTCAACGGTCCCTACACCGAGACCAACCCGGTAACCGGCAGCGCAGAACAATTCGTCGGCGACCCCAACCTCAATGAGGCGGTCACCGGCAGCCCGTTCAACACCAACTACATCCGCATCGAAGGGCCCAATGGCCTGGACCTGCGCACCACGGTGTTTGCCATCTCGGGCAAATTATCGACCGTGGTGCGCCCGACACCGATGATCACCCAGCGCAGCACTTACTCGCGCAAGGCTGGTGACAGCGCACCGGTCGCCCAACAAGACGTTTTCGTGATGGCGCCACCGCCACCGGCCACCGTTGCCCTCACCAGCAGCACGCCGGTCCTGAACCTGAGCGAAGCCGACACCACCGGCAACTGGTACGCGCAGTCCTCGGTCAACCCGACGCTGCCAACCACCTTGCAAGTGACCGCCGACAACCACCTCGCCATCGCCAGCAGCACGCCGACCACGCTGCCCATGGCGCTGACCGACCTGGTGGTGATCCAGCGTGCCGAGTACAGCCTGAGTTCCGGGCAACTCACCCTTGAGGCCTCGACCAGCGATGAAACATCGCCGCCGGTGCTCACGGCAACGTCCAGCACCGGCGCAGCGATCGGTGCACTGAGTGGCGATGGCTCGGTGAAAAGCCTGGCCACCGGCATCTCGCCAATCCCGCCGGCCAAGGTTCGCGTGACGTCATCCAATGGCGGCAGCGACACCGAAGAAGTGGTCATCGTGCAATGAACGCCCACATGCCCAGATCCTCATCAGGAGGCATCATGAACAATTGGCCACGCCTGGCGCTCAATGCCCTGGGACTGACTCTATCGCTGTCCGGCAGCGCCTTCGCGCAACTCGCGACCGTCGACCCTGGCCCCTACACCTTTGCCACGGGGAAATTCCCCATGTGGTACCAGGACAACAATCTGCTGTCGATGGAACTGTGCCAGTCCCGGGCCGCGAGCTCGCGGGTGCCGGCCACCGTACCACCGGCCTACATGTGCACCCTGCTGCCGGAACCGGGCATCTACGACGACACCCAGCCGATGATATTCCCGGATAACTGGCCACCGGAGGCGTTCTGGTTCCTCGCCGAGACCGCTATTGCCGACAACGGTGCAGGCTATGGCGTGGACGCCTACGTCGCCGGGATTGAAGCGGCATTCGCGTCGGAAAATCCTGTCGATGGCGATCAGCAAAGCTTCGCGCGGATTCGTATCCGGGTGAACGTGCCCACCGCCGGTACCTACACCATTACCCACCCGTATGGCGTGGAAACGGTCAACGTCACCGCACCTGGACGCCGGGCAATCAACATCACCCGCGACGTCGGTATCGGTGCTCCCGGCAACTTCACCGGCGCCGTGGGTGGTGCCATCGGGCCCTTCCTGCAAAGCGTCAACGGTCCCTACACCGAGGTGAACCCGGACACCGGCTCGGTGGAAACTTTCGTCGGCGACCCGAACCTCACCGAGCAGGTCACCGGAAGCCCTTTCGACACCAACTTTTTGCGCATCACAGGTCCAGCAGGCACCATCCAGACCAACCTCTTTACCCTCTCGGGCAAGAAGCTGGACAACCGCGCCCAGACCCACGTCGAGCTGGATCGCGCGACTTACCGGCGTACCACGTCGGGCGGCAACAGCAACGTCCAGGTCGAGGTATTCGCCAAGGCAGACAACAGCTCGACCCTGTGCTTCCGTGAGTCCATCGCACTGGTTCCCGGACCACCGTTGACCCCCTGCCAGACCACGCTGCTGGGCGACAACACCGGGCTGTTCTTCGGTCAGCGCCTGGCCAACGGCCCCGTGCCTCCGGTCGTGGTGGTCACCGCCACCAACCCGAGCGGCACCACGCGCCCAACGGCAGTATCGAGCAAGCTCACGGACCTCGTGAAAATCCAGACCGCTCGCTACAGCTGGAGTAATCACAGCCTGCTGATCGAAGCGACCTCGTCTGACGAAGTGGCGGTGCCAGACATGGTCGCCCAGGGCTACGGACGCCTGTCGAAGTCCGGCACTCTGCAAAAAATCACCATTGCCGACCTGTCTCAGCCACCCGCTACCGTGACGGTGAAATCCGCTGCGGGCGGCAGTGACACCGAGCCGGTCGTGGTCGTCGGCAGCGCCCCCAACGTCGGAGAAAACCAGCCGCCGCTGGCCGTCGCCGATACCGGCAGCACCAGCTTCGGCGTGCCCATCACCCTCAACCTGCTGACCAACGACAGTGATCCCGACGGCAACACGCCGCTGAGCATCACGGCGCTGACCCAACCGGCTGCGGGCCAGGGCACTGTGGCATTGAGCGGCGCGGCTGCAGTGATCTACACCCCGCCTGCAGTGGTCAACGCCCCGCTGACCACCACGTTCACCTACAAGGCGCAAGACATCAAAGGCCTGGCCTCGACCGCTGCGGCGACCGTGACCATCACCGTGGCGCCTAACCAGGCACCGGTGGCCGTCAACGATGCCATTGCAACCCTGGGCGTGGCGGTACCGATCAGCGTGCTGGCCAACGATACCGATCCGGAAGGCAACGTGCCGTTAGCGGTGAACAGTTTCACTCAACCGGCGGCAGGTCGCGGCACCGTCAGCAGTAACGGTACGGTGCTCACCTACACCCCGCCGGCCACTGTGACGACGGCTTTCACCACGACCTTCACCTACATCGCCCGGGACAGCTTCGGCGCCCTGTCGACAGCCCCGGCGACGGTCACCGTACAAGTCTCGCCACGGCCTGCTGCGGAGAATTTCGCAGTGACTGCGGCCACGGTGTCGGCACGCTCCAACAACCGCTTCACCTGGGACTTCACCGGGACGTCATCGGTGACCACCGGCAACACCATCACCGTGCAGGTCAGCACCCCGACGGGCCCGGTCACCCTGGGCACCACCACGGTGCCGGTGACCGGTCGCTGGAGGCTGACGGTGAGCAACAGCACCACGGTGATTCCGTCGGCGAACCCGACCGCCACCATCACCTCGTCCCAAGGCACCGTGCGTACGGTGTCGGTAACGGCGAACTGAGCCTTCGCCCCATCGACCTTCGGGTGGATGGGGCGGGTCTCTTCCAACAGGACAACGCCATGAAGACTTCGACCGCCGCCCTGCTCTGCCTGCTCCTGCTTTGCAGCAGTGCGGGTGTGCGCGCCGACGATTTGATGGAAAACGACGACCTGGCACCCGGTGCCGACCTCGGCGAGTTGCCGCCGCCCATCGGGCAGCAAGCGCTGATCAACCAGAACGGACAGGCCAACGTGGCACTGGTCAACCAGAACGGCCAGTCGCTGCTCGGCAACATCGTCCAGTCCGGCAGTAATCAGGAGGCTTTCATCCTCCAGCAAGGCAACGACCTGATGGCAATGATCAACCAGCAAGGTTCGGGCAACAACGCCGAGATCACCCAGACCGGCAGCCACAACCGCGCGCAGATATCCCAAAACGGCAAAAACAACGACGCCTCCATCGACCAGGCCGGCACGGGGCTTTCCAGCGCCGTTTCCCAGTCCGGCAATGGCATGAGCGTTTCGGTCAAACAATATCGCTAAAGCACTGCACTACCTGGAGGTTTCATCATGTTCAAACTGACGCCCCTCACCGCCGCCATCCTGGTCATTGTCAGTGCCCAGGCCATGGCTGACGACAGTGTCTCGACCCAGAGACAATTCGGTGATGCCAACATCGCCAATGTCAAACAAAGCGTGGCGCCCTTCGCCACCGCCACCCAGCAGCAATTCGGTCAAGGCAATGACGCCGCCGCCGTGCAAGACACCGCGACCAGCAGCATCGACCAGAACCAGACCGGCGACTACAACGCCGGCTACGCCGAGCAGCTGTTCGAAGACGGCAGCACCATCGTTCAGCAGCAAGTCGGTGCGCTCAACACCACCCATGCCAGCCAGTCCATCGGTCTGACCGGCAACCAGGCCGTGCAACAACAGCAAGGCAGCGGCAACTTCTCGTTCCTGTACCAAGACAGCCAGCAAGGCTCGTCAGGGTTCACCTTCCAGTTCGGTGACAGCAACGAAGCCAACATCGAACAAATGGAACTGGGGGACGCCAACACCGCTACCGTCACTCAATACGGCACCGCCAACTACGGCACCGCCGAACAGGTAGGTCATTCGGGAGGCCAGATCGCGATCAACCAGAGCGGCACCAACAACTATGCCTATGGCGATCAGCGCAGCGGCGTCGGTGGCACCGTGACCATCAACCAGTTTGGCGACATGAACGGCAGCGAAGTCTGGCAGTTCGGCCAGGCCGCCAGCCAGGTCCTCGTCAATCAATATGGCGGAGCCAACGAAGCCATCGTCGACCAGAGCTTCGGCTCGAACAACGTTGCCCAGGTCCTGCAAGTCGGCGACCTCAACGCCATCTACGCTGACCAGTTCGAATCAATCGGCTCGACCCTGGCGCTGTACCAGCAAGGCACCAGCAACGTGCACTTCACTTACCAGAGCGGCGACAGCCACGTGCTCAATGCCACCTCGGTGGGCAGCGACAACAAGGTCTACGCCAGCAACTGGAAAGGCCCACAAACCGGTGGCCAGTTCGGCACCAACCAACGCGCGACCGTCACCCAGGCCGGCAATGGCAACGTAGCCAACTTCACCCAGGACGGCGTCGGCCAAATCATGACCACCCTCCAGTCCGGTTCCGGCAACAAAACCACGGTCAGCCAGGCCGACTCCTACAACGAGCTGTACTTCGACCAGAACGGCAGCGACAACATCCTCATCGCCGACCAGCGCGGCACCACCAACCTGGTCCAGGGCTCTTCCCACGGCACGGGTAACAGCAGCGAGTTCGATCAGTCGGGCACCGGTAACCAGGCGTTTACCAATCAGATGTATGGCAGCGATAACCAGATCACGGTTAAACAGGCCGACAGCATGAACGTCGCGTACGTGACTCAAGGCGGGACGGCGAACACTGCCAATGTGGATCAGAGTGGCGTGAACCAGATGGCGACGGTGCAGCAGTTTGGGGCGGCTAACTCGGCGACTGTTTTGCAGCAGTGATTGGGTAGGCGAAAAAAAACCGCGGCCTTGGGGTCGCGGTTTTTTTATTATTTAGATAACGCCGAAAACCTTGTTCTTTAATTTGATAACCCAAGCAATCCAGCAAGCTGTGGAGCATAAGACCCTTTTAATTCAAAGTGATCATTTCTAATTTTTAAGGCAGCCCTATCTAACACCACTTTAACATCAAACAATTCGTCGTAATATTTATTTGCTGCATTGAAACCAGGATACTCACTCGACGGAATCGCCGGATCGAATTGATTATCAAGAGTCTTATTCAATCTGCGCGTAGAAAAAGGCCCCTTGATTTGCTCGCCCGACCGACGCTTTATATAGTTAAGTAATTTAAGCCGTTCAGCGCTACTGGTAGACAGCGCAGACAGTCCTCCTAACCGTTCGCTTTCTCTACTTAACTTCAACAGATCGCCAGAAAACTTGGAACCCAATTGCGCCCGCTTGGTTTCATCCCTATTTAATAGTTCAAAACGCTCCATCGCTTTTGCGCCTGCCAAAGGCCGTATATCCGGTTTCAATTTAAACACCTTCCCATCCGACTCCATCCTTCCGGTGACCACTAAAGACTGCACTGCTTTCTGCCTACTTAGTCCGTTTGCGTATGATCGATTGCGCCAATTCAAAAGCATCGATTTGATAGCGCCAGAAACATTTCCAGTCGGATCATATCGATTAATCGGATCTCCCAAACAGTATGCATAAGTATTTATTCCTCCCCTGCCAAACGAACTCAAACTGTCGGGACTGTTAAATCGCATCAACACAGGATTAAACGCCCGGTGACCATGACCCAGTAAATAATGCCCTGTCACCGGGTCAGGTCGTTCGCCGGCAAATCCCAACAGGCTGGTTAACCCGCTTTCAGCAAGAGGGTGTCCATAGGGCGTGTAAGCGATGGATTGCTTTGATGGACTTCTATCGAGCGTCTGCAGCACAGAACGTTGCAGGTCAGTTGCCAACAGCGTGGTATCGAATACATCACCCTCTCGCTGTTGCTGTGCCAGCAGCAGACCACCGTGCTGCACGATGGAATGCCCCATAGCGCCATGAATCTCGGTGGCCAATCGGGTTTTGCAGTAAAACCGCTGATGCGTGGGTGCATGTGTTTGAGTTTGGTTGATCAGGCGATCCAGCGGATCGTAGCGGTACTGGCAGAGCAACGCGGCTTGTTGAACAGACACTGGACGCTCCGGGCTTTCAAGGTCAGGGCGTTTGAGTATCTGCTTGAAAGCCACAGACGAGAACTATCAGAACTGTTAGGTTTTCCGGGTGGTAGCCACTTCGCAACTTTCGAACCTGTGATCATTTATGCTCAATAAGAGAACCTATTAGCATGCCTCACTAAATGGCTTCGCCCTAATCAGCGAATCATCGACCGACACTGTGCAATACTGATCAATTTTCGATTGATCGAAGAAGGTGATCGACATGACGAGCATTCACTGCCTGTTCCCAATCGCCATAGTTTGAATAAGAACCAGATCCTATTTCTTTACTCACGCCGTCTCGGACACTGCGACTATATTCCACCAGGGTTTTCGGCCCCTTAACAGCCGGATCAATTTTCGTCAACGCAACGCTAGTCACACCTCTCAAAATCGGATACTCATCAACGCTGCGAAGGCCTGCATCAAATAGAGAATCATCAACTAATGGAGTTGTGGAACTCAAATCAAGGCGGAGTGGGCGACCGAGTTTACGTTGAGCCACCAGGTAAGTTTTTAGATTGCTGAGCGAGGATTTCTCCGATAGATCAGCCAAAGGCTTGGAAATCCTAGAAAGTTTATCCATGTCAGTCCGATCAAGGTATTTTGCAATATTATTAAAGATATCAAAATGAACACTCTCAAGCGCACTGAGACTGGTGATATTTTCTAACAAGGTTATATCCGACATCTTCGTAATCAAATTCAGAACAGGAACCATATGACCTGTCGGATCTGTAAAACTTACCGGGTCTCCCAGGCAGTAGCCATATGCATTTAATCCACCCTTCCCAAATGGACTCCAACTGTCCGGACTATTGAATCGCATCAACACCGGATTAAATGCTCGATAACCATTGCCCAATAAATAATGACCTGTGACCGTGTCATGTCGTTCGCCGGCAAAACCCAACAGGATGGTTAAGCCGCTTTCCTTTGGAAGGTGGCCGTAAGGCATGTATGTAAAAGATTCCTTCGATGGACTTTTATCGAGGGTATGCAGCACAGAGCGTTGCAGGTCAGTTGCCAGCAGCGTGGTATCGATGACATCGCCCTCTCGCTGTTGCTCTGCCAGCAGCTGGCCACCGTGCTGGACGATGGACCGCCCCATGCTCCCCTGAATCTCGGTGGCCAGTCGGCTTTTGCAGTAAAAACGCTGATGCGTGGGTGCATGTGTTTGAGTTTGGTTGATCAGGCGATCCAGCGGATCGTAGCGGTACTGGCAAAGCAACGCGGCTTGTTGAACAGACATTGGACGCTCCGAGCTTTCAAGGTCAGGGCGTTTGAGTATCTGCTGGGTCGCAACGGGTGGGAACTATCAGAACTGTTAGGTTTGCTGGAGTGGCGACCCTTCTGGAAGTGATAGCCCGGGGATTGTTCGCTGCAGGTGAGATACCTGTGGCGAGGGAGCTCGTCGCACCGTCCCGCTGGGCTGCGTAGCGGGCTCAAAACCTATGCCCAGTGTGTGTGTCAGGCAAACACTGCTGGCAGGTTTTGGGACTGCTGCGCAGTCCAGCGGGAGTGAACTCCCTCGCCACAGGCGGTCGCGTGGCGGCAGGGCAGGCTTGTTAACTGTCCTGCCGTCATCGCTAGCAAGCTCGCTCCCCCCAGGAGGGTGAGCCTTCAGGCTATGGGGTCGAGGTTGTCCAGTGCCTGGTTAACGGCCAGGTCGGCCAGCATGATGATCTGCTGGATGCCCAGCAACATGCTGCGCTGTGGACCTTCCAGGAAGGTGGCGAAATCGCTGGCCATGATGCTTGCCGACGCCAATGACTCGCAGGCGTTTGCCAGCAGGCTTTCGGTGTCCATGTCCGCGACGATTGCGTACATCTTGCCCGGGTTGTGGGGGGTGGTTTTTTTCAGGACTTCGGCTTTGAGGTGGAGGCTGGAGTCGGGGTTGGCGGTGGGGTTTTCGGGGTTTGATTCGGGGGGATTGGGGGTTGGTTTGACCATGGTGAAGCTCCTGTCTGGGTTGGAACCACCGAGACCAGTCGCTAAACAGGTAAAGGTGGCAACTGTATGCAGGTTAGCGAACCGGTACAGGAACCCGGTAGACCCGAAGGTCTCCCACATACAGCCGCCATAACGCTAAATCGCCGATACATATCACGGCGAAAAAGGCTTTCGTGCTGTTGTCCTGAACTCGGGTCGCTAAACCCGATCGCTGAGTTTTCAGCGATGCGGGGACGATAGAGACCCAGGCCAAGGCGCACAAGCCGGCGGATTCTGGCGTAGTTGTAGGCAGTGACGCAAGACGATGTAGTTTCAATCCTGGTCCTACAACTCCGTCTGACATCATCGATATTTTCTCCTACAACTATGTCTGACTCTCCTCATTCCTGTGGCGAGGGAGCTTGCTCCCGCTTGGCTGCGAAGCGGCCCCAAAAACCGTGTTCCGGGTGTATCAGACAAACCCGGTTGGCTGTTAGTGGGACTGCTGCGCAGTCCAGCGGGAGTAAACTCCCTCGCCACGGGGTTCGCGTGGCGGCAGGGGCAGGTTTGTTGTCTGTACTGCCGTCATCGCGAGCAGGCTCACTCCCACGGGGTGAACTGACTTTCCTGATCCCTGTGGCGAGGGAGCTTGCTCCCGCTGGGCTGCGTAGCGGCCCCAAAAACTGTGCAGGGAGAGTGTCAGGCAAACCCGGTTAGCTGGTCATGGGACTGCTGCGCAGTCCAGCGGGAGTGAACTCCCTCGCCACGGGGGTTCGTGTGGCGGCAGGGGCTGGTTTGTTGTCTGTACTGCCGTCATCGCGAGCAGACTCACTCCCACAGGGTGAACTGACTTTCCTCATTCCTGTGGCGAGGGAGCTTGCTCCCGCTGGGCTGCGTAGCGGCCCCAAAAACTGTGCAGGGAGAGTGTCAGGCAAACCCGGTTAGCTGGTCATGGGACTGCTGCGCAGTCCAGCGGGAGTGAACTCCCTCGCCACAGGGGTTCGCGTGCGGCAGGGGCTGGTTTGTTGTCTGTACTGCCGTCATCGCGAGCAGACTCACTACCACAGGGTGAACTGACTCTCCTCATTCCTGTGGCGAGGGAGCTTGCTCCCGCTGGGCTGCGTAGCGGCCCCAAAAAACCTATGTAATGAGTGTGTCAGGCAAACCCGGTTGGCTGGTCATGGGACTGCTGCGCAGTCCAGCGGGAGTGAACTCCCTCGCCACGGGGGTTCGTGTGGCGGCAGGGGCTGGTTTGTTGTCTGTACTGCCGTCATCGCGAGCAGACTCACTACCACAGGGTGAACTGACTCTCCTCATTCCTGTGGCGAGGGAGCTTGCTCCCGCTGGGCTGCGTAGCGGCCCCA
>NZ_WFGV02000042.1 GCF_010095445.2 Pseudomonas sp. TNT3
CGCTTTGGGTAGAAGGGGTGGGACGAGAAGTCTCCCACAGTCTGTACTGGTCAGAGTCAGAATCGAGTCTGTAGTCCCACCCCACCCCTTCAAGTCTAAACATACAAGCGAGCCTGCTCGCGATAGCAGACGGACAGTCGACGCAGATGTCACCCGACACTCCGCCATCGCGAGCAGGCGCGCTCCCACAAGGAGATGAAATCAATTGAACATTCAATGGAGTTGTATGTATGGGCCCATGGCTCGATAGCGTGACCGGTTGGTTGACGGTGAACCCACAATGGCTGGCTGCGGCGGTGTTCATCGTGGCGTTTGTGGAATGCCTGGCGATTGCCGGCCTGATCGTGCCTGGCACGGTGCTGCTGTTTGCCGTCGCGGTGTTGGCGGGCAGTGGAGCACTGTCATTGAGCGAAACGCTGCTGCTGGGTTTCCTGGCCGGCGTTCTGGGCGACATCGTTTCCTACTTCATTGGACGTCATTTCCATCAGAACATCCGGCGCCTTCCAGGGCTGCGTCATCATCCAGAATGGATCGCCGGGGCCGAGACCTACTTCCAGCGTTACGGTATCGCCAGCCTGTTAGTCGGACGTTTTATCGGCCCTCTACGCCCCATGCTGCCAATGGTCGCCGGGATGTTCGACATGCCCTTCCCGCGCTTTCTTGCCATCAGCTTGCTGGCCGCTGCGGGCTGGAGCGTCGCCTATCTTCTGCCTGGCTGGGCCACGGGCGCGGCAATACGCTTGCCACTGCCGGAAGGGTTCTGGCCTGAAGCGGGCATCGTCGCGGGGAGCATTGCGGCAATGGTCGGCCTGAGTATCACTAGCAGTATGCGCCGCCACCGCAAAGCAACGGTGCTGATTGCCGGCATGAGCTGTTTGATTCTTGCAGGCCTGTTCATCGGTTACCCGTACCTGACAGCCCTTGATCAGGGGGTGATGACGCTCATCCAGGAACATCGCAAGCCGATGCTCGATGAGGTCGCCGTCACGTTCACGCTGATCGGCGAATTCCGCAACATGCTGATGTTCAGCGCCCTGCTGACGGTACTGTTGCTGCTTACCCGACAGTGGCGACAAGCGATATTCGCCGGCAGCACTCTGCTCTTCACGGCACTGGCCAATACCGCGACGAAGCAATTTTTCGCCCGGGTGCGTCCTGAGGTGTTGAGTGATCCGCTGGTGAGCTACAGCATGCCCAGCGGGCACGCCTCTGGCGCTTTCGCGTTGTTCCTGACCCTGGCTGTGCTGGCCGGGCGCGGACAACCGCCGCGGCTGCGTCTGACGTGGTTGCTGTTGGGATGCTTGCCCGCGCTGTCGATCGCCCTGTCTCGGGTGTATCTGGGCGCGCATTGGCCGACCGATGTGGTGGCTGGTGCGATGCTCGCCGCGTGCGTATGTGCTGCAAGCCTTTGGCTGATTCAGCGCAAGGAACCGCTCAACGCCATGCCACCCCGGGTCTGGTGGCTGGTGCTGCCGGCCCTGACGATACTGTTCGGCTTTTTCGCGCTGAGGCATTTGCCCCACGCGATGTTGAGGTATGCCTACTGAGTTTGCTGACAAAAATCCCGTAGCAGCTCTCCTGTGGGAGCAAAGCTTGCTCGCGATGGCAGTGCGTCAGGAAGTCTTGGTGTTGACTGACACGCCGCCATCGCGAGCAAGCTCTGCTCCCACAGGTTTTCGAGTCTCGCAGGCTCGGCAGCTGCTACACGTGCTACAGCGATTAACGATGCATGATGATTTCAGGCAAACAACTCGCCCTGCAACTCATCCAGCAGCGCTTGAATGGCATCCAGCCGCTGCTGCGGATCATCAAGTTGCAGCAAATCAATCTTGTCCACTTCGGCGAACGGCAGCAGATAGGCAAGCTGATTGGCCAGAGACTGCTGACCGGTGGCTTCGGTGCCCATGTTCAATGCTTCAACCATCGGATGTTCGGCCAGGGCCTTGAGCAAGGCGACCAGATCGGCATCCTCATCCTGCAAAGGTTGTTCTGGCTCGTCTTCCAGCCACTCGACCTCGGCAATCGTCAACTGATCGCGCTGGACCTCGGTGCGCAACACATTGAAACGCCTTCCGCCCTGCACGCGAATACCCAACAAGCCATTTTCTTGCTGCTTGAAGTCAGTGATCAGTGCTTCACAGCCCACCAGTGCATAGCCCTCGGGGGCTAGACCGACCTCTTCGCCGTCGAGGATGCACACCACGCCAAAACCGCCGCCCTGCTTCATGCAGCGGCCGATCATGTCCAGGTAGCGCGCCTCGAAGATCTGCAAATCGAGAATGCAGCCAGGAAACAACACTGTGTTCAGCGGAAAAAGCGGCAAGCTCATAGACATTTCCTTACACCACCATCGACACCGCCAACGGCAGGAACACCGCCGTGGCCACGCCCATCAGACTCATCGCCAACGCCGCGAAGGCGCCGCACTCTTCACTTTCCTGCATCGCCACCGCCGTGCCGACCGCGTGGGCGGTCATGCCCAGGGCCATGCCGCGGGCTTCGGCGCTGTGCACACCCAGTCGGGTCAGCAGGCTTGGCCCGAAGATCGCCCCGATCACGCCGGTGATCAGCACAAACACCGCCGCCAACGCCGCGACACCACCAATCTGCTCGGCCACCAACATGGCGATCGGCGACGTCACCGACTTCGGCGCCATCGTCATCAAAATCATGTGTTCGGCGCCAAACCACCAGCCCAGCAACACGCCCATCCCCGTGGCGACGACACCGCCTATCACCAGCGTAGTAAATATCGGCCAGAACAACTGCCGAATCCGTCGCAGATTCAGGTAAAGCGGAACGGCCAGTGCAACCGTCGCCGGCCCTAACAGGATGCTGAGAATCTCGGTGCTTTTGCGGTATTCGGCGTAGGTCAGACCACAACTGATCAACACGCCGATCACCAACAGCATGGAGACCAGCACCGGCTGCAAAAAGATCCAGCGGGTTTTCTCGAACGCCGCCAACACCAACTGATAAGCGCCAAGCGTGATCCCGATACCAAACAACGGATGGTGGATTACCGACGTCCAGGCGCCGTGCCAATCGAAAATCATTGGCTGTCCTCGGGATGGGCGTGACGCTTGACCATGCGCTGCATCAGCACGCCGGCAAACGCCATGGACAGCAGGAGCGACAACACCAGGGCGCCAACGATGGCCCAGAAGTCAGCCGCAATGTCCTTGGCATACACCATCACGCCCACTGCCGGCGGTACCAGCAGCAACGGCAGATAACGCAGCAGACTGCTGGCTGCCAGGTTCAGAGGTTCGCCCACCTGGCCACGGAATATCAGGAACACCAGCAGCAACAGCAGGCCGACGATAGGCCCCGGCAGCACCGGCAGAAACAGGTGATTGATCGCTGTGCCGAGCAATTGGAACAGCACCAGCCAGGTTAAACCTCGTAACAACATCCTTAAATCTCCTGCAGAACCCGTCCCCGCGGTAGCGGGCCGAGCATTATAAGCACGTCATCGCTATAGATCGGCATTCGCCAAAAGCATGGTCAGTTGACCTTGGCCCATTGCCATGTTGATCTAAAGTGGTAATTCGGGAGGTCAAATCCCCCCACCTAAAAACTATAAAACCGATGAACCCAAGGAGAGTCTCAATGCCCTATGTTCCCGTTGCAGAGCTCAAAGATTATGTCGGCAAGGAACTTGGATGTTCCGAATGGCTCACCATCGATCAGGAGCGCATCAACCTGTTCGCCGAAGCCACCGGGGATTATCAGTTCATCCACGTCGACCCGGTCAAAGCCGCGCAAACGCCTTTCGGCAGCACTATCGCCCACGGCTTCCTGTCGCTGTCACTGATCCCCAAACTGATGGAAGACATCCTCGTCCTGCCTGAAGGCCTGAAGATGGTGGTCAATTACGGCCTCGACAGCGTGCGGTTCATTCAACCGGTCAAGGTCAACTCCAAAGTAAGACTCAAGGTCGAACTGAGCGAAGTCAACGAGAAGAAACCCGGCCAATGGCTGCTCAAAGCCACCGCCACGCTTGAGATTGAAGGCTCGGACAAGCCGGCGTACATCGCCGAACCACTGTCACTCTGCTTCGTGTAAACCATCCCGGATGCGAAGCAGCTCATGCTGTTTCGCGCCCCCTCTCTATATATAAGTGATAGAGCTGCGGCATACTCGGTCGCCTAATTGCCCGGATCCCGCTATGCGCTCGATTGCCCTCCTCGCCTTGACCCTGATGCTGACCGCTTGCGGCGACGGTGAATCACTGTTGCCGCCTGACGCTCGCCTCCCGGACGGTGGGCGTTATCGCGGCGATCTGGTCAACGGACTGCTGCAAGGCCAGGGTCGCATCGACTACCCGAACAGCAGCTGGTACGCCGGCGAGTTCGACAAAGGGCAATGGCATCGCCAGGGGGAATGGCACGGTAGCAACGGCGAGGTCTATCGCGGGCAATTCAATCAAGGCCTGTTCGACGGCCAGGGCACGCTGACCACCAACGGCAGCAGCTACACCGGCGGGTTCAAGGCGGGTCGGCGGGACGGCGAAGGCACCCTCAAAGAAAACGGCATGACCTACCGTGGCGAATTCAAGGCCGACCAGTATTCCGGGCTCGGTCGACTCGAACTCGACGACGGCAGTTCGTATCAAGGTCAGTTCGCGCACGGCAAACCCAACGGTGAAGGTCAGCGCGGCGACGCCAGCGGCAATCAATTCACCGGGCATTTCGTCGACGGACAGCTGGAAGGCAACGGAACATTCAACAGTGCTGACGGCGACATTTATGTCGGCAGCTTCAAAAACAATCAATTGCACGGCAAGGGTCGCTACGAAAATGCCGACGGCGATGTCTGGCTTGGGCAATTCAAGGAAGGATCGCTGAACGGCAAGGGCGAGTTGATCGGCGCCGACGGCAGCCATTACATCGGCCACTTCAGCGACTGGCGCTTTAGCGGCCCAGGTCGACTGAACCTGCCAGACGGCAGTTTCTACATTGGCCAGTTCGACAACGACAGTTACTCGGGCCGCGGCACCCTGGTATTGACCGACGGCACCGTGCAAAGCGGCACCTGGATCAATGGCCAGCGAGTCCGCGACGCCGACGGCAAGCTGCTGCCCGACAGCCTCGAACTCGGTCTTTTGGCCCAGGGCCGCTTGCTCGAAGAAACGCTGGCCAGCGTGCCCGCCTCGACCCCGGCGATCGAACTCTACACCTTGACCCTCGGCGGTGATGGCAAACAGAGCGTGTTCCTGCGTGAATCCGACTATGTCAGCAACATGCTCAGCAGCCGCTTTGGTGCTTATGGTCAGATTCGCCTGGTCAACCATCGCGACCATCTCGTCGATCGGCCGATGGCCACCCGGGAAAACCTGCGACGCGCCGCCGCAACGCTGGCCGAACGCAGCGGGCCGGAAGATTTGATCTTCATCTACCTGACCAGCCACGGCAGCAGCGAGCACGAACTGGTGCTCGACCAGCCCCGCATGGAGCTGTCAGACCTGCCGGCCGACGAACTCGCCGCCGTGCTGGCCCCGCTGAAAAACCGCGACAAGATCATTGTCATCTCGTCGTGCTACTCCGGTGGTTTCATCCCGATGCTCAAGGATGAACGCACCCTGATCATGACGGCGTCCCGCGCCGACCGTGTGTCGTTCGGTTGCTCGGAAGAAGCCAACTTCACCTACTTCGGTGACGCCCTGTTTGCCCAGGCACTGAACCAGACAGACGACCTTGAACAGGCGTTCAAGCTGGCCAAGGCTACGGTGGCCGAGCGTGAGCTCGCAGACAACTTTGAAGCCTCTGAACCGCAGATATGGGCGCCGAAGACGGTCCTGTCCCACTGGCAGTTGTTGCGTAAACAACAAGCACGCAAGGCACTGCAAAGTGTCTCTATCAGCAGCAAGGATGCAAAGAGCAACTAAGCTGAACAGTATCAAGGGAGAAACACTATGTACTTGACGCCTCAGCACGTACTGCTTGCCGGAGCTACCGGGTTAACCGGTGAACACCTGCTTGACCGCCTGCTCAACGAACCCACGATTACCCGGGTTTTGGCCCCTTCACGCCGACCATTGGCCAAACATCCCCATCTGGAAAACCCCGTCGGCGACCCGGCCGTGTTCCTGCCACAACTCAACGGCCGCGTAGACATTGCCTACTGCTGCCTGGGCACCACAATCAAACAGGCCGGCTCGGAAGAGGCGTTCCGCGCAGTGGACCTGGACATGGTGGTGGCCTTCGCCAAACGTGCCCGAGAGATGGGTGCACGACACCTGATCGTGATCAGCGCGCTGGGGGCCGATCGCAGATCCTCGGTTTTCTATAACCGGGTTAAAGGCGAAATGGAATACGCCCTGCGTGAGCAAAACTGGCCGCAACTGACCATTTGTCGCCCATCACTGCTGCTGGGTGATCGTCTGGAACCGCGTTTTGCCGAGAAAGTGGCAGGGCCTTTGTCTCGACTGATCCCGGGTAAATATCACGGCATCGAAGCTTGTCAGCTGGCCCGCGCAATGTGGCGGTTGGCATTGGAAGAGCAGGATGGGGTGCGGGTGGTTGAATCGGATGAGTTACGCAAGTTAGGTAAGTAATTCGCAGACATGTGGCGAGGGAGCTTGCTCCCGCTGGACTGCGCAGCAGCCCCATTTTTTTGGGGCCCCTTCGCGGCCCAGCGGGACGGTGCGACGATTCGACAAGCTCCCTCGCCACAAGAGTCGCTCTGCGGCTTACAATCCGCCAGTCGCCTGAAAACCCACGCCGAGCACCGTCAACACAGACAACGGCAACAACAGCGTATCGAGCAGCGCACTCGCCGGCAGATCAATACCCGGATAGCTCGGCGCCTCAGCGCCAAAGCGGTCCATCGCACAGCAACCGCCGTTCATGGCATACAAATCCAGTCGAGTCCCCGAGTACACAACCGGAGCCCCTGGCTTGGCGGCATCCAGCGTGCGCGCCGTGGCACAGCCCGCCAATTGCAACGCCAGGATAATCATCAGCAGTCTATTCATCGCTGGTCAAATGGTGCTCACCCCAACGCGGCAACATGTCCTGGGGAATGTTCAGCAGATTGAGGATCCGCGCCACCACGAAGTCGATCAGGTCATCGATGGTCTGTGGCTGATGGTAGAAGCCCGGCGACGCCGGCAAAATCGTCACGCCCATGTTCGACAACTTGAGCATGTGCTCCAGATGAATGCTCGAATACGGCGCCTCACGCGGCACCAGAATCAACTGGCGGCGCTCCTTCAACGTCACGTCGGCGGCACGCTCGATCAAGTTGTTGCAGGCTCCCGTCGCGATTGCCGACAAGGTCCCGGTCGAACAGGGCACGACCACCATCGCCGCCGGTGCGCCAGAACCAGAGGCCACGGGTGACATCCAGTCTTCCTTGCCGTACACGCGAATTTGCCCGGCGGCAGCGCCGGTGTATTCGGTGAGGAAGGCCTGCATCATCTGGGTTTTGGGTGGCAGCGAAACGTCCGTTTCAGTGGCCATCACCAGCTGCGCGGCCTTGGAAATGAGGAAGTGCACCTCGCGGTCCTCGCGCACCAGGCAGTCCAGCAGGCGCAAACCATACTGGGCGCCCGAAGCGCCGGTCATTGCCAGCGTGATGCGTTCCGGACCGTTGTTCATTGCAGGGCCTCGGCGAGTTTGCCGTGCAGGCCGCCGAAGCCGCCATTGCTCATGATCACCACGTGAGTGCCTGGCTGGGCCTGGCTTTTCACGCGCTCGATGATGCCTTCCAGCGTATCGCTGACGATCGAGGGCACGGTGCACAGCGCGGCAGTGCCCGCCAGATCCCAACCGAGGTTGGCCGGCGCGTACCAGATCACCTGATCGGCATCGTTCACACTGTCCGGCAAGCCATCGCGGTGCGCGCCAAGCTTCATGGAGTTGGAGCGGGGTTCAATGATCGCAATCAGCGGAGCGTCACCGATGCGCTTGCGCAGGCCGTCGAGCGTCGTGGCAATCGCAGTCGGATGGTGAGCGAAGTCGTCGTAAATAGTAATGCCACGGACTTCGGCAACTTTCTCCATCCGACGCTTCACGCTTTTGAATGCACTCAATGCAGCAATCCCCATGGACGGGACAACACCGACATGCCGCGCCGCAGCTAACGTCGCCAGCGCGTTGGCGACGTTGTGCTGACCGGTCATGTCCCACTCGACCACGCCTTGAACCACACCTTCGAACATCACTTCGAAGGCAGAACCGTCTTCGCTGAGCAACTTGACCTGCCACTGACCACCCGCACCGGTGGTTTGAACCGGCGTCCAGCAACCCATTTCGATCACTCGCTGCAACGCGGGCTCGGTGGTCGGATGGATCACCAGGCCTTCGCTGGGAATCGTGCGCACCAGATGATGGAATTGGCGTTCAATTGCCGGAAGATCCGGGAAGATGTCCGCATGATCGAACTCAAGATTGTTCAGGATCGCGGTGCGCGGACGGTAGTGAACAAACTTCGAGCGTTTGTCGAAGAACGCACTGTCGTATTCATCCGCTTCAATCACGAAGAACGGTGTGTCACCCAGTCGCGCCGACACCGAGAAATTTTGCGGGACACCACCGATCAGGAAGCCCGGGCTCATGCCGGCGTGCTCCAGTACCCAGGCCAGCATGCTGCTGGTGGTGGTCTTGCCATGAGTGCCGGCGACGGCCAGCACCCAGCGGCCTTGCAGCACGTGATCCGCCAGCCATTGCGGGCCGGAAACGTAAGGCAAGCCTTTGTTCAGTACATATTCTACGGCCGGGTTGCCGCGGGACATGGCGTTGCCAATCACCACCAGATCCGGTGCCGGATCCAGTTGGGATGGGTCGTAGCCTTGGGTCAGCTCAATGCCTTGAGCCTCAAGCTGAGTGCTCATCGGCGGATAGACGTTAGCATCGGAACCCGTTACGTGATGGCCCAGCTCTTTGGCCAGAACCGCCATCGAACCCATGAAAGTGCCGCAAATACCAAGAATATGAATGTGCATAGTCGACCTCGTAAAACATGGCCGCAGGTTAGCGTAGGGTGGGAAAATTCGCACCTTTGTTTCGCCCGTACCGATGCCATCGCCAGCAGGCTGGCTCCCACAGTGGATTTGAGTAAGCTTCCAAATCGAGAGTCCAGCCCATTACCTTGTGGGAGCTAGCCTGCTGGCGATGGCCGCGCCACGGTTTATCGGGCGATACCGTGTTTACGCAGCTTGCGGTAAAGCGTATTGCGACTCACCCCTAGCTGTTCAGCCGTATGCGTCATATGCCATCTCGTCTGTTCCAGTGCATTGAGTAACGCCAGCCGCTCGGCGTCTTCAAGGGGATGGTCCGATGCCACGTCGTCTGCAACAACCGGTGTCGGGCGAACCTGCCGAATCATCACAGGCAAATCGTCCAGACCGATTCGTCCGCCGTCACACAACGCAGCCAGCGTGCGCAGCACGTTACGTAACTGCCGAACGTTACCGGGCCAGGCGAAATCCAGCAGCGCCTGTCGCGCCAGTCCGTCGATGACCACCGTTTCCCCGCCAGTTTCTTCCGCCAGCAAAAAGTCGAGTAATTCTGATTTATCGGTTCGCTCGCGCAACGCCGGCAACGCGACCTCCAGCCCATTGAGCCGGTAATACAAATCCTCGCGGAAACTGCCGTCCTGCACCCGCTCCATCAAATTGCGGTGAGTGGCGCTGATGATCCGCACGTTAACTGACTCCGGCTCACCACCGATCGGCACCACCTGCCGGTCTTCCAGCACTCGTAACAGCCGCGTTTGCATGGCCAGCGGCATGTCGCCGATTTCATCGAGGAACAGCGTGCCGCCATCGGCCTGCTGCAACTTGCCGCGCATGCCTTCCTTGCGTGCGCCCGTGAAGCTGCCGCCGCGGTAACCGAACAATTCACTCTCGATAAGGCTTTCCGGAATGGCCGCGCAGTTGAGGGCCACGAACGCTTTTTCAGCCCGCTGACTGGCGTTGTGCACGGCCTTGGCGAACGCTTCCTTGCCGGAGCCGGTTTCGCCATTGATCAACAGCGGCACGTCCCGCTCGAAGACTCGCAAGGATTTTCGGAAGTCTTCCTGCAGCGATGCATCGCCAAGACAAATGCCAGACAAACGTGGACGGTCGGCAATGATCGGACGCTGTACCACAGGCACCGGAATGCTGCGGGGTTGTCCGCGCAGCAACGCGAATAGGTGCCGCCCGTCACGCGTGCGCAACGGCCAACTCGCACTGGCGTTGATGCTGGCGCGGCCGAGAAGTTCATCTAGCGAGCAGTCGAAAAACGCCTCGACCGGCTTGCCCAGCAGTCCGCCACGTACATGCCCCAACAGATTCAAGGCACTTTGGTTGACGGCGCTGATCCGCCCTTCCCCGTCGAACGCCAGCAACCCTTCGCTGAACAGCCCGACGGATTCGGCCTGCAGGTGAAAACGCAGCAACCATTGGTTGTCGAAGTAGCGCAGGAAATAGCAGCTTTCGATCATTTTCGCCGAAAGATTGACCAGGGCCATGGTATGGAACTGGCTCTGGCGCGAGACGTCGTGACGCGCGGAAGATACGTCCAGCACGGCCAGCAGTTCGCCATGCGGATCGAAGACCGGGCTGGCCGAACAGGTCAAACCGGTGTGGCGACCACGAAAGTGTTCGTCCTGGTGAATGGTCAGTGACTGCCGCTCCACCAGGCAGGTGCCGATACCATTGGTGCCTTCGCAGGCTTCGCTCCAGTCGGCGCCCAGCCACAGGCCGGCGCGTTCGAAAATCTTCCGCTCGGTGGGGGCCGTGACGCAATTGAGGATGACGCCGCGAGCGTCGGTCAGCAGCACCGCATGTCCGGCGCCGGAAAGTTGCTGATGGAGACTGGTCATTTCAGTGCCGGCAATTTGCAGCACTTGCTGCAAACGTTCGCGGCTTTCCAGGACGCGGCCGTGTTCCAGCACGGTCGGCGCAATCGTCAAGGCCGGGTCGAGGTGATAATCCTCAAGACAACGCAGCCAGGAACGGGCGATGGACGGGTCACTGCCAGGACCGCGCAGACGGGATTTCCCCTGGGTCACGGTCAAGACTTGCTGGGCATGGCGACTTAAATGGTTGTCGTGCATTTTGTTGTTCTTCTCCCTGCCGGGTCTGGTTCGCCCCGTGTAGCAGCTGCCGTGGCTGCATTCGGCTGCGGAGCAGTCGTAAAACCGTATTCGATATTTACATGCCAAACCGAGGCAATCGCTTCGCACTCGAACGCAGCCTTCGGCAACTGCTACAGACAACGTGTGGCCGAGCATCCTCCAGCCCGGCGAGTATTGCAATGCTCGCAAGACTGCCTGGTCACACACTGCGCCACAACCGGTACAAACTGTCACACGGGCTGTACCGATACCGTCACAGACGCCGCCCGCCCGTCCGACTGAAACCCGGTAATCCCTTGATTTGACTGACCTCAAAGGCAGTGGCCCGACCTTTGCTCTACGCTTATAACAAGCGCACATGCGCTCTCCCTTATAAGCACAAAAGCCAAGGAGAAATCACTATGCGTTACGCTCACCCCGGTACTGAAGGCGCTATCGTTTCGTTTAAAAGCAAATACGGTAACTACATCGGCGGCGAGTTCGTCGCGCCTGTTAAAGGTCAGTACTTCACCAACACTTCGCCAGTGAATGGCCAACCCATTGCCGAATTCCCACGCTCCACGGCCGAAGACATCGACAAAGCCCTGGACGCTGCCCACGCCGCCGCCGACGCCTGGGGCAGTACTTCTGTCCAGGCACGCTCGCTGGTGCTGCTGAAGATTGCCGATCGTATCGAGCAGAACCTGGAACTGCTGGCGATCACCGAATCCTGGGACAACGGCAAAGCCGTTCGCGAAACCCTGAATGCCGACATCCCGCTGGCTGCCGACCACTTCCGCTACTTCGCCGGTTGCATCCGTGCTCAGGAAGGCAGTGCCGCCGAGATCGATGGCAACACTGTGGCCTATCACATTCATGAACCGCTGGGCGTGGTCGGTCAGATCATTCCGTGGAACTTCCCGATCCTGATGGCGGCCTGGAAACTCGCCCCGGCGCTGGCCGCCGGTAACTGCGTGGTGCTCAAGCCTGCCGAGCAAACGCCGCTGGGCATCACCGTGCTGATGGAACTGATCGGCGACCTGCTGCCGCCGGGCGTGCTCAACGTGGTGCAAGGCTATGGCAAAGAGGCCGGCGAGGCGCTGGCCACCAGCAAACGCATCGCCAAGATCGCGTTTACAGGTTCCACTCCGGTGGGCTCGCACATCATGAAATGCGCTGCCGAAAACATCATTCCGTCCACCGTGGAGCTGGGTGGCAAGTCGCCGAACATCTTCTTCGCCGACATCATGCAGGCTGAAGAAACCTTCATCGAAAAAGCCGCCGAAGGCTTGGTATTGGCGTTCTTCAACCAGGGCGAGGTTTGCACCTGTCCTTCCCGCGCACTCGTGCAAGAGTCGATCTACGACGACTTCATGAAAGTGGTGATGAAGAAGGTCCTGTCGATCAAACGTGGCGACCCGCTGGACACCGACACCATGGTCGGCGCCCAGGCGTCCGAGCAGCAATTCGACAAAATCCTTTCGTACCTGGAAATCGCCAAGGGCGAAGGCGCCGAGCTGCTGACGGGCGGCAAGGTCGAAAAACTCGAGGGCAACCTGTCGACCGGGTATTACATCCAGCCGACCCTGCTCAAGGGCACCAACAAAATGCGCGTGTTCCAGGAAGAAATCTTTGGCCCGGTGGTGAGCATCACCACCTTCAAGGACGAAGCCGAAGCCCTGGCCATCGCCAACGACACCGAGTTCGGCCTGGGTGCCGGCCTCTGGACCCGCGACATCAACCGCGCCTACCGCATGGGCCGCGCCATCAAGGCCGGTCGCGTCTGGACCAACTGCTATCACCTGTACCCGGCGCACGCCGCGTTCGGTGGTTACAAGAAGTCCGGCGTCGGTCGTGAAACCCACAAAATGATGCTCGATCACTATCAGCAGACCAAAAACCTGCTGGTGAGCTACGACATCAATCCGCTGGGCTTCTTCTAAACGTCTGCCACGAGCAGGCCTCCTCTCCTACGGGGGAGCGGCGGTGCGACGATTCGACTTGCTCGCGATAGCGCTCGTTCCTTCAACACTCAAGTGAATGACAAACCGCATTCGCGAGCACGTTCGCGCCCGTAAGGGAGCCTTCGCACTACCCGGCAACTTGGCCGGCCAAAACAATAAAAACAGGTGAACTCTTATGCCCAGCGAACCTACGCCCGCTCCGGCGGCCGGCTCCTCTGTCGACTTCGAAAAAGTCGGCTCCGATTATTTCCAGCAACGTGAATTGAAAAAAGGTGCAGCAGGCTGGGTCCTGCTGGTGGGCCTGGGGGTGGCTTATGTCATTTCCGGCGACTACGCGGGGTGGAACTTCGGCCTGGCCCAAGGTGGCTGGGGCGGGATGTTTCTTGCCACGCTGCTGATGGCGACCATGTACTTGTGCATGTGTTTTTCCCTTGCTGAATTGTCCTCCATGATTCCCACCGCGGGTGGCGGCTACGGTTTTGCCCGGAGCGCCTTCGGCCCCTGGGGCGGATTTCTGACCGGGACGGCGATCCTGATCGAATACGCCATCGCCCCGGCAGCGATTGCCGTGTTTATCGGTGCCTACTGCGAGTCGTTGTTCGGCATCGGTGGCTGGATGATCTACCTGGCCTTCTACATCATCTTTATCGGCATCCACATATTCGGTGTCGGCGAAGCGCTGAAACTGATGTTCGTCATCACCGCCGTTGCCGCCCTGGCACTGGCCGTTTTCCTGGTGTCGATGGTGCCGCACTTCAACGTCGCCAACCTGCTGGACATCCCGGTCACCGAGGCCAAGGGCGCGAGCAGCTTCCTGCCGTTTGGCTATGTCGGCGTGTGGGCAGCCATTCCTTACGCGATCTGGTTCTTCCTGGCTGTCGAAGGCGTGCCACTGGCCGCGGAAGAAACCAAAAACCCGAAACGCGACCTGCCTCGCGGCCTGATCGGCGCCATGCTGGTGCTGGTGAGTTTTGCGCTGCTGATTCTGGTGATCGGGCCCGGTGCGGCTGGCGCCAATGCACTGCTGACATCCGGCAACCCGCTGGTTGAAGCATTGAGCAAAGCCTATGGCGGCTCGACCTGGATGGGCAGCTTCGTCAATCTCGTGGGCCTGGCGGGCCTGATCGCCAGTTTCTTCTCGATCATCTACGCCTACTCACGGCAGATCTTTGCCTTGTCCCGCGCCGGCTATCTGCCGCGCAAACTGTCGGAAACCAACAAAAGCAAGGCGCCGGTGCTGGCGTTGATCATTCCCGGGATCATCGGTTTCGGGTTGTCGCTGACCGGTCAGGGCGACTTGCTTATTCTGGTGGCCGTGTTCGGCGCAACCATTTCCTACGTCCTGATGATGGCCGCGCACATTACGCTGCGTATTCGTCGCCCCAAAATGGATCGGCCTTACCGTACACCGGGCGGCATCTTCACTTCTGGTGTAGCGTTGGTATTGGCGTGCATCGCTGTCGTGGCAGGATTTCTGGTGGATCCGCGAGTGGTGATTGGTGCAGCGGTCATCTATGGAGTGTTAATTGCTTACTTCGCTTTCTACAGTCGGCATCACTTGGTAGCAGGCACGCCCGAAGAAGAGTTCGCGGCGATTCAGGCCGCTGAAAAAGCCTTGCACTAACAGCCGCAAATCACGGCGCAGGCCTGGTCTGCGCCGTCACGGAGAATCTGTATGGCTAGTTTTGCTCACACGGTCGGCAACCAGACCTATCGCTTCGAGAGCCTCAAGGACGTCATGGCCAAGGCCAGCCCTGCGCGGTCCGGGGATTTCCTGGCAGGTGTCGCCGCCCTCAACGATGGTGAACGGGTGGCCGCGCAGATGGCCCTGGCTGACATACCGCTGAGTCATTTCCTACAGGAAGCGCTGATTCCTTACGAGGACGATGAAGTCACCCGCCTAATCATCGACACCCACGATAAACAGGCTTTCGCCGTGGTCAGCCACCTCACCGTCGGCGGTTTTCGCGACTGGCTGCTCAGCGATGCCGCTGATGAGCAAAGCCTGCGCGCACTCGCCCCCGGGCTGACCCCGGAAATGGTGGCCGCCGTTTCAAAGATCATGCGCGTGCAGGATCTGGTGCTGGTGGCGCAGAAAATCCGTGTGGTGACCAAGTTTCGCGGCACGATGGGCCTGCGCGGCCGCTTATCCACCCGTCTGCAGCCCAACCACCCCACGGATGAGCCCGCCGGCATCGCCGCGAGCATTCTTGACGGTCTGTTGTACGGCAACGGCGATGCAATGATCGGCATCAACCCGGCCACCGACAGCATCGCCTCGATCTGCGCGATGCTGGAAATGCTCGATGCCGTCATCCAGCGCTACGACATTCCTACACAGGCTTGCGTGCTGACTCACGTCACGACGTCCATCGAAGCGGTGAACCGCGGCGTGCCACTGGACCTGGTGTTCCAGTCCATCGCGGGCACCGAAGCGGCCAACGCCAGTTTCGGCATCAACCTGAACATACTTCAGGAAGGCTACGACGCGGGGTTGAGCCTGAATCGCGGCACCCTGGGCCAGAACCTGATGTATTTCGAGACGGGCCAGGGCAGCGCCTTGTCCGCCAACGCCCACCATGGCATTGATCAACAGACCTGCGAAACCCGAGCCTACGCCGTCGCGCGACATTTCAAACCGTTTCTGGTGAATACCGTCGTAGGGTTTATCGGTCCCGAATACCTCTATAACGGTAAACAGATCATCCGCGCCGGCCTTGAAGACCACTTCTGCGGCAAGTTGCTGGGTGTGCCCATGGGTTGCGATATCTGTTACACCAATCACGCCGAAGCGGACCAGGACGACATGGACACCCTGCTGACGCTGCTTGGCGTGGCCGGGATCAACTTCATCATGGGCATCCCCGGCTCCGACGACATCATGCTCAACTACCAGACCACCTCGTTCCATGACGCGCTCTATGCGCGGCAAACCCTGGGTCTGAAACCGGCGCCGGAGTTCGAGCAATGGCTGGCCAAAATGGGCATCTTCACCCAGGCGGATGGCAAGGTTCAGTTTGGCAACAGCCTGCCGCCGGCATTCCGCCAAGCCTTGGCGCAACTGGGATGATCGTTGATATGGATAAACCACCCGTCGATCCGCAAAACCCTTGGCTGGAGCTGCGCCGACTGACACCGGCGCGGATTGCACTCGGTCGAACCGGCACCAGCATGCCCACCGGTGCGCAGCTGGATTTCCAGTTTGCCCACGCCCAGGCTCGAGACGCCGTGCACCTGCCGTTCGACCATGCCGGTCTTGGCGCACAGCTGGCCGAACGCGGGCGTGAGAGCGTGCTGCTGCACAGCGCAGCCACTGATCGCAACAGCTATTTGCAGCGTCCGGATCTGGGCAGGAAGCTCAGTGACGAGTCGGCGCAGACGCTGCGAGCTTATGCACAAGCCCATCCCGGCGGGGTGGATCTGGCGATTGTCGTCGCCGACGGGTTATCGGCACTGGCGGTTCATCGCCACACGATGCCCTTTCTGGAGCGCATGGAAGAGCAGATCACGGCTGAAGGCTGGTCCGTGTCGCCGGTGATCCTGGTTGAACAGGGCCGCGTGGCCGTCGCCGACGAGATCGGCGAGCGACTGGGCGCAAAAATGGTCGTCATCCTGATCGGCGAACGCCCCGGACTCAGCTCGCCAGACAGCCTGGGACTGTATTTCACCTACAACCCAAAGGTCGGCCTGACGGATGCCTATCGCAACTGCATCTCCAATGTCCGGCTGGAAGGGTTGAGTTATGGAATGGCGGCGCATCGTCTGCTGTATCTGATGCGTGAAGCGTGTCGGCGGCAGCTGTCAGGGGTCAATCTGAAGGACGAAGCCCAAGTGCAGACGCTGGAAACGGAGCCAGGCGTGGAGATGAAAAGTAACTTCCTGCTGAGCCCGCCCGAAGCCTGAACCGTTTCCGCATTGCGTTTGAATGCGGATTTCAGGCAGGATCGACGCACGGCTGCCCGAGTGAGAACCGTTCGCCGTCAGAGCACGTGAAGACAGCCACTTGAAGACGAGACCTATCGATGCGGATTATTCAAGCGACCCTCGAACACCTGGACCTGCTGACCCCGTTGTTCGTCAAATATCGGGAGTTTTATGGCTCCCTGCCGTATCCGGACTCGTCCCGGGCGTTCCTTGAGAAACGCCTGCGCCGCAAGGAGTCGGTGATCTACCTGGCACTGTCCGATGAGGACAACAACAGGCTGATGGGTTTTTGCCAGCTGTACCCGAGTTTTTCATCGCTTTCACTCAAACGCGTGTGGATCCTCAACGACATCTACGTTGCCGAAGATGCCCGCCGTCAACTGGTCGCCGACAACCTGATTCGTACCGCGAAAAAAATGGCCAAGGACACCAATGCCGTGCGCATGCGCGTGTCCACCAGCAGCGACAACGAAGTCGCGCAGAAAACCTACGAATCGATCGGATTCAAGGAAGACACCGAATTCAAGAACTACGTACTGCCGATCAGCGACGAGCTTTAAGCCTCACGGTAGGAGCAAAGCTTGCTCGCGATAACGTTGTGTCAGCATCGGATGCGCTTAATGACACACCGCTATCGCGAGCAAGCTTTGCTCCTGCTGAAAAAGCAAAAAGCACCGTCCGTCTCCGCGACATCCCCCGCTACAAACTCGACGCGCTTTTCAGTTGTCTGTCCGTATAATGCCGACCTTTCCGGCTTGTAAGAAAAACTACACCCGTCTGTAGCCTTTCGCGAAGTCATCCGCACAGGCCTGCAGAGTCGGGCCGTCACCACAGGTGCTTTCCATGGATTTCAACCCGCTTGACCTCATCTTGCATCTCGATGTTTACCTCGACATGCTGGTCACCAATTACGGGCCATGGATCTACGCCATTCTGTTTCTGGTGATTTTCTGCGAGACCGGTCTGGTCGTGATGCCTTTCCTGCCGGGTGATTCCCTGCTGTTTATTGCGGGCGCCGTCGCGGCGGGCGGAGGCATGGATCCGGTATTGCTGGGCGGGCTGCTGATGCTGGCCGCGATACTCGGCGACAGTACCAACTACGTGATCGGACGAACGGCCGGAGAACGCTTGTTCAGCAACCCGAACTCGAAAATCTTTCGCCGTGACTACCTGCAACAAACCCACGACTTCTACGACAAACACGGCGGCAAAACCGTGACCCTGGCGCGCTTCCTGCCGATCATTCGGACCTTTGCGCCGTTCGTCGCCGGCGTTGCAAGAATGCCCTACCCGCGTTTCTTCGGTTTCAGCGTCCTCGGCACGATCCTCTGGGTCGGCGGCCTGGTGACCCTCGGTTACTTCTTCGGCAATGTACCGTTCATCAAGACCAACCTGTCGCTGCTGGTCGTCGGCATCATTCTCCTGTCCTTGGTGCCCATGATCATCGGCGTGGCACGCAGCCGCTTTGGCGGTTCGAACTCGAAAGCCCAACCGCGCTGATCACCGATGTGGTCCCTTAGCGCCTGGCGTCGCCAGCGCATCCTGGCCAGACACCCGATTGCCGACGACATGTGGCAACGGGTGCGTCACCACCTGAGTTTTCTCGACGGCATCACCGCTGCCCAAGACCAGTGGTTGCGCGAAGCCAGCGTACTGTTCCTCGAAGACAAACACCTGACCGCCCTGCCCGGCGTGGAGCTGCACCAGGAACAACGCCTGTTGCTGGCGGCCCAGGCGCAATTGCCACTGCTGAACCTGGGCGATTTGAACTGGTATCAGGGTTTCCACGAAATCGTGCTCTACCCCGACGACTTTCTCAGCCCTCAGCGTCATCGCGATGCCAGCGGCGTCGAACACGAGTGGGATGGCGAGCACAGCGGCGAAGCCTGGCAGCAAGGCCCGATCATCCTCGCCTGGCCCGGCGTAATGGCCAGCGGCGGTTGGGAGGGCTATAACCTGGTTATCCACGAACTGGCGCACAAGCTGGACATGCTCAACGGTGACGCCAACGGCCTGCCACCGCTGCATGCCGACATGCGGGTCAGTAACTGGGCGAAGGTCATGCAGGACGCCTACGACGATCTCGATCAGCAACTGGAGCGTAATCCCGACGCCGAAACCGCCATTGATCCGTACGCAGCGGAAAACCCGGCAGAGTTCTTCGCCGTCACCAGCGAATACTTTTTCAGCGCCCCGGATTTGCTGCACGAGGCTTATCCACAGGTCTACGAGCAGTTGAAGCTTTTCTATCGGCAGGATCCTTTGGACAGGCTGCGGCAACTTCAGGCCAATGACCCGGTCTATCAGGCACACGACTAAGGTCTCTACGACCCTGTCGCGCATGGCATCGGCGGCGGAATATGCCTATAATCGCCGCCACTTTTTGGTCAATCCGGCCAAGTGTTTTTGGTCAACTAACGGGGGCACCGCCCAATGAGCTACAGCAAGATTCCGGCTGGCAAAGACCTGCCGAACGACATCTACGTCGCGATCGAGATTCCGGCCAACCACGCGCCGATCAAATACGAAATCGACAAAGACAGCGATTGCCTGTTCGTTGACCGTTTCATGGCCACCCCGATGTTCTACCCGGCCAACTACGGTTTCATCCCGAACACCCTGGCTGACGACGGTGATCCCCTCGACGTGCTGGTTGTGACCCCTTACCCGGTTGCTCCAGGTTCGGTCATCCGCGCTCGTCCAGTCGGCATCCTGAACATGACCGACGACGGCGGCGGCGATGCCAAAGTCATCGCAGTACCCCATGACAAGCTGTCTCAGCTGTACGTGGACGTGAAGGAATACACCGATCTGCCACCGCTGTTGCTGGAACAGATCAAGCACTTCTTCGAGAACTACAAAGACCTCGAGAAAGGCAAATGGGTGAAGATCGAAGGTTGGGGCGACGCTGAAGCTGCCCGCGCCGAGATCATGAAGTCGGTTGCAGCCTACAAAGGCTGAGAAGCTCCAGGCTTCTAGCAACAGGCATCAAGAAAAACCCCGGTTGATCCGGGGTTTTTTGTAGACGCCTATAAATCACCATAAACGTTTCGTTTAACCCGCATCCGTTTTGGTTTTTTCTTGTTTAATTTCCCTACATTACGTCTTACATCCGGTCGTAAAATTCCCTCGATATTTGAACGGCTCGTTGATTCAAAGCCCTGCCCCGCGACATTAGACTCGCGTTTATGAAAAAGAATAAAACCTGCGGTAAACGATTCAAGGTTCTCCTCAAAGAGGCGAAAATCTCGACGACGGCATTTGCCGATTTCTGGAACATCCAACAGGCTCAAAACGTTCACAACTGGTACACCCGCGGCGTGCCCGAATACCGTATGGAAGAAGTCGCCAGAATTCTGTCCGTTAAAAGCGAGTGGCTGAAAACCGGCGAAGGTCAAAAAGACGCCAAGGAACTGCGACTGACCGACGAGTCCGGCAATGCCCTGGATGCCCAAACGATCCGTGGTTCCTACCGGGTGATCGAGCCAACCGATGTCGAACTGCATTTCTATAAAGAAGCACCCGTTACGCCCGGCGCCACCAAAACCCATGTCATCAAAGATCCCGGCCAAACCATCCGCCTGCCCCGCAGCGATCTCGATTCCCTGGAAATCAAACACATCGACGCCATCTGCGTTCGCATGACAGGCAACAGCATGGCCGAAAAAATTGACGACGGCTCCATCGTCGCCATAGACCGGGGACTGACGCAAATTATCGATGGCGAGATTTACGCGATAGAGCATGACGGCATGCTGTTGATCCGCTACCTGTATCGGGTACCGGGCAATGCGATACGCATGCGCAGCCACAACAACAGCCGATACCCGGACGAAGTCTTTCGCCCACCGCAAATTGATGATGAAAATATACGCGTCATAGGGTGGGTGTTCTGGTGGTCGACCCTGAACAAACGACGACCGCCCATTCCATTTTTGTAAGCGGGTTCTGTAGCAACTGGTGCAGGTTGTGTCCGGTAGATCGCCGAACGCAGGCTTCGCCAGCTGCTACAGATTAGCGTGAACGAGCAATCACCCACATCAAGCTGGGAATTGCGTAAAAAAATCAGTATGCTGCGCCCCACATTTGCGCATCGACCCTCCCAGAGGCTCAGATCGCACCGACCAGGCAGATGATTTTCTCGCCGAGTCCCACAGCCGGACGCAAGATCCGGGTGTACGTTTTGAAGGCTGGCGCGGTTTACCAAAAATGAATCAAGCCAGTCCCCGAGAAGCCGGCCACAAGCCGGCTTTTTAATTGTCCGAAATAATCCTATCCCATCCGATAATCTTCCTGCTAGCGTAGCTATTCCGGGGGTTTCAAGCATTCCCCTGTCCGATGGCGTTCAAAGCCATCCGATCTCATCCAACGATGAAGTGGGGGGACAGGTGGGGGGACAAAACGGGCGACAGGGGAAATCTAATGGGTAAGCTAAATCCGAAACAAGTCGAAAACCTGACCGAACCCGGCACCTATGAAGATGGTGATGGGCTTCGCTTGGTCGTCAAACCTACTGGGCGTAAATCCTGGCTGCTTCGCTTTCAACTGGCAGGCCGCCGTAGAGAGATGGGTCTGGGCTCATTCCCTGAGGTGAGCCTCAAGAAGGCCAGACAAGACGCCAGCACTAAACGCAGCCAACTGAGTGATGGCATTGATCCCCTGGCAGCCAGAGACATAGAGCGCGCCGCTCAACGGGAAGCCCAGCGTGCAAGTGAAGCCAAGCAACTAAAATTCGAGACGCTCGCAACGCAATACCGTGATGCTCACGGCGCGGCGTGGTCGGAAAAGTGGCGTAAAGGCTGGCTGCGGAAGCTGGAGCTGTATGCGTTTGATCACATAGGCAAGCTTTCAGCCGAAGACATAGGCACTCCCGAAGTACTTAAGGTATTGCAACCCATCTGGGCCACCAAGACCAGAACCGCTGACGAGGTACGTGGACAAATAGAACAAGTCCTGGACGCAGCCAAGGCACGTAACCTGCGACAAGGTGAGAACCCTGCTCGCTGGCGCGGGCACTTAGACAATCTATTGAGCCGTTCTGAAAAGAGGAAAGCTCGGAAGCGCGAGCACTTTGAAGCTTTGCGCTGGCAGGAAGTGCCTGAACTGATGATGAAGCTCAGGGCAAACTCAACATCTCCATCATGGGCCGCTCAACTGCTGATCATGACCAGCGCACGTGCCCACATGGTCAGGTTCGCTCGTTGGGATGAGTTTGATCTAGAAGCTAAAACTTGGTCACTGCCAGATGAGCGAATGAAAATGCGGGTGGCTTTCGTCATTCCGCTTGCTGATGAAGTCGTAAAGCTGGTGAAAAGCATTCCGCGAGATGAAGGAAGTCCTTTTCTGTTCCCAGGCCAAGGCAAGACTGGGGCAATGCATGCAAATGCTGTACGAACCCTACTGCATGACATGGGGTACAAGCACATCACTCGCCATGGCTTTCGATCCTCGTTTCGTGACTGGGCTGGTGAATGCACCCATTACCCACGGGAGGTCTGTGAAATGGCGCTAGCACATGACGAGCGTGATCAGACTGAAGGTGCATATTCTCGCTCGGACTTTTTGGATAAAAGGCGCTTGCTTATGAATGACTGGAGCATATTTACGGCCCCTCACCAACAACCTGAATATCAAGTTAATCTAGAAGTAACCGCCTCGAAAATATGCAATTAGCACACTAAGCAAGGCGCCTCAAGGCGGCAAATTCCACCGTGTGACACATTGCAGATGCGGCTCTAAATCATGATTTGAGAAAGTTTGAAATCTCTAGGGAGGCAGACAAGATCTGCGCAAAGCTATCAAAGCGTGACAAACACTTCTATAGATTCTTGATGCCGACTCAGAGCCGGCATCAAGAATCTATCTTTACATTACAGATAGTGAGGGCTCAACACGAAACACTTCAGCGCAATTAGGACAAGATATATCTCGCCCCTTTAACGCATGTCGAAAATAGTTATCTCGAACCTTACCTTTTCTCTCTACACTTGTAATAATAAATTCGTAAATATCCAAATCCAACGAAATCCAAGTTCCATCCACATATTCTGAAAGCGCATTCGAAAGCGTATTAGCGGCTTCAGCATAACTACGCCATGGTTTGGCCGGACTAGGCGCTAACAACTCAGCCAACATTTCATAAATGTCTTCTCTTATCTTTTTTCCAACCTTAGCCCCCAAAACCCTTCCATTATAAGCCAAATTCACTACGGACATAAAATTCCGCATCCCATCGAACCTGCCAACTTCTAGTGCAGATCTCATAGCCAGCACTGCCGAGGCTTCAGCACGCCCCTCCGCAAGCCTCGATACTGCCGCTTCATGATAAAGAACTGCATAGAAAAATCTCTCTTTCAACTCTACCGTACCACGAGCATCATCCTCCCTTAGCCAGCATCTCAAAATATCCCTCTCAGAAACAACTCCCTGCTTTTCCACAAATCGAGAAACATGTTTTCTATAAAGACTGAACGATTCCTTTGGCCAATATTTTCTAAACGACAACCGCAACATCGCTTGCAGCTTTAACAGTGCATTATAACCATCTACACTTTCGACTTCCGCAACTGAATTGTATGCACCCATAAAACCCCAGCCATTTCAATTAAGAATCACAACTCCTTTTTTACCTTCCTGCACAAGGCGAATCAACCCATCACAGGCAAGTTTTTCATATATATCCTCCAACCTCTCTGAATCTCTAAGTCTATTTGGACAATGACGCCTAATATAGGTTTTATCAAATCGCCTTTCACCTTTTTTATCATAATTTGATCTAATCCAAGCGTGGAGCTCACTTGCATCATTTTCCAACATGGTATCAGGACTGAATACTTTATTAAACTGACGCGAAAACCAATAACCGAGCTCAATTGACGCCCGCATCGTCGTCTCGGAAATATCCCCCTCGCGCCCCTCAAATATGTGAAATATAGCAGCCAATCTAATCATGTTTTCTGCAAGCTTTGATGCATGATCTGGCGCCCACCCATAAATCCCATCTTCCGAAATTTCTTTTTCTATCTGATTTCGCGTATTGTTCCAGATCCAACTAGCGCGCTCCGACAATCGAATCACTTTTCGAGTACACTTGCCAAGGCGACGACCATCAACATACTCTTTCAGAAGAGCAACTGCCTTATCTCCAAACCTCTCACAAGCATCCCATCGCTCCTCAAATCCATCTGTAATTCTAGAGCCTTGAGTGGACTTAGGCCGGCAAAATAAAAACCGAGAAGTAAGACCCGTACCTCTTGCAGCATCTCCCTTAATCTCGTTGAATGACTCAAAAACACTTGGCTGGATCATTAAGCAAAGGACAAGTCTTGCATCGAGCACCTGATAGGACTCACTTGAAACACGCCCCACCCGCACACCATCCCCACTCCAGACTGCATTGATTTTATCGAAATGTTGAAACGCTCCTCCTTTCAGAATCCCTGACGCCTCGCTGGAAATCCATCCTGCCGACGACAATCCTCCATTCATAGTTTGAAACAAAGCCTGGACTGTCACATCATCATTGAGAAACAACAAGCTCAATGGTGGACTTGGCTCTTTATCTTGATGCTCAAAGATCACCCTAGCAACTTCTTCCGTGTCTTCACCTCGTTTAACGCACCTTCTCAATTTAGATTTATGTACTTTTAAAATCTCGACCCAAACAGCATGCAAAGATTTATACTTAATTAACTCAAGACCACGCTCCACAAGGATCGATTCTTGATATTTAAATACACTTTCGGACAACGCACGAAGCGTCGGTGACTTCCCACTCCCAGAGCCGGCAATCGCCATGATAGCAAGCGACAACGGGCAAACATAACCTAGAGGGGACCTAACGTCATATAGACCCTGACAAGCTAATGACATCATCGCCAACGCAGAGCAAACAGCCAGTTCCCTTGGGGATTTTATGTTTCTCTGCACCTCATCAACTGCTTCAGAAAAAACTTCGAACGGTAAATCCGGAACAGTATCCGGTGCAATATGTCTACTTGATGCCTCCTTTGGTCCCGGTGGAGTCCTATTCCATGACGGCTGCCGCGCCGGCCTCTCACCATGCATCAGCGTCCATCCTGTTTTTTCAGTTCAATAAATGCTCTTATCTCCAGCAGATCCCATCCGACTGCGAGGCTTCCGATCTTGAACGGCTTAGGAAAATCCGAATCAAACCACTTTGAACCTGGTTTAATTCGCTCATATATAGTCGACCTACTGAGCCCCAGCATGACCTGAAGCCGATTAATGCGGATTACTCGAAGTTCATCCTCAAAACTATCTATTTGCATAAGACCTCCCTTTGACGCCTCAACTGTATCTGGCAGGTGAAATAGAAACAGCCAAACCACTAAACAGACATTATTTTAAGCGATTGCCTTGACACGACTGGAATTTCGAGAATGACGACTCACGACATTTTTTCTAACCAACAGCCCTCCGCTACCTGCTAAAGCTGCTACCGCTGTAGCAAAAGTAGCGGCCGAAGCGGCATCCACCCTGCGTGAAAATTCCATTCGTTATTTTTTCGGCCACACATAACCTCCCTGACTACATCATCAAGGAGGTTTGCCCCATGTCATTGCAGTGCCCTCGATGTCACTCCCCCAAAGTCGCTTCTCTCCATCACGCCATGAAAGTCGGCGCGGCCATCGGCACCGTGGGCGGGGCCGCCCGTGGCGTTAGCGCAGCTCTTGCCGGTGGTCAGGCGGGTGCGCTCATCGGCGCTATCGCCGGACCTGTTGGCATAACCCTCGGCTCAGTGTCGGGTGCCATCCTCGGCGGGTTGGCCGGCGGGGTCGGCGGCTGTGCGCTCGGCGCCCAACTGGGTGAGTCGCTCGATCGCCACGTCCTGGCCCACAACCTCTGCTTGCTATGTGGCCACCGCTTCAACCTCCCGACCTAACCAAGTCAACTTCCCTTCTATTTATTACGTCCGGACGGTGCCGCGCTCTGCGTGGCGCTTTATGCCGGCTGCATCTAAAGGAATTACAACCATGGCTCATCTCATCGAAACTATGGCCTACGCTGGCGAAACTCCCTGGCATGGCCTGGGCAATCAGCTTACTCAGAAGCAACCCATCGAAGTTTGGCAACGCGAAGCCGGCATGGACTGGGCGATCCAAGAAAGCCCGGTGCACTTCAAAGCAGAGCTGGCCGGTCACCTAGGCTCCATCCATTCATTCCCGGAACAAAAGGTGCTGTACCGCTCCGACACCAAAGCACCACTGTCGGTGGTCTCACAGCGCTATCACACCGTGCAGCCGCGTGAGGTGATGGAGTTCTACCGTGATCTTACAGAGGTCTCCGGATACGAGCTGGAGACTGCGGGGGTACTCAAGGGCGGTCGCAAATTCTGGGCGTTGGCACGTACCGGACAAGACGCTGCCCTGAAGGGCAATGACCAGGTCAACGGCTATCTGCTGCTGGCCACGTCCTGCGACGGCACCCTGGCAACCACCGCAACACCCACTACCGTGCGCGTGGTATGCAACAACACCCTGACCATAGCCCTGGACGGCACAAGTCGCGCCATCAAGGTGCCGCATAACACTCGCTTCGATCCGAAGGCAGTGAAAAAGCAACTCGGCATAGCCGTCTCCGGTTGGGACGAGTTCATGTACCGCATGCGCCATCTCGCTGAACGCAAGGTCCAGTGGCATGAGGCTCTTGGATATTTCATGTCGGTGTTATGTGAGGTAAATCCGAGCAATCAACTACCGGAGCAACTACCCAACGAACGTGCCCTGCGCAAGGTGCAAGAGCTGTATGAAGGCCGTGGTCGGGGTAGCGAGCTCGAATCGGCACGCGGCACCGCCTGGGGCTTGCTCAATGCGGTGACGGAGTACGTCGATCATGAGCGCCGTGCACGTAGCAATGAGTACCGCATGGACTCGGCGTGGTTTGGTCAAGGTGCGCAGATCAAGCAACGCGCCCTGGATGCAGCCCTGCGTCTCGCAGCGTAACTCTTCTCGTCAATCGCCACGCCCGGTCAGCCTTGTGCTGGTCGGGCATTTTTATGCCTGCAAGGTGAGCACGATGAAAGCAACCTCATTGAATAGTAGTACCCCGAAGCCCCGCCCTGCCCTTCGCCTGGTCAGCACTAAAGAGCTGCCGCGTGAGGACTGGCTCGCCATACGTAAACGAGGCATCGGTAGCTCCGACGCAGGCGCGGCGGTTGGCCTCAACCCGTACAAATCGCAGTTGGAGTTATGGCTTGAAAAGACCGGTCGCGATGCCACGTTACCGAAAATAGATCCTCATGATGAGGAGAGCCCAGCCTATTGGGGCAATGTGCTGGAACCCATCGTCGCTTGGCACTACAGCAAGCGCACCAAAAACAAGGTGCGACGGATCAACGCCGTGCTGCAGCATCCGAATCCAAAATTACCCTGGATGCTCGCCAACATCGACCGCGAGGTGATCGGCGCAGACGACGTACAGATCCTCGAATGCAAAACCGCAGGCATAAATGGGGCACGCCTTTGGAAGGACGGCGTCCCCGAGTACGTGAAGCTTCAAGTGATGCACCAGCTCGCCGTCACTGGCAAGCAGGCCGCGGATGTGGCGGTACTGCTGGGCGGTCAGCACCTGGAGATCCATCGCATCGAGCGTGACGAGCAGATGATTACTCGCCTGATCGAACTGGAGCGCAAGTTCTGGACCTACGTGGAAACCGATACCCCGCCACCGGCCGACGGTAGCGCATCGGCTGAAGCAGCTTTGCGCTGCTTGTACCCAGAAGACAACGGCCAGACCGTCGACTTCAGCAGTCGCGCCGGTTTAGCAGCGGCCTACCTGGAACTCAAGGCCGTTCGCCAGTCCATCGGCGAGAAGGAAACGCGCGAGGCCCAGCTCAAGCAGATACTGCTGCAGGCCATGGGCGAGGCCACCCGAGCGGAGTTTTCCAGCGGTTACATCAGCTGGAAGAAATCCAAGGACAGTGCCGTACTCGATGTCCAGCGCCTATTGAAAGAGAAACCCTACCTACAAGTTCGCTACACCAAAACCAAGGAAGGCAGTCGACGCTTCCTGATCAACTGACTCCGTTATCTCACACCTCCCTCCCCTTGGCCGGTCCACGCAGTTCGCGCTATGTGGCTGGCCATTTTCCTTTTTAGGAGAACCATCATGTTGAAAGGATTAGCCCTGACACCCCCTGTGCTCGGACGCATCTCCATCGGCAAAATCGTCGAGAGAAATGGCAAGCGCCTGCCGGAGAAAGATGATCAGTTCACCATTACATCCCAGGTGCAAAGTAGGGATGGCTGGCTACTACACCCACTCAACGACGAACTGCGCCAGAGCAAGGAAGACAAGCTGCGCAGTATTCCTGTGCGCCTTTTGTTCAACGAGCCTGAGCTGAATTTCCGGGCCGACTACACCCTATTCGACCGACAGTCTGGACGGCCACTGTGCGTCGGCAATGGCGAGACCTGTAAACGTGTCACGCAGGACGGTATTCAATCACTGCCCTGCCCCTCGCCGGATGTTTGTTCATTAGCCAAAGGCGGAGCCTGCAAGCCCTATGGCAGGTTGAACGTGCTGATTGGTGATGACGATCCGCTGGGCAGTTTCGTGTTCCGCACTACGGGTTTCAACAGCATCCGTACCCTGGCTGCTCGCCTGCATTACTTCCAGGCCATCTCGGGCAACCGGTTGGCCTGCCTACCGCTGGAGTTGCGTCTGCGTGGCAAGTCGACACGACAGAGCCATGGCACACCAATTTTCTACGTCGACCTGACCGTGCGCGGCGGAATGGACATCGCAGAGATGCTGCAGTCAGCCAACGAACTTGAGACCCAACGGCAATCAGCGGGATTTGATCAGGTAGCGCTGGATGAGGCGGCACGACGAGGCTTTAGCAACGGCGCGTTTGAGGACAGCGAGGAAGACCGCGGTGCTGTGATTGAAGAGTTCTTTTCGAGCCCGGATGCAACTGCCACCACGGAACGATGCAAAGCACTACAAACCAACTCCAACGCTCTGGCCGACAAGCTCGAAGCGCTCGCCACGCAAACCCATTGACCTGATACCTGCCTGACTTCAGGAAGACTTCGGAGACCCGAAATGGCCCTACTACGATTTCTGCTTTGCCTGTTTGCGTTCATTGGCGCGCTGTCGGCAGCCGGTACGTTGGTCTTAAGCATTGTTTTGATGTTGCGCTTCCCGCCACTGCTGGTCGCCGTGCTGCTGGCGTGCTGGATTCTGAATCGCCTGCTCAAGATATTGAGCGCATCGATCCAGATCAATCCCAGCAAAAACACTGCCACGTAACGGTGGCCAAACAGCGCATAGCCACACTCACCCATTAGGAGAATGAACGATGATCAGACAGTGTTTGATCTGCGACTCCAAAGCCGTCCTCACCCTGGAGGCCGCAAGGGGCATTGCCTTGCTGCTCGGCCTGGCCGATGGAGCAGTACGGGGAGCTCAAAACACGCAAGAGAGCCCGCAGGGTCGTCCCGGTTATGGCTCACTGCTGAATGGGCTGGCCGCTATAGCTCCAGCCTACCCATCAGCGCTGCGAGTTGCTGACGATGTCGGAAAGTATCAATTCTCGGGGTTCGATTGCTTATGCCTGCGTTGCGGCGCGCTATTCGACGAAGAGGCAGCGGAGCCAGTGCCTCCGGCGCCGTGAAACAGCTACTCAGCCACGACCGAGGCGCTCAACGAGCCCTTCCACCATGCCCATGACGAGCGTACGGTCGCTCATGTCCAACGTCGACAGCAGATCGTAAAGCCGGCGCGCCTGATCTTCCGGTCGTGAACTTCCCTCGGTCAGCAAGTCGGCTGTCTCACAACCAAAAATGCCCGCTAACTCCACCAATCGCTCGACGTTGGGCATCACGATCCCGCGCTCGATACGCGACACCGCCTCACTGCCAATCCCAAGCCTCTCGGCGACCTGCTCCTGACTCAGCTTGCAACGAACACGCTGGCGAGCAATTGCTTGGCCCACCAGCTCCGCCAGTTGCTTCGATTCGGTTTTTGACATGCCACCCTCCAGTTCAACCTGGATAGTTGGCGATCAACCTATTGACATGAAGGACCTCTCAAACCGAGACTCACCCCAAAAAGTTGATATTCGACTTTTTCTCCAAATCACTACCGTTGCAGGGAGCTCAGAAAACCATGATCGTCGTAATCGGCCTGAATGAAGCACAGATCGAGGGGCTCGTGAAAAGCAAAGCGTCTTTTGAGATCAATGGCCTCAGGGGCAATTTCATGGCAGGTATCAGACTTGTTGAAACCAAGATTGAAAGCCAGGGGTTGAAGTGTCGAGTCAAAAGCGACGTGAAAAGTGCTGTGGTACAGGGTGGCGCACTCGGTGCTGTATTCACCGTACTCACCACACCTGCAACACTGGCTGTGGTAACTCTCGGGGCCGTCGCAAGCGTGGGACATGGGCTAATCACCTACAACCCCGACTACGAAATTATCAAGGATTATGTTAATAAGCGGCTCAGGGTCCTCTACAAAAAATAGCCCCGCTCAATCCCACTGTTACCAACAGCGAAGCTGGTCCGTTCCGCTGCGGGTTCGCTTGTTCCATCACCGGTCGTTTAACGACCGGAACCTATTTCGCTCTCACAATGAACGACAAATTGGAGTTACCTCATGAAACGGATACTCAGCATCCTGCTGCTTGCTCTGTGCGCCAACGCCAGCGCCGCAGTCGACTACACGTGGACCAGTCTCGCCTTTCCGGACGAGACCACAACCAGCGGCCTCCCCGAAGCTATCCCGTGCATCTACAAGAAAGCCAGCAATGGACAGCCCATGCTGAAATGCACGTGGTTGGAGATGACCCGCAATGTGCTCATTTGGGACGCGCAGCGCCAACATGATGTGCAATATGTCAATCAGGTAAGTGGCCAGTGCCTGCGCGGCAAGTGCCGGATAAGCAATGCGATGGTGGGTGAGTGGAAGCAGGATGGTTTGTTCACACTATCGATCTGGTATCGCATCGGCACCAGCACCGACGGCAAGCCGGTGGCCTACCGTGTCGATACCTCTCGTCAAGTGTCGTACGCCGATGCCGGTTCTATCCTGTACCAGTTCTACCTGGATATTGGCGTCCCTGATAATCAACTCGCTCCCACTTTCGACAAGCGTTATGAGGGTGGCTACGCAGCTTGGCAAGCACAAAAAGGAGGTACTCAAGTATCGGCTGTAAAGTCACCTGCCACCTCGCCTCAACCCAAACGGCCGGAAGTCAAAACCGCCTGGTGCAACCCACGTATGGATGACGATTGCTACATCAACAACCAGAAGGTGCCATTAGCTGAGCTGGGCAAATGGTTGCCCGACATCAGCGAATCAAATGCCGACCAGCTAGGCGGCCACTGCGAAACCATCCTCTGCTTCGACAAGGATGATCAGCCAATGGGCTACCTACTGCAGTAACGTTCCTGAACCTCCTTGGCACAGGCGAGTGATAGGGGGTGTACGCCCCCTATTGGTTCCCGTCCTTATTTTTTAGCAAGCCAGCAATTCCGACCGTGCAGATAGACGCGCTCGATCATCAGTATCTATTTTTGGCTGGGAAGAGCTGACCAGTTTGGTCCTCAGCACCGACTTCCTCCACAGCCATGCTGACCATCGCCATAGTGTTTGGTTGCTGCCTTGCATAGGTAGCTTGACCGACGAAAGAACTCATCTATCCCCACGTAATCCCTACGGGTCAAATTGTGCGTAGTCCCCCTAGGAAAATGAACCAGGCCACGTACATCAGCCACCTGCAACCGAAGAGCCCTAGCCCAAGCCAACTCAATGCGGTTGTGCATGTTGTTACACTCAGAGTCGATACCTCCAATCGAACGATAGGCATCACGATTGAGAAATACAATGCAATGGTAGTGAGGTCGCCCGTTCACCCTGCCAAGTTCTCTGACCCAGAAAATCTTCACTTTTGAGTCATGAGCTGATCTATTACGGTTTCGAGCACGTTGACGGTCCCAGACAATTTGCTCATCCAACGACGCCTTAAAATTCCGAATCATCTGATTGGTCATTGCATCGGCAGGTAACGGCTTTCCCTGCGGTAGCCTCAAGTCAAATCTGAAAGCGAATACACGAGAATAATCACTCAACGCGTACTTCATAGTTTGGTAGAGCTTCTCCAAGTACTGCTCAACAAAGGGACCTCTATCCACCATGAGGGGGTAACCATCATAGGTAGCGTCGTGCCAGTAACGGAGGTTCGTGTTGCCGGGAATACGTTTAGGTTTAAATGAAACGCTCATTACAGTATGTCCTGTTGGGTTAGGCTCATACGGAATGCAAGTTAGTTAATTTTTAACCATGAGTATTTTCTGGACAATTCTCAGAAGACTGGTTGTATCGATGCGTATCAAAGAGATGGAAGCGTAGTACCTATTACCCGAGGAGCACTTCTTCAGCTCTAACAGAGCATCCGGAAAAAAGCCCGAACAAATACGGGCGCTTTTGCCTTTTTCATGAGCGAATTCACCCTAGGAAATTATCACTCTTCCAGCCGGCCCTATAGACGAAGAAATGTCTCTTTGATCTATAGTCTAGGGCTCCACTACACGCACTCACTGCTGTGATCCTAAGGTTTCCATGAAACTCATCAATACCTACGAAGACCGTGACGAGGCAGAGGAATAGTTCCGCCCGAAACTTGCATTGAGTCATTCAGGATATTTCGGGGATATCAGTCGCCGCTTCCGAATACCTGAAATCTCTGACCTGCCACCAGCACTCAAGCTTCTTGGCCCATTCGGAAATCATCTTCCCGTCAGCACCACGATGAAGCGCTTCATTCACCTCATACGCCCAGGTTGCCAGCTGTCTTTGCAGTTGGGGTGAAATGCCCTGCTCCTGCCAGACTCTATCAAAATCAAAGTTTTGTCCCAGTTTGAGTGCAAGAACGGAGATAGTGTAAACCGTTATATTGCCCTGGAATGCAGGAAATAGAGGTCTGATTACCTTCTGAGCGGACTTGAACAGAATGGCCTTTGCAATCATGTCCTTAAACTCCTTCTGATCCGAAATCACATCCTCTCCGGTATTCTCCCGCTCTCCCAACTCATCCATAAAGGCCTGAAAGTTCTTCTGACTGCCTAACCCTACCACGTGTGGTTTCTGCTCCCATGTAAACAGAAACTTCGCCAGATCCGGTTTGGTGATCTTGCGATAGGGTGGAATGGCTATCTGCAGCTTTTTCTTTTGAACAACCGTTGTCGCTTCTTTTTCTAGCATCACCTTATAACTACCAGCGGATCGCTCATAGAACCAGCGTCCCACACCATCCGGGCAGTATGTGCGCATTGAAAGCTTTTCTAGCTCGCGATGAAATGGCTTGTTTGCGGAAAGATCGGATTGTTTTACGACGTTCTGGCTATTGGCATAGCGAGAAATGTTAGAAATCAGTTCCTCGTCATTTCCCTGACCATTTCGAAGCACAATGATCTTCGCAGGAACTCGGACGCTGCTCAGATCTATGTCAGGATTTTTTTTCTTGGCGAAATAGATGGATGCTGTCGTCTGCCCGCCGTTGACGATTTGCATACCCTGAAGCCACAAAATACCCGTCGAACCATCAGCGGCACGATCCAGCTTGGCCGCATCGGCTACAACCACGATGCCATTGTTGTAGGCCATGAAGCGGTCCGGATTGTTCCGCAAACTGTCCCGAATCCCCTTGTTTACACCTCTGCTGCCAACCCCCAGAAACGAACGCACATTTGCTTCGAGAATGCGCGGCCCGTACTTCTCGTAGAGAAAGCGCAGAGCCTCACCTGGTATTGCAGTCAGGGCATAATCGTATTCGTCGTCCCCAGCACCGGGAACCCATACACTCGGCAATGCCGTACCGCAAAGGTCCTGAAAGTTGACCACTAGCTCATCCCGTGGCCGGCCCTGCTGCCAATGGTTGAACAGACGGTGAATGTCCATGACTTCAAGGCGTACCTGCTTGCCCTCGATATCTTGGGGCGCATAGTTCCTTGTCTTAACCTGACCATCGGTAATTACGAAAATCCGGATGCTATCCAGCGTTTTGAATATACGTTCAACTTCTGTGACAAGCGGATAAGCCTCGTTGGTTTCATCAAGCTCTTCTGAAAGCTTGCCCATGGCGCAAAATTTGAGAAAGTGCAGACCTTGCTTCGCCGCTCTGCCAATTTCAGGGTCCGGGATGTCTTCAATGTCCTCAAGCCCCTTATAGAGACTCACGAACAGATCCAGTCGATCAGGATTCCCCTGTTCGTCGGTAGTGTCCGAGACAGAATAGCCACTGATTTTGACCTTGTAAGATCCGACCTTGGCACCATAGTGGCAGACCGTAGGCTCAAAGGTTATTCCCTCATCGGCCATATGCGTCATCACATGTTCAGTAAATAGGGCCTCTGCAGGCACAGGAGCTTCCCCCGGTGCAACATCCTTCACAATTTCCTCTCGAATCGATGCCTGCGTGTCCCGCAGAAAATCCACAAGTTCCATCAAACGACTCCAAGTTGCTCAAGCACATCCGCCAAGGGATGGTTATCGGCGAGTATTAATGCAAGATCGAGCTCGTACTGCGCTCGGCGAATGGCTGTTGGGATGCCGAAAGGAGTCAGCCTCGGAAACTCCCCATCAACGAGATGCACCCTTAACTCGCTGAGCGAAAAGCGACGACTGTAGTTCTCTGCCTGCATGTCCAGATACCCCGCCTGATGAAGTGCCTGCTCGAAAAGCCTGGTCGCTGCGGGATCAGGCTCCAGCAGACAGCGCAAATCCGCTACAGACTCGGGAAGTGACATTCCAGAGTCCGTCGATCCGAAGCGAAGTGCTGCAAGGAAGAGTGGGGGACATTGGGATTCGTCGAGTTGATCCAGGGAGGCGATCCTCACCGGAAAGCCTTCCGTTGCCATTGTGGACTTGACCTCTATCGCCCCCGTACCAATTTGAAAGTCATGAAGCCCGTCGAGTGGCCCTTTCCACCCTTGTACAGCCGAGAAAAGCAGCACGCCTTCATCAAGCAGTTTACGCAGCAGACAGAGCTCACCCACAAGCCCCAATTCGGCTTCGGGCCCCAGCCCTTCCCGTCCTTTTCGCATAAATTCCTGCCACCCGCGCACTCTTCCAAGCAGTCGCTGATACACAAGTTCTTCGGTACAGCCATTGGCGGACTCCAGTAGTCCGCATACATCAGAGACAACAGCTGCAAACAGCTCCAGGCTACCTTCAGGTTGACGGACGATTGCAAGCCAATGGTAATCACCTGCGGCCTCCCCCAGCCCGACCCTTTCAATGCGAAATCCCTGCCCCTGAGGCAACTGTGAGGTCGGCGCCATCCTGCAGTTCGCAAAACCGACCAGAACAGCCTCCTCATTGCCCGGCGCATGCCTAGCTGCCTTGATCCTGATTGTTGCTCTCTGAAACAGATCAATCGACCGCCATCCCGGAGCCGACGCGTTGCCGGGGAGGGCCCGCCAGATACCAAGCAACTCGGAACTACTCACTGCCGCCATTACTGTTGCTGCTCCCACATGAGGTTAGTGACGACATAGGGCACAGATTTACCCGCATTGCTGGATGGAAAGCTGATTGCAAATGCGACGACAGGCAGATCAACTCCCGAGACTTTAGAGTCCTCTGGGTCAAGAAGGTACATAAGCAAAAGCCCTCTTTCGGGATGCGGTGCTACTTGACCACGTCCCTGACCACGAACACGTCTGATATAAGGTCCGCTTGGCATCTCGGGCAACTCCTTGCCTCTGGAACGGCCGGGGTCGGGCTTCCAGTCCGTCCGAGTCCACTCAAGAGCGGCATTCCACGACGACTCATCAAGGTCCAGGGCTTCATCCTTAGGAGAAAGCAGACGACCGATCGAGTACTTGTGGTCAGCCTCCTGAGACCTGTTTATTCGCTGCATTCGCTTTACCGCAAAGCCTGCAACATCCTCGGTGCCGGCAACCCCCCCCCCGATAACGGCAACTGTCCAAGAGGTAAGCTCTCCCGACCGGCTCATCTCCTCAATGAAGTTCGCAAGCAGGTCACTTCTCACTTTTCGGGAGTCCGGGTGCGTCTGATACGCCCTCAGAAAGTCGACGACGGGCTGTGCCGGAATACCATTCCAGCTAACCCCGCTCCAACTATCGCTCCGACCGTTTCGGCTCTGCGGAGAGATCGATGATCCCTTGCCCATGGTACTTACAAGAGAGTTGAAAGCCGCGATATTCTGTTCGAGCTGGGTGGCGTCCTTGAAGAAGCTGACCGTCTCGACAATGTCCCCACTGAAAGACAGATACAGTGTTTTGGCGGTCCTCATTTTCAGGGGTGAGGTCACCATCAACACCGGGTGAGAGACGACCTTGAGGCCATACTGACGTGGTGTCAGCCCGCTATCTCTCATGAAGTCGAATTCGGCTCTCAACTCTTCCGCTGCGTCGGCAATGTGCTCGAACCATTCAACCAGATCCGGCGTGGTGTAGAGGCGACATAAGTCCAAGTAACCTGGCCGATAGCCGAACCACCGTCCCATCTGCATCAACGTGTCGTACATTTTGGAAGCCCGAAGAAAATAGCTAACACACAGGCCTTCAAGCGTAAGTCCTCGGGCCAGCTTGTCTCCTCCAATTGCAATGACCTTCAGCCCAGTGGCGCTGTCTACATAGTCCAGCGCATCCTTTGCAGTACCATTGATCATGCGCACATCGATCTGCTCAAGCAGATCAGGTAACGCTCGCTCTATCTCGAGCCAATCGTCAGCTTTGCACCGAGAGCCCTCTCCCTCCTGCTTTTCAATTTCGTGGCTTGTCGTCCGGATGTCTCTGTCCCACAGACTGCAGAGTTCAGCCAGAACGCCTTCATGGTCGATGCGCCTCCTGAGCCGCTGCTTCAACTGCATGATGTAACTGCGAACTTGCCCGTGTACATGCTGCTGAACCAGGTTGAATCGCGTGACGTGTACTAGCATCGAGCTGTGTTCGCCCCCCTGCCCCCGCAGTTGACGAATGGTGCATGCCAGTACGAATGCCTGTATTGCCTCGACCAGCGAAGGAGGCATGACGTCGGAAGGCACATAACTGCTTTTGTGGCCGACAGGCATCCAGCCGCCCTTTCCGTCAGTGGAGCAGTGATCCGTGACTGGACGAACCAGATCGAGAGTGCCGATGCGTCCATTCTCCCCCGCCAGTCCGAACACCCTTGACGGGCCGATATAGCTGGATGGCGCGGACAGATTGGTGATGAATGCTGCCGGGAACAGATCGGGCCCTTCCTTTACCGTCTCTCCCTGCTCGTGGATATAGATGTTTGCAAACGGAGTGGCCGTATAACCGATATAGGCCTTTCTCGAGAAGGAGTGCAGTATCTGGCGAATCAGGCTGTTAATAGCCGTGGGTTCATGTTCGAGATCAGGCTGTCCGTTTTCGTCTACAACCTTCTCACCGGTATCCACCGATGCATGATCCGCTTCGTCATCAACGATCAGCAGAGGGAGATGGGTTACCAGTGGGCGACCGGTTTCCGGATCCGTCGTTTCTGCAACATGCTTGTGAATCCATTTCAGCAGACGCTGCAGAACCGTCTTGTTCTTCTTGACGACGAACAGCCACGGTTTCTGTTCCGGCGAGACACCAAGATTTCTCACAAACTTGGTGTTGAAGTCCCCAGTCTCGGTCCTGTTGGTAACGTACTGGGGACGCAACGCAGGAGAGGGGTCGATTTTTCCAACTCCGATGGCTACGTTTCCCTCTCCCTCTATGGGGCTGGTTTCATAGCCAAGAAACCCCTCATCCAGTCGCATCTGAGTCTGGGAGCGCAGGTTGTTGTGAAGCCCTGCCAGCACGATTATGATTTTGTATCCAGCATCCGCCGCCTTGCAGATAAGCCCCGTATAGTTCCCGGTCTTGCCGGACTGCACGTGGCCGACAACCATGCCTCGACGATCCCAGGGGCCTTCACGCCCAGGATCCTCCAGCATAGAAAGAACATTGTCGGTGGTTTCATCGAGTGCTTCCACAGCACTCCATGGCAGCTTCTTTTCCTGCCACTCTCTGTACCGGCGCCAGTAACGCCACTCCTTCTTGACCTCGCTGGTCAGCCAGGGGACATGCCCGGCCATGTCGACAAGAGAGGAGTCCTTGCCAACCCAGATACTGAACCTTCTTATGAGCTCATCAGTGACGGCCTCGCGATCCAACCCCTCGGCCTTGTTCGGCATGATCTTAAGCACCATGTCGATTTTTTGCGAAATGAGTGCAGGGGTAATCGCCAACTTGCCCTGCTCGTCCACAATCATCTCTTGGACAAACTTAACCACACTCCATTTGTTGTCTTCGGACATTCGTCGCAGCTCCTTAAAAATTGTCGGGCAGGGCATCCACCAATGAAGGAAAAGCATGGAAAGGCTCCGTTGTCCGAAGCTGCTCCCTGGCAGAAGAAGCGGAATATCCTTTCTTCTCGATCATACTGCGGTACATGACCATCAAGACCTCATTGACCTCACTCGACGGGGTCTTCTCAAAGCCTGTGCAGGGCGTATCCCTGTTTTCCGCCGTATCGATCCATATCCTCTGAACAGGGACCGTTTCCTCTATGACCCGCAACATCGCTCTGATCTGCGGAAGCAGCCCTCCCGCATCATCTAGTACGTCTCGTATCGCGGGGTGGTCACTGTCTATCCGGTATCGTATTCCACTGGTGAGGCGCTCGACCTTCCAGGCTTCGGCAACCTGTTTATTTCCAAGCAAAGTGGGCCGGCCTCTGTGGGCGAAGGCTCGGCGCGCACGTCCACGCGTAGCTTCGGCAAGACGCGTCAGCCAGTCTCGAAGATAGACAGGGGGTCTAGCTGTGGACTTGCGGATGTCGATCTTCCAATCGGCGTCTGCAGAGTTGGGTATATCCAGACGAATTCTTGCCAACCGGTGAGCTTCGTCCTTTGTCCAAGACCTACCGGTCCCCAGACCCAGCCAACTGCCTGCAACGAGAAGGCGCTCGTTGCGGTAAACATAAAATCCCTGCTGGGCCGTCCAGCCTTCAGGGCCACCCAGCACTTCAAAATCCTCGCCAGAGAGCATGTCCTTGTGCGGCAAAACATGGCATTCGGCTTCAATCCCCTTGAGTGTCGGGTGCTTGAATACGGGAGGGTTGTAGGGTTTTCCCGGATGGTCCGTCATGAAGGGATCCCAGGGTTTTACCGGCTGTCCGTTGAGCAGAATTCTGAGACGTGGTCGGGTTCCTTCTAGATACCTGTGGAACACCATTCCAAGATGCTGCTCGACCTTGTCGGCCAAGTTCAAAAAGTCCTGAACAGTACTTCCCGGAGTAACGATCCGATCCAGCTCCTCCCACAGGACCAGAGTCCCGCGACCGGCTTCAGAAAGCGGCTCTACATACCCTTCGGAGCCGGGATGGGGCCCCTCCAGCAGATGCCAGCCGCCATCGGAGCTGTTTGCAAGATAGTCAAGGTCCCAGCGCAGAGCTTGCATGCCATCCGCGCCAATAGTCGCCACGGTTAGTCTGCGGCACTGTGAAAAAGACGCCGTCTTGAGGCCCAGCCCAAAGCGACCAAGATCGGACGCTGCTCTCTCTTCAAGAGGGTTGCGCTCACCAAGCCTCATTGCCAGATCAAGTCCGGCAGCCGACATTCCGGCGCCGTTGTCCAAGCAGGTAATTCGACTCTCTGTCTGAGCCCAGACGAACTCGACTCTGACTTCCGAGGCGCCCGCTGCAACGCTGTTGTCAATGATGTCAGACAGTGCTGTCTGCGTGTTGTAACCCAGCCCCCGCAAAGCCTCGACCATTGCACTGGCCTTGGGCGGAGCATTTCGGCTCTTGAATGTTTGTGACAAAATAACGCTCCCTGTCGTGCCTGCGGTGGTGGGTTAAAATCTACTTCGCGTTTTTCCGCTTCGAACGATCCGGGCAACAACATCTGCAATCTGCCGAGCCAAAAGCGGCGGAACCGCATTACCCACTTGATGGAACTGTTGTGTTCTATTGCCCAAGAAAAAGTAGTTGTCGGGGAAAGTCTGCAGTCTTGCAGCCTCGCGAACAGTCAGACTTCGGCACTGCCTAGGGTCGTAATGAATAAAATAGTGACCATCCTTAGCAATGTGGCTAGTTATTGTCGTGGAAGGAATACCTGCTCTCTGGACACGAAAACGGTCACTAAACTTTCCGCTTGTCCAGTTCTTGTGATCCGGCGCCAGCCCGGGAAGGTTGAAGTTCTGGTGCCCCTTGGGCGAGTTCCTGTACGTCTCGGCAAAAGCGGCAGCGTAAACATACCTGCGCAGATCGGAGCTCATGTGCCCCCTAGCCTCGTGATTAAGCCAGTACTTCAGTCTCGGGTCATGCAGCCAGCTATCGAGAAGGGTTCCCGTCACTCCATTACGGGCGTTTTTTTTCAGTACCCGCAGCCCGCCAGCGTTCAAGTCGCGACCGTCATAACTGCTGGCAAGAATGCCAAGCCTGGTTGCCAGCGCAAGTCTTTCAGGTGTCTCACTCACTAGCTGAAGGCACTCATGATTCAGTTCCTTCAAATGCTGGCGCACTATGTCCGCCCACGCATCGGGAGAGTCTTTCAGCTTGGTAAGGGTGCTGCGCAACGGCGGCAGACAACCAATTATCTGATCTATTGTTGGCCCCGAAACAGGGGACAGCTTGTGATCGCCAAGTGCATCTAGGTACTCTTCCGAAACCCCGAGAAGTATCACTCGATGCCTGGCCTGGGGAACGCCGTACTCCTCGGCCCGAATGATGTAGTTGCTTGGTTCGATGCTGTCCGGATCTGCTCCACTTTCGTAGACGTCATCGGCGACGAGAGAACAGATTCTGTACTTAGGACCATTATCGCTTTCTCCAAACGCCGCATCCGGGTCTGCAAGGTCTCGCAAAATCTGAGGGAACATCGGCTCGCCAGCGACCTGTGATGAAAGAATGCCTTTCACGTTTTCCATCACGAAAACTGCAGGCCTCTTTTTCTGAATGATTCTCAGGTACTCGCGATAGAGGAAATGTCTGTGATCATTTTCTGCACGATAATCCACCTTCCCACGATTTCTGGCTCGACCTACTATTGAATAGGCTTGGCATGGAGGTCCCCCAATGAGAACCCATGGCCTAGTTTCATCGAGACGGCTTGCCAGCATTTTGTCGAGTCCGGTGTTGCCCGCTTCGGTACCCAGCTCCAGCAACTGTGCTTCGTTGTCGGCATGTCTCCAAGCCTCAAGACTCTTGGCCGTATAGGGCTCAGGAACATCTGCCGTTTCACAAAAGTTATAGTAATCCTCGAGGGCTTCGGGTTGTTCACTCTTCAGCAGACGATAGAAGGCCCTGAGCCGGAGAGTGGAACGCGCGGAAACCTCCATTTCGGCCGATACCTTGATCTCGAAGGTGTCACCGTTAATGTCCGAATGAGAGGAAAAGCCCTCCCCTAGACCTCCGGGGCCAGCAAAGAGATCTACAACCTGAATGGGATAGGTACGACTCATGAAACCACGCTATTTTGAGAAAGTACGAAATGGATGTAGTTGACCGCGTCACGAGATCCCGAATGATGTCCGGAATCAGGGGAAAGGACACCAAACCGGAACTGGCTGTCAGGCGATTTCTGCATGCACATGGTTACCGCTTCCGACTTCATCGCAGGGACCTGCCAGGAAAACCGGACATTGTACTGCCTCGACTGAAAGTCTGCATTTTTGTGCACGGGTGTTTTTGGCATCGCCATACCGGCTGCAAGTACGCAGTTTTGCCCAAAACACGCGTCGATTTCTGGACAGAAAAACTAGAATCTAATGTGGATAGAGATCGCAAGGTGATGCATGAGCTGCGCAGCAACGGATGGTGCGTTTTTACAGTATGGGAATGTGAGCTCAAAAATCCCGAAGAGGCATTGCGCGCACTGCTCGAACGCCTGAAGACTCTGGAGTAGCCGCACTCGAGGGCAACGGAGATTAACGCCCTCACAAGGCCTCATCCAAAACGAGCAATACGCCTGCAACCCACGGATGGCACACCCAGCCACCTGATTGGTTTTTTTTCAGATAGTGGTTCAGAGATCCCGATAGAATTTTATTGATATCCGTCACGTGATACCCCAACACGAGTTCCGCGTGAGCAGCTCGATCTCCCGGATTGTCTGCAAAGTATCGCAGGAGACCTAGGGCTACCGTGCCGAGCTTGGCGGTGCGCTCTACAAGCACCCTCTCTTCAGGCGATCTTGTACTTGCAGGCGGAGGAAGGATGGACTCTTCATTCCAAAGAGTGCTGTCAAAAGGCCCAACTAAACTTGGAATAACTGTGCCTTTTTCCAGAGAGCGGTAGGTGCCGATAGCTCCCTGAATTTGGCCCGCAACGGCCCTCAGGTCCATATCGTCTATTTCCGGAATCTGTATCTCATCTGTTGCCGTCCAGTCCCAATCCTGCAGACTTTCATCTTCGGCAATTGAATCAACTTCTATATCTGGCTCAGAGGTACCAGACGCATGGTCTGAATTCACTGAACATGCAACAGCGCTTGATATTTCGCTGCAAAGTAATTGGGTCTGCAGCTGCCTGCTTAAACTTATGGAGTCGTATTTCTCGCACAGGAAATCCACTAGCAGCTCACGTGCGTCCTGCTCTAGCCCCACGAACGCAAGGGAAGAAACTGCGCGCACAACCCCATCAGGCAGGTTATCTTTGAAAAGCGCGCGAAGAAGCTCAGAGCACTCCTCTCTTCGCGCTGGAAGGGACTTTGGCACCAGATGTGCGACAAGCAATCCCCACTCAGCCCTATCGAGGCGCTGATCGTGACCTGAGATGTCAATCTCGTTTTCGACGTGAATGCAACCGTCCTCTACTGGCCACAGCCGCTCTCTGTAGATAACGGCAAGCTGCCGCCCATCGATCTGAAGAGGGCCTGTAATGCGGTCAACTTCCTGCCCGCTAGACATCACCCTTACCGTCACTTCCATATCCCTATCGCCTAATCGATAAGTTAGCAACGCCCGGCATCCGAATGCTGGCCGCATGCCGCATCATGCCTAGAAAGAATGCTATTTCCAAGAAGAGTTGATTCCGGCCGGGGCTGAAAAAAGCCCTCACGGGCTCGAACATGAGATCTGCAAGCGCGCGTGGGAGAGTTCAGCGAAAACGATACGGCGTTGTATGCCCACCTGGCATCTCCATTCGGCAGGTATGGGAGATTGCCTCGCCACGATGAGATCGGCTTTCGTCTCGTACTAAAAGCGCTTCATCAAGTAGAATTACTGCGTAAAAAACCCTTGCCACACAGGAACAATGTTCCCAATATTACTCACGGCAACGCAGCACCCTAAAGTGACGGAGCAGGATGACATGACACTCAAAAAACAAGCCAAGCCTACTGAAGCACTTCTGACCTTCGAGGTTTTTTATAACGGCGAGCTGTTTCAAACCGTCGAGTTTTCCAGCCTCCGCAAGTGCAACAACTGGCGTGAAAAGAACCTAGAGACACCGTTCCTTTATGTGATCAAAACGCCTGACTGTAACCGTGAGAGCTGCATTGAGCTTTCCAAGCGCTACTTCTTAACCAAACACCGCGTGTACCCAGATCTATTTGAGCGCCCTGAGTGGGACGTCGTGACCGAGGCAGAACTGCAACAGCTTGCAGAGACTCGCATTGTGCGGGAAACCCGCGAGCGCACAGGGGTACCGCTTTCTGTCCAAGTTGGCGGCGGTAAATACGACGTCACCATCGTTCACTTTGACAAGCCAATGCGTGACCGCGTTGAGATCATCAAGGGCGACCTGAGCCGCGAAGAAGCTTACGAATTCATTCGCCACTACGGCACCGATGTCGTTACAACGGTAGTGACACCAACCGAAGACGAAATGAGGCCAGTGACCAAAATGAATCAAACCGAGCGCCAGCAGCTGATCCTTAACACGTTGCTAGACACCATCAAGCCAGAAAAAACTGGCTGGCGAGAAATTATCAAAGCCATTGAAGCGCTGAACGTAATCAAGCCAGACGGCTGGTTGGAAGTACGCGACGTGCTTCAATACGCCATGGATCAAGGTCGCATCGCTCGCCCTAAGTTCGATCCGTATGCCAACGACGAGTATTACTTTGCAGTCACCCCCTCTAACCCTGCCAACACGGAAGCTGAGGAATAAGCACACGTTGACGTGCTCGTAGAGAGGAAGAACTGATGACGAGCTTTGGTGTGTATTGCATAAGGGAGCTCGTCAAGAAGCGCCTAAGAGCCGGGGGCCTAGCGCTAGAGCATCGCACAGCTGTTGCGTATGAATCCCCGGCGCATAACAGCCAGCGGCACAAACTTCCCCTCATCGGGGGGTTCCGGTAAATACCACTCACCCGGGTATACGGGATACGGGACTAACGACATGTACCCTCGAAAGCCAGACGCCTCACTGCACGACCCGTCCCCGGCTTACCTGCGTGGCCTTCTGGAGACCGCAGGCATCACCCAAGAAGCAGCAGCAACTGCACTCGGCATCACGGACCGGGTTATGCGCTACTACTTGAGCAGCCAAGAGTCGGCCACCTACCGACCAGCGCCCTATGCAATCCAGTACGCACTTGAGCAACTGGCTGCGTACGCTGCGAAGAAGCGAAGCGTTAAACGCGCTTGAACTTGGGAGGGTCGCCAACTTCCGCATTACTCGAGTGGTAGCCAAAGGCAGGTAGCATCATAAGAGACGGCTAACCCGTTCACCCTTCCACCCCCAGCCGAGGTTAACCCTATAATTTGGTAACGCAGAACCTACATGGGGGGACAAATGGGGGGACAAAGCAAAATACAACGAAGAAAACCAATAAAACAAGGCAAAAATCGATAAACAACGCCGCCCACAAGCCGGCTTTTTAATGCCTGAAAGAAAATAACCCCCTTGTCTAAAACTCTGAACAAGTGGTTGTGAAACAACAAAGCGATTACTAACTTAACGAAAAATGTCACTACAGGTTCCCCCTCCATGGCTTCTAGATGGCTGCCTCCTCACGAGGTACCTCCCGACAACTTCCCCAAATGCCATGTATCAAATGATGAACTCAGGCAGCTTCTTGAGGCTAAAACGCTGGAGATCAATCCCAAGACTCCATCAGAGTGAACTCTGGAATAAGTTCTGATCACGGATAACTAAACCCTTTCACCAACGTCAGCTCCCCCACCGCCCGCATCGGCACCAGAAACGTCTCCATCTTTTCGTTCGGCGTCCCCTCTTCCGTTATCACCGTCACCTGCGCCGTCGTCAGCGGCTGAACCGCGTCTTCCTGCCCGTCTTCATCACTGCGATAACCGCCCCCGAAGTAGTTCACATACACCAGGTACTGCCCCTTGATCGGTGCAGGCATGGCGAAGATTTCCGGGCCGTAGCCGGTCGTGACGTCGACATCGAGTGCGGCGCCGTTGGGGGCGACGCGGTCGCCGTACCAGATGTGTGCGCCGTCGGGGGTGATCAGGTGCAGATCCAGGTCGGTGTTGTCGCTGTCCCACGCCAGCAGTACCCGTAATTTGGCCGGGGTGGCGCCGCCGCTGCTATTGAGGAATTGCGTGCGACGCCGTTGCTGGCCGTCCGGACTGCGGACCTCAACGCTGTTGCTGCCGTTGGGGAATGAGAACGGCCGATCAAAGCGGCCGGCGTCATCGATTTTCAGAGGCATGCTGACGCCGTTGACGATCAGCCGTCCCGGCTCAGTGGACTTGGGCGTGGTGTTGATCTGGCCGGTGATGCGTGCCGTGTTGGCCTGGCCTGCCGGGGTGTTGACCGATGATGCAGGGTAGTTGACGGTCTGGCGGAAGCTTTCACCTTCCCCCTCGACGGCGCCGGTGCGCCATCCACCGACGGGGGTGTCGAGTTTGACGGCGTTGTCGGCGGCGTAGGCTGTGGTGCCCACGCAGAAGGAGCAGAGGAACAGGAAGACCTGTGGATAACGGAGTTTCATGGCCTATTCCAGCAAGAGGTGGCGGGCAAGCCCTTCGATGTAGGTTTCATCCTGGCCGTTGGGATGCGCTTCGAAGGCCAGGTGCAAGTATTCGTGGGTCAGGTCGAGTCGATCCTGCAGCGACAGCACGCCACGCACGTAGATGCGCTGGCGTTCGCGGTCGACGTAGGGTCGGCCAAATGCGAGGCGGCACACGGCGAACGTGCTGACTTCGTTGTAGCCGATTTCGCCTTCAAGACGTGGGCGCCAGCCGCGGCGCTGGTTTTGCAGCCAGTCCTGGGCGGCGGGCAACGCTTCGCAGGAGGCGACGGGATTGTCCCAGCGGCTCAGGCTCGCACGCGGGTAAGCGTGCAGCAGGATGGCGTCGTAGCGTTGCCCGGCATTGGCTTGTTCGACGGCTTGCTGCCAGGAGAGTTTGTCGGGGCCAGGTGCGTCGGAATGGTAGGTGACGGTGCTGCCCGCGAGCACCAGGTCACTGGTCCATGCCGCGATGGCGCGGGATTCAAGGGTGGCCGGGCGTGGGGCGACGCGTTGGCGACTGCTGCTGTCGTCGATGCTCAGGCACTCGCCGTTGCGCGTAGCGTTTTGCAGCAGATACGTGCGGATCGCGACGGCGAGTGCCTTGGCGGCTTCAGCGGGCTCGGGTCTGGCTTCTCGCTGGAGCACGCGGGCGACGTATTCTTCGCGGTCCACACGGGCGACTAATTGTTTGTTCAGCAAAAACAGTTCGCCATCGCTGTGGATATCAAGCTGATTGCCGTTGCTGAATTCGACGCGATAATCACCCTGCAGCGCCCCGGAAGAAACCTCCCGATCCCCCACCAGCACACGCTTGATCGGATAGCGTGAAAACAGCCCGACCTCGACGCATCGTCCCGCCTCGGCTGGCCAACCCATTGGCAACACCGACGCCAACGCCGCACCGTAATGACGAAGCACCATCTGGCTGGTGCCACGACCACCGGCCCAGATCGGCGTGCCATCCGCCGTCCAACCGGCAAACCCGCCCTGACGCGACGCAGGGTCCTGATCCCCCAACCAGCTCCAGGTTTTCACCCGCAACCGGCCGCCGAGCTCACCGACGACACGACCGTCAGCGGCGTTCAACACCACGTCCAGCAGCACCCGCCGCGCTTGATCCTGCGCCGGCATCACCGCCAGTACTTTCAGCAATTCAGTCACGGATACTCGCGTGGCAGGTTGCAACGACGGCAAGTTCAGCAACCATTCCGGCGCCTGTCGCGCTTGCCAATACGTGCGCCACTGCGCGCCGACGATGCCCAACCGCGTCGGCTCAAAATACAAGCCGCACGACTTCACCAGCGCTTGATCGCGGCCGATCTTTCCACCGGCAGTGCAGCAGTAAACTTCTTCCTTCGACTGCCCGCGGCACTCGTACGCAGATTCCCGCGCGCCGGTGTCCACCAGCCAGGCATAGACAAACAGCTTCCACACACTGCCCAACGGCGCTTGCAGATCAGCAGGCAACGGCTCGCGGGCGATCACCCGAGTCGGGTTCAAGGACAGCAATTCCCCGTTGAAGGCCAGGCGCAGTGGCTCGTCCTGCGCCGTTGCCAGCGCAGAGATCAAGCACATCAGCCACCCGACCAGAACCCGGGGCATGTCAGTGGACCGTGACCTGGCCGAGCGCCGGTTTCTGTTCCTGAGCCTGATGCTGTGGCGCGTAGACCTGGGTGAAACGCACGGGCGGCAGGTTGAATTGGCCTTTTTGCGAGAAGCGCACCAGATGCCGCAGGCGCAGTTCACCGCTCAATGCATCAATCGGAATCGCGTAGGCCATTTGCCCCGGCTCGAAGCGCGCCCTCTCCAGCGCGGAGGGCTCGGTACCCGCCTTGCCCATGAGCTTGATGCCCCACGTGGTGCGCTCAACATCGGCGCCCGGCGGCAGGGGCACTTCGAGCATGCCGTAACGCAGCGGCTTCCCGGCTTTGCTGGTGAGGATGACTTCGTCCAGATACAGGCTGTCGCTGGACAACGGTTGGTTACCGACGGCTTCCAGCTTGAAGTTGAAGGCCTCATCTCCAGGCACCAGTCGGGACAGGCGACGGGTGATGGTCACGGCCATCGGATCGACTGGCGGTTGTTGGGTCCGGTAGCTCAAGGCCGCCCGCAATGGACGCTCTTGCGTCCCGGACAACGTCAGCACCGCAGGCACTGAAGTGGCGCCCTGCCACGTCCAGTACAGCTCACCGGTAGCGCCGTGTTCCTTCTTCCAGCCTTCACCCGGTGCCAGTGCAATCGTGGGCGATGCCTGCTCGATGCTGCGCTGCAACCAGATCAGCGCCAGGGCACGTTCCAGCGTCGATTGCTGTGGCAGCAAGCGTTGCAACAACGCTTGAGCGTGTGCCTGATCGAAGGGTTGCAGCGACAGGTTCAAGGCTTCGGCGAACGGCTGTGAACTGACCGCCAGGCGCTGTTGTGCATCCGGCAGTTGTCGACTGAAGGCGTCCGGCAAAGCAACCTTCGACTGCCTGGCCAACGAGGCCGTCAATGCACGCGCCGCCGCCAGGCCGAGCGCCGAATCCGGATCGCTCATGACGAGGCTGTCGTCACCGTCCTCCATCAGATTGGCGGCGTTGCCCTCGCCCGCTTTCGCCAGGTCATCCATCAGGCCACTGAGCAACGTGTTGACCGGCAATTGCATCTGTTTGGCGAAGGACAGAATCAGCGCCCGTTGCAACAGCGGCGTGTTTTTCGCCTGCTTCGCATACACCTCCAGCACGCGCTGCCAATGCTCCGGTGGCAGACTGAGCTCCAGCACTTGGCTGGCGTGCCAGTCGGCGTAATAGGCGTAGGCGGTCAGGAAGGCATCCGGTTCGCCGTCCATGCCCCACCAGGTGAAGCTCGCGGAAGGCCCGGCCATTTGCACAAGGCGCAGACGGCTGTTTTGCATGATCAGACGCAAGCGATCACGGATCTGCGGGTTCGATGCCAAGGTCGGATAGGCGATGCTCAGCGGCAACAAACGACTGGCTGTCTGCTCGACGCCACCGTACGGATAGCTCAACAGATCATCGAGGGCCGCGCGGAACAGCGCTTGCGGACTGTCATCCAGACGCAGGCGAATATCACTGGCGTCTGCCGGCAACGTCAGGGGCGTATCACCGCTGGCCACTTCCAGACTTTGGCTCTGTGTCACCTGCCAGCCATCACCGGTCGCGCTCAGGTGCACGGTCAGGGCGTCGGCGATTTTACCGTCCTGCACCAGCTCGGCGGTCCACTCGCCACGGGTCAGCGCGAATGCCGGCAGCGCGATGTAGTTGATGCCGTTGTTCAGCGTCACGGGGACACGTTGATCAGTGCCGCCGTAATGAATCACCAGCTCAGCCTTGACCGGTTTCTCAGCCTGGCTGAAGGCGAATACACCGAGATCCGGCTTGTCGCCGTTGCGGAAATTCGTCGGGCCGCTCCACTTCAGGTACAGCGGTTTTTCCGAGCGCACAAACTGTTTCTTCTGGCCGACCTGGCCGTCATCGGCAATCGCCCGCGCGGTGATGCGCCAGCGGGTCAGCGAGTCAGGCATCACGAACGTAAAGCGGGTTTTGCCGTTGGCATCGGTCACCAGTTCCGGCTGCCACGCCGCGGTGTCGACATCTTCGCGACGCGGCCGCTCAAGCACTTTTACGCCACGCTCGCTGCGATTGGCTTTGCCCGGTGCACCTGGGCTGCCCGGCAACGCCACGTCATAGCTGATGAAGGACAGGCTGGCGCTGGTGCGCACGTTATTTCTGCGCGGGTGATAGAAGAACTGGTCGATGGTTGGCGCGACTTCCGGTTGCAGCGCGTAGACCATTTCGTCGACCACGCTCACTGTCAGGTGAGCTGGAACCGCTTTGCCGGCGAACTGCGTGGTCAGGTCCACGGTCACGGTGTCGCCCGGCTGATACGCATCTTTATCCGTGGCGATGGCAACATCGATTTGTGGCGCAACCACCTTGATGCCCGCGTTCTGGAAGCTGTACTGACCACCCTTGGTGTACAGCACCGAGAAGGTCAGGTTGGGGGCGAAGTTATCTTTCACCGGGATGCGCGCTCGGTATTGGGTCTCGCTGAGTTTTTCCATCTTCAGCCAGTCGCCGCCCTTGGACAGCAGCGCCGTGGCCTCGACCTTGTCGCGCTCCAGCGACAGCAGCGCATCGCTGACCGGCTCAGGGAACGTGATCAGTGCCAAAGCTTCATCGCCGGCCTTGTACTCGGGTTTATCGAGAACGATTTCCACGGTGCCGGGCACGGCTTTCACGCCCTCGCCGGTGACCGAATGCCCGGTGGCGCCGACGACGCGGCCGTGATCATCTTTCAACGTGAGGTTGTAAGTGCCCGGACGATCGAAGGCCAATGTGAGGCCTTTGTCCGTCGTGGCGAGTTTGCCTTCACCCGTAGACTGATCCTCCAGTCGCACCCAGCCGTAGCTGCCCGGCGTAACGGCTTTGCCTGACTCGCTGCCGCCTTCGTTGATGTAGCTGAAAGCCACCTTGTCGCCCACCGCACTGAAGCGTTGCGGCGCGCTCAAGCGGAAACTCGCGGCGCCACGGTCGATGAGGATTTCCTTGGTGGTCTTGACCCGATACGCCGCGCCATCACTGGCGAACACGGTGAGCATGTAGCGGCTGGGTTTCTCGGCAGCGGGCAGGTCGAGGGTCGCGTTGCCCTTGGCGTCGGTGGTCAATTCGGTGCTGGTCAGCTCTACCGGAAACTGTCCGAGGTATTGCAGTTCGTTGTCGACCATCGACAGTTGCTGGGCGCGCAGGCTCAGGTTCAACCTGGCATTCGCCACAGGTTTGCCGTCCGGGTACAGCAGCACCAGGCTGCCTTTCACCGGCTCGCCCGTGCGGTAATCCTGTTTGGCCAGGTTCAGCGAGATTTCGAAGTGCGGCTTGATGTACTCAGCGACGCGGAAGGCGCTGCTGTATGCCTGATCCTTGTAGCTGAAACGCAGTTCATAACCGCCGGCCACTGCGTTGTCCGGTAACTGGAAACGCCCTTGGGTTCCAGCCTTGGAATCAAGCTTCAAGGCCAGTGATTGCAAGGCGGTGCCGGTGGCATCGAGCACGGTCACGTTGACGTCGGCGGCGGTCGGCAGCACCGAATCCCGGGCATTCTTGAACTCGCGCCCGACGATTTTCAGCGACACCCAATCTCCCGGTCGATACAACGGTCGGTCGGTAAACGCGTAGAGCTTGGTGTCGTAGATTTCGCTGTCGTAATAGAAGTTCTCGGAGACGAACACCCCGCCCTCTTCGTCTTCGCCAATGACAAATGAGCGCTCGGGGCTGACGTGTTTGAGACGGAGCAAACCATCAGTATCGGTAGCGCCGCTGCTCATGACGCCCAAGCCATCAGTCCACAGCACATTGACCTTGGGCACCGAGCTGCCTTCGTGTTTGCGTGCAGCCCACACCACTAACTCATCACCGGCAATTTTGCTCACGGCCACGGTGTTGGAGACGAACACCATGGTGGTCGCACGGTATTTGCCGATCAGCGCTTCTACCAGGTACAGGCCCGGTTTCAGGTTGCCCAACGGGATGTAGACGTTACCCGGCGCAACGCTGACGAACTCGCTGGAAGAACCGGCCAGGTTCACACCGGCCGGCGGCTGGATAGGTTTGGCTTCCCACAATGGATAGCGGAATTGACTGACGACCGGCAGGCCCGGGATCAACGCGAATTGCGGCTGAGCATCGTAGGGGGTCGGCGCGGCGATGGCGGTGCCCATCTTCAGTTCCGGCACTTCCTCGGTGACGTGTTGGCGCGACTCGTAGGAAAACGCTCGCTGCATCACGCGCCGGGATTTGCGGTACCAGTTGTCCCACAGGTACGCGAGGGTGTTCGACAGGCCTTCGCCCTTGAACTGGCCATCGCTGACCACGCGGTGCAGGTTCTTCTGGCGTTTGAGGAAATCCAGCGGCTTATCAATCCGATACACCCGGATATCCGCCCCACCGTAGGGCTCCATGCGGAAGCGTCGATAGTCTCGACCCGGCGCTTCGAGGCGCACCATGGCCTGCTCATCGCTGGCGAAACTGCTGTCGGCCAGCAGGAAAAAACTTTCACCGGCCACCGGCGTGTAGCCACTTGGCTCGACGGTGTCTTCGGCGTGAACCGCCGCAAAAGGCAGTACCAGAACCAACAGCAAAGGCAGAAAACGCAGCATGCGGGCACCGATCATTGGGAGAGAAAATTCAGTCGATAGACGCCGATGAAGTTGGGGTTGGCTGCGTCGGGTATCCATCGGGTGTCCTTCCATGTCATGAGTTGCTGCAGGCTCGCGGAGCGCATGCCGTTGTCAGTCGGGGTGGTGGTGCCGGTGTGATAGGCAATGTTGCGGCCCATCCAGATCATCAAATGCTGGTCGTCACCCTGGTCAAAAAACATCAGGTCGCCAGGCCTTGCCTGGGCAACGTCGCGACCGACCAGGTGGCTGTTGAACTGGATCAGCTTGATCGCATTGACGTACGGCCCGGTCTTGCCGCCGCCTTGCTGCCATTGCTGGGCCAGACTGCGTTGCGCCTCGCTCAATTGCAGTTCGGGCGGCAGGTAGCGATTGGACAAGCCGTTGCTGCGCAGCCATTTGTCGTCATGGACTTTCAGCGCTTCATTGGCGGCAAAGCGCACGAGTCCGGCGCAGTCCTGCTGATACCAGCGCGGGCTCGGGCCCTGGGTCAGTTGCTCTTGAGCGATGCGTACGAACCAGGCGCGAAATACCTGGGATTGCTGCACATCGAGCGGCGGCGCCTCAAGGGCGAATACCCGACTGCCCAGCAACATCGCCAGCAGGCCAAGGCCTCGGATAAGTGCGGTCACAGGGCTTTCCATTCAAGCGGCAGCCATTGCCAGAGGCCATCGGGTTCGCTGCCCTCGGGCAAGGTCAGGGCATATTTGCCGTACCCGCCGAGCGTGCGCAGTTTCGGAATCAGGTAGGTTTGCGCGGCGTTGTAGAACACCGGCTCCATGTCCTGCGGCAGGCTGTCGAGGGTTTCCTGTTGCATCAACTGCGCCATGGAATCCGGACCGAAGTAGACCGGCATCAGCAGGTCTTTCGGCACCACATCGGCCATCGGCGGGAAGCGCTTGTCGAGGGTGCCAAGGGCTTTGTCCACGAGCTTGTCGTCGAGGGAAAACAGCAGGGTCGAACCGTGACGGGCCAGGCTGACTTTCATGAAGGCCTTGCCGGAAATCGCCTCCGGATTCTCAGCCTCCTTGGCTTTGTAGGGACCGAAGTTGGAGCTGACCTGGCGCTGCCACTGATGAACTGGGCCGTTCTGTGTCTCGATCACCGGGAACGCGTGTTCTTCGACATTGGGCTCATAGGCACCGACCATCGATCCGAACAGGTTACCGAGGTCGCCGTCGAGCTTGGCGCTGTCATCGTCGTCGAGGCTGGCGACCAGCAGCGGCGTGTACAACCGCGAATCGGCGTACCAGCAAAGGCCGGCAGCGCCCGCCATGTGTTCGGTCAGCGCCTGGGCCACTTTATCGTCGGCGCCCAGCTTCACCAATAACGGTTTCTGCTGCTCGGCTGCGAGCGGCAACGTCACGCAAGCACTCGCGCCCATGGGCATGGCTTGCCAGATCGGTTTGAAATCGAAGTCCGGCTGGTTGTCCAGTTCGTCCATTGCCAGGAAGCTGTGCCATCCCTTGTCGTCCATGTCGAAACGCAGGCCGGCGAAGTTCGGGATGAAGCGTTGATACCCCATGGCCAATACACTGGAATTGACCGACAGACGCTGTTTCACCTCCGGCGCGCGGGGTTGCAGGCCAAAGGCTTCCGGGAACAGTTTTTCGCCATTGAGCAATGCGGCGATGGCCTTGATTGAAACGCTGCCGGGTTCTTCCGTCGCGCCGTTTTCAGGGTCATACAGTTTGGCCGGATTGGACAGCACCACCAGTTTGTCGCCATGGGAGGCAAACAACAGGGCCTTGCCGGCGTTGTAGGTGAGTTGATAGAGCGGCACGTCGTCAGCACCGACTTTCACGTCGCTGAGCCTGGTCAACTGTGAGTCATCCAGCGCCACTTTGGCCAACGGCTCCAGCACCTTGGCCAGGCCACCGCGATCCATCACCAGCAGGAAGTCTTTCAGGCGACCGTCCGCCCCGCGCCACAGCGCTACGTCTGCCGGCTGATCGAAAAGCTGTTCGATCAGGCTGTCCTGCAACTTCAGGTCGTGCTCGTAAATGATCCGCCGCAGACTGCCGATCAAACCGAGCCGATCGGCATGGGTCTCGTAATAGAAGACGAAATCTTCGGTCAGGGTTTCCTTGAGGAAAGGCACCGCCAGCAGGTCTTTGGGCAATTGGCTCAGGGAATGGGTTTCCAGCAGCCCGTCCGGCCGGCTCATGCCCAGCTTGTCACTGGCCAACTGCGCCACCGGCGCCTTGGGTTTGTGCATGAACCAGCCGAGCCCGGCCGCCACACCCG
>NZ_WFGV02000043.1 GCF_010095445.2 Pseudomonas sp. TNT3
CCGTGGAAGGCATTCGCACCTTCGGTTTCTACAACGCCGGCCAGGATTGCACCGCCGCGTGCCGTATCTACGCCCAGGCCGGCATCTACGAGAAATTTGTCGAGAAGCTCGGTGAGGCGGTGAGCAGTATCAAGTACGGCTTGCAGGACGATCCGTCGACCGAGCTGGGGCCGCTAATCACCGCGCAACACCGCGACCGCGTGGCCGGGTTCGTCGAGCGCGCCGTGGCGCAGTCGCACATCCGTTTGATCACCGGCGGCAAGGCCGTGGAAGGCAACGGGTTCTTCTTTGAACCGACGGTGCTGGCGGATGCGCAGCAGGATGACGAGATCGTCCGCCGCGAAGTGTTCGGCCCGGTGGTGTCGGTAACGAAGTTCACCGACGAAGCGCAGGTGCTGGGTTGGGCCAATGATTCGGACTACGGCCTGGCGTCATCGGTCTGGACCTCGGACGTCGGCCGTGCCCATCGCCTGTCAGCGCGCCTGCAGTACGGCTGCACCTGGGTGAACACGCACTTCATGCTTGTCAGCGAAATGCCCCATGGCGGTCAGAAATTGTCCGGTTACGGGAAGGACATGTCGATGTACGGGTTGGAGGACTACACCGTGGTACGGCATGTGATGTTCAAGCACTAAAAGCATCGCCAGCAGGCTGGCTCCCACAGGGTTGTGTTGCGACCGGCCCTGTTGTGGCAAGCCTGCCCACAGGGTCGGGGGATGTACACCAATCCTGTGGGCAACTCAATACAGGTGGGAGCCAGCCTGCTGGCGATGGCGACCCTACGGTCACAACGTCCGCTGCCCGTTGCCGATCCCCTTGGCAATGTCCACTCCCCAATCCAGCGCCGCTTCCATATCAAGCAGGTGCGGCTTCGGATCAGGGTCTTCAAAGATGACCGAACCGTCCGGCCGGTAAACACCGATCAACATCTTCAACGAGCCGTCCCGCAATATTTCCGCTTTTACCTCGATGGTGCATCCGTTCGACAACGTCTCCTTATGGTCCAAATGGCGTTCAGTCATTGCGGCAATCCTCCGGTCGTTGAAGTCCGAGTCAGGTGTTTCCCTGCACTCATGTTAGCTCACCATTTCGCACCAAAATGGCCCACTGAACCGCCTGAAAACAGCGCCCTGACAGCGGCGCAATGCCACCTATACTCATAGCCACCGCCCCCTCGGGGTCTGCACGTCCAACAATAAAAAGCAGAGGTGGAACATGGTTTGGCAGCAAATCTACGATCCGTTCAACAACCCGGTCATATCCACGATCATGGCCGCCGTGCCGGTCGTGGTGATGCTGGCGTCCCTGGCTTTCTTTCACATCAAGGCGCATCTCGCTGCACTGCTTGCCTTGGCATCGGCCTTGCTGATCGCCATTTTTGCCTTCGGCATGCCTGCGAACATGGCAGGCTCCGCAGCGCTGTTCGGTGCCGCCAATGGCTTGCTGCCGATTGGCTGGATCGTGCTCAACATTATTTTCCTGCACCGGCTGACCACCGAGAACGGTTCGTTCAAGGTGCTGCAAGACTCGCTGGCGCGGATTACCGATGACCGACGCTTGCAACTGCTGCTGATCGCGTTTTGCTTCGGTGCGTTCTTCGAAGGGGCTGCCGGGTTCGGGACCCCGGTGGCGGTGACCGGTGCCATTCTGATCGGCCTGGGCTTTTCTCCCCTCGCCGCGTCCGGTCTGGCATTGATCGCCAACACCGCGCCGGTCGCCTTCGGGGCGCTGGGCACACCGATCATTACCCTGGCCAAAGTGACCGGGCTGGATGAAATGGAACTGTCGATGATGGTTGGCCGGCAGCTACCGTTTTTCTCGGTGCTCGTGCCGTTCTGGTTGATCTGGGCGTTCGCGGGCTGGCGCAAAATGCTCGAAGTCTGGCCGGCGATCCTGGTGGCCGGGGTCAGTTTTGCGGTACCGCAGTTCCTCGTGTCCAACTACCACGGGCCGATGCTGGTGGATGTGATCGCGGCGCTGATCTCCATGGCTTGCCTGGCCGGATTCCTCAAGGTGTGGAAACCTGCAACGGTGCACACCTCTGCGGCCCTGTCCGGCCGTGTCGACAATTCAAAAATCGACGCCGAGCATGACAAGAAGCCCGAACCCACTGCAGCCTTTGCCACCGACGCCAAGCCCGCCGTGATGCGCGCGTGGATGCCGTGGATCATCCTGACCGTCTTCGTGTTTCCCTGGGGCACTCAAGGCTTCAAAAACATGTTCGACACCCGTCCGGCCATCGACCCGGTCACCCACTCGGCCAAGCTTGATCCACAGGGCAAGCCGATGCGCGAAGCGAACCCGATCTTCTCGCCGGCCCTGACATTCACCACCTTGCACCAGCAAGTCGAGAAGGTGCCGCCCGTGGTGCCGGCACCAAAAACCGAGGAGGCGATCTACAAGTTCAACTGGTTCACGGCGACCGGGAGCGGGATCCTGTTTTCAGCGATCCTCGGCGGGCTGCTGATGGGCTATTCCATCCCGCAGCTGATCAGCCAGTACGTGCGAACGTTGTGGGTGGTGCGCTATTCGCTGATCACCATCGCGGCGATGCTTGCGCTGGGCTACCTCACCCGCTATTCCGGTCTGGACGCAACCATGGGCCTGGCCTTCGCGGCGACGGGCATTTTCTACCCGATGTTCGGCACCCTCCTCGGCTGGCTCGGCGTGGCGCTGACGGGCTCGGACACGGCGTCAAACGTGCTCTTTGGTGGCTTGCAGCGCGTCACCGCCGAACAACTGGGGATCAGTCCGGTATTGATGGCCGCAGCCAACAGTTCCGGTGGGGTCATGGGCAAGATGGTCGATGCCCAGTCGATCGTCGTGGCGTCCACGGCAACACGCTGGTATGGGCATGAAGGGGAAATTCTGCGCTACGTGTTTTTCCATTCGATTGTCCTGGCGATTCTGGTCGGCGGGTTGGTGACCTTGCAGGCGTATGTCGCGCCGTTCAGCCATATGGTCGTCGGAGGGCACTGACATTCAATCAAGACCTGTGGCGAGGGAGCTTGCTCCCTCGCCACAGGTGCAGTGTTGCGATTAAGAAATCAGCCAACAGGAGGTAGACCGATGACGCGTCTCACTGCGAAAGACTTTTCCCCGCAATTGCTCGAACTCTATGACTACTACGCTCACGGCAAGATCAATCGGCGCGAATTTCTGGACCGTGCGGCGCTGTTCACCCTCGGTGGTTTGACTGCCAGCGCCCTGCTGACTGCCCTGAGCCCGAACTACGCCCTCGCCGAGCAAGTGGAATTCACCGACCCGGACATCGTCGCCGAGTACATCACCTACCCTTCGCCCAAGGGTAACGGCCAGGTTCGTGCCTATCAGGTCAGACCGGCGAAGGTCACAGGCAAGGTGCCGGCGGTGGTGGTCGTGCATGAAAATCGCGGGCTCAACCCTTACATCGAAGACGTCGCCCGGCGTGTGGCCAAGGCCGGTTTCATCGCCCTCGCCCCCGATGGACTGACGTCCGTGGGTGGCTATCCAGGCAACGATGACAAGGGGCGCGAGCTGCAAGCCACGGTCGATCCGGAAAAGCTCATGAATGATTTTTTCGCGGCCATCGAGTGGCTGATGAAGCACGACATGGGCACCGGGAAAGTCGGTATCACCGGTTTCTGCTACGGCGGCGGGGTCGCCAATGCGGCGGCCGTGGCTTATCCGGAACTGGGCGCCGCCGTGTCTTTCTACGGTCGCCAGCCTGAGGCAAAGGACGTGCCCCGGATCAAGGCCCCGGTGATGCTTCACTACGGCGAACTGGACACGCGCATCAACGAAGGCTGGCCCGCGTATGAGCAGGCGCTGAAAGCTGCGGGCAAGACGTACGAGGCGTACATCTACCCCGGCGCCAACCACGGCTTTCATAACGACTCGACACCCCGCTACGACGAGGCGGCGGCGAAGCTGGCGTGGGACCGCACACTGGCGTGGTTTCGGCGTTATCTGGTTTAAAAGCAATGCGACGACGCACTAACACATCCCGATCCCGATACGTCCTCTGTATGATGGCGCGCTTTTAGCGCGGGTCATTCATCGAGGAGTTTTCATGGGCAGGCATTACCGGACACGTCACAAGGGAATGTCCGCTCCGCGGTTCGCGCTCAACTGCTTCACTCTGGGCCTGCTCTCGGCCAACACCGCCCTGGCCGCCGAAACCGAGCTGCCGGCGCTGACCGTCACCGGCGAAGACACCTCCGGCTATCAAGCCGACAGCGCATCGGTCATTGGTTTCGATGCCGCCCCCTTGCTTGACACGCCGGCGTCGATTTCGGTTTTCAACGACGCCCTGATCAAGGATCAACAGGCCCGCCTGCTCAGCGAAGTGCTGCGCAACGATGCATCGGTCGGCCAGAGCTACGCGCCGGTCGGCTACTACGAAAACTTCGTGGTGCGCGGCTTCTCGTTGAATTCCGCCAGTAGCTACAAGATCAACGGGCGCACCATCACTGGCGAACAGAACGTCGGGCTGGAAAACAAACAACAGGTGGAGTTGCTCAAGGGGCTTTCCGGCCTGGAAAGTGGCGTCTCCGAACCGGGCGGACTGGTCAACTACGTGACCAAACGCCCCACCGATGTGCGTTCGGTAACCGTGTCGACGGATGATCGGGGCAGCGGCTACCTGGCCACCGATGTCGGCGGTTTCTTCGGCAGCGAGCAGCAGTTCGGACTGCGCGCCAACCTCGCCCATGAAGACATTCATTCGTATGTCGAACACACCAACGGCCAGCGGGATTTCGCCTCCCTGGCGTTTGACTGGAACATCAGCCCTGACGCGCTCCTGCAACTGGACGCGGAATACCAGACCAAGGAACAGCGCTCGGCACCGGGCTACCAGCTACTCGGTGGCACGACGCTGCCGCACCACGCCTCACCGAAAAAACTGCTGGCTCACCAGAGCGGTTCCAGGCCGGTCACCACCGATGCGCTGAACCTCAACGGCAACTTCGAATACCGTTTCAGCGACGACTGGAAAGGCAACCTCAGCGCGTCGCGCAGCCGAGTGGTGATCGACGATTACAGTTCTTTCGCCTGGGGCTGCTACGGCGCCGCCAGTTGCGCCGACGCCGCGGTGCCGAACTACTTCAGCCCCGAAGGCGACTACGACATCTATGATTTCCGCAGCCCCGACGACACCCGCCGCAATGACGAGGTCCAGGCGACACTCAGCGGGCGTTTCGACACGGCCGGCCTCGGGCACGAACTGACTGTTGGTACCAGTGCATTTCGCCGGGTGGTGGATAAACGCGACCCGATCAACGTGATGATCGGCAGCGGCAACATCGACCGCGAACCGGAAGACTTCGCCCGCTACGACGGACCACTCAACGATTCCTTCCGCCGTCTGGACAGTCGCCAGTACGGAGTGTTTTTCAATGACCGGATCAGTTTCAACGAACGCTGGCAAACCGTGCTGGGCGGACGCGAAGTGCGACTGGATGAAGAAACCTTCGACAGCCAGGGCGACACCACGCGCCATACCCAGCGGTATGAATTCCTGCCCCAGGCCGCGCTGATCTACAAGCCGGTGCACAACCTGTCGTTGTATACCCGTTACAGCAAAGGGCTGTCCCTGGGCGGCGAAGCGGCCTGGTTCACTACCAACGCGTTCGAGATCCTGGCGCCAACGGTTTCCCGGCAGATCGAGGCAGGGATCAAGTACGACTGGCAGCGCATGACCCTGGGCGCGGCGCTGTTCCAGATTCGTCAGGACTACCAATACGCCCGGCCGAATGACGACGGCACCTTTACCTTTGCCCAACAGGGCGAACAGAAAAACACCGGGCTGGAACTCTCGGCCAACGGTTGGGCCACGCAGCGCCTGCAGATCAGCGCCAGCGTTGCGGCGATTCGATCGCGGGTGACCGGTACCGGTACGCCTGCTTATGAAGGCCACCAGACGATCAATGTGCCGACGATGCGTGCCAGCCTTTATGGGGATTATGCGCTGCCGTGGGTCGAGGGTCTGGCAGTGCTGGGCGGCGTGCAGTACAGCGCCAGCAAGTACGCCAGTCAGGTGGGTGAAGTCGAGACGGGGGCGTATGCGATCTTCAACGTGGGGAGTCGCTTCAGTACGCGCATCGACGGCTATGAGACGGTGTTCCGGCTGAGCGTGGACAACCTGTTTGATAAGCGCTATTGGCGCGATGCGGGTGAATACATGGGGGATGACTATGTGTTCCAGGGCGCGCCACTGACCGCACGGCTGAGTGCTTCGATCAACTTCTGATCCGGGAGCATGGTGTTGGAGGCGGTGGCATATCCAGCATCTTCGTTACCTGACACGGCGTCATCGCGAGCAGGCTCACTCCCACAGGGGATCGGTTGAGGACAAAAATCTTTGTTCAATGCAAATCCCTGTGGGAGCCGAGCTTGCTCGCGATATCGCCCGTCCAGCCACTACCTGCATGCCTGACACACCGCCATCGCGGGCAAGCCCAGCTCCCACAGTTGATCGATGGTGCACACAAAGGCCAGATTCGCCGACGATCCTCTGTAGGAGTGAGCCTGCTCGCGATAGCGGTAGGAAATTCAACATCGAAGTCGCCTGACACGGCCCCATCGCGAGCAGGCTCACTCCTACATTTTGATCGGCGGTGAGCACTGGATCTGCGTCCAGCTCAGTTCCCCTGTGGGAGCGGGCTTGCTCGCGATAGCGGTGGGACATTCAGCATCGAGGTCGCCTGACACGACCTGCTCCGGCGGCATTGCGACAATCTGCACCTATGCTGAAACTATCCAACCGAGGATCACCCAATGTGCGGACGTTTGTCGCAATACCGGGGTATTCACGATTTCGTCGCCGCGCTGAGCATTCCAGACGCGATGATCAATCACGTCGGTGATGAGCCGCTGGCCCGCTACAACGCCGCGCCTACCACCCAACTCGCCCTGCTGCATCTGGAAGACGACGGTCTGCACGCCGACACGGTTCGTTGGGGATGGCGCCCGCACTGGGCCAAGGATCGCCCGCCGCCGATCAATGCGCGTGTTGAAAAAGTCGCCCTTGGGCCTTTCTTTCGGGCGATCTGGCCGCACCGGGCGATTGTGCCGATCGACAACTGGTTCGAATGGGTGGAGGCCACGGACAAGACGAAGCAGCCCTGGCTCATCCGCCGCAAAGACCGCGAACCGGTTTTCTGCGCCGCCATCGGCCAGTTCCCCAGCCGAGGCGCCGAGCCGCGGGCGGATGACGGATTCGTTATTGTCACGGCGGACAGCGCTGGCGGCATGCTCGACATCCATGACCGGCGCCCGATCGTATTGTCACCCGAACTTGCGCGGGAGTGGCTTGATCCTGCGACCCCGAGGGAACGCGCAGAACAGATAGCGCTGATGCAAGGTGAAAGCAGTGACGTTTTCGAGTGGCACAAGGTGGACAAAGCCGTCGGCAATTCAAGAAACCAGGGGGCGGCGTTAATTGAGAAAGTTGCTTGAACACTTCAACGAATCAGTCTTAGTTGTATAGACAGGCCGATAAGTTAAATCGTTACACTCACTGTTTCATCCAGGAAACACTGCCTGGAAAAAGTGGCAGTTTGCCGCCTCCACCGCCTGTCTGACATTTCGATTGTCATACATACATTTGAGACGACTGCCGCTAGCATGCGCGCCGCCATTCCCATGGCCTCAGCTTGATTGACCGAAGAGTCAACAAGCGAAAAAGGAGCCCCTGAAACTCAAGCCTTGCAGAGAATTAAGTTGCGCGACGATTTATCTACCAATGTACCTGGTGGTCTGGAGTGTGTTTTTCTTTCGACCACTGAACGCTATGCACTCGATTGTTTTATCGGGCAATACATCAACACCCGAAACCTGCACTCAATACCCGCTATTGAAGCGGCCCTGCGCGCCGCCTTGCGCAACTATCCGGGTAAACATCCGGTGATGGTCAATGAACTGAATGCCTGGATCGACAAGACGTTGGGTTATCGAGCGGCACACCCTGATGAGCTGCTTGTGGAAGATGTTTGAGGCGACTCGACAGGGTTTGCTTATTCGTCGTGACCGCAAAAAATCAGCAGATCAAGATCAAAAGATCGCAGCCTCCGGCGGCTCACATGGATCGTGAGAGATGCCGAAGGCTCGGGCCGCGTGCGGACGATCTTTTGACCTGATTAAGGTTTTAGAGGGAACTCTCTGTCGCGGTCCGACAATTCTTTACCATCGTCGGGATGCTTCCAGTCCGGCGAAGAACGTCGCTGGCGCTGAATCTCTTCTTCCGTTGGTTCATCCGTGTCTTCATTCACGCCATTATCCGAGCCTGGATGCTTGGGATCATTTGCCATGTTCACCTCTCTTCCTGAAGGGATCAGTCATCAGGTTTCAGCGTAGAACACATTCCGGCATCTGGCTCACAGCCACCAACGCAGCAAGAAGAAAAACGCCATGCTCAACAACATGCTCAGCAGCGTGTTGCGGGTGTAAATCACCAGCGCAACGGCCACCAACGAGCTGATCAGGTACGGATTGTCCCACTGCAGGTTCAGTTGCCTGTCGGGCATGAATACGATCGGCCCGCAGATCGCCGTCAACATGCCGGGCACAGCGAACCCCAGGAATTGCCGGACATTACTGCTCAGGCGCACCGGCAGCCGTGGCTCGAGAAACACGTAGCGGTTGAGAAACACCAACGCGCCCATCCCGAAAATCACCGCCCAGACCATCATGCTGCTTGCCTCACATAGAATTTGTTGCAGAGAAACCCTGCGGTCATCCCCGCCAGTCCCGCCAGGACCAGCGCCGAGCCCAATTGCCAGTAGCTGAACAGCACCGAGCAGAACAACGAGACCGCCACGCAGGCCACCGTCGGCACGTTGCGCACCACGGGTGTGATCAATGCGATGAAGGTCGCCGCGATGGAGAAATCCAGGCCCATATGCTCAAGCCCCGGAATGCTGCTGCCGAGCACGATGCCGGCCAGCGTGAAGAGGTTCCAGGCGATGTAGAACGTCAGCCCGACACCCAGCGCGTACCAACGATTGAATTGCTGCTTGTCATACTGGCTGGTCAGGGCGAACAGCTCATCGGTAAGCAAAAAACCCAACCCCACCCGCCAGCGACCCGGCAAAGGCGAGATCACCGAGCGCAGGCTCATGCCATAGAGCAAATGTTGCGACGTCAGCAACAACGTGGTCAGCAGAATCGAAAAGATCCCGGCACCGCCCTTGAGCATGCCAATGGCAACCAATTGCGCGGCGCCGGCAAACACAATGCCGGACAGCGCCTGGCCTTGCAGAGGTGTGAGATTCGCTTCAATCGCCATGGAGCCTGCCAGCAGCCCCCAAGGCGCGGTCGCCAGGGATAACGGCAGGATCGCCACAGCGCCGCGCAAAAATGCGCTGCGGGGCAGGTGTGAGTTGGACATAACGCTCTTGACCGAAAAAAAAGATGTCAGACTTTGCCAGCACTCATCGCCGATGGCTTTAAAAATTTGTCATTCGTTGAAGGGTGCACGAATCCCTACGCCCACTGCTCGCCTGACATTTCACGGAGTCGACATGCTGTATCGAATCGCTGCCGACGGGCTGGTGCTGTTCCACCTGATGTTCATCCTGTTCGTGCTGTTTGGCGGGCTGCTGGTGCTCAAGTGGCGCCCCCTGATCTGGTGGCACCTGCCCGCCGCTGCCTGGGGTGTCTCGGTGGAAGTCTTCCACCTGATCTGCCCGCTGACGGAATGGGAAAACCGCATGCGCCTGGCAGCCGGGCAAACCGGTTACGGTGGCGGCTTCATCGAACATTACGTGTGGCCGGTGATCTACCCCGCCGGCCTCACCCCCGCGATTCAGCTGGGGCTCGGCGCGGTGGTGCTGGTGATCAACGTTGGGGTCTATTTTCGAGTGTGGCGACGCGCCCATTGAATCAACAGATCATCCGAGGAAGTTGAGCCCTGGCGCTCCGGCCCCTGGGCAAGAACATTCTCGCCCAGGGCGATGGCTTGACCGTGGGCTGGCAACGACCGCTTCGTCTGACCTCAGTTGGCAATGACGCTCATGTTCCTGCCGCTGGCCTTGGCCACGTACAACGCCTTGTCCGCAGCGCGCACCAGGTCATCGGGTTGATCCTGCGAGGCGGTGTTGTAAGCGCAGACACCGATGCTGACCGTGACCGTGCCCTCGACCCCTTCACTGTGCTCGATACCGGCCTCCTTGACAGCGTTACGGATTTTTTCCGCGATCAGGAACGCGCCCACATAGTCGGTACCGGGCAACACCACGGTGAACTCCTCGCCACCGTAGCGGGCAGCCAGGTCACCGGGGCGCTTGATGTTGTCGCGAATGATTGCGCTGATCTTGCGCAAACAGAGGTCGCCCGCCACATGGCCGTACAGGTCATTGAAGCGCTTGAAGTGGTCGACATCGATCATCAGCAACGCCAGGTGAGTCTGGGTGCGCCGGGCACGGCCCATCTCGGCCAGGATGAACAGATCGAACTGCCGCCGGTTGGACAATCCGGTCAGGGCATCCTCCAGCGCCAGCAACTCCAGCCCATGGTTGACCTCAAGCAGCTTTTCCTGAGCATCCAGCAAGACGCTCTGGATGTGATTCTGCTGCCTCATCAGCCGGATCAGGCGATAGCCCAGGACCCCGAGAAAACTCAGCAGCAACGCGACAATGCCGGCACTGAGCAGGGATTCGTCGCGCCAGCTGGTGAGGACTTCATCTTTGTCTAGCGCGGTAAAAATGACCAGCGGGTAACCCTCGACCCGGCGGAATCCCACCACGCGTTCCACACCGTCAACGATCGACTTGACCCTGGCCGTGCCTGAGTTGCCCTTGGGCAGTAATTGGGTAAACAGCGGTCCATTGGCAACGCTGGTGCCGATTTCTGCGTCATTGAATGGCCGGCGCACGACGATGGTCGCGTTGTCGGCGATCAGGTTGATGACGCCGTTGCGGCCCATGTCGATGCTGTCGTAGAGCCCGAGAAAATGATTCAGGTAGATCGTTGCCAGCGCCACGCCGGCAAAGCTGCCGTCCGGATGATTGACGCGGCGCGACACGGTCATGATCCATTCGCCGCTCGAACGACTCTTGATCGACGGGCCAATGTGCGGCCCCAGGTCGGGATGATCCCGATGAAAAATGAAATATTCACGGTCGGCATTATTGGAATTGGGCACCAGGGCGCCGTTGGAATTGGCGATCCACTGCCCCGTCGCGTCGTAGACGAACAAGCCATGCAACTGGCTCAACTCCGAGCGCTGCACACTGAGCAGCCGTTGCATCCTCGGCAGGCGCGCGGATTCGACACCTTCGTTTTCCAGGCGCTCGACCAGGGTCAACAGCAGCGTGTCCGCTTGCTTGATCGACGCCTGGGCTTGCCACGCCAGGGTCTGCGCAAGGTTGGACATTGCCACTTCCTTGTCCCGCAGATGGTACTGACGCGAACTCCAGGCTTCCCAGATGACAATAATCGTCATCGACAGACAGACCGCGACGAGCAGAAAGACCACGGACCGGACCTTGAGCCTGGACACGGGCCGCTCACCGTTCAACGGCGTGGCGAGCCTGGCGTTTTCGATGCGTTCGTTAATGGACAGCTGACCCATATCATTCCCTGATTACTTATGATTTCGGCGTTTGCTTGACGGCGTCCAGCCAGGCGGGATCCAGTCGCGTCTGGTCGGTATCAATGCCTAGCGCTTCCATTCGCGTTTTGTGCAGGTCAATCTCGCGATGCAACTGACCATGGTCGCTGGAATTGCCGTCCAGCTCATGCATCTGGCTCAACCCCAGATGGTAGAAGCGTAGCAACTTCATGGCGCGAGGATCGTCGCGCTCCACCGCGGCCGTCACCTGGTGCATGACGTTGGTGACGCTCATCAGGCTACGCTTGAGCTGCCAGCCGTATACGGCCGATGCCATCCACGGCTGGTTCCAGAAATAGCCGCGCATCAATGCAACCATCAACAGCACTGCCACGAACACGCCGCCAACGTTGAACCGCAGGTTGTCGCCGCCGGGCTCGCCGAACAGCGCCACAGCGGCGGTGGACAGCACCATCGCCAGCGCCAGGAACGTCAGGGCAATAATGACCGTGCTGCGCCGCGTCTGTTGTCGATAGGTCTGGGCATTTATCGGCTGAATTTCAAACATTGCGGCGGGGTTCCTTGGATCAAGGGAAAGAGACTCGGTGATAAAACTGCGGGGCATTATCGCCTCCCCGGCAGATTTAGCTATGCTGGAGCTCCTTTTCATCTTTTCATCGTCAAAGGGCAACGTGGCGATACTGCGCAGTTCGTGCCATCTTCTTTAATGGATACACACTATTCGGATGCCATTTGCCGATCCCCGTGTGAGTGACATCGTTTTAAGGATCATTGAATGACCCAACGCCATGTAATCAATGCCTCTGTCAGCCCAAAAGGCAGCCTGGAAACCCTTTCTCAGCGGGAAGTACAGCAACTGAGCGAAGCCGGATCCGGCAGCACCTACACCTTGTTTCGCCAATGCGCCCTGGCCATCCTCAATACTGGCGCCCATGTTGATAACGCCAAGACCATTCTGGAAGCCTACAAGGACTTCGAAATCCGCATTCACCAGCAGGACCGCGGCGTACGCCTCGAACTGCTGAACGCCCCGGCCAACGCCTTCGTCGACGGCGAAATGATCGCCAGCACCCGGGAAATGCTCTTCAGCGCCCTGCGCGACATCGTCTACACCGAAAACGAACTCGACAGCCAGCGTATCGACCTGAGCAATTCCCAGGGCATCAGCGATTACGTGTTCCACCTGCTGCGCAACGCCCGCACCTTGCGGCCCGGTATCGAACCGAAAATCGTTGTCTGCTGGGGCGGCCACTCGATCAACACCGAGGAGTACAAATACACCAAGGAAGTCGGCCATGAACTGGGCCTGCGCAGCCTGGATATCTGCACCGGTTGCGGCCCCGGTGTGATGAAAGGCCCGATGAAAGGCGCGACCATCGCCCACGCCAAGCAGCGCATTCACGGCGGCCGCTACCTTGGTTTGACCGAGCCCGGCATCATCGCGGCGGAAGCACCGAACCCGATCGTCAACGAGCTGGTGATTTTGCCGGACATCGAAAAACGCCTGGAAGCGTTCGTGCGCGTCGGCCACGGCATCATCATCTTCCCGGGCGGTGCCGGTACGGCGGAAGAGTTCCTGTACCTGCTCGGCATCCTGATGCACCCGGACAACGAAGGCCTGCCCTTCCCGGTCATCCTCACCGGACCGAAGCATGCCGCGCCTTACCTGGAGCAGCTGGACGCGTTCGTTGGCGCCACCTTGGGTGAAGCGGCGAAAAAGCATTACGAAATCATCATCGATGACCCGGCCGAAGTGGCCCGCCAGATGACCAAAGGGCTCAAGGAGGTCAAACAGTTCCGCCGCGAGCGCAACGACGCCTTCCATTTCAACTGGCTGCTGAAAATCGACGAAAGCCTGCAGCGCCCGTTCGATCCGACCCACGAGAACATGGCCAACCTGATACTGCGCCGTGATCTGCCCGCCCATGAACTGGCCGCCAACCTGCGCCGCGCGTTCTCCGGGATCGTCGCCGGCAACGTCAAGGACAAGGGCATCCGCCTGATCGAAGAACACGGGCCGTATCAGATCCGCGGCGACGCGGCGGTGATGCAGCCACTGGATAAACTGCTCAAGGCATTCGTCGCCCAGCACCGGATGAAACTGCCCGGCGGCGCTGCATATGTTCCGTGTTATCAAGTGGTTGCGTAAATAACCTAAAGTACAATGTGTACTTGCGAGCCGAAGCTTTTGCTTCGGCTCGCTGCCTTCTATGGAAAGAGAAATCACGATGCGCCAACGTAATGCTGCACGACTCCTGGTGATAAACCCGCAGAACGAGGTGCTTCTGTTTCGCTTCCAGCACAAGGGCGATGCCCTGGATGGCCGCGATTATTGGGCCACGCCAGGCGGCGGGGTCGAGGATGGTGAAAGCTTTGAAGAAACGGCGGTCCGCGAACTGCTGGAGGAAACCGGATTGCAGGTCGACAACGTGGGCACCTGCGTGGCCGAGCGCAATTTCACGATGATGCTGCCCAACGGCGAGACGGTGTTGTCCGTGGAACACTACTTCGTCGTTCGCGCGGCGGGTGAGCAACTGACCCGTGATGGCTGGACCGTGGATGAGGCGCGAGTGATGACCGAGCACAAATGGTGGTCAGTCGGCGAGTTGGAGCAGACCGCTGAAACGGTGTGGCCGGAGCGGTTGATCGAGATGATCGAAAACGCGTGATCCCGCTACGCTCCACTCCGTAACGCGCAACGCCGACGTTCGCTGACCGACACAGACGTACTCTGCAACGCGTAACGCCGACTTAGGGTGACGGACACGGACGCCCTTTGTAGCAGCTGGCGAAGCCTGCGTTCGGCTGCTACAGGGGGCGTGTCTGTAGTGCGATGCGATCACAACTTATCCGCATCAATCACTGCCTTGGCAAACGCCTGCGGGTCTTCTTGCGGCAGGTTGTGGCCGACACCCCCGTTGATCAGCCGGAATTCGTACTTGCCCGTGAACCGCTTGGCGTAATCTTCTGGCGCCGGGTGCGGCGCGCCGTTGGCGTCACCTTCCAGGGTAATGGTCGGCACGCTGATGGACGGCGCTTTGGCGAGTTTCTGCTCCAGGGCCTCGTACTGGCTTTCACCTTGCACCAGACCCAGGCGCCAGCGGTAGTTGAAGACCGTGATGGCGACATGGTCCGGGTTTTCCAGGGCCGCAGCGCTGCGGTCGAAGGTGGCGTTATCGAATGACCACTTTGGCGACGCCAACTGCCAGATGAGCTTGGCGAAGTCGTGACGATTTTTTTCGTATCCCGCCTGACCGCGCTCCGTGGCGAAGTAAAACTGATACCACCACTGCAACTCGGCCTTGGGCGGCAGCGGGTTTTTCCCCGCCGCCTGGTTACCGATCAGATAGCCACTGACCGACACCAGCGCCTCTACCCGCTCCGGCCAGAGTGCCGCAACGATGTCTGCCGAGCGCGCACCCCAATCGTAGCCCCCCAGCACCGCCCGCTTGATCTTGAGCGCGTCCATGAAATCGATCACGTCACTGGCCAGCGCGGCGGGCTGGCCGTTGCGAACGGTCTTGTCCGAGAGGAAATGCGTATCGCCGTAGCCCCGCGCATAGGGAATCAGCACGCGGTATCCCTTCGCCGCCAGCAAGGGCGCGACCTCGGTGTAGCTATGAATGTCGTAGGGCCAGCCGTGCAGCAGGATGACGACCGGCCCGTCCGCTGGACCCACTTCCGCGTAAGCCACATTCAGCAAGCCTGCGTCGACATGCTTCAGCGGGCCGAACGGTGTGTACGCATGCGTCTTGACTGTCGTCGCCACCGGCTCTGCGCCGGCGGCATTGGCTACTCCGAGCACGCCCAGTTGCATCAGTGCAAACGCTAGCACCGAGGGGCCAATCAAGCGGCGGCGTTTTGGGGTTTTCGGACTCAATACGGTCATGTTCACAGTGATCTCTCCTCAAGTCGGCGGCGTTAGGAATCAGCGTAGTGGAAGGCTCAGCCGCCCTGATTGGCGCATTCGGCGAACTTGCTGTAATCGAGGACTTTTTGTGTGCCGCTGGAATCCAGGTAAGTCATGCGGGCATTCACAATGCCGCAGCTGCCACCGCTTTCAACGGTCGAGATCACTTTCTTGATATCCAGGTGGGTGCCGTAGGTGTAGGTCTGCGGCGCGCTTTTGACGTCGGCGTGGGCGGAAAACGCAGCGATGTTCAGAACAGCGAAGACGCCAGCGACGATAACGTTGTTTATGCTCATGGTGATGACCTCGGGGCTGCAATGGGAAGACGTGGCGAGCAAGTTGCCTTGTCTCGATGGAACCCATTTAATCGACGCGAGGTATCTGCCATGTGTCGTAAAACCGCGGCTATTGAGGCGTAAGGTGTCAAACCGGGCATTCGATACAGCGCGATACAAAACCTGCGACCCATAACAAGAAGGTTGAGCGATGGAACACGTGAACCACATCCTGATCGTCGATGACGATCGAGAAATCCGCGAGCTGGTCGGTAATTACCTGAAGAAGAATGGGCTGCGCACCACAGTGGTCGCCGATGGCCGGCAAATGCGCAGTTTTCTCGATGCCAACCAGGTGGACCTGATCGTGCTGGACATCATGATGCCCGGCGATGACGGCTTGCTGCTGTGCCGCGAACTGCGCTCAGGCAAACACAAGGCCACGCCGATCCTGATGCTCACCGCCCGCAACGACGAAACCGACCGCATCCTCGGGCTGGAAATGGGCGCCGATGATTACCTGACCAAACCCTTCTCCGCCCGCGAACTGCTCGCGCGGATCAATGCCGTGTTGCGCCGCACGCGGATGCTGCCGCCTAACCTGCTGATCACCGAAAGCGGCCGGCTGCTCGGTTTCGGGCGCTGGCGCCTGGACACCACGGCCCGTCATCTGCTGGACCAGGACGACACGATGGTGGCGCTCAGTGGCGCCGAGTACCGCTTGCTGCGGGTCTTTCTCGATCATCCGCAGCGGGTGCTCAGCCGCGATCAACTGCTGAACCTGACGCAAGGCCGTGACGCCGACCTGTTCGACCGCTCCATCGATCTGCTGGTCAGCCGGCTGCGCCAGCGGCTGATGGACGACTCCCGCGAACCGACCTACATCAAGACCGTGCGCAGTGAGGGGTATGTGTTCTCGTATCCGGTTGAGATGCTGGGCGCGTAGACAGCGCCGTTGCGTTCCCCCGGATCAACGCGCGTGATAAAGACTATGCGTGCAGGTGTTTTTTCATGCCCTGGCTCCAGCTCTACAGTGGCCACATCTTCTTCCCACGCTCTGGAGCTACATCATGAAAAGCATTATCGGTCTTGGTTTCGCGCTTTCGATTCTCGGTGCAACGTCCGCCATTGCCGCACCCCATGGGGTGTCGCAAGTCGTTGCCGCCGCCAAGGTCACCCAACCGGCTACGTTGAACGTCAATACGGTTGGCGTTGATCACAAGGACGCTCAGGCGAGCAAGCTGTATGTCGCCGAGAACCGTCCTGAGTTTGGGTCGAAGTATCAGCGTTATTGATTGCTGGCTTTAAACCCCGGGTGGCTCCCATCTACCCGTAAGCGTGATGCATACCTCTGTGGCGAGGGGATAAATCCCCTCGCCACAGTGCTGTGCTCGCCTCAGCTTTTCTTAAGTGAAGTGCTGTGCTCGCCTGAAGCTTTTATTGAGTGAACAGTATTCGATCTACCTCGGGGTTTTTATGCTCAGTCGCGAGGCGAGTGCCTTCGCCTGGCTCGCGACATCGGTGACCGCCGTGCTTTCCCACCACATGCCGCGCAATGGCGGCCCCATTGCAAACAATCGATCAGATACGTCGCCGTTTGCATCCATGACGGCGCCATCCGCCGCGGCCGCGATGCCGAGTGCCAGAGGGCCCGGCTGAATCAGTCCACGCGCCAGTAGCTGCCGGGGCAACGGTCGCGCGACGCGGCGCCAGTCATATTCGATGCCGCTGGAGTTGATCAACGCCGCACCGCTGACGACGGAGGTTTCGGTCTCGCCGCGACGCCGGATGTAAAGGCTGACGTTGTCGCCATGGGGCGAAGGCGCCAACCCTTTGAACGACGCCGCCTCAATGTGCAATCGACCTTCCCCGTGCAACCGCGCGACCAGCTCGGCGCTCAAGGGCGGCGAACGGTGGTGATGACTTTCCCACCACGGCCGCACATGCCGTACAAACTGCCGGCGCTGTGCATCCGTCGCCTGATTCCACAACCGGCCGATATGCGCCCGGACCGTGTCCAAGGGTGCCTGCCAGTCGATGCCCCGAGCGATGGCGTCCCGGCAATGCCGACGCAATTCGCGCACCAGCTGGCGCGGGGTGCGCAACGTCGCATCTTCGGCGAGAAAGTCCACCCAGGCCGGAGGCTGACGCCTTACGTGCGGCAGCAAACCATGGCGCGAAAACACGTTGATCGGCCCGCGGTGCCCGGCCTGCTCCAGTGACACCACGGCATCGACCATGGTCAACCCGGAACCGATGATCAACACCGTCGATTGTGGATCGAGCTGCCGCATGGCCGCCACATCCCAAGGATCGAGCGCGGCCGCGTTCACGCCGCTGGATTGGGTCTGGGGTGTGCGCGCAGCGGGAAACATCCCGGTCGCCAACACGGCGTAAGCGCCCTGCAAGCGTTGGCCGTCGCTCAGGCTCATCCGAACGCTATCGTCCAGTGCCTCAAGGTCCACCACTTCAGCGCGCAGGTGTTCGACCGTCGAGCCGTTCAACGCGCCGACCGCTTGCGCTTCCCTCAGACGCTGCTGCACGTAAACACCGAACAGCCCGCGAGGCGGGAACAATTCGCTGATGGGCACATGTTGCTGGTCAGACTCGGGCCAGCCGCCCGCCGCAATGTGTTCGGTGAGCCATTGCGTGAGGTCGTCGGCGTTGTCCGGATCGACGCTCATGCGGGCGGCATTGCCATTGAGCGTATGGCCCAATTCGACGGCGCTGTACGCTTCGCCCCGACCGAGTTCGGCACGCGGTTCGATGACCAGCACCGAGCGCTTGCCCGGCAAACGCAGAAGCTGCGCCGCCAGCATGGCGCCGCTCAGACCGCCGCCGACGATCAGAATGTCGGCGTGGCGAATGGCGTCGGTCGCGTGTCCGCGTGGGGTTTCACTCATGGCGTTCTCACAGATCAGTGTTTACCTAAAGGGAAGTCATGCAGTTCGCGCGGCGGCTGCCGGATTGGCGAGGCGACTGTGAGCGCCACATTAAAGGGTCGCCCGGCAATCAGGAAGCGGGCAATTTCCTGAACGATCATAAGCCGCAAAACCATGAAGGGTTCGTCAGTCAGTACCAAAGTAGTACGCCTGGCTGGATCACGTTCACGCGGATGGAGAAAAGCATGCGGTGGTCCGCCGGGCCGGGATGTGTGTTGAATGGACGGGCCTCATCGCGAGCAGGCTCGCTCCTACATTTTGGGGTCAGACCAGTTTGAACCTTGCCGGGCGCGGTGTTTGTGTCCGACGCTGATCCCCTGTGGGAGTGAGCCTGCTCGCGATGGCGGTGTAACTGGCGACATCTATGCCGGATGTGCCGGCCTCATCGCGAGCAGGCTCACTCCTACAGGGATTGAAGTTTTATGCAGATACCGACTTTTTCTCTTCCTGCCGCAACGCCGCCAGGTCCCGATACCCCGCTCCGGGATGGATCGCCGGTAACGTTGGTCCTTCTCCAAATAGTTTCTCGCGCAAAGTCCCCGGCGCGTAATCGGTCTTGTACACCCCGCGCTTCTGCAACTCCGGCACTAGCAGTTCAACCGCGTCGATGAAGGTTTCATGGGTCAGCGCGTAGGCCAGGTTGAAGCCGTGCACATCGGTGTCTTCGACCCATTCCTGAAGCAGATCAGCGACGGTTTCAGGGCTGCCGACAAACAAGGGACCAAACCCTCCGATGCCAACCCAGTCCGCCAGCTCGTTCGGCGTCCAGACCTTGTTTGGATCAGCCGTCGAAAACGCCTCCACCGCCGATTGAATGGCGTTGGTGTGCACATGCTTGAGGGGCTCATCTGGCTTGAACCGGCAGAAGTCGATGCCGGTCCAGCCAGAAATCAGCGCCATCGCCCCTTCATAGCTGACCCAGGTTTTGTATTCCTCAAACTTGGCTTTGGCCTTGGCATCGGTCTCGCCGAGGATCACCGTCTGCAGGTTGAAGATCAGGATTTTCGAAGGATCACGTCCGGCTTCGGCGGCGCGACGGCGAATGTCCGCAACGGTTTTCTTCAGGAGGACCTTTGACGGCGCGGCGACAAACACACACTCGGCATGTTCAGCGGCGAATTGTTTGCCCCGACTCGATGCACCCGCCTGATACAGCACGGGCGTGCGTTGCGGCGACGGTTCACAGAGGTGAATGCCGGGCACCTGGAAGTGTTTTCCGACGTGGCGGATTTCATGGATTTTGCTCGGGTCGCTGAAAATCCGACGCTCACGATCCCGCAGGATCGCGCCCTCCTCCCAACTGCCTTCCCAGAGCTTGTAGCAAACCTCCAGGTACTCTTCGGCGAAATCGTAGCGGGCGTCGTGTTAGGCGGATTTCACGGGCCATTGCGCGGCGCTCCGAAAACGGTGGGAATCAATACCCAGAGCGTTTGCAGGAGTCATGCCTAAACTGTAATCCGTTATATATCAGCAGCTTATAGAACAATTCGAGAAAGACATGGAGCTTTAGAAAAGCAAAGTGCCTATTCAATGTTGCCGGGCAGACAGTCAGATCACCACGTTGCGCACAAACCTCGCGGCCACTGCACCCTCATTTCGATACGAGTGAGGCTGGTTGCTGGCGAACATGTAGAACTCACCGGCAGCGATCGCATGGGGTGTCTCGCCCAGCATCAAAGTCAGACAGCCTTCAAAGACAAAGATCTGCTCGCTCCAGCCATCGGCATCCGGCAGTGAGGGGTAAATTTCCCCCGGTTGGAGGCACCACTCCCACTGTTCGACTTCACGGGTGGCGGTGGCTTTGGACAGCAGAACCGCTTTACTGCCCGGAATGGTTCCAGCCCAGGCCACTTCATTGATACGGCTCGGATCACGCGCATCGGGCGCCTGGATCAGATCGCTGAACGCCACGTCCAGCGCTTCGGCAACGCGATCAAGGGTGGTCAGGCTGACATTCTTTTCGCCCGCCTCGATCGCTACCAGCATCCGTCGACTGACACCCGACTTTTCCGCCAGGGCGGTCTGGCTCATGTCGGCTGCATGGCGCAGGCGTCGAACGTTCTGACTGACGTGCTGGAGGACCGAAGCCCGTGGCGTGGAATCTTTGTGCACTATATTGCTCACTTAGTGGGGTTGGGCAGTATACTGCGCAACATTCGACGCATTGTGCGTCTCCCTCAGGTAGCGCGCAAGGTCATGACGTCGGTGAACTCCTCTCACACTTCTCCCCGTTTCTCACGATTCAGCAAAGCCGAATGCGTGCTGGTGGTGATCACCATGATCTGGGGCGGCACCTTTTTGCTGGTGCAACATGCCATGACCGTCAGTGGGCCAATGTTTTTCGTTGGCCTGCGCTTTGCGGCGGCAGCCATCATTGTTGCGCTGTTCTCCTGGCGTCACCTGCGCGACCTGACGTTGTTCGAACTCAAGGCCGGGGCGTTTATCGGTGTGGCGATCATGCTCGGTTATGGCTTGCAGACTGTCGGCTTGCAGAGCATTCCGAGCAGTCAATCGGCATTTATTACCGCGCTGTACGTGCCCTTCGTGCCGCTGCTGCAATGGCTGGTGCTGGGACGGCGTCCCGGGTTGATGCCGAGCATCGGGATCATGCTGGCGTTTACCGGGTTGATGCTGTTATCGGGGCCTGCCGGCGCTTCTTTCAACTTCAGTCCCGGTGAAATCGCAACATTGATCAGTGCCGTGGCGATTGCCGCCGAGATCATTTTGATCAGCACCTATGCAGGCCAGGTCGATGTGCGTCGCGTGACCGTGGTGCAATTGGCAGTCACTTCCGTGCTGGCGCTCTTGATGGTGGTGCCGACCCAGGAGCGGATACCGGACTTCTCCTGGTTGTTACTGTGCAGCGCTCTGGGCCTGGGCGCGGCCAGTGCAGCGATTCAGGTCGCCATGAACTGGGCGCAGAAAAGTGTTTCGCCGACCCGGGCGACATTGATCTATGCCGGAGAGCCGGTGTGGGCCGGGATTGTCGGTCGGATCGCCGGGGAGCGTTTGCCGGCGATTGCCTTGGTGGGCGCCGGATTGATTGTGGCGGCGGTGATCGTGAGCGAGCTGAAGACCAAGGGGAAAGGTGTGGCTGTCGAGGAAGCGCTGGAGCGGGAAACGGAAGGTTGAGCGTGAGGATTGAGTCGCTGGGCAGATTGCTTTCGTGAGCAGGCTCGCTCCTATAGGGGAAATGCGCAGGACTTTCGTGTTCACCGTCTTTAGAAAGTGGGATTGAGCCTGATCGCGATGGGGCCGCAGCGGTTGATACCTCCTTGCTGAAACAATGTTAAACAGGCTTTTTCCGTCTACGGTGTAGGATTCTGCCACAGGTTGGAGTTTGGCGATCCGGGGACTGGCACGTATGATGCTTCACAAACTTCCGCAGATTAGAAGCCTATGTCCCTGATAGTTCTACTGCTTCTGCCTTTCATAGGCAGCTGTCTGGCAGCCGTGCTGCCGCACAACGCGCGTAACGCCGAATCATTGCTCGCTGGTCTCGTTGCCCTGATAGGTACCGTCCAGGTCGCACTCCTGTACCCGCAGATCGCCCATGGCGGGGTGATTCGCGAAGAATTCTTCTGGCTGCCCAGCCTGGGCCTGAACTTCGTCCTGCGCATGGATGGCTTCGCCTGGCTGTTCTCGATGCTGGTGTTGGGCATCGGCACGCTGGTTTCGCTGTATGCACGCTATTACATGTCACCCGACGATCCAGTGCCGCGATTCTTCGCGTTCTTTCTCGCGTTCATGGGCGCCATGCTCGGGCTGGTCATCTCCGGCAATCTGATCCAGATCGTGTTCTTCTGGGAATTGACCAGTCTCTTTTCCTTTCTGCTGATCGGCTACTGGCACCACCGCTCCGACGCGCGACGCGGCGCTTACATGGCGCTGATGGTCACGGGCGCAGGGGGATTATGCCTGCTGGCAGGGGTAATGCTGCTCGGCCATGTGGTGGGCAGCTATGACCTGGACAAGGTCCTGGCCGCCGGCGATCTGATTCGCGCACACGCCCTCTACCCTATTCTGCTTCCTCTCATTCTCATCGGCGCATTGAGCAAAAGCGCGCAATTCCCCTTCCATTTCTGGCTGCCACACGCAATGGCAGCACCGACGCCAGTCTCGGCGTACCTGCACTCGGCAACGATGGTCAAGGCCGGGGTGTTCCTGCTGGCGCGACTCTGGCCATCCTTGTCCGGCAGTGAAGAATGGTTCTACATCGTCAGCGGCGCCGGCGCCTGCACCTTGTTGCTCGGCGCGTACTGCGCGATGTTCCAGAACGACCTCAAGGGACTGCTCGCCTACTCGACCATCAGCCATCTCGGGCTGATCACCCTGCTGCTGGGCCTGAACAGTCCGCTGGCCGCCGTGGCCGCCGTGTTCCACATCCTCAACCACGCCACGTTCAAAGCCTCGCTGTTCATGGCCGCCGGTATCATCGACCACGAGAGCGGCACCCGGGACATTCGCAAGCTCAGTGGCTTGATCAAACTGATTCCCTACACCGCCACCCTGGCCATGGTCGCCAGCGCCTCGATGGCCGGCGTGCCGTTGCTCAACGGCTTCCTCTCCAAAGAGATGTTCTTCGCCGAAACGGTGTTCATCAACGCCACCGCCTGGGTCGAGATGACCTTGCCGATCGTTGCGACCATCGCCGGTACGTTCAGCGTTGCTTACTCCCTTCGCTTTACCGCCGATGTATTTTTCGGCCCGACCGCCACTGACCTGCCGCACACCCCTCATGAGCCACCACGCTGGATGCGCGCGCCCGTCGAGTTGCTGGTGTTCGCGTGCCTGGTGGTGGGGATTTTCCCGGCGCAGGTGGTCGGCCCGATCCTGGCGGCTGCCGCGCTGCCCGTGGTCGGTGGCACGCTGCCGGAATACAGCCTGGCGATCTGGCACGGCTGGAACGCACCGATGATCATGAGCCTGATCGCCATGACCGGCGGCATCGTGCTCTACCTGCTGCTGCGCAATCAGCTCAAGCGCGGACGCTTCAAGTATCCACCGATCATTGGCCGGTTCAACGGCAAGCGCCTGTTCGAACGCTGCCTGGTGATCATGATGCGCCTGGGTCGTCGTCTTGAACGGCGGATCAGCACCAAGCGCCTGCAAACCCAGCTGTTCCTCGTGGTCCTTGCGGCAGTGCTGGCCGGGTTGATACCCATGCTGCACAGCAGCCTAAGTTGGGGCGACCGCCCGAAGATCCCGGGCTCGATCGTGTTCGTGACCCTCTGGCTCCTGGCGATCGCCTGCGCCTTGGGCGCGGCATGGCAAGCCAAGTATCACCGGCTCGCGGCCCTGACCATGGTCAGCGTCTGCGGCCTGATGACCTGCGTGACCTTCGTCTGGTTCTCGGCGCCGGACCTGGCGCTGACTCAACTGGCGGTCGAAGTTGTCACCACAGTCCTGATCCTGCTGGGCCTGCGCTGGTTGCCGCGACGCATCGAAGAGGTCGCGCCGTTGCCGAGCACCCTGCGCAAGGCGCGCATCCGTCGCTTGCGTGACTTGCTGTTGTCGACCGCGGTCGGTGGCGGGATGGCGCTGTTGTCCTACGCCATGCTGACGCGACAGACCCCCAACGTCATTTCCTCGTTTTACCTCAGCCGCGCCCTGCCTGAAGGTGGTGGCAGCAACGTGGTCAACGTGATGCTGGTGGACTTCCGGGGCTTCGATACTCTCGGTGAAATTACCGTGCTGGCCGCCGTGGCCCTGACCGTGTTCGCCCTGCTGCGCCGCTTCCGCCCACCGAAAGAGAGCCTGCAGTTGCCGGCCCAGCAACGTTTGCTGGCTCCGGACGTGGTCACTGACCTGGTCAACCCGCGTCACGCCAGCGATACCGCCCTGGGCTTCATGATGGTGCCGGCAGTGCTGGTGCGGCTGCTGTTGCCCATCGCGTTTGTGGTGTCGATCTACCTGTTCATGCGCGGCCACAATCAGCCGGGGGGCGGGTTTGTCGCCGGACTGGTCATGTCGGTAGCGTTCATCCTGCAGTACCTGGTTGCCGGCACGCAGTGGGTCGAAGCGCAGATGAGCCTGCGGCCGTTGCGCTGGATGGGCACCGGGCTACTGTTTGCCACGGTCACCGGCCTTGGCGCAATAACCGTCGGGTACCCGTTCCTGACCACCCACACCTGGCATTTCTCTCTGCCGGTGTTTGGCGACATCCACATCGCCAGCGCCCTGTTCTTCGATATTGGCGTGTATTCCGTGGTCGTGGGTTCGACATTGCTGATCCTGACCGCCCTCGCCCACCAATCGGTCCGCGGGCACAAAACCGCGGCCTTGCCAAAATCCGTCGCCAGCAAAGGAGCCGTCTGATGGAAGAAGTCATCGCAATCGCCATCGGCGTCCTCGCGGCGTCAGGTGTCTGGCTGATACTGCGGCCGCGAACGTTCCAGGTGGTCATGGGCCTGTGCCTGCTGTCCTATGGCGTAAACCTGTTCATCTTCAGCATGGGTAGCCTGTTCATCGGCAAGGAGCCGATCATCAAGGACGGCGTACCGCAAGACCTGTTGAACTACACCGACCCGCTGCCCCAGGCACTGGTGTTGACCGCCATTGTCATCAGCTTCGCCATGACCGCCCTGTTTCTCGTTGTGCTGCTGGCCTCCCGGGGCCTGACCGGCACCGACCATGTGGACGGCCGGGAGCCTAAAGAATGACGCTGATGCCGCACCTGATCGCTGCACCTATTCTGCTGCCGCTGCTGACCGCCGCCGTGATGCTGATGCTGGGCGAGAAGCACCGTCCGCTGAAAGCCAGGATCAACCTGTTCTCCAGCCTCGTAGGCCTGGGCATCGCCGTGCTGTTGCTGCAATGGACTCAGGAGACCGGTGTTCCCGGCTCGATCGGCGTGTACTTGCCAGGCAACTGGCAGGCCCCGTTCGGTATCGTGCTGGTGGTTGATCGACTCTCGGCCCTGATGCTGGTGCTGACCGGAATCATCGGCGTCAGCGCCCTGCTCTTTGCCATGGCTCGATGGGACGGGGCGGGCTCGAGCTTCCACGCGCTGTTCCAGATTCAGATGATGGGCCTCTACGGCGCGTTCCTGACCGCCGACCTGTTCAACCTGTTCGTGTTCTTTGAAGTGCTTCTGGCGGCATCGTACGGGCTGATGCTCCACGGTTCGGGCCGTGCACGGGTGTCGGCGGGCCTGCATTACGTCTCGATCAACCTGCTGGCCTCGTCGTTGTTCCTGATTGGCGCGGCGCTGATCTATGGCGTCACCGGAACGCTCAACATGGCTGACCTTGCGTTGAAAATCCCGCTGGTGCCGGAAGCCGATCGCGGCCTGTTGCATGCCGGCGCGGCGATTCTGGCGGTGGCCTTCCTGGCCAAAGCCGGGATGTGGCCGCTGAATTTCTGGCTGGTGCCGGCGTACAGCGCGGCGAGTGCCCCCGTGGCGGCGATGTTCGCGATCATGACCAAAGTCGGCGTCTATACCTTGCTGCGCCTGTGGACCCTGCTGTTCTCCGGCCAGGCGGGCGCGTCGGCGTACTTTGGCGGTGACTGGCTGATCTACGGCGGTATGGCAACCATCGTCTGTGCGGCGGTGGCCATCCTTGCGGCGCAACGTCTGGAGCGTCTGGCCAGCCTGAGCATTCTGGTATCGGCGGGGATTCTGCTGTCGGCCATCGGCTTCGCCCAGCCCAACCTGATCGGCGCTGCATTGTTCTATCTGGTCAGCTCAACCCTTGCCTTGAGTGCACTGTTCCTGCTGGCCGAACTCATCGAGCGTTCGCGTTCGGCCAATGATATGCCGCTGTTCGACGACGGCGACCTGCTGCCTCGGCCGATGGAATCCCTGCAGCCCCCCAAAGGCATCAACCTCGACGATGAGCAAAAAGCGGTCGTCGGCCAAGTGATTCCCTGGACCATGGCGTTCCTGGGGTTGAGCTTTATCGCCTGCTCCCTGCTGATCATCGGCATGCCGCCGTTGTCCGGTTTCATCGGCAAGCTCGGCTTGCTGCACGCCCTGCTCAACCCGCTGGGGCTGGGTACCGGCAGCGATGAGCCGGTCTCGAACGTTGCGTGGGGCTTGCTCGCGCTGCTGATCATCTCGGGGCTGGCCTCGTTGATTGCTTTCTCACGCCTGGGCATCCAGCGTTTCTGGACACCTGAAGAACGACCGTCGCCTTTGCTGCGCCGTCTGGAGTGCGTACCGATCATTGCGCTGTTGGGTCTGAGCATTGCACTGACCTTCAAGGCCGAGCCCCTGATGCGCTATACCCAGGACGCCGCTGCGGCCCTGAACAATCCGCAGCAATACGTCATGGCGGTGCTCGGTACCCGCGCCGTTCCCAGCCCCGAGGCAAAAGCCGTGATCGTGGAGGTGCAACCATGAAGCGTCTGTTTCCTGCACCGTGGCTATCGCTGGCGCTGTGGGTGTTGTGGTTGGTGCTGAACCTGTCGATGAGTCCCGGCAACTTGCTGTTGGGCGCGATACTCGGCTTCTGCGCGCCCCTGATGATGCGCAAGCTGCGGCCACTGCCGATTCGCATTCGTCGACCGGGCGTCATCCTCCGTTTGCTGCTGGTGGTCGGGCGTGACGTCGTGCTGTCCAACCTCGCCGTGGCCTGTGGCGTGCTCAACGCCGGTCGCCGTCCCCCGCGTTCGCACTTCATCAAGGTGCCGATGGACTTGCGCGATGCCAACGGCCTGGCCGCACTGTCCATGATCACCACGGTCGTACCGGGCACGGTCTGGTCGGAGCTGGCGCTGGACCGCAGCATCCTGCTGCTGCACGTGTTCGATCTGGAGGATGAGGCGTTGTTCATCGAGCATTTCAAGGCGACCTACGAGCGCCCCCTGATGGAGATCTTCGAATGAGCCCCTTGCTGTCGAATGCCATCCTGCTGAGCCTGTTCATTTTCTCGGTCGCGATGGTCCTGACCCTGATCCGCCTGTTCAAGGGGCCATCGGCACAGGACCGCGTACTCGCGCTGGATTACCTGTACATCCTGGCGATGTTGATGATGCTCACGCTGGGGATTCGTTATGCCAGTGACACCTACTTCGAAGCGGCGCTGCTGATTGCGCTGTTCGGATTTGTGGGCTCGTTTGCCCTGGCTAAATTCCTGCTGCGTGGCGAGGTGATTGAATGAGCGCGCAACTGTCTTTGTGGGTTGAAGTGCCGGTGGCGATCCTGTTGGTGCTCAGCAGCCTATTTGCGTTGATCGGCGGCATCGGGCTGTTGCGCATGAAAGATTATTTCCAACGCATGCACCCGCCTGCGCTCGCGTCGACACTGGGGGCCTGGTGCGTGGCCCTGGCGTCCATCATTTACTTCTCGGCGCTCAAGTCTGGACCGGTGCTGCACGCGTGGCTGATTCCGATCCTGCTGGCGATTACCGTGCCGGTCACCACGTTGCTGCTGGCGCGAGCGGCGTTGTTTCGCAAGCGCATGGCCGGGGATGATGTGCCGGCTGAGGTGAGCAGCCGACGCAAACCAGAACGGTAGGCGCAAAGCTTGCTCGTGATGGCGTCTCGGGAATTAGTGCCGGGCCCAATGGCCTAATCGCGGGCAAGCCCGGCTCCCACAGTAGTCTTCGGTGTATACGAGATCCTGTAGGAGCAAAGCTTGCTCGTGATGGCGTCTCGGGAATTAGTGCCGGGCCCAATGGCCTCATCGCGGGCAAGCCCGGCTCCCACAGTGATCTTCGGTGTATACGAGATCCTGTAGGAGCAAAGCTTGCTCGCGATGGCGTCTCCGGAATTTATGCCGGGCTCACGGCCTCATCGCGGGCAAGCCCGGCTCCCACAGTGGTCTTCGGTGTATACGAGATCCTGTAGGAGCAAAGCTTGCTCGCGATGGCGTCTCGGGAATTTATGCCGAACCCAATGGCCTCATCGCGGGCAAGCCCGGCTCCCACAGTGATCTTCGGTGTATACGAGATCCTGTAGGAGCAAAGCTTGCTCGCGATGGCGTCTCGGGAATTTATGCCGAACCCAATGGCCTCATCGCGGGCAAGCCCGGCTCCCACAGTGGTCTTCGGTGTATACGAGATCCTGTAGGAGCAAAGCTTGCTCGCGATGGCGTCTCGGGAATTAGTGCCGGGCCCAATGGCCTCATCGCGGGCAAGCCCGGCTCCCACAGTGGTCTTCGGTGTATACGAGATCCTGTAGGAGCAAAGCTTGCTCGTGATGGCGTTTCCGGAATTTGTGCCGGGCCCAATGGCCTCATCGCGGGCAAGCCCGGCTCCCACAAAGGTCTTCGGTGTCTGGAAGCGCCTGTAGGAGCTGTCGAGTGAAACCAAACTGCGATCTTTTGATCCTGCTTTGAATCAGATCCAGGCCACGGCCAGCAATCCCGCCCCCAGCACCACGCACAAGGGTGAATAAGCCCAGGTATCCAGGCGGGCGAATCGCGAATCCTTGACCTGCTTGAAGAACCCCACCAGATTCGAATCGCCAATTGCCCGCGCAAACATCAACATGGCGATCGCGCTAATGACCCATTGCAGCGACCAGTGATGCACCGTCGGCAGGTACAAGCCGACCCGCAGGCACACCAGCATCGCAATCAGCAGCAACCCCACCGCCACCAGCAAGGTTGTGAAGCCTGAAGGTTTGAACGCCGGCCTGGGTGCCTGGCCGTCCTCCCCGGGCACACGAGGCACCGCGGCCTCGCTTCCCAGTTTGCCTCCCGCCGCCCAATACAGGTGTATCAGGCTGATCAACAGGAAGACGGCAGCCATCCATTGCGCAATTATCAGGCTCATAGTCAAACATCCAGCGTGAAATGTCGCCGCAGGATGAACCTCCCCAAACGTTTTTGTAAGGGCAGGTTCGAACTCACTTCAAATCGGCCGAGACTTTGTCCGCCACATCCTTGGGCACCCAGGCCTGCCAGACGTCCGGATGCGCCCTCATGAAGGCTTGCGCGGCCTGACGGGGCGCGGTGTGTTTTTCGCTCATTTCGGCCAGCGCCTTGTTCAACGGATCAATCGGAAAATCGACTTTGCTGAAGAACTCGGCAATCTCCGGGTACTGCTTCTGGAACGGTGTGGACACGCCGATGGACAGCTTCGAGGCCAATGAACGCGTCGGTTTCGGATTGGGGTTGTCGGCGTCGGTGAGGGTTTTCCAGGCCTCGGCATCAAACGGTGGCTCTTCCAGTTGAATCAACTTGAAGCGTCCCAACAATGGCGTGGGCGACCAGTAATAAAACAGGATCGGTTTGCCCCGGCGGATCGATGAGCTGATCTCGGCGTCCAAAGCAGCCCCGGAACCACTGCGAAAATTCACATAGCTGTCTTCCAGGCCATACGCCCTCAACTTTTGCTTGTTGACCACTTCGGACGTCCAGCCGATCGGACTGTTGAGGAAGCGGCCTTTGCCTGGTGATTCCGGGTCACTGAAGACGTCTTTGTATTTGGGCAGGTCGCTGACGCTACGCAGACCCGGCGCGGCGGGTTTGATGCCCTTGGCAGGGTCGCCCTTGATCACGTACTCCGGAACCCACCAACCTTCTGTGGCGCCCTTTACCGTATCGCCCAGGCTCACGACCTTGCCTTCAGCCTCGGCCTTGACCCAGACCGGACTGCGCCCCGCCCACTCTTCACCAATGACCTGGATGTCGTTATTGGCCAGTGCAGTTTCCAGAGTGATGGTCGTCCCGGGCAACGTATCGGTCGGCAGCCCGTAACCCTTTTCGACAATGATCCGCAGGATGTCGGTGATCAGGCTGCCGCTTTCCCAGTTCAGGTCCGCAAAGTGGATGGGCGCCTGTGCCGCAAGCACCGGAACGGGTGAAGCCAACACACTGCAGGTGACCACCGTAGCGGCCAGCAACCGTCGTAGTCCTTTCATGCTTTGCACCTCGTGCTGATCACAGCAATAGCAGGATGGCCGCGCGGAAGACCGCAAGCCTCAAAATACTCAGTCAACTGACTGTAGTAGAGGTTCCTGCTTTCGAGGGGTGTGAATCGATTTTCGGATATTTCCCGCAAACCCGAGGCGGTTACTCGCTGGCCTTGAAGGTTACCAGCTCGCCCTTGCGCCATTTTGCAGCCTTGGCGGTGACGGCCTTGAGGGTCTTGGTCAAGCCTTCCTGCAACTGTTGATGGGCGGCAAACACCATCACCACGCTATGACCTTCCTTGAACACAATGCCGTGCCCGTCAGCGGTGGTCACGAACGCGTAATCGCCCAATCCGTAGACGGTCAATTTGATTTCGCGAAACTTGATCTCCAGCTTGCCGCCTTCGCGACTGGGTAGCACGGAGGCGCTGAAATGATCGCCGACCTTGAGTTTGAGCCCGGGTTTGTCATCGACGACCAAGGCTTCTTCGGTGTCGATCTCGGCAATGTAAATGCCTTCAGCGTTTTGTTCGGTGATGTAAACGAAACGCGACTGAAACTGTTTAACCAGCTTTGCGCGCAGATCACCCAGCACGAACAAAGCATGCATATCTAGATTACTTACTGCCAAGGAAACATCCCCACATCTGAAATGACGCCGCGCGCGAAAAGAGCGTGCGGAAGAAAAAAAGCGGCCATGCCGAAAGTGAAACCAAACTACCGAATTGAAATTCGGAGACGAGCAGCCTACTGGAAGTTTGCTCGCATCGCTCTGCCTGGCGTTCTTCAACGCCTGAAGGAAAAGGTACTTTCTATCGCCAGACAAAACGGACTATCAACTTTAGGGAAAAATCGCTTTGGAAAAAGCATTTTTCCGACAGATCGCCAGCGAAAAATTGCTTTAGATAATCAACGATCACTCACCAATACGGGTGATTCTAGAGCAGCGATGCTCACCGAGACTACCCATAACGGCGTTCAAACGTCGGCAAAACAACGAAAAGGATTTCACATGTGCACCCTGACACACTTTTTCCATCCTCATGCCCTTAAATTAAACGACTCGCAAGCCATGAAATCCGGGCTTTTCCCACTGGGAGACGCGCATTTCGCAGCCCCCGCCCCCGCTCGTTTTCAGGTCGTGCTGGCCGGTAACGCCTTCTTCCATATCAAGGAAACTTCCACGGGGCACGTAAGAGGTTTCCGTCGTCACCATAACGAAGCCTGCGCGTTGGCCCGCTCCCTGGAGTTGCGCCACTGACAACCCTGGTCCTTGTTCTCGATAGACGTTTCGTCATGCCGACGACTTAACTCAGCCGTCGGCAGGCAACTACTGCCATACTGCCCGACCAAAGAAACTGTCCCAAAGCCGGACGGCGTTCAAAACAACAGAGTATTTTCAAGGGAAGGCAGCTACGTGACGGAATTTGATATCGGCGAATTTTTTATCCGGGGCGAAGCCAGAGAAGTCGAGGGTGAATTCCAGGCGGTTATTGTCATGCGAGCCAAACCGCCATTGACGACTGTGACCTATCACCAGGTCGAGAAGGATCGCTGGTTCAAGACATCGGACGTCGCTGATTTCGCCGCCAAAGAAGCAGCCAAAGCCCTCAAGCTTGCCGTTGATGAAGGCGCACTGAAAGCCTGATACCGGGTTTGCAGTCTATGCTTGCTCTGCTTTCGAACAACGCTATCGAACTCCTGAAGCGCGGGCCCCTCAGATGCAATGAGCCGCACTTCAGATCTCGCACTCGGCGCGACCCGCAAGGAGAGAAACATGGATTCACCTACACATGACTTGAAAGGACTGTTCGACCAACTTGGCCTGGACTCCAGCGAAAAGGCCATCGACGATTTCATCGAAAGTCATTCCCCCCTGCCCGAAGACAAGAAACTCATTGATGCCGAGTTCTGGACGCCACAACAGGCAGCCTTCCTGAAAGAACAATTACGCGAAGACGCTGATTGGGCGCGCGTGGTCGATGACCTCAACCTGCGCATGCACCAGATTCACTAGTCCGGATCAATGCAGGCTGCCAGGATTCCCGACGCTCAATTGCGCCAGCCAGGCAGCCCTGCACTCCTCCGCCTCGTTACGACTGGAGAAGGCTGTCCCGCGGCGTTCACCATTGAGCAGCACCACCCAGCAGACACTCTGCCCCATCGCTCGCAGGCAAGCGGGCACACCGCTGCCAATCATCACCGCCACATCGACTTTGCTTTGCATGCTGACCTCTGAACTTAATTAGCCACCTAACTATGTAGGCATGGTAGTAAGTTCCTGAACGAGGAAACAGCGACGCCGCTGCACAGCTTCATTGCCGAACCGGTAACAATCCACGGCTCCTCAGCGCGGATTCTCTGGTCTATAGCCCATGCGCAAACCGCCCCAATGCCGTCCTTTGATAACGATCGGCACAGAAAGATCGTGCATGAGCTCGCCGGTATCGCGGGTATAGGTTTGCAACAGAACGGCTTGCTGATGGCTGCCGCAACGGATGCCGGTGCGGTCGGCAAATTTGCGCTTGGTACGGTTCTGCAGCGCATCCACCTGGGCATCCCCCGTCAGCGGCTGGCTGAAGACCTTGTTATGGGTCGGCACATAACCTTGCTGGGTACAGGCGATGGCGAACACCAAACCTTCATGGCGCGTCAGTAAAGGTTCCTGAATGGCCGGCAACACCTGATCGGTATAGCGATCGAAGCGGGTCTGGAATTTGGCCGGTTGAGTGTTCGCGATTGCCTGGTAATGCCGGTCGAACAGGTCGTCCAGACTGACTCGCCCCTGATCGATATCGGCTTCAAAACACGCCGCAATTTGTGCGGCCCCTTCGCGCGCCAGGTCGTAGATACGCTGGTGATAGTCATCCAGACCGACTTCGGCCAGCCGCTCACTGATGGTTTCTGCCTGCCCTTCCATTTGCACTGCCGCCTGGGCCAGGCGTTGTGTCTGTTGATCGCTGACGGCCAGGTCACTGCGCATTTGCTCGATGGCCTGGAACAGGCTGTCGAGTTGCTCACGGTTGGTGTCAGCGCCTTGAGCGATTTCCCCGACCTGGATTTCTACGCCCGCCGCCAGACGCGCAATGTTGTCCAGGTGCTGCCCCGTCTGTTCGACTTGCTCGACACCTATATCCAGATCGGTGGAAAGTTGGCGAATCTGTTCCACCACCTGCGCGGTGCGCTGCTGGATATCGGCGACCATCTCGCCCACTTCACCCGTCGCCGTAGCCGTGCGCGCTGCCAGGCCACGCACCTCATCGGCGACCACCGCAAAGCCGCGACCGTGTTCGCCGGCTCGCGCGGCTTCGATGGCCGCGTTCAACGCCAACAGATTGGTCTGGCTGGCAATGGATTGAATGACCAGGGTGACTCGCTGAATGTCGTCGCTGCGCAGGCTCAAGGCCTCGATCAGCTCGCGGCTGTTACTGGCGCGTTGGCTGAGCTGGTGCATGCGAGCAATGGACTCGACCAGTTCCGAGCGTCCCACCGCGCTGCTTTGATGGGCTTCACTAGCGGCGCTGAGGGCGTTGCGGCTCAAGGTCGAGGTGGCTTGTTCGGTGGCGATCATCACTTCGGCATTGCTGACGATTTGCGCCGCCGCGCCAAGCTGCGATTGCAGCCTGTCGGCTAACTGCTTGACCGAAAACGCTACGCCAGCGGCTGACAGCGCGTTGTGACTGGTGGTGTAGGAAAGATCGCGAGTCAGTTCGGCAATCGTGCCGTGACTGTCCACCAAGGCGGGTTCTGGAAGGGTTCGCGATCGCAGGCGCGGTAGCCAGATGATCATCACGGCCAGCGGCAAGCCGAGGTAGAGCGGCCAGTTACCTAGCGCGACGCCACACAACAGGAGCATCAGTGCGATGCTTTGCAGGGTCGGCGCCAGCCAGCGGGTTGGGGTCACAGGTACTGGTACGGGCACTTGCCCAACCAGAGATCCGTCTCTTGTCATCTTCGTCACCCTACGACTCTTCTAATTGTATGTGCATTAGACGCCACTAGATCGCCATTATCTATGGTCCCTTAGTCGGAGGCGTTGCAGCAGATCAATAAAAGAGGACGCTTTCTGGCAGACGAAAAAAAGCATCGCGGGCAAGCCTTGCTCTTGATGGAGCCGGGCTTGCCCGCGATGCGGGGCGTTACGAAATCAGGCCTGACGCTGGTGCTTGTCGATCTGTTCGTGACGCTCTTGAGCTTCGATGCAGTACTTGGTGGTCGGGCTGATCAGCAGGCGCTTGAGGCCAATCGCCTCGCCGCTGTCATCACACCAGCCGAAGCTGTCTTCTTTGATGCGTTCCAGAGCCTGTTCCAACTGAGGCAGCATGCGCTGGTCACGATCGATAGCGTTCACCAGCCAGGTGCGCTCTTCTTCAACAGAAGCAGCGTCGGCCGGATCGGCTGGAGTGTCCAGGCTCTCGATGGCGATGCGGTTCTGTTCAATGCGCTCATGGGTTTCGACTTTCATGTTCTGCAACAGCTCGGAGAAGAAAGCATGTTGCTCGGCATTCATGTAGTCATCCGCCGGCATGGCCAGCAACTTGTCCTTTGTCATTGATATCTCTATAAAAAAACGTGCATTAAGGCGAATTAGGGAGCGTTCCGCGGGACCTGGTCTGGCCATCGGAAAGGCGCCGTTTATTCCAAGCGCCACCCGGCACTCAATTTACGAGGGGCGGCAGTCTAAGGCCGACTTGAGGCCTCAGCAACTGAAAAGACAGCGAATTCGTCCGACAAAGCCTTGAAAGTGCGCTACGGCAGCCTTTGTGGTGGTTATCGGAGTGCGTTTATAGCAAGAAATTCCATCCAGCGGCTGTATATGGAAGACAAATGGCTGATCGGTATCGGGGATCAGCCTGACATCCATTGCAGCGAATGGAACCTAAGCTAAGGTTGAACATCCGAAATCGTCATCTCAAGGAGAGCCCAAATGAAGCTGATCGGCATGCTGGATTCACCCTACGTGCGGCGCGTCGCCATTTCCGCCAAGTGCCTTGGCATTCAGCTGGAGCACCAATCGGTTTCCGTGTTCCGCCATTTCGAGCAATTCCAGCAGATCAACCCGGTGGTCAAGGCGCCGACGCTGGTACTGGATAATGGCGACGTACTCATCGACTCGACCCTGATCATCGATTACCTGGAAGCGCTGGCCGGGACCGGCAACAGCCTGATGCCGACCGACATTGATCAACGTGTGCGCTCCTTGCGTTTGATTGGTCTGGCGTTGGCGGCGTGCGAGAAGTCGGTGCAGCTTTATTACGAGCGCACCCTGCGTCCGGTCGAGATTCAATTTGAACCCTGGGTGGAACGGGTTGAAGGGCAACTTGCCGCCGCGTACCTGGCGCTTGAGCGGGAACTGGAAAAACAGTCACTGAAGACCGACGGTTCGATTACCCAGGACGGAATCACCCTGGCGGTGGCCTGGAGTTTCACCAGGCTTGTGGTTCCTGAACAAGCAGACGCTGCCCAATTTCCACGGATCGCAGCGTATACGGCGTACGCGGAGCAGCTTGAGGAGTTTCTTAATACGCCAATTGAATGAATGCCCTCACCCGAAAAAACCAGGCCCCAAAAAAAAGCCGCTTCTACCCGAGGTAGAAGCGGCCGAGGCACCAGCCCCAGTGTTATCAGTGCATGAACAGGGCGATCAGGATAATGATCGGGATCGGTACGCCGAGGAAAAACAACAGTAATGAGCGCATGAGTATTCTCCTGGATTAACGAATAGAGGACGGGGTGGTGACATAAGCGTCGGATTCGACATACACCACCGCATCCCGACGACGACCGCCGAAGGTTGCAGCGAAGCTGGCGAAGAACGCGCCGATCAACAGGGCAACGAACATCCACAACGCCGTCATGGCAGCGACTTTGGCTGCGGTATCAGCCGCTTCCTTGGCCGCTTGCTTGGCGTCGGCCACGGCTTTCTGGGTGCGGGCATACACTTCATCGACACGACGCTCAGCGTCGGCCTGGGTCAGGTTGGTCCGTTGGGCAACCAGTTGCGCGAGGTAGGTACGGTCTTCAGCGGCCAACTGACCGTCGTTCAGGCTGCGCACAAAGATGCGGGTGACGGTGCCACGGGCAGCGTCATCGCTGACGGCGGCAGGACGATCATCACGGAACAGGCTGTCGACGAAGTAGCCATACTGGTCACTGCTGGTGTTATTGGCCGCTGTACCGGCGGCTTGAGTCGCGGCACTGGCGGCACCGCCGACAACATTGGCGCCGGCCTGCACACCGCCACTGACAATGCTGCTGACCGAGCCAACGACCAGTGTGGCCGCAACCAGTGTCGCAACACACCAGGCCAGGAAGCCATGGGCGGTGTCACGGAAGTACACTTCGTCACCGTGCATGTTGGCCCATTTCACCCGCAGACGACCGGCGATGTAGCCACCGAGCCCCGAGGCGATGATTTGGGTAAACGCCAACCAGACGATCGTCGATATGCCAAGGCCCTTGGCGCTGACGCCTTCGTTAGCCCAAGGGGAAACCGCCGAAAAGCCCAGACCGAAACCGAGCAATACCAGGATCAACGACAACGCCGCCGCCGCAGCGGCCCCGGCGAAGATCGCACCCCAGGAAACGCCCGACCGCGCGTTTGATTCTTCTGCGGCAGGATAGAAACCATCCGAGGATCTATTCATTATTATGTCGCTCCAGGCAGGAAAGATGTTGTTACAAGTTGTTGATGGAGTCAGTGCAGTCAGCGTGCCAAAGCGAAATTTTTAAAAAGTCTTTATTTTTCATAATCTTAAAAATTTTGAACTTCCAAAAGCCATGCAAATTGCAACGAAACGTCATAACCAGCGGGTTTTATGCATTGCGCCTTTAGATGAAGTTTTATTTAGAAAGACCGGCGCTAATTATTGGCAAAATGCCGGCAACGTTTTGAACCACCATCAGGCCTTCCTATGACCCGAATCTTGACCATCGAAGACGACGCCGTGACCGCCCGGGAAATTGTTGCGGAACTCAGCAACCATGGCCTCGACGTGGACTGGGTCGACAATGGCCGCGAAGGACTGGAGCGTGCAGTCAGTGGCAACTACGACTTGATCACCCTCGACCGCATGCTGCCCGAGCTGGACGGCCTGGCCATTGTCACCACGCTCAGGACCATGGGTGTCGCCACGCCAATCCTGATGATCAGCGCCCTCTCCGATGTCGATGAGCGAGTACGAGGCCTGCGCGCAGGGGGTGACGATTACCTGACCAAACCCTTTGCCACCGATGAAATGGCCGCCCGGGTTGAAGTCCTGCTGCGCCGCCAGAACACCGTCGCCACCCAGGCCACCACGCTGCGGGTCGCTGACCTCGAACTGAACCTGATCAGCCACGAAGCCAGCCGCGACGGTCAACTGCTGACGCTGTTGCCCACCGAGTACAAACTGCTGGAATTTCTGATGCGCAACACCGGGCAGATCCTGTCGCGCATGATGATTTTCGAAGAGGTCTGGGGCTATCACTTTGATCCCGGCACCAACCTCATCGACGTGCACATCGGCCGGTTGCGCAAAAAGATCGACCCCCCCGGCAATGCCCCACTGATACGGACCGTGCGAGGCTCGGGTTATGTCATTGCCGAACCCGTCTAAAGGCTGGCGCTCTTCCAGCAGCCGTTTGCTCGCGCTCTACAGTTCACTGTTCGTGATCTGGAGCGGCATTCTCATGGGGGTCATGTACTACGAGGTTTCCGCCTACCTGGACAACCTGGCCAAACACTCTCTTTTGCAACGCCAGCATCTGTTCTCGCACTTTCAGGGCCAGCAACTGGTCGACGCCCTCGCCGTCAGCATGACCTTCGACATCCGCGGCATCGACGCCTATGGCCTGTTCGACGAGCAGCACCGCTACCTGAGCGGCGCGCTGAACCACGTTCCCGAAGGATTGCCACTGGACGGCAAGATTCACATGCTCAGCGATTGCGCCGATTCCGACGACCCGAGCCTGCCGGCCGACAGTTGTGATGCGGTCGCCACCCAGACGCTCGACGGTCGCTGGCTGATTCTGGTGCGCGACAACGGCTCTCTGTTTGCCGTCACGCGAATCATCCTCCACGCCTTGTTCTGGGGCGTCACCCTGACCATCCTCCCGGGCATCGCTGGTTGGCACCTGTTGCGGCGCCGCCCCTTGAAACGGATTCGCGGGATTCAGGCCAGCGCCGAAGCCATCGTGGCCGGTGACTTGACGCGCCGATTGCCGCTGTCCAACCGTCGCGATGAACTGGACATGCTCGCAGCCATCGTCAATGCCATGCTCGAACGCATCGAGCGGTTGATGAACGAGGTCAAGGGCGTCTGCGACAACATCGCCCATGATCTGCGCACGCCACTGACCCGCTTGCGGGCGCAGTTGTACCGCATCCAGCAGCAGGCGGACGAAGGCTCACCCCTGGCCGTGCAACTGGATTCCGTGCTCGGCGAAGCAGACACCTTGATGGCGCGTTTTCGCGGCCTGTTGCGGATTTCCGAACTGGAAGATCGCCAGCGCCGTTCCGGTTTCGTGCAGCTGGATCCCGTGCCGATGTTGCAGGAGCTGCATGACTTTTACTTGCCGTTGGCCGAAGAAGGCGAACTGAAATTCCAGCTGCAAATACCACTCTCATTGCCGCCGCTAAACGGTGATCGGGCGTTGTTGTTTGAAGCCGTGGCCAACCTGTTGAGCAATTCGATCAAGTTCACCCCACCAGGTGGCGAAGTGATTTTGCGTGGGGTCAATGAGGGTGGGCATACGCGGATCGAAGTACTCGACTCCGGACCCGGCATACCGTTGGCCGAACGGGAAGCGGTGTTCCAGCGCTTCTATCGCGCCGAGGGTGGCAACCAGCAAAGCGGGTTTGGACTGGGACTGTCCATCGTCGCCGCGATTGTCAGCCTGCACGGGTTTACGCTGGAGGTGGGGAGCAGTGAAAGGGGTGGCGCGCGGCTGGTGCTCGATTGCCGGCAGAGCCTGATCCCACAGACCTGACCCCTCCTGCATGTCAATGAAGATCAACATGTGGGAGCGCGCTTGCTCCCCCAGGGTAATGCTGTTCACTTAAGCCTGACACTGCAACTGTGGCGAGGGAGCTTGCTCCCGCTGGGCTGCGTAGCAGTCCCTCTTTTGGGGCCGCTTCGCGACCCAGCGGGAGCAAGCTCCCTCGCCACGGATTCAACCCAGATCAAATGTGGGAGCTGGCCTGCCAGCGATTGCGGGGTTCCAGGCGAAATCGATGCTGAATGTGCCACCGCCATCGCGAGCAGGCTCACTCTCACAAGGTTTTGGGTTGGTTATCAACCCGGGTAATTGGCTCGCAACGCTTTGAGCCCGCCCTCATAGATCCCCGCAAACAACGCCACCACTTCTTCGTCACTGACGCCGACCGGTTCAAACTTCCCTGACCACGTCACCCGCGCACCCTCCCCTCGAGCCTCAACACTCAAGGTCGCCAGGTAATCCTTCGCCGGAAACGGCGCCTGCAAAATCGAATAGCTGTAAGTCTTCGCCGCGTTATCAAACAGCTCAAGCCGCTCGACCACCACCGCGCCATCCGAGGTTTGCAGGCTGCGCACACGTCCGCCTTCACTCAACTCACTGTTGGGAATGAACGGCAGCCAGTCCGGCAGCGTGTCGAAGCCACCAATCAATTGCCACACCTGGTCGGCCGAAGCCGGGATATCGATAAATGCTGATGCAGTTGCCATAGTGCGTTCTCTCTAGATGAAAAGGGTTCAGATTGCCATGCTGTCGACAACACCGCCGTCGACCCGCAGGGCCGCGCCAGTGGTCGCCGAGGACAGTGGCGACGCAAGGTAGACCACCAGATTCGCGACTTCCTCGACATCCGCCACGCGCTGGATGATCGACGTCGGACGGGCCTTACGCACAAAGGCGTCGGCTTCTTCCCGGGCGCTGCGTCCGGATTCGGCGATGGCATCCTTGAGCATGTGTTCCAGGCCGTCGGTGAATGTCGGGCCGGGCAGCACCGAATTGACCGTTACGCCAGTGCCTGCCAAGCGCTTGGCCAAACCATGGGACACCGCGAGGTTAGCGCTTTTGGTGACGCCATAGTTGATCATGTCCGCCGGGGTCGCGACGCCGGATTCGGAGGACAGGAAAATCACCCGCCCCCATCCTTGCTTGACCATGTCCGGCACGTAATGCCGAGACAAGCGCACACCGGAGATCACGTTGACTTCGTAGAAGCGCGTCCACTCACTGTCTGACGCGTCGAAGAAATCCACGTCATTGAAGATCCCCAGATTATTCACCAGGATGTCCGCCCGCGGTTCGGCGGCGAACAACTGTTCAGCGCCTTCAGCAGTGCCCAGATCAGCCGTCACACCGCGCAACTGCGCACCCGGCACGCTTTGGCGAATGCTGTCCAAGGCTTGCTCGACCTTCGCCGCTTCCCGGCCGATCACCACTACCGTTGCGCCGGATTCGGCCAGCGCCTTGCTGATGCCCAAGCCAATGCCGGCGGTACTGCCGCTGACAATCGCCAGTTTTCCGCTGAGATCAATTTTCATACGTCACCATCCTTCATGTAAGCGCTGCCGAAGGCTCGGGCTGCGATCTTTTGGCCTGGCAGCGGAGCCCGCTCGGACACCAGCTTCGCGTCACGCAGTGCCTGCCAAAACGCCGCAGGAATTACCGCCGACAACGCCGCCACATCTTCAGCAATCCGGTCCGGACGGCTGGAGCCTGGAATCACCGCCGCCACCGCCGGATTCGCCAGGGAAAACTGCAACGCCGCTGCTTTGATATCGACACCGTGGGCCGCGGCAATGCGCTTGATATGGTCGACCTTATTGACGATCGCCGGACTGGCTTTCTGGTACTCGAAGTGCGTGCCGCCCGCCAGAATGCCCGAGCTGTACGGACCGCCGACCACGATCTCGACGTTCTGCGCCAACGCGGCATCCATCAAACGCTGTAAGGCACGGTCATGGTCGAGCAGCGTGTAGCGCCCCGCCAAGAGAAAACCGTCCGGCTGAGCTTCGGTCAGGTCAAGGGTCAGTTCGCAAGGCTCTACCTTGTTCACACCCAGGCCCCAGCCCTTGATCACCCCTTCCTCACGCAACCGCGTCAGCACTTTGAACGCGCCGGTGCGGGCCTGATTGAAGTACTCAAGCCACTGATCACCGTAAAAATCCTGGGCAATGTCATGCACCCAGACGATGTCCAGACGGTCGGTTTGCAGGCGCTTGAGGCTGTCTTCGATCGAACGCATCGTCGCGTCAGCACTGTAGTCATTAACGATCTTGTTCGGGCGACCGTGCTCGAACACCCCACTCTTTTCGCCCAGGTCCCGGGCCGAAGCATCTTCGACTTCATCAAGAATCACCCGGCCAACCTTGCTGCTGAGCACATAGTCGTCGCGGTTGTATTGCGCCAGCGCGGTGCCGAGGCGAATCTCCGAGAGGCCGGAGCCGTAGAACGGCGCGGTGTCAAAGTACCGAACGCCCGCGTCCCAGGCTGCGTGCACGGTGGCCATCGCCTCTTCTTCGGGAATGGCGCGGAACATGTTGCCCAGTGGCGCGGTGCCGAAACCCAGCGTGCCGGGCAATTTGTCTTTCAAGCTCATGATTCAATCCTCGTCAGTTTCAGAGGTCGCCTTGCTCAAGGAGTGCAGGTGACCGTTGAGCAGATCCTAGATTGCTACGATCGGACCGTCCAAGACATAATGTGCAGCACTTGAGTCCCAAGAGGTCTGACATGATCGACATCCGCCAATTGCGCTATTTCGTCGCCGTCGCTGAAGAAGAGCACGTCGGACGCGCTGCCGAACGCCTGCACATCTCCCAGTCCCCCCTGAGCCGTCAGATCGCCCAGCTCGAAGAACGCCTGGGCCTGACCCTGTTCGAGCGCAGCCAGCAACGCATCCGCCTGACCCGCGACGGGCAGACTTTCCTGGCCGAAACCCGCGCACTGCTCACCCACGCCAATCGACTTGAATCCCTCGGCAAGCGTCTGGGTCGCGGCGAAGAAGGCGGCCTGTGCATCGGCTACATCGAGAACGCCATGCACGCCGGCGTGCTGCCCAATGCCCTGCGCGTGCTGCGGGTCGAGCGACCCAGCGTCCACGTCGCGCTGTACAACCTGAGCTCTGTCGAACAACTCGAAGGCCTGCGTCAGCGTAGTCTGGATATCGCCCTGGTCAGCGAACCACCCGTCGCCGACGATCCGGACCTGCTGGGTTTCCAGGTACTCGACGACCCGATGTTGCTGGCGCTGCCCGAACATCACCCACTGGCGCTTCAAAAAAACCTGACCCCGGCCGACCTCGTGGATCAGGAGTGGATCGGCGTGCAACACCGCCAGAACTGCGCCAGCCGCGAAGACTTCGTCAGCGCCTGCATCCGCGCCGGCTTCACCCCCGACATTCGCATGGAAGCCACCGAACCCTTCACGGCACTGGGCCTCGTCGCCTCAGGCCTGGGCATCGCGATGATTCAAAAAGGGTTAAGCCGCAACGCACCACCGGGCGTGGTGCTGCGGGAAGTGCCGTGGATCGCATTCACCACACCGCTCTGGGCAGCCTGGCACCGCATCAACCTGCGGCCGCTGGTGGAAACGTTCAGGAAAGTGCTCACCGATTAGGAGTCGACACAAATTCCTGTGGCGAGGGAGTTCACTCCCGCTGGGTTGCGAAGCGACCCCAAAACCTGCAAGTGCAACCATCAACCAGGTGGGCACCCTGGACGTTGTCCGACGTGGTCGTAACAGGCTCAGGCCTTCGGCCTGGTTGCCGGCTCTACCGAAGTTTTCTCGCCAAATAGACGACCTGCTATCTGCCGACCTCGCTCCAGCCCTTTCGACGTCAGCCAGATCGACTTGTTCTTGCTCACCGGATTTTCAATGAAACCATGCTCATGCAATCGGTTCATGACCTCGAAGTCGTAGCCCTTCCAAGCATTGCCTTTGTCGGTGCTGAAGGTTGCCAACAGCGCCAGTACGGCGTCTTCAATCATTTTTTCATCGTATTCCATGATCGTTCCTCCGCTCATGTTCAACAAGTAACTCAGCTTAGTCTCGATATCGTACTGGTCGGTGAACCGCCAGTCGTTGGATTTCCTTCTCCACGGCGCTACGGACGGCGTGGCACCGAATCAACTTGCTGTCGCTGGTAGAAACGTTCAGGAAAGTGCTGACCGAATAGGAGTTACACAATCCCCTGTGACGAGGGCGTTCACTCCCGCTGGGTTGCGAAGCGACCCCAAAACCTGCAACCGCAGTCATTCAGCCAAACCTCGCACCCAGGTTTTTCGACTGCTACGCAGCCGAGCGGGACGGTGCGACGAATCGACAAGCTCCCTCGCCACAATGTAGTCATCGACCAGTTGAAATGATTGAAGGCTGGCACACGAAAACCGAGCAGTTCTGCCAGTTCCCATCCGTGACAAACCGCTAATACTAATTCCAACCATCAGCCCGGCGGAGCACTGAGTCATGAAGCCCTGCAACCCATCACGTTATGCCACTATCTGACCTGAATCGTTGCCCGCCAACTTTTCCCATGAAGTCGCCAGAACCCCATTTGTCCAACATCCAGACTCACTAGCGCTACAGCAGAAAATCATACGACTTTCAGACAAACATAAAATTGAAGTCAGCTTATTTGATCGTTCACTCGCAGCAGCGGAAGCGGCACTCCGTTCAACCTGACAACGGATTGTGTCTCAGCGCAGTCAATAGCCTGAAACGGGGTCAACGATAACGATACGGCAGCACGTTGGTCGCGCTCGCGAATAACCCGACACCTGCCCGAGCCGACGGCTGCGCGCTAGCCGTTTGAACATTCGGATCATGCTCGCGAAGGAACACCGGAAGGTCGGTAACGGGAGGCATTGCCGGGATTTCGAAGTACATCTGGACGATCCAGCCTCGGTGATAGCTGGCGTGATTAACCACGTGCATCAGCATTGCGCCGGTAGTCATGGTGCCGCTTTCACCCGTGACAAACGCAAACTGAACGAGCTTGCGCAGCGACTCATCAGTCTGGCGCGAACTCCAGTCGCAGTACCAGTGATCGATATCTCTTTGCGCCCTGCGCAAGTCAGGCAATTCGGCATGCAGCAAGTCGTGTGACGTCTTGAAGCCGTGGCCTCGGCCTTCGAGATGGGCCTTCCAGATGCAGTCCACTACGTAGATGTGATTGAGGGTGCCGATCATGTTCTTGAAGACCGAGGCCCGCTCTCTACCGACCTCACCCGCCGGCAGCGCGACCAGGCTTTCAAACAGTCGTAAGTCAGCCCAACGTTTGTAATCGGCGAGCAGACAGGCAGTGGCGACATTGATCATCGGAAATCTCCCATTGCGATGGGCACACTGCAAAGCATAGCCCCCTTGGCGCGTGGCATTGCAGACACTGATCATCGGTCACACCGGCCTCGAACATGAAGAAATGACAGGCATTACTTGAAGTGATTATTCGCGCATCAAGGAACTCCTGAGCACTGTCGGGCATCCTAAGCTATGTGGTAATTCCCTTACGCTTCAAGCTGTCGGAGGACACCGTCATGCGCCGTCTTTTTCTGATTTCTTCCCTGGTACTGTGTTTACCATTTGGTTCGGCTATGGCCAAGGTCGATGCAGGCGATGTCGCCACGTCGGCCGGGGTTTCAGCGTCCCTGTATTCAACCTTCAAAGATCACAAGTTGATGATTCCCGCCAAGGACGATGCGTCCAGCTTCGTTGCCAGCGGTGGTGCGATTCGAGGGGTTTATCTGGAGTCGGTGATGCATCAGATCCGCCAGGATAATCCTGGTCTGAACGCTACCGACGAAGATTTGGCTCGGGCCATTCTGATAAATGACGGCGCGGCAAGCGGGCAATAGAGTTTTTAGCCGCCGACAGATCTGTGGGACAACGACAGATAGGTAGAGTGAAAAATGTGGGAGCAAAGCTTGCTCGCGATAGCACTGTATGAGGCTCAGTCAACTTGCCTGACACACCGCTATCGCGAGCAAGCTTTGCTCCCACAGATTTTTCATTGCGCCTTAAATGCAGCGATAACGCGATGCCGGCGTTGAGTTACCGAACAAGCCTGACAGCTCTTTGCGCAGGGCTTCGTAGCGGTCCCAGTGTTCACCATCGTGCAGCCCCGGAATTGTCACCACCTCTCCCGCCGCCAACCCCACCAGCGCCGCATCGACCATGTCAGTGGCGGACATGACGATGTCCTGCGGAAGATTTTCCACGGGGTTGCCCGCCTCACTCCAAAAGTCCGTAGCGGTGGCGCCAGGCAACACTGCCTGTACACGAATGCCTTTGTCGGCCAACTCGTGGTGCATCGATTGGCTCAAACCAAGGACGAACGCCTTGGTGCCGCCGTATACGCCATTGAGAAATTCAGGCGCGATGGCGACGATCGAAGCAATATTGATCACGGTCCCGACGCCCCGAGCGACGAAACCAGGCACAACTGCATAGGCCAGACGCATCAGCGCGGTGACGTTGAGGGTGATCATGTCTTCCATGTCATCCACCGGGCTGCCCAACAAGGGCATGACACCGCCGACACCCGCGTTGTTGACCAGCAAGGTGATACTGGCGTCGTTGCGTAGAACCTCTTCGACCCGCAACAGGTCCGCCCTCTCCTTCAAATCAGCAACGATGACCTCCACGGTGCGGCCGGTTTCGTTGCTCAAGTGATTGGCCAGCGCGTTCAATTTCCCGCGGCTGCGAGCAACTAGAATCAGGTTATAGCCTTGACGCGCCAATCGGTCGGCATAGACCGCACCAATGCCGGAAGAAGCGCCCGTAATCAGGGCAGTACCTTTGGAAGAGAGGGCCATTTCAAGTTTCCTTCACAGTGAGGCGATAAGGTCGCCGGTGTGAACCTTTATAAAGGCACTCACTCTTGTCTCAAATGACGTTTAAAGTACGTTTTCAGGACACTTCCGTTTGAGGACAGATCGATGACTTCCATAGCCTTTGTCGTGTTTGAGGGATTTCAGTCCATGGCACTGGCCGCGATGCCGGTGTTCGAGTACGCCAACTTCAGTGCTGGCGAACCTCTTTATGACGTCAGCGTGCTGTCCGAGCACGGCCACACATTGCGTGCCTCCGGGGGTTTGACGGTCGGCACCGAGGCCTTCGATGAGCGCGTGTTCGACACCCTCATTGTGGTCGGCGGCGATTCCATCCTCGAGCAGGCACCGGCCGGGGTGTTGAGTTTCTTGCGTGACAGCGTTAAAGCCACACGCCGCACCGCATCGATCTGTTCGGGTGCGTTCGTGCTGGCGCAGGCCGGTTTACTTGAGGGGCGACGGGCGACTACCCATTGGGCGTATGCCCGGGATCTGCAGGCGCGGTACCCGTCGATCCGGGTGGAAGAAGACCGGATTTACGTGGTCGACGGCTCAATCTGGACGTCCGCCGGGATGACCGCCGGCATTGATCTGGCACTGGCGATGGTCGAAAAGGATCACGGCGCCGAGCTGGCCAGGTCCGTGGCGCAGAAACTGGTGATGTACCACCGCCGCGCCGGTGGCCAGTCGCAGCACTCCGCGCTACTGGAACTGGAACCGAAATCCGACCGCATTCAAACCGTTCTTGCCTACGCGCGTGAACACCTCGCCGAGGCCTTGTCAGTGGAGCAATTGGCGGACGTCGCACGTCTCAGTCCGCGCCAGTTCAGCCGGGCCTTTCGCGCCGAAACCGGCCAGTCGCCCGCAAAAACCATCGAGAACCTGCGCCTGGAAGCGGCGCGGCAATTGCTGGAGCGCGGGCGCCTGACCCTCGATCAAATTGCCATCGAAAGCGGGTTCAGTGATCCAAGACGTATGCGCGAAGCTTTCTTGCGCGGGTTCGGGCAGCCGCCGCAGGTGATTCGGCGAAATGCCCGAAACGAAAACGCTGCGTAGGCACAGGCGGTGGCCGTAAACTTCCGCACTTGAAAATCAAAAGATCGAAGCCTTCGGCAGTTCCTACGCCAAATGGAGTCAATCATGAAAATCTCGGCCCAACTTGCCTTGGTGATTGCCATCGGGTGGGCATTGGCCTGTCGCTCCGGCGTAGGCCTCGCGTTGGCTGCCGTCACACTGATCCCGCTGATCGCCCGTATTCAGGCGGAAGCAGCGCTGTTGAAGGCGCAGTTCGGCGGCGAGGATGAGGCTGACTGCCACCGCGGCTAGCGATTGGTACCGGGGATTAACTGATGAACGCACTACTCAAAAGTGGTGCGAGCATTTGTGGCGAGGGGATTTATCCCCTCACCACAAGATAAATCCCCTCGCCACAAAATGCGTGAGTGCCGCAAAACGCGAGTACACCCTCAAATCGGGTTAAGGCGAATTCGGCCATCAGGATCCGTTTCAACACTGACCGAGTCATAGCTGGCAAGCGTCGCATGCGGCGTCTGAATCGGATGCGGATGGGTCGACGTAATCACCACCAGATCCGCCCCCGACGCCTCAGCCGCCTGAATCCCCACGCTGGCATCTTCGAAAATCAGGCAGTCCGTCACATCGAAGCCCAGACGCTTGGCCGCCAACAGGTAACCGGCAGGATCGGGTTTGCCAGCACTGACATCCTGCGCAGTCACCAACACCTCAGGTTCCGCAATCCCCGCGGCGGCCATCCGGCGCAAAGCCAGCTCCCGGGGTGCCGACGTCACAATCGCCCATTGCCTGGCGGGCAGGGATTTCAAAAACTGCGCCGCCCCTGACACCTCGACAATCCCTTCCACATCTTCAACTTCCGCCTGCGTCACCCAGGCGGCTTCCGCCTCGGCATCCACGCCCGGCAACCCCTGACGGTTAACCGTATCGATTGCCCGAGCGCCGTGGATCGTCGGCAAAAACGACGGCACATCAATACCGTGGCGCAAGGCCCAGGTGGTCCAGATCCGCTCGGCGGCGGCGATGGAATTAAGGACGGTGCCATCCATGTCGAACAAAAATGCGCGGTAGGGGGTGTTGAAGACAGTGTCGTGAGCAGACAAAGAGAGACTTCCTTTCGCAGGTGCCAAGCGGGATTTTCAGCAAATGTACAGGATCAACGTTGAGGACGGTGTGACTTCAACGCGCCTTCCACACAATCGAGCAACTGCCCGAGCGCCCAGGGTTTCTTGATGAAAGACACCTCGTGCCGCACCCCGGAAGTCTCTGGCGTTTCGAAGCCCGACATGATCATGATGGGCTTGTCCGGGTATCGGTCGCCGAACTGGTTGGCCAGATCGGCACCATTGAGTTTGCCGGGCATGGTGATGTCCGTCAGTAGCAGACTGACCCTATTGGAGTGTTCCTCCAGATAGATTGACGCAGCGTCTGCACTGATCTGCGGTTCAACCGAGAAACCTTCTTCCTGCAGAATTTCGCAGAGAAACTCCAGGATTAACGGATCATCCTCAACCACCAGAATCAACCCGCCAGGAAGGGAATCACCCGCCTTCGTTACTGGACTCATAACTCTGCCACTCCCTGATTGCCTTAATGATTTCGCGGGCTCAAATCCGCTGCCTACAAGTATGAGCAGCGGACTCGGCGGAAATTCATTTTTGATACAACCAGACGACAAAATCAGGCGCCCTGTAGCTGGCGGGTACTTAAATCACTGGGCCATGTCGTCCTTTTTCATGGCGTCTTTGGACATTGCATCCTTCTTCATGGCGTCCTTGGACATGCCGTCCTTCTTCATCGTGTCCTTGCTCATGGAGTCCTTGGACATCGCGTCTTTGTTCATTGAGTCTTTTTTCATCGCGTCCTTGGACATCGAATCTTTGGACATCGAATCCTTGCTCATGCTGTCGTTACTCATCGTATCGGCAGCAAAAACGCTGGCAGCCCCTACGGCGAGGCACATGGACAGTACAACGGTGGTTAGCTTTTTCATGATGAAACTCCTGAAGCACAGTTACGATTAACGCAGCGGTCGCCGCGCGGTGAAATGCCCAGGCGACTTCAGCTTCCACCGAACCAGTTGTAGCCCTGGTCTTCCCAGTAGCCACCGCTGTAGGTGTTGCTGACGAAAATCGCCTGAATGTGTTTGGGGTTCTTGTAGCCCAGCTTGGTGGGCATGCGCAGCTTCATGGGGAAGCCGTACTCGCGAGGCAGTACCGCGCCGTCATAGGTCAGTGCCAGCAAGGTTTGCGAATGCAGTGCGGTGGCCATGTCGATGCTGGTGTAGTAGTCGTCGGCGCATTTGAAGCCGACGTACTTCGCGTCGGTGTCGGCGCCGATGCGTTTGAGGAAATCGCTGAACCGCACACCGCCCCAGCGCCCGATGGCGCTCCAGCCTTCGACACAGATATGCCGGGTGATTTGCTCGGTTTGCGCCATGGCGCGCAGTTCCTCAAGCCGCCAGCTGCGTTTGTCGGCGATCAGCCCTGTCACCTCCAGCCGATAACTGTCTTCCTCGACCGTCGGTGCCTCGTCGATGCCGTAGAAGGCATTGAACGGAAATGGCCGGGTGATCATCGATTCCGGGTAAGTCGGCGCCAATGTGTTGGGGTTGAATAACCAGCCTTGAACCCGGTCGTTGAAACGGGACATGGAGGACAGCGCGGTTTCAACGCTTTCGTTGTCCGTCAGGTTGCAGCCGGACAACATCGCCACACCGCCGAGGGTCAGGCCGCGCATCAAAAACGAACGACGGGAGCGGTCTTCAATCTGCGGGGCAATGATTTTCCGGGCGTCGGTGAGGATGGACGATTCGTCCAGTCCCGATCCTTGCAGATGCTTTTTCATACGGGCTCCTTGCGACCGACAATCATGGCCAACAGGGTTTTGGGAACCAGCGCGACCATCACCAGATGCACCGCAACAAAAGCCATCAGCAGCGACATCGCGATGAAGTGCACATGGCGCGCGGCGTCGTAGCCACCCATGAGTTCACGCAACAGCGGGAACTGCACGGATTTCCACATCACCAGCCCGGAGATCACCAGCAGCGTGATGTCGACCATCACGAACAGATACGCCAGCCGTTGCACCTGGTTGTAATGACTGAGGTCCGCGTGCCCCAAACGCCCTCTCAACGCAGCCCACAGGTCATGAACAAGACCTTTGGGCGACAGCGGAAAAAAGCGCCGGAACAGACGACCGCTCGCAATATTGATGATCAGGTAGACGAGGCCATTGATGGCCAGGAACCACATCGCCGCGAAATGCCATTGCAAGGCACCGCCCAGCCATCCACCCAGCGTGATCGAGACGGGGAAACTGAAATCGTAGAGGGGCGAAGCGTTGTAGATGCGCCAACCGCTGGTGACCATCACCAGCACCGCCAGGGCATTGAGCCAGTGAGTCAGCCTTAGCCAACGGGGATGGCTGCTGACCTTGGGTGAAGCAGGTGGCTTAGTCATGGCGGCTCTCCCAACGGTTGTTGTTATTCGTTGGAGCCGAGTATGTGAGCCGGCAGATCCCCAAATCCTCACGTAAAGTTAAATTAAACGTGATAACTCTCGACGCCCGGCACAGCGCCTTGCGGTGCAATTATGGTTAAAATGCCGCCCCCTCAAATGGCCGACCTGACCCGATGAATCCAAACGCGCTCACCCTCCTCCACGACCATCTGTTGACTGGCCTGGCCTCGGCACCCGCAGAAACACGCCGACTGTTCCATGGCCGTGGTCGATGCTGGCCGGGGCTGGAGCAACTGACCGTCGACTGGTTACAGGGCGTGGTGCTGGTGTCGCTGTTCAAGGAACCTGAACCTGCGCAACTGGAAGACTTGAAGCAAAGGCTGTTGGCGCTCACTCACAGGCCGGAGTGGACTGCGTCGGGCGCGCACACCTTGCTCCTGCAACATCGCTACCTGCTGCAAAGCACCACCGAATGGTTGCTTGGGGAGGCCATTGAGGAAATGACCATCACCGAAGGCGGCCTGCGCTATCGCGTGGACCTGGGCCGCAAGCAGAACAACGGGCTATTCCTCGACATGCGCTACGGTCGCGATTGGGTGCAAACCCATGCACAGGGCAAACGGGTGTTGAACCTCTTCGCCTACACCTGCGGCTTCTCGGTCGCGGCCATCGAAGGTGGCGCCGAACACGTCGTCAATCTGGACATGTCCAGCGCGGCCCTGAGCCGTGGTCGCGATAATCACCGGCTCAACGGGCATGACCTGAGCAAGGTGACATTCCTCGGTCACGACCTGTTCAAATCCTGGGGCAAGGTCATCGGCAAGGGCCCGTACGACCTGGTGATCATCGACCCGCCGTCCTTCCAGAAAGGCAGTTTTCTGCTGACCAAGGACTACCAGCGCGTCTTGCGCCGGTTGCCGGAACTGCTCAGCCCACAGGGTACGGTGCTGGCCTGCATGAACGACCCGGCATTCGGTCCGGACTTCCTCATCGACGGCGTGATGCGTGAAGCGCCGAGCCTGCACTTTGAACAACGGCTGGAAAACCCGCCGGAGTTTCCGGATGCGGACATCGAGTGCGGGTTGAAGGCGTTGGTGTTCAAGCTCGGCTGCTGAAGGTCAAAAGATCGCAGGCTTCGCCAGCTCCTACAGGTGAGATCATCCCAATGCAGGAGCTGGCGCAGCCTGCGATCTTTTGATGTTGAGCGCCCACCGGGCTGTCCGGGGGGATCATCGCGCAACTAAGTGCAGACACCCGCCGTGCATTCACCGATCGACCACGCCAATCACACCTTCACTGTGCATCTGCTGCAGCAAGGCCAACCCGCTCGCCCTGAACTGCACCGATCCGACCGCGCCGGCTTCCAGCGCCAATCCGTCCAGCTGTGCACGCCCGGCAAGCTGTGGGAATTCATCGATACGCTGCAACAGTCGCCACGCCAACGGACTGAGCTCGGAAAAATTCACACGCCAATCAGCTGATCGACGCACCAGCAACAACGTTGGCTGCACGGACGGCGCTTCAGGCTGGTAATCGGGCCCCACTTGCTGCACCGGCCAGGCATACGCCAACGGCCAGGCCAACGGCGAAACCCGTAACGGCCGATCCAGTAACTCGCCGGCATTGCTGGCAGGCAAGGGCTCGGCATCGGACTGCTGCAGTGCCATCTCCACCCATTCGTAATGCGCCAGTTCGACCATGAACGCTGGCCAGTTACCCTCCCTCAAGGCTTGCGGTTCGTCAGCCAGGAACCCGACAAACTCCTGGGCAATCTCGCCGAATTTGGGCGTACGCGCGCGATGGTCGCGCAGAAAAAGACGGACCAGTGTGCGCCACCGTTCATTGCCGAGAATCCTGATCAGCACCGGAAACGTTCCGCTCAGCAATGACGACAGATTCGCGAAAATCAGATCCCGGTAAACCTCAGCCCGCGCGACATCCATCCCCGTCGGCGGCGGGCTGTGATCGGGATCGCGCAGGTAACGACCCAAGGTGCTCTGCTGCTCGAACAGGCCTGATTTATCCACGGTTCAACTCCCTGCTTTGCAAGCGCCGAATGGTCTGCAGTTCGGCGACCAATTCATCGAACGCCGGAAAGTTGAAATCCCGTTCGAGCAAGGTCGGTTGCGCACCGAAACGGGCGTACGCCTCAGCCAGCAACGCCCACACCACCGGTTTGACCGAGGCGCCATGGGTGTCGATTTTCAGCGTATCGGACTCATCAAAATGCCCGGCCACATGCATCGCCACCACCCGCCCCGAATCGATGCCGGCCAGAAAGGCCAGTGCATCGAAACCGTGATTGATCGAGTTGACGTACACATTGTTAACGTCCAGCAACAGGTCGCAATCGGCTTCGCGCAGCACCGCGTTGGTGAAGGTCACCTCATCCATGTCCTGCCGGGGCGCGGCGTAATACGAGACGTTTTCCACCGCCAGGCGCCGCCCCAGAATGTCCTGCGCCTGGCGAATCCGCGCGGCGACGTGGTGCACTGCTTCTTCGGTAAACGGCAGCGGCAACAGGTCATAAAGATGACCGTCATCGCCGCAGTAACTCAGGTGTTCGCTGTACAGCGGCACGTTGTAGTGATCAAGAAAACCTCGTACCTCCTGCAGAAACCCGACGTCCAGCGGCGCCGGACCGCCCAACGACAGGGACAAGCCGTGGCAGGACAACGGATACCGCTCCGCCAGGTCCCGCAACGCCGCACCCTGGGCGCCGCCGATACCGATCCAGTTCTCCGGAGCAACCTCCAGAAAATCGAAATCACCCACACGGGCCGCTTGAAGGTTCTTCATCAATCCACGACGCAAGCCAAGCCCTACGGTCGCTGCTGCTGAGGCAATGGGGGTCTGCATGATGTCGATCTCGAGGTAGTCAGAACGGATGTTCAGTCAATCATCGGGATGTATCGGGTCTGTGTTCGGCTGGGGGCCGGTGTTGCGGGGAACTGTATCGGGAGGGGGGCTGGATACATTTCAGTACATGAGAGAGGGTCGGGGTTGCTGTTTGATCGGGTACGTGTGCGAGGTTTGGGTGGGTTGATAGCGGGCGGATGAAAATTCTGGACTGGAGCGCATGCGCGATCAGGTATGGATGAAACTGGTTGGTTGTCTGTACTGCCGTCATCGCGAGCAGGCTCACTCCTACAGTTGATCGGGTGCATACCCATGAATCAGGTCGGTCAGTCGGCCGCTATCGCGAGCAAGCTTGTTGCGGTCGAATTTTTTTAGACCATGATGTAGGAGCGTCGATCTAAGGAAGCATCATGGGTTATCGGGTTGTCACGTCAGAGCAAAAAGCAGAGGCCATTCGCTTGGTTGTGGAGATGCATTACT
>NZ_WFGV02000044.1 GCF_010095445.2 Pseudomonas sp. TNT3
GTGGTGCTCAGGGCGGCGTGCAGCGTGCCCGGCAACTGGCGCGGCAGTATCGCGGTTATCTGCGGGGTAAAGCGTCGGAACCGGTCAGCAACCCGGATCATCCGCGCTGGCTGGGCGCACTGCTGGCGCTGGCCTATCCCGACCGCGTCGCCCAGCAGCGGCGTGCCGGGGGCGCTGAGTATCGTCTGGCCAACGGTCGCGCCGCGCTGTTTGCCGAGGCCGACAGTCTGATGAAGCAACCCTGGCTGGTGATCGCCGACCTCGGCAGTCGACAGGGGCAGCGCGAGGAGCGGATTTATCTGGCGGCGGATTTCGATCCGGCGTTGTTCGACTCGGTGCTGGCCGAACAAGTGCGCGTGGTCGATCAGCTGGATTGGGATGAGCGCGAAGGTGTGCTGCGCGCCGAGCGGCAGCGCAAGGTCGGGGAGTTGATCCTCAGCCGTGAACCACTGACCGGTCTGGATGAAACCGCGCGCAGTCAGGCGCTGGTCAATCTGGTGCGACGCAAGGGGCTGGAGCTGTTGCCCTGGACCCCGGAGCTGCGCCAGTGGCAGGCGCGTGTGGCGCTCCTGCGCCAACTGGATCTGGGCAGCAAAGGCGAGAGTGAATGGCCGGATGTCAGCGACGGGGCGTTGAATAAAAACCTCGAACACTGGCTGATGCCGTATCTGGGAAAGGTCTCGCGCCTCAGTCACTTCGCCAATCTGGACCTGTCGAGCATCGTCCATAACCTGCTGCCCTGGCCACTCCCGCAACGGCTGGACGAACTGGCACCCCATCACTTGTCCGTGCCATCGGGCTCGTCGATTCGTCTGGATTACAGCGAGCATCCGCCGATTCTGGCGGTGCGGTTGCAGGAACTGTTTGGCCTGTCCGACACCCCGCGTATCGCCGGTGGTCGCCAAGTAGTGAAGCTGCATTTATTGTCCCCGGCGCGTCGTCCGGTGCAAGTGACCCAGGACCTGGCGAACTTCTGGCGCAGCACGTATGCCGAGGTGAAGAAGGATTTGAAGGGGCGGTATCCGAAGCATTATTGGCCGGATGATCCATTGGTGGCCGAGGCTACTGCGCGGATCAAGCCTCGTAAAACCTGAAGATCAAAAGATCGCAGCCTCGTTTCACTCGACAGCTCCTACAAGGGATACGCAATACATGCAGAGCTGTGTAGGAGCTGTCGAGTGAAACGAGGCTGCGATCTTTTGACGTTGACGTTAAAAACGCGCCTGCGATCTTTTGACGTTGACGTTCAAGACCCGGCCTTGGCCGTCAGTTGCTCCCGACAATAATCAGCAAACATCTGCGCCGGTTTGGTCAACTGCCCGCGCTTGAGCCACGCCGCCACCAACCCCGACCCCGTGACATCCTCAACGATGTCCACGCACACTACTTTCTTGCCGTCATACGTGCATTCCGAGTGCGGCCGCGTGACCAGGATCGAGAAACCAAACCCTTGCCCGACCATGCCCCGGACCATCTCGATCGACGGTGAGCTGAACGCGATGTGCGGGGTCAGGCCCAACTCTTCAAACAGGCTGACGAAGTAGGTCCGGCTCGGTTGCACGTCCAGCAGAATCATCGGCTCCAGGCACAAATCCCGCAGCGACACTTGCTTGAGCTGGGCGAAGCGATGGTCCGCCGGCAGTAACGCATAGGGTCGTTGCGCCGGCATCAACGGCTCGGTTTCGATGGTGGCGTCCAGATCGTGTTCATACAGGATGGCCAGGTCGAAGGCGCCCGATGTCAGGCCTTGCACCAGCTCTTGTTGCTCACCGTCGCGGATGCGGATCTTCACCCCGGGGTATAGCGCCGAAAACCCGGCGATCAGCTGCGGCAAGTACAACGGCGCGACCGTTTCAAAGCAGCCGATATCGATTTGTCCGGACACCACATCGTTGTCGGCCAGGGCGTTCTGTTCGAACTCCTTGGCCATGCGCAGCAGTTCCTGGGCCTTGCGATAAAAGCGCGCGCCGCTGGGCGTCAGCGACACACCTTGAGCGTGGTGCCGGATCAGCAGTTGCACACCGAAGCTGTCCTCCAGGCCTTTGATTGCCGTGGAGATCGCCGGCTGGGCGATGTACAGCTTGCGCGAAGCCTCGGCGACGCTGCCGCACTCGACGGTGGTGATGAAGTATTTCAGTTGACGCAGGTTGTAGGCAGCCACGGCAAACCTCGGGGTGGATGATGTCGACATCCAAGCAAATTGCGAGCCGCCCGCATCCGTTCTGACGACGGTGTTTTTGTTGCTTGAACAATAACCACAAGCAACCCGGCTGGGGAGAATGACTACCCCGTTTTTTTATCGTCTGCGAAGACATTTTTACTATTTTTGCTGGACTCGTACCTGAGCCAACATCCAGAACACAAGAAAGCCTTTGGAGCGTCTGAACGTGTTCGAGCTTGCATATTGGCAAAATAAAACCGCTGCCCTGCGGTTTCCCGATCAGGCCGTCATCGACGGCAAACACTGTACGGCGCAGACAGGGCAGACCTTCGCGGCAATCAATCCAGCCACCGGCCAGTGCCTGGCGAACGTGACCGCGTGCGGCGAAGCAGAGGTAGACGCGGCGGTGCGTAATGCACGGCAGGTGTTCGAGGCCGGCACGTGGTCGGGCCGATCACCGGCTGAGCGCAAGCAAGTGCTGCTGCGTCTGGCTGACCTGCTCATGACCTATCGTGAAGAACTGGCACTGCTGGATTCGCTGAACATGGGCAAGCCGGTAATGGATGCCTACAACATCGACGTCCCCGGCGCCGCCGGAGTGTTTCGCTGGTACGCCGAGAGCCTCGACAAACTCTACGATCAGATCGCCCCCAGCGCGCAAAACGTCCTCGCCACGATCACCCGTGAAGCGTTGGGCGTGGTCGCGGCAGTCGTGCCGTGGAACTTCCCGCTGGACATGGCAGCATGGAAACTCGCGCCGGCACTGGCGGCGGGCAATTCGGTGATCCTCAAGCCCGCTGAACAGTCACCCTTTTCTGCCCTGCGTCTGGCCGAACTGGCGCTGGAAGCCGGCTTGCCAGCAGGTGTGCTCAACGTGTTGCCCGGGCTTGGCGAGCAGACCGGTAAAGCCCTCGGCTTGCACCCGGACGTCGATTGCCTGGTGTTCACCGGGTCCACGGAAGTCGGCAAATACTTCATGCAGTATTCCGCGCAATCGAACCTGAAACAGGTGTGGCTGGAGTGCGGCGGCAAGAGCGCCAACCTGGTGTTCGCCGATTGCCAGGACCTTGATCTGGCCGCCGAGAAAGCCGCGTTCGGGATCTTCTTCAATCAGGGCGAAGTGTGCTCGGCCAACTCGCGGTTGTTAGTCGAGCGCTCGATTCACGACGCCTTTGTCGAGCGCCTCAAAGCCCAGGCTGAACGCTGGCTACCGGGGGATCCACTGGACCCGTCGAGCAGCGCCGGAGCGATCGTCGACAGCCGCCAGACCGCGCGCATCATGAAGTTTATCGAGCAGGCCGAACGCCAGGGCGCGACGAAGGTGTGTGGCGGTCGCCAGTCGATCTTCAACGGTTCCGACAACTTTATTCAACCGACGATCTTCACCGGTGTGCGCCCGGACATGCCGCTGTTTCGCGATGAAGTGTTCGGCCCGGTGCTGGCGGTGACGGCGTTCGATGACGAGGCACAGGCCTTGCAACTGGCCAACGACAGCGTCTACGGTCTGGCGGCTTCGCTGTGGACCGACGACCTCAACCGCGCCCACCGCGTGGCGCGACAATTGCGAGCGGGCACGGTGTCGGTCAACAGCGTCGATGCGCTGGACGTGACGGTGCCTTTTGGCGGCGGCAAACAGTCCGGATTCGGCCGCGACCTGTCGCTGCACTCATTTGATAAATACACCCAGCTGAAGACCACCTGGTTTCAGCTGCGCTGATAACAGCCGCTCACAACAAAACGGAGAACTGGCGATGACCACACCACGTGAAACCCGCGACTATCAGGCCGCCGACGCTGCGCACCACATCCACGCCTTTGTCGATCAAAAAGCCCTGAACGACGAAGGACCACGCGTGATGGTCCGCGGTGAGCGTCTGCATCTGTGGGACAACGACGGTCGGCGTTACCTGGATGGCATGTCCGGTTTGTGGTGCACCAATCTCGGTTACGGACGCAAGGATCTGGCTGCGGCGGCGACCCGGCAGCTTGAGCAGTTGCCGTACTACAACATGTTTTTCCACACCACCCACCCGCAGGTGATCGAGCTCTCGGAGCTGCTGTTCAGCCTGTTGCCGGGGCACTACAGCCACGCGATCTACACCAACTCCGGGTCTGAGGCCAACGAGGTGCTGATCCGCACCGTGCGCCGTTACTGGCAGGTGCTCGGCAAGCCCGAGAAGAAAATCATGATTGGTCGCTGGAACGGCTACCACGGTTCTACCCTGGCCGCGACGGCGCTGGGCGGGATGAAATTCATGCATGAAATGGGCGGCATGATCCCGGACATCGAACACATCGACGAGCCGTATTTCTTCACCCATGAGGGCAATCTCACGCCGGCGGAATTCGGCCTGCGAGCGGCGCAGCAACTGGAAGCGAAGATTCTCGAACTGGGTGCGGACAAGGTCGCGGGCTTCATCGCCGAACCGTTCCAGGGAGCGGGCGGCATGATCTTTCCACCGGAAAGTTACTGGCCGGAAATCCAGCGCATCTGCCACCAGTACGACGTGCTGTTGTGTGCTGATGAAGTGATCGGCGGCTTCGGTCGTACCGGCGAATGGTTCGCCCATGAGTACTTCGGTTTTGAACCGGACACCTTGTCCATCGCCAAGGGTTTGACCTCCGGCTACATCCCCATGGGCGGGTTGATCCTGTCGAAGAAAATGGCCCAGGTGCTGGTGGAACAGGGCGGGGTATTTGCCCACGGCCTGACTTATTCCGGACACCCGGTGGCGGCGGCGGTGGCGATTGCCAATCTCAAGGCATTGCGCGATGAAGGCGTGGTCACGCGCGTCAAGGATGACATCGGCCCGTACCTGCAACAGTGCTTGCGCGAGGTGTTCGGCAATCACCCGTTGGTGGGTGATATTCAAGGCGTGGGCATGGTCGCGGCGTTGCAACTGGCCGAGGACAAGACCAGCCGCAAGCGCTTCGCCAATGAGAACGACATTGCCTGGCGTTGCCGCACAATTGGCTTTGAAGAAGGGGTGATCATTCGCTCGACGCTGGGGCGGATGATCATGGCGCCGGCGCTGATTGCCAGTCGTGAGGAGATTGATGAGTTGGTGGGCAAGACCTTGAAAGCGCTGGATCGTACGGCGCAGGAATACGGCCGGCTCTGATCTTTTATCGCTCTTGCGGACCTCAATCGCGGGCAAGCCCGCTCCCACAGATTTGTGTAAGTGCCGGATTTTGAGGCCAACACGCACACTGTGGGAGCGGGCTTGCCCGCGATAGCTATTGGCGATTCACACCCTATCTAATCTTTTGCACCCACCCCGTGCACCTCTTCCAACACCGCCCTTTTACCGGGCACGCTACCCAGTTTTTTCATCACTCCCGGCGACATATTTCCTAATTTTCCTTCTCCCCGCACTGGGCCAACATCGACTTCACCAGTCAGCCCGATGCTGCCCACCGCAAGGTCCATCAGAGACCCGAGGTGACAGCTGATGTCCAGAGCCGCTGGCCGTACTGCCCATCAAAACTAAATCAACAGCTTTGGGAGTGCTCCATGATCAAGTCCTTGCTTACCCGTCTCGCCCATCCACTGGCGCTCACCGCCATTGCCGCCACGGTCGCCACCAGCGCCCAGGCCGGCACCCTCTCTATCGGCCACACCACCTGGGTGGGCTACGGCACGCTCTACCTGGCCCGGGACCTGGGTTACTTCAAGGAAAACGGCCTGACCGTCGAATTGCCCGTCGTCGAAGAAGCCTCCATGTACATGGCCGCGCAGGCTTCCGGCGAGTTGTCGGGCTCGGCGTCGACCATCGACGAAGTGCTGAAATACCGTCCGCAATTTTGCTTCAAGGCCGTGGCTGCACTGGACGACAGCCATGGTGGCGACGGCGTGCTGGTGGGCAAGGACGTCAAGAGTCTGCAGGAGCTCAAAGGCAAAGCGGTGGCAGTGAACGAAGGGTCGACGTCGCAGTTCTGGTTGTCTTATCTGCTGAAAAAACACGGCATGACCATGAGCGACATCACCGTGCAGAACATGACGGCTGACGATGCCGCCACCGCGTTCATCGCCGGGCGCGTGCCGGCTGCCGTGACGTGGGAACCGCATCTGTCGATGGTGCGCAGCAAACAGCAAGGCAAGGTGCTGATCGACAGCAGCAGCACTCCGGGTGTGATCGTCGACGTGGTGGCGCTCAACTGTTCGGTCATCGAGAAGCAGCCGGAAGACGTCAAGGCGCTGGTCGCTGGTTTGTACAAGGCCGTCCAGTACACCAAGGATCATCCGGAAGAAGCCTACAAGATCATGGCCAAGGGCGTCGGTGGTTACCTGGCCGATCCGAAGGAACTGGCCGCCGCCGCGAAAGGCGTGCGGTTCTACGATCAGGCGATGAGCGAGAAACTCCTGGGCGCGCCGGGTGCGCCGGGCGACAGCGAAGCGTTGATCAAACTGGCCAACGAAACCGCCAGTGAATTGCAGGGCAAACCCTACAACGTCAGCAATGACGATCTGATCGACAACCGCTTCGTCACCCCGCTGTAGGAGGTTCGCATGTTCAAGCGCAATTCATGGCTGAGCCGCTGCATCACGCCCAAGACCGGTCTGCCGGTGCAGGTGATCTGGAGCGCCAGTGGGCTGGCCTGGGTGTTGTTGGTGGGCTTGTGGGCCGGCTTGTCTTACGGCGGTGTGGTACCGGGGATGTTCCTGCCGACACCGGGTGCGGTGGTTGAAGCCGCCGTGCGCCTGAGCCGCGACGGCACCCTCGGTCTGCATGTGTGGGCCAGTCTCGAAGTGGTGATGGTCGGGTTTATTATCTCGTCGCTGGTGGCCGTGCCGCTGGGGTTGCTGATGGGCAGCTTCCGCATCGTTCAAGCGTTCCTCGAACCGATGGTCAATTTCATTCGCTACTTGCCGGTGACGTCGTTCGTGCCGCTGTTCATTCTGTGGATCGGCATCGGCCTGGAGCAACGGGTTTCGGTGATCATCTTCGGCGTGTTCTTCCAGCAACTGGTGATGATCGCTGACGTGTCGAAAGGCATCTCCAAGGACCTGATCAACGCGTCCTACACCCTCGGTTCAAATCGCCGCGATGCGGTGCTGCACGTGATCGCGCCAGCGTCGTTGCCCGGTGTCCTCGACACCTTGCGCGTGACCATGGGCTGGGCCTGGACTTACCTGGTGGTCGCCGAGCTGGTGGCGGCGTCCAGTGGCCTGGGTTACCTGAGTCTCAAAGCCATGCGCGGCTTTCAGGTTGACGTGATCTTCCTGGCTATCGCGATCATCGGCCTGCTGGGCCTGTTCACCGATCAACTGTTCCGCTTCCTACGTCTGAGGATCGCCGCATGGGCTCAGTAACCGCAGTCAACCCTCGTTTCGTCACGTCCCAGTCGGCTCCGGTACAGGCCGCGCCACGGTTGCAAGTGGACAAGGTCAGTCTGCGCTACCAGAAGCCCGACGGCGGGATGTTTACCGCGCTGGAGAAGGTGTCGTTCGAGGTGCCCGATCAACAATTCGCGGTGCTGGTCGGGCCGTCAGGCTGTGGCAAGTCGAGCCTGTTGTACCTCACCGCCGGGCTCAACGAACCCACCGAAGGCGAGATCTACGTGGGCGGCCAGCAAGTGCAGGGACCGGGTGCGGACCGCGGCATGGTGTTCCAGAGCTACACCCTGTTTCCCTGGCTGACCGTGCGCCAGAACGTCGAGTTCGGTCTCAAACGGCGTGGCATGGCGGCCGCGCAGCGCAAGGAAATCGTCGACTACTACGTCAATGAAGTGGGCCTGACCGGCTTTGCCGACAACTACGCCAAGCAGTTGTCCGGCGGCATGATGCAACGTGTGGCGATTGCTCGCGCGCTGGCCAACGACCCGCAGATTCTGCTGATGGACGAACCTTTCGGCGCCCTCGATAGCCAGACGCGCCTGCAAATGCAGCAGTTGTTATTGCGGGTCTGGGGCAACAGCAAAAAAACCGTGCTGTTCGTGACCCACGATATCGACGAGGCGATTCTGTTGGGGGATCGGGTCTACGTGATGGGCGCGCGGCCCGGGCGGATCAAGCAGATTCTGGATGTGCCGATCGAACGTCCACGCCACCTGGACATGGTCATGGAGCGCTCGTTTATCGAGATGAAACGCGAGATTTTCGGGTTGCTGCATGATGAGCTGGAAGAGGCGCATTGAACCGAACCGGTTGTGCACAATTCCCCCTGTAGGAGTGAGCCTGCTCGCGATGGCTTTTTTCCAGGCGATGTATAGGGTGCCTGATCCACCGCTATCGCGAGCAGGCTCACTCCTACAGGTTTTGTGTTTAGCCAGAGCTTACGGTGCTGCGGGCAACAGAAACCGCGCAATCACTGGCAAGTGATCGGAAATGCGCAACGTATCGTCCTGCCTGACCATGGCCTCGACCCGTTTGATTCGCGGGCTGTAGAACAGGTAATCGACCGTCCGGTCCGGGCCGTTCAAGCCCGGATCGTTCGGGTAATGCGTCAGCCACAGCGCCCGGTCGGCACCGCTGGCCTCGTTGTTGGTGGGGATCATCGGGTATTTGTCCCACAGAAGATGCAGCGCGCTGTCGGCGGAGTAGGGCGTGCGTTGTTCGTTGGGCAGGCGTTGGAATTGCCCCAACGGCAACAGATTGAAATCACCGCCAATCAGCCAGGGCGTGCCTCGGCTTTCGTATCGGTCGAGCACCTTGCCCACGGCGGTCACCTGGTCTTGCAGCGTTTCATCCGGTTGGGTGGCGCGGTCCAGATGCGTATTGAGCGCGGCGATCTGGCCGCCATCGCTTAGCGGCAGATACGTGACCAGCAGAGCGTTTTTCGGTTTGAACTGACGGCTGATGAAGTTGGCGGGCTCAATGGGCAATTGCAGGCGTTCGGCGTGTTCGATCTGGTAGCGGCTGAGGGTGGCGAGTTGCCGGCCGACGGCGCCAAAGATGTGGGGCTCGGGAACGAATTCGGCCTTCCAGTCGAACGCGTGGGCGCTGCAGGGGTAGAGGTCGGCGAGCCGTTCCTGGAGCAGTTTGAGCTGGTTCTGGTAGTCGCTGGCTTTGGCACCGTCATCCAGCTCCTGCAACAGCACAATGTCCGGCTGCTCGTCACGGATCACCCGCGCGACTTCATCGAGGCTGAATGCCATGTCCTCCGGCGTGGGATTTTCGTCATTGCCTTGGGCCAGGTCGTTCCAGAACACATAGCGCTTGCCTGCCAGGTACTGGACGTTCCAGGTCATTATCTTCAGCGCTTGGCCAGGCACCAGCGTGGGGGCCTGTGCGTTGCAACTGACGGGCAACATTTCCTTGGCCTCGGGGCGCCAGGTCAGGTTGTAGATCAGCAGGGCGACCAGGGCGATCGCGATCAGCAGGCCCAGCAAGGTGTAGCGCAGTAGACGGGTCATGACTCGGCTTTTATCGCGTTACAAAAGATGAGCCCGAGCATAACCGAGCGTCGGGCGTAATCCCAAGGATGTTAGCGTGATCACCCGCTCCTTGTAGCAGCTGGCGAAGCCTGCGTTCGGCTGCGCAGCAGTCGTAAACGGTATACGCGGTTTGACTGAAAAACCGCGACCACAGATTTCTACGACTGCTGCGCAGCCGAACGCAGGCTTCGCCAGCTGCTACAGGTAGTTTGCGGCGTCAGTTACGCGGCCCATCGGTTTTGGCCGGTTGTTCGCTGATCAACATGAACAAACGGAACAGCACCACGCTGGTGAACAGTTGCAGGAAACTATGGGCGCTGTCGATCAACAATGAGATGACCGGGTTTTGCGGGTCCGGGTAGATCGTCAGTGTCGCGCCCTTGAGTACCCACAACGGGCCCATCACACACAGGATGCACACCAGGATTCTCAGGAAATGTCCCCGTGTCAGGCGCAGGCTTTCCTTCATGGCGGCAAGCGGGGCCAATCCACGCAGCACCAGCAGGTATTCGCCGAAGGCCAGGGTCACCATCAGCCAGATGCCTGGCAGGAAATAGAGCGACAAGCCGAGCAGGATCAGCAGCGTGTTAAGGGCCGTCAGCAGGGCGAAACGCGGCCACAGGGTCGCAGACATTGCCAGCAGGTCACGGGTGCGCGGCGATTCGCCACGACTGCGGGCGTCGAGAAACAGGATCAGTGCGGCGGTGTAGAGCGGGTAGATCAACAAACCGACGATCACGCTGATGCCAGGAAAGCTGTCCGGCTCAGTGGAGTAGTCAACGACTTGTTGCAACAGCGCCTCGAAGATCACCAGCGGCAGGCACAGCCGCACGATCTGGCCCAGATTGCGCTTGAAGAAATACAGAGAGTCACGCAGTACATCGAAGGAATTCATCAGTCGGTATCGCAGATTGAAAGCAGTGGCTCACTTTAACCGATGATGCGCTTGGGGGCGCAAACGTAAACGTTCGGTAAAGGTCATTGAAACATCCTGTATCAGCCTCCATTACCAGTGAGCAGCTTATCCACAGCGGATGAGACGACGAAATTCCCGGCAATCTACGAGGTCGCCATGAACAGCGAAGAACAAACCCTGATCGATGGACTGTTTTCCCGGCTGCAGCAGGCCGAAACGGATTCAGCCCCGCGTGACGCTCAGGCCGAGGCGCGGATCAAGGAACACCTGACTCGCCAGCCCGCAGCAGGCTATTTCATGACCCAGGCGATTCTGGTGCAAGAGGCAGCTCTCAAGAGCCTCGACCAGCAGAACAAGCAACTCACCCAGCAAGTCCAGCAATTGCAGGCCGAGCTGCAGCAAGCCAAAGCACAGCCCTCAGCACCGGCGAGTGGTGGCTTCCTGTCGAGCATCTTTGGCGGTGGTTCCCGTGATACGCAGCCCGCGAGCACTCAATCGGCACCGGTTTCGAGCAGTGGAGGCTGGCGTGAGCCGGCGCGTCCTTCGTTCAATTCGCAGCCCGCTCAGCAAAACTTCGGTGCTGCACCCCCTCAGCAAAATTACGCCGCGCAGCAGCCTGCGGGTGGCAGTTTTCTTGGAGGCGCCCTGAAAACGGCAGCCGGCGTGGCGGGTGGCGTGATGCTGGCACAAGGCATCAGCAGCCTGTTCAATCACAATCAGCAGCCCGAAGTGGTTGAAGTGATCAAGGAAGAACCGGCTCAGGTCAACGATCAGAGCGGCGGCGACAATGGTTGGGGCGATGACCAGCGTGTCGCTGACAACAGCGCCAGTGATCAGGGCGGTTATGCCGATGCTGATTACAGTGACGACAGTTCGTCATTCTTTGGCGCAGATGACGACTCCTTCGTCTGATTCCGTTGCGGCGAGGGGGCAACCTCCCTCGCCGCATGGCTGATTATTCGCGGAACATTCCTTCGTGCTGGCATACTGGGCTCCCTTTCGGGCCTGGTGCCTGATCCAGCCTGCGCGTCTGCGCGCGAACGAGGATGAACGGTGAAAAAAATCGCAGTGTTCGCCGATGTCCAGAACCTCTATTACACCGTGCGTCAGGCTTATGGTTGCCACTTCAACTACGCCGCGCTGTGGGCTGATATCAGCAAGCAGGGCGAGATTGTCGAGGCCTATGCCTACGCGATCGATCGTGGCGACAGCAAACAGCAGCAGTTCCAGCAGATCCTGCGCAACCTGGGCTTCGTCGTGAAGCTGAAACCCTACATCCAGCGCAGCGACGGCTCGGCCAAGGGTGATTGGGACGTGGGCATCACCCTCGATATCATGGATGCCGCCGATCACGTCGACGAAGTCGTTTTGGCTTCCGGCGACGGTGATTTCGACATGCTGCTCGAGCGAATCATCAGCAAGCATGGCGTGCAAGCCGTGGCTTACGGCGTGCCTGGCCTGACCGCCAATTCGCTGATCCGCGCCGCCAGCCGCTATGTGCCGATCGAAGGCGCATTGCTGCTCAAGAATTGATTTTTACGGAGTTGAAACAGGTTTGGAACGCATAGCAGTCATCGACTTTGAAACCACCGGGATCTCACCGAGCAGCAGTTGCCGGGCCACGGAAATCGCCGTGGTGATCCTTGAACAGGGGCGCATCGTCGAGCGTTACCAGAGCCTGATGAACGCCGGCGTGCGCGTGCCGGGATTCATCGAACAACTCACCGGCATCAGCAACGCCATGTTGCGCACCGCACCCTCGGCCGAGAAAGTGATGAACGAGGTCAACGAGTTCGTTGGCATCACGCCTCTGCTGGCGCACAACTCGGCGTTCGACCAGAAGTTCTGGGATTTCGAGATGGGGCGCATCAAGCGCACCCGCTTGCAGAACTTTGCCTGTTCACTGCTGCTTGCCCGTCGTCTGATGCCGGCGGCGCCGAACCATAAACTCGGCACCCTCACCACCTTCGCGCAACTGCCCCACACGGGCCAGGCTCACCGGGCCATGGCCGATGCGGAGATGGCGGCCAACCTGACGGCGCACCTGGCCCAGGAATTACGGCAGAAGCATGGGCTGCGCGAGTTGTCTCACGATTTGCTATGCAGTTTGCAGAAAGTGCCGGCGGCGAAGATCAATGAGCATTTGAAGCGGCATCGCGGGTTCTGACGGGAACAGGGTAAATCTGTTGAACGCTTGATCCCTCGAACTCCCACACCCTGAGCCCTGTAGGAGCTGCCGAGTGAAACGAGGCTGCGATCTTTTGATCTTGATTTTTAAAGGCAAAATCAAAAGATCGCAGCCTCGTTTCACTCGACAGCTCCTACACAGCTCCTACACAGCTCCTACATAGTTTCTGCAGGCCGGACAGAGACCATGTTTTCAAAGTGTACCGGTGCGAAAAACCAATTTTGTAACTTATTTTTACCCATTGGCCTTTCTAGAATAACCGTTCTTTTGTCTTGCCTTCGAGCTGCCCCATGCCTGGCTTACGTCGCTTCCCCTTACCGTTGATCGCCGCCTTTTTCGCGCTGTACGTGATTTGGGGTTCGACCTACCTGGTGATTCGAATCGGCGTGGAATACTGGCCGCCGCTGCTGCTCGCCGGTATTCGCTTCGTGATTGCGGGCACGCTGATGTACGCGTTCCTGCGCTGGCGCGGGGCACCTGCACCGACGTGGGCGCAGTGGAAAGCGGCGGGCATCATCGGAATATTGCTGCTGAGCTGTGGTAACGGTGCGGTCAGTATTGCCGAACATACAGGCGTTGCTTCGGGGGTTGCCGCGTTGGCAGTGGCGACGGTGCCCTTGTTTACCTTGCTCTGCGGATACTTCTGGGGCGCGCGAAATACCCGTCTCGAATGGGCCGGGATTGTGCTCGGGTTGATCGGCATTGGCATGTTGAACCTCGGCTCCAACCTGCAATCGAGCCCGACGGGCGCAGCGTTGCTGGTCTTCGCCGCAGCGGCCTGGGCTTTTGGGTCGGTCTGGAGCAGACACCTGCCGTTGCCTCAGGGAGCGATGGCCAGCGCGGTGGAAATGCTGGTGGGCGGCGTTGTGTTGTTGATCGGCAGCGCCGTGAGCGGCGAACGCCTGGAAAGCCTGCCACCGGTTGAAGGTTGGGTGGCCCTGGCTTATCTGATCTTCTTCGGCTCGATCATCGCGTTCAACGCGTACATGTACCTGTTGAAAAACGTGCGGCCAGCGGCGGCTACAAGCTATGCCTACGTGAACCCGGCGGTCGCGGTATTGCTCGGGATTGTGTTTGTCGGTGAGACCATCGGAATTGAAGAAGCGTTGGCCATGGCCGTGATCATCAGCGCCGTGGTCCTGATCGGGTTGCCGCAGTGGCGACGGGCTCCGGTCAAACCCGCTGCAGCGGTGCCGACAGAATCCCGCGTGAATTAGGGTAAACTGCGCGGCATTGCACAACCGCGCTGAATTTTCCTACGGTAATCCCATGACTTTCGCCACCCTTGGCCTGATCGAACCCTTGCTGCGCTCTCTTGAGACGCTCGGCTACCAGACCCCGACGCCGGTTCAGGCGCAGGCCATTCCAGCGGTGCTGGCCGGTCGCGACCTGATGGCCGCCGCCCAGACGGGGACAGGCAAGACCGCCGGTTTCGCGCTGCCACTCCTGCAATTGCTGGCCATGGAAGGGCCGAAAGTGGCGTCAAACTCGGTGCGCGCGCTGATCCTGGTGCCGACTCGTGAATTGGCGGAACAGGTTCACGAAGCCGTGCGTCAGTACGCCGAGAATCTGCCGTTGAGCACTTACGCGGTATACGGCGGCGTCAGCATCAACCCGCAGATGATGAAGCTGCGCAAAGGTGTCGACGTGCTGGTGGCGACCCCGGGTCGTTTGCTCGACCTGTATCGCCAGAAGGCCCTCAAGTTCAATCAGCTGCAAACCCTGATTCTTGACGAAGCTGACCGCATGCTCGATCTGGGTTTTTCGGAAGAGCTGGGGAATATTTACCGCGTGCTGCCGAAACAACGTCAGACGCTGTTGTTTTCCGCGACGTTCTCCGACGCCATCCGTTTGTTGGCCGGGCAAATGCTCAACGACCCTCTGACCATCGAGGTCAGCCCGCGCAACGTTGCCGCCAACACGGTCAAGCAGTGGGTGGTGACGGTCGACAAAAAGCGCAAGCCGGAACTGTTCATCCATTTGCTGCGCAAGGGCAAGTGGAAGCAGGTCCTGGTGTTCGCGAAAACCCGTAACGGCGTGGACGCGCTGGTGGAAAAACTCCAGGGCCTGGGCATCAACGCCGACGGCATCCACGGGGATAAACCACAGGCGACGCGCCAGCGCGCACTGGACCGTTTCAAGGCCAGTGAAGTACAGATCCTGGTGGCAACCGACGTGGCGGCCCGCGGTCTTGATATCGAAGATTTGCCGTTGGTGGTCAACTTTGACCTGCCGATCGTGGCGGAAGACTACATTCACCGCATTGGTCGTACCGGTCGTGCGGGTGCAACCGGGCAGGCGATTTCGCTGGTCTGCGCGGATGAAGTGAATCTGCTGTCGGCCATTGAAACGCTGACGCGTCAGACATTGCCTCGGCAGGTGGAGCACGATTTTGAACCTGAACACCGCGTGCCGGACACTGATGCCAGCGGTCAGGTCGTGAAGAAACCGAAAAAGCCGAAGAAGCCAAAAACTTCCGGCGGCGGCAAGCGCAACCTGGGCAAGTGGGTCGAGAGTGGGGATGCTTCGGCGCCGGAACCTTCGATCAAGCCTGTGCGAAAAGTGCCGGTGTTCAATACCGGGCCGCGTAAGAAGAAGCCTTAATTCGCTGTTTGAGTGATCGTTCCCACGCAGAGCGTGGGAACGATCAAAACGCAGCAGGCTTGCCGCTGCCCTTGAGCCAGTCCACCATCCCCAACCCCGCCGCACGCCCACTGGCGAAACACGCCGTCAGCAAATACCCCCCGGTCGGCGCCTCCCAATCGAGCATTTCCCCCGCGCAAAAAACGCCAGGCACTTGCTTGAGCATCAAGCGTTCATCCATCGCTTCGAACAACACACCACCCGCACTGCTGATGGCCTCGTCCAGTGGGCGGGTTTTCACCAGGGTCAGTGGCAGCGCTTTGATCGCTTTGGCCAGCAGTGCCATATCGGCAAACGTCTCAGTCGGTGTGAGTTCTCGCAATAGCGCCGCTTTGACGCCATCGATCCCGAGCTGACTGTGCAGGTGTTTGGACAGGGAGCGTGAACCCCGTGGTTTATCCAGTGCAGCCTGGACTTTATCCACAGGCCGGCCCGGCAACAGGTCCAGGTGAAGGGTCGCTGAGCCGTGCTGATTGATGGCTTCACGGGTCGGAGCCGACAGGGCATAGATCAAGCTGCCTTCAATCCCGGTCGCGGTAATCACGCATTCGCCAAGCCGCGGGACGTCGTCATTGAGGCCGATGGCGATATTTTTCAGCGGCGCGCCAGCGAATTTACTGACCATCAAATCACTCCAGGCCTGCACCTCGAAGCCGCAATTGCTCGGCTGCAGAGGCGCCAGTCCGACGCCGAGCTGCTCAAGTGGCAGCATCCACGCGCCATCGGAACCCAGGCGCGACCAGCTGCCACCGCCCAGTGCCAGCAAGGTGGCGTCGGGTTTAATGGTTTTTTCGCCTTCGGGGCTGTCGATGCGCAAGCTGCCGCTGTTGTCCCAGCCCAACCAGCGGTGGCGGGTGTGGATAACTACGCCAGCCTCGCGCAAGCGCTTGAGCCAGGCGCGCAGCAGGGGAGCGGCTTTCATGTCGGTAGGAAACACGCGGCCCGAACTGCCGACAAAGGTTTCGATGCCCAGATCATGAATCCACTGGCACAAGGCATCAGCACCAAATGAGCGCAGCAGTGGGGCGATCTGCGGAGCGCGTTCGGCATAACGGGAGAGAAACGCCGGGTAGGCTTCGGAATGGGTGATGTTCATGCCGCCGACCCCGGCCAACAGGAATTTTCGCCCTACCGAAGGCATGCCGTCGTACAGGTCGACCTTGATCCCGGCCTGGCTCAGTACTTCGGCCGCCATCAGCCCCGCGGGGCCGCCGCCGATGATGGCGACATGAGAGGAAGAGGAGGGCGATGGTTTGGTCATGGCGAGCGCTGCGGTGTGGCGGAATAAGGCGCGCATTCTATCAGCACATATTCCCTGTGGGAGCTGGCTTGCCAGCGATAGCAGTCTGTCGGTTATCGAAGATGCTGGATGTGCAACTTTCATCGCTGGCAAGCCAGCTCCCGCAGGGAGTGGGGATGGTTCGAAAGCTGATCAAAAAACAACCACCACTTTGCAGGCTATACACATCAAGGCCTGCAGTCCCTTTCACTCAGGTTATCCACAGGCAGCTCCACAGGCATTGTGGGTAAAGCATCCACAGCTCAATGACACCCTGATGACAGCCAGACCCGTTGCGCGCTGTGGTGCAGAATCCCGTGTCGACGCGCCAGGGCCTTGCGGTCTTTGCTGTAGCCGCCGCCGATTACCCCGACCACCGGAATATCCCTGCCGAGGCAATGCCGCATCACGCTTTCGTCCCGTGCGGCGACGCCTTCGTCCGTCAGCTTCAGGTAGCCGAGCGCGTCATCCTTATGCACATCGACGCCGGCGTCGTACAACACCAGGTCGGGTTGGTACAGCGGCAGTAAATAGTTGAGCGCATCGTCGACGACTTTCAGGTAATCAGCGTCGCCCATGCCCATCGGTAACGGAATGTCCCAGTCGCTATCAGCCTTGCGTGCAGGAAAGTTCTTCTCGCAGTGCAGGGAAACGGTGACCGCTTCAGGGGTGTTGTGCAGGATCCGCGCCGTCCCGTCGCCCTGATGCACATCGCAATCGAAGATCAACACCCGGTTCACCCGACCGCTTTGTAGTAGGAAATGGCTGATGACGGCCAGGTCATTGAAGATGCAGAAACCGGCGGGGTGATCGTAATGCGCATGGTGTGTGCCGCCTGCCAGGTGGCACGCCAATCCGTGTTCCAGCGCCTGCTCGGCCGCCAGCAGTGAACCGCCAACCGCCCGTATCGTCCGTCGGGCCAGAGCTTCGCTCCAGGGCAGGCCGAGACGCCGCTGGTCTTCACGGGACAACTCGCCACCCATGTAGCGTTCGATATACGCAGGGTCATGAGCGAGGGCGAGAATCTCTGGCGGGCAGAGTTCCGGGCGCAGCAGGTCGGCGTCCCGGGTCAACCCGCTGTCTACCAGGTGATCGCGCAGCAGGCGAAATTTGTCCATGGGAAAGCGGTGATCCGCCGGGAACTCGGGACTGTAGTCGTCGTGGTAGATCAACGGCAGGGGCATGGCTGATTTATCTTGGACGCGTGTAGGAATGAATGAAGGATCCTACCAGCGATGTAAACTTGAGGCATGGAAAGGGGGAGCACGATGGAGCCGATACTGGAACTCGAGAGCGCACGCCTGCTGTTGCGGCAATGGTGTGATGAGGATTTGCCGGAATTTGCGGCGATGTGCGCCGACCCACAAGTGATGCGTTACTTCCCGGCGCCCTTGAGTCGGCTGGAAAGCGCCTCGTTGATCGGTCGCATTCGTGGACATTTTGCCGAGCATGGTTTTGGTCTCTGGGCGCTGCAGCGCAAGGACACGGGTGCTTTTATCGGTTTTACCGGGCTGGGTGTGGTCGGGTTCGACGCGCCTTTCACACCCGCCATCGAGATCGGCTGGCGCCTGGCGCGTGAACACTGGGGGCTGGGTTATGCCAGTGAAGCGGCCTGGACCGCTCTGCGCTGCGGGTTTGACCGGTTGGCGCTGAACGAAGTCGTGGCCTTCACGGCGCAATCCAATCTGCCGTCGGAGAAAGTCATGCAGGCCATCGGCATGCACCATGATTCAGCCGATGACTTTGAGCATCCCAAGCTCGCCGTCGGCCATCCGCTGCGTCACCATGTGCTGTACCGCATCACCCGTGAACAATGGCTGCAAACCTTGCATGGCTAAGCCGGCCGGGATGTTTACAATGGCTCCCATGATGGCGCTGGCCAGAAATTGAATCGACCGCCGCAGCCAAGACTGCGCGGCATTGCGTTGTGTTAGGAGAGTCTGAATGAGCCAAGTGTTGGATGATCTGGTCGACCTGCTGACCCTGGAGCCGATCGAGGAAAACCTGTTCCGTGGCCGCAGTCAGGATTTGGGCTTTCGCCAGTTGTTCGGCGGTCAGGTCATCGGTCAGTCGCTGTCGGCGGCCAGTCAGACGGTAGAAGAAGCGCGCCATGTGCATTCGATGCACGGCTATTTTCTGCGTCCGGGCGATTCCGCGCTGCCAGTGGTTTACCAGGTGGACCGGGTGCGTGACGGTGGCAGTTTCAGTACGCGCCGGGTGACGGCGATTCAGAAGGGCAACCCGATTTTCACCTGCAGCGCGTCGTTTCAATATGACGAAGAAGGCTTCCAGCACCAGGCCGAGATGCCGGTCGTGGTCGGCCCGGAAAACCTGCCTTCAGAACTCGAATTGGCCCAGCAGCGTGCGCACCTGATCCCGGAACACATGCGCGAAAAACTGTTGTGCCCCAAGCCCATCGAATTCCGGCCGATTACCGAGAAAGACCCCTACAACCCGACACCGTCGGATCCGATCAAGTACGTCTGGTTTCGCGCCGACGGTGCCTTGGCCGATTCGCCGGCATTGCATAAATACCTGTTGGCCTACGCGTCGGATTTCGGCTTGTTGACCACCTCGATGCAGCCCCATGGCAAATCGGTCTGGCACAAGGACATGCAGGTCGCCAGCCTGGACCACGCGCTGTGGTTCCACGCGGATCTGCGCGCCGATGACTGGTTGCTGTACGCGATGGACAGCCCATGGGCCGGTAATTCCCGTGGATTTACCCGTGGCAGCGTGTTCAACCGCGCGGGGCAACTGGTGGCGTCGGTCACGCAGGAAGGCCTGATTCGCTACCGCAAGGATTGGGCATGAGTCTGGGCGAGGTGCGGAACTGGGTGTTCGACATGGACGGCACCCTGACCGTGGCCGTGCACGACTTCGCGGCGATTCGTGTGGCGCTGTCGATCCCGGCCGAGGACGACATCCTGACCCACCTCGCCGCGCTGCCGGCGGAGGAAGCGGCCACGAAACATGCGTGGCTGCTGGAGCACGAACGTGATCTGGCTCTGGGTTCAACACCGGCGCCGGGAGCGGTGGAACTGGTGCGTGAACTGGCGGGACGTGGCTACCGACTGGGTATCCTCACCCGTAATGCGCGGGAACTCGCGCACGTGACGCTGGAGGCCATCGGCTTGGCGGACTGTTTCGCGGTGGAGGATGTGCTGGGGCGCGATGAAGCACCGCCAAAACCTCATCCGGGTGGTTTGCTGAAACTGGCTGAGGCCTGGAACGTGCCGGCCAGCGAGATGGTGATGGTGGGCGATTACCGCTTTGATCTGGATTGCGGCCGGGCTGCGGGGGCGCGGACGGTGTTGGTGAACCTGCCGGATAATCCGTGGCCGGAGTTGACGGACTGGCATGCGGCGGATTGTGTTGAGCTCAGGCAGATGCTTTCAGTTTAAGTGATGGGTCGTCGCTGCCACCGCTTTCGCGGGCAAGCCCGCTCCCACATTGACTGGGTCAACCTCAGGTCTGTCATTCAACACAGAACCCTGTGGGAGCTACGGTGCGACGATTCGACCTGCTAGCGATGGCGTCAACCTGGGCGCCATTGTTTATTGACCAAACAACACCTTCAGCCCCTCCGGTGACGTAAACATCCCATCCCCATCATGCCCAACCCCGGGCACCTCGATCAGCTGCTGGTTCAGCCCCTCAGGATGCTCGCGCTTCAAGTACTCGAAATAATTGCGCCCGCGCATCAGCCGATTCGGGCCCTGAGCTTTCGCCTCACACCCCTTGTCCAGCGCCGGATGATTCGGATCGGTGTCCTGCTGGCCCAACAGGTAAACAATGTCACGCTTGGCGTATTGCTGCGCAAGTGTCGCAGGGGTTTGTCCTTGTGCGTAAGCAGGCAAATCCGCGAGCCCATACTTCCAGCGATTGAAACCAGGGCAGCCCGCATGGTTGAACGCCACCGGCCGTCGCTCATCGAAATACGCATAGGAAGAAGGATTGGCGATCACGTAGCGCACGTGCACGCCGGCCGCTTCCAGCTCCGGCTGATCGCTGCTCAGCAGTGCATACCGTTGCACCACCTGAGCGCCGCCGGAGTGCCCGGCGATAATAATTTCCTTCACGTCTGGAAACTGTCGACGGTCGGCAAACCGGCCGATGATTTGGTCGAGCGCTGCGTAGGAACCGAGAGGAAACGGCGCGGTGGATAAACCGCCCGCCATCCACTCATTGCCCTGCCAACGCAACACGGTGTCGGGCAATGGGTGCAGGGCGAGATCTGTTTCGTTGAGGAACTGGGGGGCGACCACCAGCGTGGTGGACGTTTGTCCGGCCAGTTCGGCCGCGTGTTCGGCGCTCTGGCGATAGGTTTCAGCGTTGCGTAACCGACCATGCAGGATGATCAGTACGCGTTCGATCTTCGCGGGCGCCGGACCAATGCCGACGGCCATCTCACCTTCTTTCAACAACAACCGCCCGGGACTGATTTCTTTCACACCATGTTCGGCGGCCAGGGTACTTGCGCAGGTAAACAACAGCATCAACAGCCAATTTTTCATTTACAGATTTTTCGCCGCAAAGGTATCGCACTGGCCAACCTGGCCTTGTGCAAATCCGGTTTTAAACCAGCGCACCCTTTGCGCTGACGTGCCATGGGTAAACGAGTCCGGCACCACGCGACCCTGACCTTGCTGTTGCAAGCGGTCGTCGCCGATGGCGTTGGCGGCGTTCAAGGCTTCTTCGATATCACCGGGCTCGAGCCAGTTCAGGCGATTCTGTGCATTGTTCGCCCAGACGCCGGCCAGGCAATCGGCCTGAAGCTCCTGACGGACCAATAATCCGCCGTCACCTTCCATCTGCCGACCTTGCTGGCGCGCAGCCTGAATTTTCGCCGACACCCCGAGCAACGTCTGAACGTGGTGTCCGACTTCGTGAGCGATCACATAAGCCTGGGCAAAGTCGCCGGCTGCGGAAAAGCGTTGGGACATTTCCTGGAAGAAACTCATGTCCAGGTAGACCTTCTGGTCTGCCGGGCAATAAAACGGGCCGGTCGCCGACGTCGCCAGACCGCATGCCGAGTTGACGCGGTTGCTGAACAACACCAGGGTCGGGTTTTTATACTGCCGTCCCGCCTGCTGAAAAATCTGGCCCCAGGTATCTTCGGTATCACCCAGGATCGAGCGCACGAACTCGGCACTCTCATCATTGGCCGGTGGCGCCTTGCGCGTCTGGGTGGTCGCCGGTGCCGATTGCTCACTCATCTGCCCGGTCAGTTGCCCGAGTATCTGCAAGGGATCCTGCCCCGTGATCCAGCCGATGCCGACAATCAAGATGATTGCCGTCAGGCTCAAACCTTTGCCGCCACCAAAGCGCATCCCACCGCCACCACCGCCGACATTATCTCCACGGGCATCTACCACGTTGTCGCTGCGTCGGCCTTTTTTCCATAGCATGTGGGAACCCTCTTTCCTTGCGTGATGAAGAAGCGTGGTGATGAGTGTTGCTGGTGAGCAGGTGCCGCGCCAGTCCGGTCGTCTGACAGCCTTATGACGCGGCGGTTCTGTGCCTGGGGTGATATCAGCGATTTGAGCTGACGAAGGGGATTACAGGGTCTCGGCAGTAAAGGTGTCGCAGGCGTCTACGGCACCCACGGTAAAACCTTGGGTGAACCAGTGCTGGCGCTGCTGCGAGGTGCCGTGGCTGAACGTCTCAGGCAACACGTTGCCTTTACTCAGCGCCTGCAGGTAGTCGTCGCCGAAGGTTGACGCGGCGTTCAGCGCGACGTCGATATCCCCCGGTTCCAGCCACTCGTGCCGTTTTTGTGCATGGTGCGCCCAGACTCCTGCCAGGCAGTCGGCTTGCAGTTCGCCGCGAACCTCGAGGCCACCGTCACCTATCACGGGCCGGTCTTCGTTGAGGGCTTTCTCCAAGGGCTCGGACAGGCCCAGCTCAAGCTGCACATGATGACCAACCTCGTGAGCGATGATGTAGGCCTGGGCAAAATCGCCCGCCACCGAATAGCGTTCGGCCATAATTCGGAAAAATTCGAGATCGAGGTAAACCTGTTTGTTTGTGGGGCAATAAAACGGGCCGCCCCCGGAACCGACGTAACCGCATCCCGAATTCACGCCGTTGCCGAACAGGGTCAACGTCGGTTCGGGGTAGTGTTTTCCGGTTTGGGCAAAGAGGTCCTTCCAGGTGTCTTCGGTATCGCCCAGCACGGCCTGAACGAACGTCAATTGCGGGTCGACGGCGGGTACGGGGAACCTCGAGGTGTTTTGCTCGGATGGCGTTTCTTGTGTTGGACTCAGCGCCGTGTACACGCCGGCGCCTGTGAGTGCGAACGCCAGTCCTGCGCCGAGTACTAACCCTGTAGGTTTACGGGCGTCCTTGCCCTCGCGAGTGTCGTTAACGTTGGTGCTGCGTCTTGCCTTGTTCCATAACATGGTTGTGGTCTCTCATGGATTGATGAAGGCGGGTAATCGCCCTGTCCATGAATAACCGCATCGGCCCGGGCGTGCGGGCTGAATGTGTAAGGGGACGAAACACGCTCTTTGTAGCCGCTGGCGCAGCCTGCGTTCGGCGGCGAAGCAGTCGTAAAACCTGACCGCGAAATTTTCCTGAACACCGCGTCGCCTGATTTCACGACGGCTTCGCCGCCGAACGCAGGCTTCGCCAGCTGCTACAAGGTGCTTTTCAGGACTACCAACATTTGGACGTCAGCGGAAACTGGTTCCAGATTTCGCATTCACCCCATTGTCTTTTAGAATCGCCGAAATCTTTTCGTTGGAACCCCCCATGGCCGGCAGTCAGATCGAACGAGTTTTCAGCGTCCTGGAGAGCCTCACCAGTGACCCCCGCGGCGTGCCCCTGCAGGTGCTCGCGGAGCAGTTGGATATCCCGAAAAGTGCGACGCACCGCTTGCTCGCCGAGCTGATTCGATTGGGTTACGTGCGGCAAAACCCGGAGAACCTGCGCTATCAGCTGTCGACCAAACTGGTGGCGATGGGGTTTCGTTATCTGTCGACTAGCGGTGCCGATATTGTCCAGCCTGTACTTGATCGTCTCGCCCAGGAAACCGGTGAACTGGTGCGCCTGGGCGTGATCGAAGGCGAGCGCCAGACCTGGATTGCCAAAGCCCAGGGTGCTCGGACCGGGTTGCGCTATGACCCTGACATGGGCCGTGATGCGCCGCTGTTTTACACGGCTTCCGGGCATGCGTGGCTGGCGTGCATGAGCGATGCCGAAGCTCTGTCATTGGTCGAGCGCCAGGGCACGGAGCAGCCCAAAGATCTCGGCCCGAACGCGCCACGCTCCAACATTGAATTGCTCGAACGCTTGCGGCTGGCGCGGGAACAGGGGTATGCGTGGGTCGAGGAAAGCTCGGCCGTGGGTACTTCGGCGATTGCGGCGGTGGTGCGCCATCCCGCTGATGGGCGAGTCATTGGTGTATTGAGCATCGCCGGCCCCAGCGCGCGGATGCCGGGAGCGCGGTTGCATGAATTGGCGCCGGTCTTGCTGAGATTTACAGAGGAGTTGTCGGCGGCGAGTCTGGCCTCCGAGTTGTTTAGCTAGACTGATGCGAGGAAAAACCTGTGCGTTGTTCGCACAGTTTCGTCGTACGTCCATGAAGGAAAATGGAATCAGGTTCTAAATTGTCGAGATGGATCTATCCTGACAATAATCGAGAGGACGACACGACGATGTTTTTGATTTCAGGACGTAAGGGACATTCATGACCGTCAGCACACCGCTCTCCGGCGTTAACCATCCCTTGAAAGGGATTTTGCTGATCGTCATCGCCACGTTTCTCTTCTCGAGCCATGACGCCTTGTCGAAGTACCTGTCGGGTTTCTACCCGATCGTCATGGTGGTCTGGGCCCGCTATGTGGTTCATACCTTGTTGATGGCGGGTATTTTCCTGCCGCAATCGGGGTTGCGTGTCCTGCGTACCAAGCGACCGATGCTGCAGTTGGTCAGGGCGTTGTGCCTGCTGGGTACCAGTCTGTTTTTCACCACCGGCTTGCAATACATCCCCCTGGCCGAAGCCACGGCCGTCAACTTTCTTGCCCCGGTGCTGGTGACTGCGCTGTCGGTGCCGTTGTTGAAAGAGCATGTGACCCGTGGCCAATGGATCGCGGTCATCTGCGGGTTCATCGGCGTACTGATCATTGTCCATCCCGGTGGGGAGTTGTTCACGCCGGCGGTGTTGCTGCCTTTATGTTCGGCGCTGTTCTTCTGCTTCTATCAGTTGCTCACGCGCAAGCTCAGTGAAATCGACAGCCCGACGACCAGCAACTTCTTCGCCGGTCTGTGCAACACCTTGGTGATGAGCGCGCTGGTACCGTTTTTCTGGCAGGTGCCCACGTTGTTTCATGGGTGTCTGATGGTGGCGCTAGGCGCCTGCGGGATGACGGCCCACCTGTTGCTGACCCAGGCATTCCGATACGCCGCACCGGCCTTGTTGGCACCTTTCGGCTATTGCCAGATCGTCTTTGCAGGCTTGTTGGGATGGCTGCTGTTTTCCCACACGCCGACCCTGACCACGGTGGTCGGGATCGCGGTGATCTGCTGCAGCGGGTTGGCGGCAGTGTGGCAGCAGCGCAAGCGATGACTTGGCGAAGCGGGCCTGGAATCAGGCCCGCAAGAGGAAGGAATATCAGTCAGTGACGGTAGGAATCTTGCGCGGTGCCATGAAGTACATCCAGATCAGCGCGATGAAGTACATCGCCGGGATCATGGTAAACAGCACGGTGTAGTTGTTGTTTGTCACCGTCAGGATATGGCCCACCAACTGGGTCATGAACATCCCGCCAATGGCTGCGCACATGCCGCCAAAGCCGAACACGGTGCTCATCATGTGCTTGGGCGTGTAGTCCATCACCAGGCTCCAGATGTTCGCGGTCCAGGCCTGATGCGCACCGATGGCCAGCGAGATCGCGAACACGGCGACCCAAAGATTGCTGGACCCCGCCGCCATGATCACGCCGACGATGCAGCAGGCGAACAGGAACATGGACAACAGGCGTGCCTTGATGGAATTCATGCCGCGACCGATCAGGAACGAGGACAGGATCCCGCCACCGACGCTGCCGAAGTCAGCGGTCACGTAGATGATGATCAACGGGATACCCATCTGGGTGACGTTGATTCCCAGGTTGTATTGCTGGTTGAGGAAGGGCGGCAGCCAGTAAAGGTAAAACCAGAACACTGGCGCGGTCATCGAATAAGCGAGGGCAAATGCCCACGTGCCGCGCATGCGCAGGATTTTCGAAAAAGGTACGCGGGTTTGTTCCGGCTCGACTTCATTCTGGATGTAGTCGAGTTCCGTTTGTTTAACGCTCGGATGATCTTCCGGGTTGAAATACTTCAAACCCCAGAACAACAACCAGATCCCGCCCAATGCCGACATGCACAGGAACGCGGCCTGCCATCCCCACACGTGGAGGATCAGCGGCAACAGCATCGGGGTGAACATCGCGCCGACGTTGGTACCTGCGTTGAAAATGCCCGTGGCCACAGCGCGTTCGCCGGCCGGAAACCACAGCCGCGTGGTTTTGACACAGGCCGGGTAGTTGGCGGCTTCGGTCAGTCCGAGAATGAACCGGCAGACCATGAAGCCGACCGCCGAAGTGGCCAGACCATGAGCGCCGGTGGCCAGGCTCCAGAGCAACACCGCGCAGAAGAACACGCGCTTCACACCGACTTTGTCGATCAATCGACCTTGCAACACGAAGCCGATGGCGTAACCGACCTGGAACCAGAAATTGATGTTGGCGTAATCCATCGCCGTCCAGCTCATTTCCTTGGCCAGGATCGGCTGCATCACGCCCAGTGCTGCACGGTCGATGTAGTTCAGGGTGGTGGCGAAAAACACCAGCGCCAGCATGCCCCAGCGGGTCTTGCCGACCGCCATGGCACCGCGGATCTTGTCGCCGACACCACTGCTGGCAGGGGTCATGGAGGGACGCTCCATGGGAGAGCTCTGAGAAGGAATCATGTAGGCCACCGATTGTTTTTATAGGGTGTGCTGTGTCGTTGGTTACCGAACCCGGTGGTTCATGACCGGACTCAATGTGCAGTTGATGTTGCGCAGTGGACAAAAAATCGTCAATTCACCAACGGCCATAGTGTTCGATAATCGAACACAAAACTAACCGGGTAGTACACTTTGGATTGCTGTGTGGAGGTGCTCGGCCAATAATTAATCCAACGTCAAATCATCACTCGTTGCTCAACGCAACCTCTGTAGCAGCTGGCGAAGCCTGTGGTGAGGGGATTATCCCCGTCCGGCTGCGAAGCAGTCGTAAAAGCTGAATGTAAGGTTTTCCTGATACAGCGCTTCAGCTGATTTCACGACTGCTTCGCAGCCGGACGCAGGCTCGCCAGCTGCTACAAATGCGGTTACCGCGATGTCGATAAAAAGATTGTCTCCACCACCGGGAGTCTGAATATGCAGCGTTCCATTGCCACCCTTTCCTTGAGCGGTACCCTGCCGGAAAAACTCGAAGCCATTGCCGCCGCCGGCTTTGACGGGGTGGAGATTTTCGAAAATGACCTGCTCTACTACGACGGTAGTCCACGGGAAATCAAACAGATGTGCGCCGATCTCGGGATCGCGATCACCCTGTTTCAGCCTTTCCGGGATTTCGAGGGCTGCCGCCGCGATCGCTTGCCACGCAACCTGGAACGGGCCGAACGCAAGTTTGACCTGATGCAGGAACTGGGGACTGACCTCGTGCTGGTGTGCAGCAACGCCTCTGCCGATTCCATCGGTGACGAACAGATTCTGGTCGACGATTTGCGTCTGCTCGCCGAGCACGCCGGGGCGCGTGGCCTGCGTATCGGTTATGAAGCGCTGGCGTGGGGGCGGCATGTCAACACGTGGCAACAGGTGTGGAACATCGTCCGCCAGGCTGATCACCCGAGTCTCGGCGTGCTGCTGGACAGTTTTCACACCCTGTCGCTCAAGGGCGATCCCAGCGCAATCGCCGATATTCCCGGCGACAAGATTTTCTTCGTCCAAATGGCTGACGCTCCGATCCTGGCCATGGACGTGCTGGAGTGGAGCCGGCACTTCCGCTGTTTCCCGGGGCAGGGCGAATTCGATCTGGCCGGTTTCCTCGCACCCATCATCAAGAGCGGTTACACCGGACCGCTGTCGCTTGAGATCTTCAACGATGGCTTCCGCGCCGCACCGCCTCGAGCCAACGCCGCTGACGGGTTGCGTTCGCTGCTGTACCTGGAAGAGAAAACCCGTGAGCGGCTGGCGCAGGAAGCCAAGCCAACGGCCAACCCGGAGATTCTGTTCGAGACCCCCAAGGCCAGCGAGTACAACGGGATCGAGTTTCTCGAATTTGCGGTGGATGAGAGCCTCGGTGCCAAGCTTTCCCACTGGCTGGAGCGACTGGGGTTCGTCAAGGCGGGGCAACATCGCTCCAAGAGCGTGAGCTTGCTGCGACAGGGTGATATCAACCTGATCCTCAATTGCGAGCCTTACTCCTTCGCCAACAGCTTTTTCGAAGCTCACGGTCCTTCACTGTGCGCCATGGCCGTGCGGGTCAAGGACAGCAGCAGTGCGCTGGCCCGCGCCGTCGCCTATAAAGGTCAACCCTATCGCGGGCTGGTAGGCCCGAACGAGCTGGAGCTGGCCGCCGTGCGCGCACCGGATGGCAGCCTGATCTATCTGGTGGATCAGGACGCCGATGTCTACGGGACCGATTTTAACGTGCGCCCCGATGCGGTGGCTCGCGGCGGCCTCAAGCGCATCGACCATATGGCCATTGCATTGCCCGCCGACAGCCTCGACAGCTGGGTGCTTTTTTACAAAAGCCTGCTGGACTTCGAAGCCGACGATGAAGTGGTGCTTCCTGACCCGTATGGTCTGGTGAAGAGCCGGGCCCTGCGCAGTCGTGACAGTTCGATCCGCTTGCCTTTAAATATCTCCGAGAACCGTAACACCGCGATTTCACACGCACTGTCGAGCTATCGCGGCTCGGGCGTGCATCACATCGCCTTCGATTGTGACGACATCTTCGCTGAAGTCAGTCGCGCCAAAGAGGCGGGCGTACCGCTGCTGGACATCCCGCTCAATTATTACGATGACCTCGCGGCGCGCTTCGATTTTGACGACGAATTCCTCAGCGAACTGGCCTATTACAATGTGCTTTACGACCGGGATTCCCAGGGCGGCGAGCTGTTTCACGTCTACACCGAGCCGTTCGAAGGGCGTTTCTTCTTTGAAATCATCCAGCGTAAGGACGGCTACGCAGGTTACGGTGCTGCCAACGTAGCGGTACGGCTGGCGGCGATGGCCAAATCACGTAGTGGCGCCGTCCGTCAGGCAAAGTTGTAGGAAATTGGTAAGCGCGAGGTTAAACCGCTACCGCACAGCTTCCTTCGCCGTGCGGCGCGGCTCATAATCGCCAGCCTGTTCAGTGATGGCCGTGAGCCCGCAATGACAATATCTCAAGAACTCTCCGTAGTGCCCGACGAACCAGTGGCGGGGCCGCGCAAGAGTCGCAAGAACAATCCGGAAAAGACCCGCGAGAATATTCTTCAAGAGGCCATTGTCGAGTTCGTCCAGCAGGGGCTTTCCGGCGCTCGCGTCGACGCGATCGCTGACCGGATCCACACCTCGAAGCGCATGATCTATTACTACTTCGGCAGTAAAGAGCAGCTCTACGTCGAGGTTCTGGAAAAGCTGTACGGTGACATCCGCAACACTGAAAACCGTTTGAACCTGTCCGAGCTGGCGCCCGTGGACGCGATTCGCCGCCTGGTGGAATTTACCTTCGATCACCATGACCGCAACGTCGACTTCGTGCGAATCGTCAGCATCGAGAATATCCACAACGCCGAGTACGTGAAGCGCTCCGATGCCATCAAGGCGATGAACAACACTGTTCTCGACGCATTGGGCGTGACCCTGCGCCGGGGTGCAGACGAAGGTGTGTTCCGCCCCGGCCTCGATCCGCTGGATGTGCATTTGCTGATGAGCTCGTTCTGCTTCTATCGCGTATCGAACCGCCACACGCTCAGTGAAATGTTCCAGATCGATTTGCCGAACGAGCGCATCAAGCAGCGTCATCGGGAAATGATCTGCGAGTCGGTTTTGCGCTATCTGCAGGCTTGATCTCACCCTTGAGATCGCAGCCTGCAGGCATTGCCGCCGGCTGCGATTTTTTGATCTTTACCCGTTCATGCTTTGAAAATGCGCGAGCATTCGCTGCGCATCCGGCACCACACCGCTGAACAGCTCAAACGCCTTTACCGCCTGAAACACCGCCATGTTGCCGCCATCCAGCGTCCGGCAGCCCAAGGCGCGGGCGTTGCGCAGCAGTTCGGTTTCCAGCGGAAAGTAGACGATCTCTGCCACCCATAGCTCCTTGCGAAGCAGTTCCGCGGGAACAGGCATGCCCGGCAGTTTCTTCATGCCCATGGGCGTGGTATTGACCAGCCCGTTCGCCTGAGCCAGCGCACTCGGCAAATCATGCCCGGCCACCGCACGACGGGCGCCGAAGTGTTGGTTGAGATTCTGCGCCAAGGCTTCCGCGCGGCTGATTTCCACATCGAAAATGCTCAGCCGTTGTACGCCTTCGCTCAATAGCGCATGGGCGACCGCCGCGCCGGCACCCCCCGCGCCCATTTGTACGACGTGTTCAACGGAAACGTCCTGCAAGCCACGCCGAAATCCTTCGGCAAAACCCAGGCAATCGGTGTTGTGGCCGATTCGTTTACCGTCTCTAAGCACCACCGTATTGACCGCCCCAATGCCACGGGCCTCCGGAGACAACTCGTCGAGTAACGGGATAATTGTCTGCTTGCAGGGAAATGTGATGTTGAGGCCGGTGAAGTTCATGCACTCGGCTGCCATCAGCAGCTCGGGCAGGGCAGCGCTATCGAGTTTCAACTGGTCGAGATCGATCAGGCGATAGAGATACCGCATGCCCTGCGCATCGCCTTCATGCTCGTGCAGCGCCGGAGTGCGTGACGCCTGAATGCCAGCGCCGATCAGGCCGGCCAGTACCACGTTGTGCTGGTCCATGCTGCTCACCCCTTCAAACGCAGACTGAAATGCTCCAGCGCCAGGCGATAACCATGGCTGCCAAAACCGGCCATTACCGCTATCGCCACAGCCGATACGAACGAGTGGTGGCGAAAAGGCTCACGGGCGTGAACGTTGGACAGGTGCACTTCAATAACCGGCAGCTCACTGGCAACCAATGCATCACGAATCGCAACCGAGGTGTGTGTCCAGGCGGCCGGATTGATGACGATGCCGGCGCAACGCTTGCGAGCGGCATGAATCCAGTCGAGCAGCTCGCCTTCATGATTGGTCTGGCGAAATTCCACGGTGAGGCCGAATTCTTCTGCGGTACGTCCACACAGCGCTGAGATATCCGCCAGGGTTTCGTGCCCGTAAGTGGCCGGTTCACGGGTACCAAGCAGGTTCAGGTTCGGGCCGTTCAGCACCAGAACGATAGGGGGCATGGGGTCTCTCCACTTATTATTTTTAGCATTGGCCGATTTTTCAGCCTGTGGAGATAAATTGTACTAGATGGTTAGTTTGGTCAATTGAAGAGGCGGGATCGCAGACGTTTGTGTGCGGTGATCGGACGATTTCAGCGTTGTAGAGAGTTCGCGCAAAGCCGATCTCCCCCACTGAGCACCCACAAAAAAGCCGTCATGAAGACGGCTTTTCTGTTTATGGCTGCTGCAATCAGCGACGGGTCAGCATCACTCCGGATTCCATGTGATGCGTCCACGGGAACTGGTCGAACATCGCGCAGCGGGTGATGCGGTGCGTGTCGTGCAACTGGGCGATGTTGGCCGCCAGTGTTTCCGGATTACAGGAAATGTAGAGGATGTTGTCAAAGCGCCGGGTCAGTTCGCAGGTGTCCGGGTCCATGCCGGCGCGAGGCGGATCGACGAAGACGCTGCCGAATTCGTAGCGCTTCAGATCAATGCCTTGCAGACGACGGAACGGACGCACTTCGTTCAGCGCTTGGGTCAGTTCTTCGGCGGACAAACGCACCAGCGTGACGTTATCCACAGCGTTTTCGCTGAGGTTGCTCAAGGCCGCATTGACCGAAGCCTTGCTGATTTCGGTGGCCAGCACTTTGCGCACTCGGGTGGCGAGGGGCAGGGTGAAGTTGCCGTTGCCGCAATACAGCTCCAACAAATCATCCGCACGATCGCCCAGGGAGTCGTACGCCCAGTTGAGCATCTTCTGATTCACGGTGCCGTTGGGCTGAGTGAACGCGCCTTCCGGTTGGCGATAGCTGAAGGTGCGACCGCCCACTTCAAGCTTCTCGACCACATAATCGTGACCGATGACTTCGCGTTTGCCCTTGGAGCGACCGATCACGCTGACGTTAAGGTCGGCTGCCAGTTTCGATGCGGCGGTGTGCCAATGTTCGTCGAGGGGCCGGTGATAACACAGGGTGATCATCGCGTCGCCGGCCAGGGTGGTCAGGAACTCCACCTGAAACAGTTTGTGGCTCAGTGCCGCACTGGCCTTCCACGCCGCCTTGAGCTGCGGCATCAACTGGTTGATGCGCAGGCTGGCGATCGGGAACTCTTCGATCAGGATCGGCGTGCGTTTGTCTTCCTGGGAAAACATCGCGTAGTGACGCTCGCCGCCTTCGCGCCACAGGCGAAATTCCGCACGCAGGCGAAAGTTCTTCAAAGGCGAGTCGAACACGGTCGGCTCGGGCGCGTCGAACGGGGCCAGCAGGTCGCGCAGGCGCGTGACCTTTTCTTCGAGCTGAGTGGCGTAAGCCTGGGAATCAAAAGTCATGCGTTGAACCAACCCAACTTGATCACGAACAGAATCGACAGAATCACCAGCGCCGGATTCAACTCACGGGCGCGGCCGGACAGCAGCTTGATCACGGTCCAGGAAATGAAACCGAAGGCGATGCCGTTGGCGATGGAGTACGTGAATGGCATTGCCAGGGCGGTGACAACGACCGGCGCGGCAACGGTGATGTCGTCCCAGTCTATTTCGGCCAGGCCGGATGTCATCAATACCGCGACGAACAGCAGGGCCGGTGCAGTCGCGAACGCCGGAACGCTGGCGGCCAGTGGCGAGAAGAACAGCGCCAGCAGGAACAGGATCGCCACCACCACCGCGGTCAGGCCTGTGCGGCCACCCGCGCTCACGCCGGCTGCGGATTCGATGTAGCTGGTCGTCGTCGATGTGCCCAGCAGCGAACCGGCCATGGCCGCCGTGCTGTCGGCGATGAGCGCGCGACCCATTTTCGGCATGTGGCCGTCCTTGCCCATCAGCCCGGCGCGCTTGGCAACGCCAATCAATGTGCCGGAGTTGTCGAACAGATCTACGAACAGGAAGGCAAAAATCACGCTGACCAGACCGATGTCCAGCGCGCCTTTGATATCGAGTTGCAGGAACGTCGGGGCCAGGGACGGCGGCATCGACATCACGCCACCGAACGGTGTAAAGCCCAGCGCAATGGAGGCGATGGTCACCACCAGAATGCCGATCAGCACAGCGCCGCGTATCTTCATGGCTTCGAGGGCCACGATCAGCGCAAAGCCGAGGGTCGCGAGGATCGGAGCCGGTTGCTTCAAGTCGCCGAGGCCGACCATTGTTGCCGGGTTGCTGACCACGATGCCGGCGTTGTGCAGGGCAATCAGTGCCAGGAACAGGCCGATACCGGCCGCAATCGCCGAACGCAGCGGCAGCGGGATACTGTTGATGATCCATTCACGAATGCGGAAGATCGACAGCAGGAAGAACAGCACTGCCGAGATGAACACCGCGCCCAGCGCCACTTGCCAGGTGTGGCCCATGTGCAGGACCACGGTGTAGGTGAAGAAGGCGTTCAGGCCCATGCCCGGTGCCAGCGCGATCGGGTAGTTGGCGATCAGGCCCATGACCGTCGAGCCAATGGCCGCTGCCAGACACGTTGCGACAAACACCGCACCCTTGTCCATGCCGGTCTCGCCGAGGATGCTCGGGTTGACGAACAGAATGTAGGCCATGGCCAAAAAGGTCGTTACGCCCGCAAGAATCTCGGTCCGCACGTTGGTGTTGTGTGCCTTGAGTTGAAACAGCCTTTCCAGCATGTCTGCTCCCCGTGGCGCGCCCGGCGCCGTGAATGTATCGACCTCAACAGCAAAGCACAGACCGCTGCAGGCGCCTGGTAATTTTCTGTGGGTCGGAAAAAGCCGCGCATCATACCAGCAGCGTGGGGCTGTGGCTGCTTATGGCTGCGATCGTCGTCGATGTTTTGCGTTAAAGCCAAGTGAGCCATACTGCGCGCTGAATCTGGGGTGACATGAGGGCTGCATGAAAAAGCATCTGTTTAGAGTGTCTGGAACAGCTTTGGCCGTGTTCCTTGGGGCACAAACGGTGTCGGCGGCATCGGCGCCCCCCTTGAGCCAGGTGAAGGTACTCAAGGTCGAATCGCCGGCCTGCGGCTTTGAAGACATTGCACAGGGGCAGGAACAGACGCGCTGCAATCACAGTGGGCCGAGTATCAAGGTGTATGTGCTGGAAGTCGGCTACGGGCGTACGGCTCAAGTCGGTCTGGATGGTTTCGAAGTGAACGGCACCCGAACCCCCATCTGCGCGTTTGATAACGGCAACCTGACGGAATGCACCGTCGGAAAAAAAACGGTTGGCTATCTGTACGTGTTTGATCTGGCCGGCAAGCAGGAGGGTACTTTCACGTTCAGCAACACCTCGATCAATGCACCGGGCAACACGATGTCGACCCAGCTTTACATCAAGTAACGGCCAGCCAGAACAGGGCTCAAGAAAGCTGACTACGCTTTAGAGATCATTCTGTGGAACACCCCCCATGACCTTTAGAGCCCTGATTACCCTCGCCGAGGGCATCGATGATCTGCAAACCGTGACCCTGGTCGATGTGCTGCGCCGCGCCAAAGTCGAAGTGGTGGTGGCCAGCATCGAGGGACGGCGCATGCTCACCTGTGCGCGCGGCACCCGCTTGACGGCCGATGCCATGCTCGTTGACTTGCTCGCCCAGACGTTTGACCTGATCGCGCTGCCCGGCGGCTCAGTCGGGGCGCAGCACCTGGCGGCGCATCAACCGTTGCAACAACTGATCAAGGACCAGGCGTCTGCCGGCCGACTGTTTGCCGGTATTGCCGAGGCCCCTGCGGTGGCATTGCAGGCCTTTGGTGTCCTGCGTCAGCGACGCATGACCTGCCTGCCTTCGGCCAGCCACCAATTGTCAGGCTGCAACTTCGTCGATCAACCGGTAGTGATCGACGGTAATTGCATCACCGCGCAAGGTTCGGGCGCTGCGCTGCCATTTGCCCTGGCGCTTGTGGAACAACTCTGCGGCAAAGCCACGCGTGCATCTGTGGCCGTGGAGTTAGTCATTTAGAACCGATCCTGTGGCGAGGGAGCTTGCTCCCGCTGGCCTGATCAGGCTGTGCAGTCGAGCACGCGCCACAGATCAACTTCCTTGAACGCTCCGCACCCCCTGAAGTCGTACCCCTTATGACGGCGGTTTGCCAAAACGCCGCGAACGTACGATCAACCGTGAGGTGTATATGAGCGCGACCACTCCCGACGCAGCGCAGCCGGCCTTTGCCCGATATCCGTTGCGCATCACCCTCAATGGTCAAAGGCGTGAGCTTGAAGTGCTGCCCTGGACCACGCTGCTGGATTTGCTGCGTGAACAGCTGGACCTGATTGGCACGAAAAAGGGCTGCGACCACGGCCAGTGCGGCGCCTGTACGGTGTTGCTCAACGGCAAGCGCGTGAATGCCTGCCTGACGCTGGCCGTCATGTGCGACGGTGCCGAACTGACCACCATCGAAGGTTTGGCCGACGGCGATCAACTGCATCCGATGCAGCAGGCCTTCATCAAGCACGACGCTTTCCAGTGCGGTTACTGCACGCCGGGGCAGATCTGCTCTGCCGTGGGAATGGCCAACGAAGGTCGGGCGCAGACCACCGAACAAATCCAGGAACTGATGAGTGGCAATCTCTGCCGCTGTGGCGCGTACAGCAATATTCGCGATGCCATCGAAGAGGCGCTTCCCGCCTGTCGCCAGCAAGACGGGCAAGGAGGTGGCCAATGAATCCCTTTCATTACAGCAAGCCCGATTCGGTGCAGGACGCCGTTCATCTCGCCGGTCCCGCGTCACGGTTCATTGCCGGCGGTACCAATCTACTGGACTTGATGAAGGAAAACGTCACCCGTCCTGAGCACCTGATCGATATCACCGGGCTGCCCCTGCGAGAGGTCCGCGAAACCGAGACGGGCGGGTTGATGATCGGCGCCCTGGTCAGCAATGCCGACCTGGCCTGGCATCCCCTGATCGAACAGCGTTACCCGCTGTTGTCCCAGGCCATACTGGCGGGCGCCTCGCCGCAGCTGCGCAACATGGCCAGCACGGGCGGCAACCTGTTGCAACGCACGCGCTGCTACTACTTCTACGACGCCAGCGTGCCGTGCAACAAACGCGAACCCGGCAGCGGTTGCCCGGCGAAGGACGGACTGAACCGCATTCATGCCATCTTCGGCGCCAGCGTGCAGTGCGTCGCCACTCATCCTTCGGACATGTGTGTCGCGCTGGCCGCACTGGAGGCGCTGGTCCACGTTCAAGGACGCGCAGGCTCGCGAGTCATCGAGTTCGCCGACTTCCACCGCCTGCCAGGCGAGTCGCCGGAGCGTGACAACCAGTTGGCCGATGACGAGTTGATCACCGCCATCGAGTTGCCAGCGGCCGGTTTTGCCCAGTACAGCCATTACCTGAAGATCCGCGATCGTGCGTCCTATGCCTTTGCACTGGTCTCGGTGGCTGCGGCACTCGATATGACCGGGCCGATCATCCGCGAGGCGCGTCTGGTACTCGGTGGTGTGGCGCACAAACCCTGGCGCGACAAGGCCGTGGAAAGTTTTCTGGTGGGCAAAGCCGTCAGCCGCGAGACCTTCAGCGCCGCCGCCGATGCCTTGCTGCAACACGCAGAACCCCTGGAACACAACGCTTTCAAGGTCAAACTGGCGCGTCGGGCAATCGTCCGCGCCCTGAGCGATGCCGCGCTGGGAGGGCAAGCCTGATGACTACTTTTACTCAACCCATGGGCCAACCGCTGGACCGCGTTGACGGCAAACTCAAAGTCACGGGGCAAGCGCGTTACGCCGGTGAGTATCCAGAGGAAGGCCTGCTGCATGGCAGTGTTGTTTCCAGCCGCATCGCCCGCGGTCGGGTGATCAGCATTGATGCCTCGAAAGCACTGGCACTGCCCGGTGTCATCGCGGTGATCGATCATGTGAGCCGGCCGAAGATCGCCAGTTACGACAAGGATTACGACGACGCCGACTCCGCCGAAGGCTCACCGTTTCGTCCGCTGTACAACGACCGGGTGCTCTACAGTGGCCAGCCACTTGCGCTGGTGGTGGCGGACAACCTTGAACTGGCGCGCCATGCCGGTTCCCTGGTGGTGATCGAATACGAAAGCGAAGCCCATCAGACCGATCTGTTGTCGACGCAGGAAGAAGCGCATCCCGCGCCCGCCGAACTGCCCAAGCCCCGTGGGAATTTTCAGGCCGAGTTCGCCGGTGCGGCTATCAGCCTGGATCTGAATTACAGCACCCCGATTGAACATCACAATCCGATGGAGCCGCACGCCAGCACGGTGCTGTACCAGTCCGATGGCAGCCTGCACATTCATGACAAGACTCAAGGGCCGCAAAACTGTCAGTCCTACGTGCAAAAAGTCTTCGGCCTCGAGAAAGAGCAGGTCAGGATTTTCGCGGCCTATGTCGGCGGTGCGTTCGGCTCGGGCTTGCGCCCTCAATATCAACTGCCACTCGCCGTCATGGCCGCGCTCAAACTGAAGCGCTCGGTGCGCGTGACGTTGACCCGTCAGCAGATGTTCACCTTCGGCTATCGGCCTCGCACGTTGCAACGACTGCAATTGGGCGCGACAGCCAACGGGCGCTTGCTGGGGGTCGCGCACACTGCGATTGGCCAGACCTCGCGCTTCGAGGACTTTACCGAACATGTCGTGGAGTGGAGCGGCATGCTCTACCACTGCGACAACGTGCAACTGACTTACAAGTTAGTCCCTCTCGACGTGTTCACCCCGCTGGACATGCGAGCACCCGGGGCCGCGCTCGGACTGATCGGTCTCGAGTGCGCCATGGACGAGCTGGCGTGCGCGCTGGCGATCGACCCGGTGCAGCTGCGTTTGATCAACTATTCGGAACGCAATCAGAACGAAGACAAGCCGTATTCCAGTAAGGAATTACGCGCCTGTTATGCACAGGGTGCCGAGCGTTTTGGTTGGGATGCGCGTAACCCCGAACCACGCAGCATGCGCCATGGCCGCCAATTGGTGGGCTGGGGGATGGCCGGCGGTGTCTGGGAGGCGATGCAGCAGAAAGCCAGTGCCAAGGCCAGCCTGGACCACACGGGCCATTTAACCGTCAGCAGCGCGACAACGGACATTGGCACCGGAACCTACACCGTGATGACGCAAATTGCCGCGCAGGCATCAGGCGTTTCGGTGAAGGACGTCACGTTTATCCTCGGCGACTCCTCATTGCCCACTGCGCCGCTGCAGGGTGGTTCGTTCACCGTCTCGTCGGTGGGTACTGCCGTGCAACAGGCTTGCGAGGCATTGAAAGAAAAACTGCTCGCGGTGGCGCGGCAGACGCACCCGGCGTTCAGTGCGGTGACGACGGAGCAGGCGGTTTTCGAAGACGGCCAGTTAGTGTTCGGTGAGGCGAAGGTGTCACTGGCTGAGCTGGTTCGGGACAGTGGCGAAGCCACGCTGGAGGTCCAGGTGGATGCCGAGCCGGACAAAAAACGCGAGGCGTATGCGACGGCGACTCACTCGGCAGTGTTCGTCGAGGTGTTTGTCGATGAGGACCTGGGAACGGTGAAGGTCAACCGCGTGGTCAGCGCCATCGCGGCGGGCAGGGTGATTAACCCGAAAATGGCGCGCAGCCAGATTCTCGGCGGCGTGGTGTGGGGCATTGGAATGGCGCTGCACGAAGAGACGCAAACCGATCATGCACTGGGCCGTCACATGAACCACAGCCTGGCCGAATATCACATCCCGGTGAATGCTGACATCGGTGACATTTACGTGTTGTTCGTCGAAGAGCACGACGAGATCGTCAACGCCCTCGGTTCGAAAGGCGTGGGTGAAATCGGCATCGTTGGCGTTGCCGCGGCGGTGGCCAACGCGATCTATCACGCCACCGGCAAGCGGGTACGGGACTTTCCCGTCACCCTCGACAAACTGCTTTAGACCTTGGCTTCTTCGACAGGCACATGCATGCGATCGCGGTTGGCCAGGGTCGGGAATAGTTTGATCCAGACGCCGGTCACCACGAGGGTGCCGATACCGCCCATCACAACGGCCGGTACGGTGCCGAACCAGTGAGCGGTCAGGCCGGATTCGAATTCGCCTAACTGGTTGGAGGCGCCGATGAACAGTCCGTTCACGGCGCTCACCCGGCCACGCATTTCGTCCGGGGTTTCCAGTTGCACGAAGGAGGCGCGAATCACCATGCTGATCATGTCCGCCGCGCCCAGCACCACCAGTACCGCGAGGGAAAACCAGAATGAAGTCGACAGGCCGAACGCGATCGTCGCGACACCGAACACGCCCACGGCAGTGAACATGACTCGCCCGACCTTGCGGTCCACGGAGAACCGTGCGAGCCAAAGCGACATCATCAATGCGCCCACAGCGGGTGCAGAACGCAACAGGCCCAGTCCCCACGGCCCCGTCAGCAGAATGTCTTTGGCGAACACCGGCAGCAACGCCGTCGCGCCCCCCAGTAAAACCGCGAACAGATCCAGAGAAATCGCCCCGAGGATATCCGGGCGACTGCGAATGAAACGGATGCCGGCCAACAGCGAGTCCAGCGTGGCTTTACCCTTGTTCAACGGTGTCTGGCGTGCCGGCAGGTTGAGCATCAGTGCGCAGGCAATAATGTAGAGAATGACCGTCGGACCATAGACCCAGACGCTGCCGAAGGCGTAGAGCAAACCGCCGAGAGCCGGGGCGACGATGGTGGCCGATTGCTGGGCAGACTGTGCGGCGGCAACCGCCCGGGGAAACAAGGTGCTGGGAACGATGCTGGGCAGCAGCGCTTGAGTGGTCGGCATTTCGAAGGACCGCGCGGCACCCAGCAGGAACGCGAGGATGAAGATCATCTCCCGGGTGACATGATCGGTGGCGCTGCCGATAGCCAGTGACAGGGCGATCAGCGCTTGCAGTGACTGACAGATCGCCGCGACTTTGCGTCGGTCATAACGGTCCGCCACATGACCGGTGTGCAACATGAACAGCACCCTTGGCGCAAATTCCACCAGGCCCACGAGACCGAGATCGAGCACGTTTCCGGTCAGTTGATACAGATTCCAGCCGATGGCGACGGTGAGCATCTGAAAGCCGCTGGCCGTGAATACACGGGCCAGCCAGAACGCGATGAAAGGGCGGTGATGACGTAACAGCAGGGGCGCTTGGCTGGGCATCTGAGGCGGATCTTGAGCGGGGGTAGTCCCGAGATTATCACTAACCTGTAACTGGAAGTTGCGACCACGGCAAATTTAGTTAGCAAGACACCGATCTCGCGCTCGCCCTGTGTAGCAGCTGGCGAAGCCTGCGTTCGGCTGCGAAGCAGTCGTAAATGGGCGCTCTCGATGTATCAGTCATACCGTCCAACCTGAATTCACGACTGCTGCGCAGCCGAACGCAGGCTTCGCCAGCTGCTACAAGGGACCGTGCAGAGCCATGAGGCAACCTGTCACGCGGCAAAAGACCACACGGGTCCCCCCCAAAAATGGGACTACTCTTTCAACCATGCTTGATCCAGATCAAAACCTTTTGTGGAAATGATCCGGCGGCCAGATGGCCAGACTCCCTACGCTGTGATGATTGTAAAAAAAGAACGAATTTGAATTCGCCACACTCCATATCCGTGGGGGCAGTGGGTGCAGGCCGCAGGCCTACAGCCGGTATTACCTGACAGAGGAAGACTTATGTTCGGTTTGGAGGCGCTTGATCTCGCCCGAATTCAGTTCGCGTTCACCATCTCATTCCACATTCTGTTCCCGGCCATCACCATTGGCCTGGCGAGTTACCTGGCGGTGCTCGAAGGCCTGTGGCTGAAAACCAATAACGATACCTACCGCGACCTGTACCACTTCTGGTCGAAGATCTTTGCCGTCAACTTCGGCATGGGGGTGGTGTCCGGCCTGGTGATGGCCTATCAGTTCGGCACGAACTGGAGCCGTTTCTCGGACTTCGCCGGTGCCGTGACAGGCCCGTTACTCACCTATGAAGTCCTGACTGCATTCTTCCTGGAAGCCGGCTTCCTGGGCGTCATGTTGTTCGGCTGGAACAAGGTCGGGCGCAACCTGCACTTCTTCTCGACGGTGATGGTTGCCATCGGCACCCTGATCTCGACCTTCTGGATTCTCGCCTCCAACAGCTGGATGCAAACCCCGCAAGGTTACGAAATCATCAATGGGCAGGTGATTCCGGTGGACTGGCTGGCGGTGATTTTCAACCCGTCGTTCCCGTACCGCCTGGCGCACATGGCAACCGCTGCGTTCGTCGCGACCGCCTTCTTCGTCGGCTCCTCGGCGGCCTGGCATTTGCTCCGCGGCAAGGACAATCCGGCGATCCGTACCATGCTCTCGATGGCCATGTGGATGGCATTGATCGTTGCGCCGATTCAGGCGGTCATAGGCGACTTCCACGGCCTTAATACGCTCGAACATCAGCCAGCGAAAATCGCTGCAATTGAAGGGCACTGGGAAAACGTCGGTGATGAACCGACCCCGTTGATCCTCTTTGGCTGGCCGGACATGAAGGCCGAAAAAACCAAGTACGCCGTCGAAATTCCGTACCTCGGCAGCTTGATTCTCACGCACTCGCTGGACAAACAGGTCCCGGCGCTGAAAGATTTCCCGCCTGAAGACAGGCCCAATTCGACCATCGTGTTCTGGTCGTTCCGGGTCATGGTTGGCCTGGGTTTCCTGATGATCTTCACCGGCCTGTGGAGCCTGTGGCTGCGCAAGAGCGACAAGCTGTACACCTCGCGTCCGTTCCTGTACCTGGCATTGTGGATGGGGCCTTCGGGGCTGATTGCAATCCTCGCCGGGTGGTTCACGACTGAAATCGGTCGCCAGCCCTGGGTGGTTTACGGCTTGATGCGAACGGCGGATGCGTCCTCCAACCATAGCTTCCTGCAGATGAGCATCACCCTGATCATGTTCGTCGTGGTGTATTTCGCGCTGTTTGGTGCCGGCCTGGGCTACATGATGCGTCTGGTGCGCAAAGGACCGAAGATCGACGAAGGCAAGGAAACCAACGATGGCGGTCCTGGCAAGAAACGTACACCCGCCCGTCCGCTGTCCGCAGCGGAAGACGATGCTGACGCTGACGCCGACCACAGCCTGACCAAGGAGATTTGAATCATGGGTATTGATCTTCCGCTGATCTGGGCCGTGATCATCATCTTCGGCATCATGATGTACGTGGTCATGGACGGTTTCGACCTGGGTATCGGGATTCTCTTCCCGTTCATCAAGGGCAAGACGGATCGGGACGTGATGATGAACACCGTCGCGCCCGTCTGGGACGGCAACGAAACCTGGCTGGTACTCGGGGGCGCGGCATTGTTCGGCGCCTTCCCGCTGGCCTATTCGGTCGTGCTGTCGGCGCTGTATCTGCCGCTGATCTTCATGCTGATCGGGCTGATTTTTCGCGGCGTGGCCTTCGAGTTTCGTTTCAAGGCCAAAGACGACAAGCGTCACCTGTGGGACAAAGCGTTCATTGGTGGTTCGGTGGCTGCAACGTTTTTCCAGGGTGTGGCACTGGGCGCATTCATTGATGGGCTACCGGTGGTCAACCGTCAATTCGCCGGTGGTTCGCTGGACTGGCTGACGCCGTTCACTCTGTTCTGTGGTGTTGCTTTGGTGGTGGCGTATGCGCTGCTGGGTTGCACCTGGCTGATCATGAAAACCGAGGGCAAATTGCAGGAACAGATGCACAACCTCGCGCGGCCATTGGCGTTCGTGGTGTTGGCGGTGATCGGTATTGTCAGCCTGTGGACGCCGCTGGCTCATCCTGAGATTGCCTCGCGCTGGTTCACGTTGCCGAATCTGTTCTGGTTCCTGCCGGTGCCGATCCTGGTGCTGGTCACCATGTACGGTTTGATCCGGGCCGTGGCACGCAACGCGAACTACACGCCATTCCTGTTGACCCTGGTGCTGATCTTCCTGGGTTACAGCGGTCTGGGCATCAGCCTGTGGCCGAACATCGTGCCGCCGTCGATTTCGATTTGGGACGCCGCAGCACCGCCGCAAAGCCAAGGCTTCATGCTGGTGGGCACACTGTTTATCATCCCATTCATCCTGGGCTACACCTTCTGGAGCTACTACGTGTTCCGCGGCAAGGTCACCCATGAAGATGGCTACCACTAGCGCACGGCCTGTGAGCGCAAAGCTTGCTCGCGATGGCGTCGAGACAGACGCCGTCAACCTTGAAGAGGAGGGTTTAAAGCCATGACTGGTAAGCATTCATTGGAGGAAATTGAAGCCGCAGAGAAAAAGCCTCTGTGGCAGCGACTCGGATGGCTGGCGATGATCTGGGTGGGTAGCGTGGGCGCGCTGTTTATCGTCGCGAGCCTGATGCGCATGTTCATGAACGCAGCAGGGCTGAGCACACATTGAGGTGCTGCAGCCCCTCAATAAAAAACCTCCAGCGTATGGAGGTTTTTTTTGCCTGCGATTTACTTGCGGGCTTTGAGGATCACGAACTTGGGCGTGGCCGCCACTTGCTCGACGCCACGGAACAGCCGGGCCAGTTTGCTGTGATAACCCAGATGACGGTTGCCCACGATGTACAGCGCACCGCCCACAACGAGCGCCTCCCGGGCTTGCTGGAACATGCGCCAGGCGAGGAAATCGCCCACGACTTGCTGTTGGTGGAACGGTGGATTGCACAGCACCACGTCCAGCGATTGTGATTCCTGTTCGGCCAGGCCATCACCGGCCCGCACGATCACATCCCTGTCACCCAGCGCTGTACGCCAGTTTTCTGCAGCGGATTGCACCGCCATGAACGACTCGTCGACCAGCGTGTACTGCGCGTCAGGATTTTGCAGGGCGCTGGCAATGGCAAGAACGCCGTTGCCACAGCCAAGATCCGCGACACGAGCGGCGCCCAGGTTCATTGGCAGATGCGGCAGGAACGCTCGGGTGCCGATATCCAGGCCTTCACGGCAGAACACGTTGGCGTGGTTGAGCAGTTCGATAGCGGGAGTGTCGAGCTGATAACGGGTCGGGTAGGGCGATACCGCTGCGACCCTGGCTTCAGCGGTCGCGATCAGTAGACGTGCTTTCTTGACGGCCAGCGAGGCATGGACCGGGCCGATGTAACGCTCAAGCAGGTCGCCGGCTGCGCGGGGCAGGTGCTTGATCATGGCGGCGGCGACCACTTGTGCGCCCGGTGCCAATTGTCCCTGAAGGCGTATCAGTTGCTCTTCGAGCAAGGCCAGGGTCTTTGGCACCCTGATCAGTACCCGGTCAAACGGCCCGGTGAATGGCTGGTTGGCGGGCACCTTCGGCACAGCATCAAATGCGTGGCTGTTCCGCAGCAGGTTCTTTTCCAGCCCCTGAAACGCCAGGAACGAGTCGCCGCTGCTGGTGACTTGAGTTTTGCCGACCAGGCTTGCGGCCAATGCTCCGAAGCTGTCGTTGAGCACCAGCACCCGGGTTTGCACGGTGGGTTGCTGTTCGGCCAGGTAGTTAAGCAGATACTCGTCTGCAGCATCGAATGCTTGTAGCGGCTCGTTCGGCTGCTCGGGCTGGCGGATCAGATCGAGTTGGGCAAAGGGGGTTTCAAGCAAAGGCATGGGCGAGGGGCTCTTGGTAATCAACGAATTCTCGCCGCCAGGGGCATTGTTGCGGGCGAATCCGGCCGAGTGTACTGCGCTGTAGAGGTTTACAGGTCAACACTCGGAAAGGCTGCAAATGGTACGATTTTTTCTATTGAATTACTCGCAGGTTTTGTCAGCGGCCCAAGGTGTTGGTGAGGATTCCGACCTTGGCAGCCGCAATCACTGCTGAAATTTTGTTATTGACGCCGAATTTCATAATTGCGCTTTGCACATGGAAATTGACGGTGCGCGGGGTGACGTTGAGAATTATGGCGCTTTCTCCCGCCGTCTTGCCCGCTGCTGCCAGCTTCAAGACATCGATTTCACGTTCCGACAAGTGCGGTACTTCGTGATCGGCGACCTGTCTGGGCAACGTTTCTACGGCCAGCGCGTGCAGATGGCGCCCGATGAACACCGAAAAACCCAGATTATCGTAAAGCTCATATGTCGTGATCGGTTGATGGCTTCGGGCCAGGCTCAAGATGCTGCACAGACCACTTCTTTCATCGTGGAACGATTGAGACCACCCGTACTGCGAACCATGCTGCTCGAGTGCGTCCCAGATCCAGGTGGCTTCGGAAAACAGCTCTTGCGACCAGAGAATCGGAAACATCGATTGATTGCAATGCGCCACTATCGGGTTAAGTGCACCCAGGACTTTTTGCTTATACTTCGCGTTCAATTCGCCTGGGTAGTTGTCGAACTGAATCACGCTGGACGTCGTTATTTTGTCCAAGTAACCAGTTGAAAAGGCACAAAATTTGAAACCGGTATTCTTGGCAAAAGTCATCGAAATCTGGTACGCGTTTTGAATGTCCGTCGTAGCAGACAACTGTTTCATTTGTGTTTCTTTCCACTGGTCCATAGTGAAGCTCCAGTTACGGCTGCGGGTACATGAGGGGGTGCGTGGTGGATCCAAGATCCTGCACCCCGAAAAGTGTAGGATGTTTCCTTCAGATGGGTAGTTGTTATTTGGCTGTTGTTAGTGCTATAGAAGTGAAGATTCAGTTCTAATACAGTATGGAGTGAGTTTGATTTATTGAATGTCATCTTTAATTTTACTCTGTGAGAAGTTTGAGCTAGTCGGTTAATACAGGCCGAATAAGTTAAAGTCATTACAAACCGTCGGTGTTTAATTTTTGTGCTTTGCGGGACACTGGGGTACCTGTTGATCGGAGCGCCCCATGACCGCCAGTGCAGAAAAATTCACTCGCCAAACCCTGCTCGACGTCCATTCGTTGACTCCGAGTCTGTTCACATTACGGACTACGAGGGATCCCGGCTTTCGTTTTCGTGCAGGCCAATTCGCTCGGCTGGGGGTCACCAAGGCGGACGGCAGCACCGTATGGCGCGCGTATTCGATGGTTTCGTCACCTCATGACGAGTTTCTCGAATTTTTTTCGATTGTTGTGCCGGGCGGCGAGTTCACCAGTGAGCTGAGTCGGCTTGAAGTTGGCGATACGCTGCTGGTCGACCGCCAAGCCTTCGGTTACCTGACCCTTGATCGGTTCGTTGATGGGCGTGATCTCTGGCTACTCGCCACCGGCACCGGCCTGGCACCGTTTTTGTCGATCCTGCAGGACTTCGAAGTATGGGAGAAATTCGAGCGCATCATCCTGGTTTACAGCGTGCGCGAAGCCCGGGAGCTGGCTTATCGGGATTTGATTGAGGGGCTTGTTCGGCGTGACTACCTGGTTGAATTCGCGCACAAGCTGCAGTTTGTCCCCACCGTCACCCGCGAGTCGTACCCCGGAGCGTTGAACGGGCGAATCACCACGCTCATCGAGAACGGCGAACTGGAGCGCGCAGCGGGTGTGGCGCTTACGCCGGAGCATTCGCGGGTCATGCTTTGCGGCAATCCGCAGATGATCGATGACACCCGAAAGGTATTGAAGCTGCGCGACATGAACCTGAGCCTCAGTCGACGGCCCGGACAGGTGGCAGTAGAAACGTACTGGTGAAAAAAAACGGCGCCGGGAAGGCGCCGTTTCTGTTTTCAATCCTGCGTTCCGGGTCGATCGTTCCGGGCTTTGAGCAGATCGCGAATCTCGCCCAGCAGCACTTCTTCCTTGGTCGGAACCGGCGGCAGTGTTGGCGCCGCGGCTTCCTCGCGCTTCAGACGATTGATGGCTTTGACGCCCATGAAGATCGCGAAAGCGACGATGACGAAGTCAATGATGGTCTGGATGAATTTACCGTAAGCCATCACCACCGCAGGGATATCGCCGTTCGCTGCCTTGAGCGTAATCGCCAGATCACTGAAATCCACTCCGCCAATCAGCAAACCGATTGGCGGCATGATGACGTCGCCGACGAACGATGACACGATTTTGCCGAACGCGGCGCCGATAATGATACCGACTGCCATGTCGATCACGTTCCCTTTGACCGCGAAGGCCTTGAACTCACTGATCACGCCCATAGGTTTTTTCCTTGTTACAGATGAGGTTGGTGAAGGCAGTGTAAATCAGCAGAGTGCGTTCTGCCCGAAACAACTGCTTACAGAGCTTGCCTGCTATCGACCGGGCTAGCCGGAAAAAGTTTATAAAAGGCCATCACCGCTGTGCGATCTGCGATCGTTTCGCGGAAATGATGTGATGCTCGCCTGCGAGGAGTTGGGAGGACTGATGCCATTATTATCCGGCGGAAAAACAGCTGCCGGAAGGAAGTCGAATGGCTTGGATTAAAGTCGTACTTTCACAGGGTAAGTTTGATAACGATTAGCAAATGCTTTGATAGTCGGCATGTCAGATGTGTATCAATAATGACGATTGGTGGCATTCTAATATCGATGTTAATTGAAGTTGTACAAGGTTGTTTTGTTCGATGAAGAGCTGTACAGGGTTTGTGTATTAATTGTTGAGTACAGTGCCGATCTGTTTATTAGTTTGTACAGGTTTTTCTTAATAGCCACTGCGTGAATAAAACCTCGTCGTTCGATCAGGCAAGTGCTCAAACCCATTGGCAACTGATCCGGCTCAACTGCGCTATCATCGCGTTTTTTTGTCGGGAGTTAAAATGGCCAAGGCCAAGCGCATGTACGGCTGCACCGAGTGCGGCTCGACCTTCCCCAAGTGGGCCGGCCAGTGTGGCGAGTGTGGTGCCTGGAACACCCTGACCGAAACCATGGTCGAGAGTGGCGGCGCCGCGCCTCCCAGCGGTCGCACCGGGTGGACTGGCCAGCAGGCGCAGATCAGGACGTTGGCCGAAGTCAGCGTTGAAGAAATCCCGCGCTTCTCCACGGCCTCCAGCGAACTCGATCGGGTGCTGGGCGGTGGTCTGGTCGACGGCTCGGTGGTGTTGATCGGCGGTGATCCGGGCATCGGAAAATCGACCATTCTGTTGCAAACCTTATGCAACCTCGCCAAAACCATGCCTGCGCTGTACGTCACCGGCGAGGAGTCCCAGCAGCAGGTAGCGATGCGGGCCCGGCGCCTGGGACTGCCTCAGGATCAGCTGCGGGTGATGACTGAAACCTGCATCGAAACAATCATCGCCACGGCGCGGGTCGAAAAGCCCAAAGTCATGGTGATTGACTCCATCCAGACCATCTTCACTGAACAGCTGCAATCGGCTCCCGGCGGTGTCTCCCAGGTCCGGGAAAGTGCGGCGTTGCTGGTGCGCTATGCCAAGCAGAGTGGCACGGCCATTTTTTTGGTCGGTCATGTCACCAAGGAAGGCGCGCTTGCCGGCCCTCGTGTGCTGGAGCACATGGTGGACACCGTACTGTATTTCGAAGGCGAGTCGGATGGGCGGTTGCGCTTGCTGCGTGCGGTGAAAAACCGTTTTGGGGCGGTTAACGAACTGGGTGTGTTCGGCATGACCGACAAGGGGCTGAAAGAAGTCTCCAACCCTTCGGCGATTTTTCTGACGCGCGCGCAGGAAGAAGTACCTGGCAGTGTGGTCATGGCCACGTGGGAGGGGACCCGGCCGATGCTGGTGGAAGTCCAGGCCCTAGTGGATGACAGTCATCTCGCCAACCCGCGCCGGGTCACGTTGGGGCTGGATCAGAACCGCCTGGCAATGTTGTTGGCGGTGCTGCACCGTCACGGCGGCATTCCGACCCACGATCAGGATGTGTTCCTCAACGTGGTGGGCGGCGTGAAGGTGTTGGAGACTGCTTCCGACCTGGCGCTGATGGCGGCGGTCATGTCCAGTTTGCGTAATCGGCCGTTGCCCCACGATCTGCTGGTGTTCGGCGAAGTGGGCTTGTCAGGTGAAGTGCGGCCGGTTCCCAGTGGTCAGGAACGCTTGAAGGAAGCAGCCAAGCACGGGTTCAAGCGCGCCATCGTGCCCAAGGGCAATGCGCCGAAGGAAGCGCCGGCCGGATTGCAGATCATTGCCGTGACGCGTCTGGAGCAAGCCCTCGACGCGCTATTCGAGTGAATACAATCTCCCTGTAGGAGGGGCCGCAGGCTGCGATCTTTTGATCTTGATGTTCAGGAACAAGATCAAAAGATCGCAGCCTGCGGCAGCTCCTACAGGAAGTGGTCAAACTTCGATCAGTGCACCCAGTTCCCGCTCCAGCTCCAGCGGATCTCCCAGGTTGAACTCGATCAACCGCCGAAGGCGTTCAATGGATTCAAGGCTGATGTGTCGGCAGACGAAACCAAGCTGACCGTTTTCTTCGTGGGTCAGCTGTACGTCCATGGCGATGTCGATGTCATCGGTCAGATGAATATTCACGAAGAAATCCTTCGCTTGATCCCCAAGCCACGGCACTGGTCGTTCGATCAACAACCCTTTCAGTGAAAGATCGATCAGCTTCACGGGCCAGATCATTTCCCCTTGGCCCAGCTCGGTTTTTGCATCGAACGCGATTCGTTTGAAGCGGCGGCGATCGGCAGCGTGGTCGCTCATGGGGCAATCCTCGAAATGTTCGCTGACTATAGACCCGCATTGTCTTAGGCCGCCAGCACGGACAGGCCTCCAGACCAATGTCGGGGTATGGTCTTTGCCGTCAGGCGAGCTAAACTCGGGGTGGCTGTCTTTCTTGTCCACCCTGGCTGGAATCATAAAATGAAAAATAATAATAGCCTGCTACGCCATATACCCTGGCTGCTGCTGGCAATCGTAGGAGCGTGCGCTCTGGGCGTAGTGGCATTGCGCCGAGGCGAGGCGATCAATGCCTTGTGGATTGTGGTCGCGGCAGTGGCCATCTATCTGGTCGCGTACCGCTACTACAGTCTGTTCATCGCTAACAATGTGATGCAACTCGACCCGCGACGGGCCACCCCCGCCGTACTCAACAATGATGGTCTGGACTACGTTCCAACCAACAAACACATCCTCTTCGGTCACCACTTCGCGGCCATCGCTGGCGCGGGGCCTCTGGTCGGTCCGGTGTTGGCGGCGCAAATGGGTTACCTGCCCGGCACGCTGTGGCTGATTGCCGGTGTGGTGCTGGCGGGCGCGGTTCAGGACTTCATGATCCTGTTCCTGTCCACTCGTCGCAACGGCCGCTCATTGGGCGACATGGTCCGTGAGGAAATGGGCCGTATCCCTGGCACCATCGCGCTGTTTGGCTGCTTCCTGATCATGATCATCATCCTCGCGGTGCTGGCGTTGATCGTGGTTAAAGCGCTGGCTGAAAGCCCGTGGGGCATTTTCACCGTGATGGCGACCATCCCGATTGCGATGTTCATGGGCATTTACATGCGCTACATCCGCCCGGGCCGCATCGGTGAAATTTCCGTCATTGGCGTGCTGTTGCTGCTGGGCTCGATCTGGCTCGGTGGGCAGATCGCCGCTGATCCGGTGTGGGCCAAAGCCTTCACCTTTACCGGGATCCAGATCACCTGGATGCTGATCGGTTATGGTTTTGTGGCCGCTGTGTTGCCGGTGTGGCTGATCCTGGCGCCCCGTGACTACCTGTCGACCTTCTTGAAAATCGGCACCATCATCGCCCTGGCAATCGGCATCCTGGTGACCATGCCAGACCTGAAAATGCCAGCCCTGACCCAGTTCATCGACGGCACCGGGCCGGTGTGGAAGGGCGGTCTGTTCCCGTTCCTGTTCATCACCATCGCGTGCGGTGCGGTGTCGGGTTTCCATGCGCTGATTTCGTCTGGTACCACACCGAAACTGTTGGCCAATGAAGGCCATGCCCGATACATCGGGTACGGCGGCATGCTGATGGAATCCTTCGTGGCTATCATGGCGATGGTTGCCGCTTCGGTGATTGAGCCTGGCGTGTATTTCGCCATGAACAGCCCGGCCGCGATTGTGGGCGGTGATGTGGTGACTGTCGCGCAAACCGTCAGCAGCTGGGGCTTCGCGATCACACCTGAAGCCCTGCAAGCGGTGGCCAAGGACATCGGTGAAACAACGATTCTGGCTCGCGCGGGTGGCGCTCCGACCCTGGCGGTCGGTATCGCACAGATCCTGCACAGTGTCCTGCCGGGTGAAAACACCATGGCGTTCTGGTACCACTTTGCGATCCTGTTCGAAGCGCTGTTCATTCTGACCGCCGTGGACGCCGGCACCCGTGCCGGGCGTTTCATGCTGCAGGATCTGCTGGGCTCTTTCGTGCCGGCGCTCAAGCGCACTGAATCCTGGACCGCCAACCTGATCGCCACCGCCGGTTGCGTGGCAATGTGGGGCTACCTGCTGTATCAAGGCGTGATCGACCCGTTGGGCGGGATCAACACCTTGTGGCCGCTGTTCGGTATCTCCAATCAGATGCTGGCAGGCATCGCGCTGATGCTGGCGACGGTCGTGCTGATCAAAATGAAACGTCAACGCTACATCTGGGTGACCATGCTGCCAGCTGTCTGGCTGCTGATCTGCACCGTGACGGCAGGCTTCATCAAGCTGTTTGACGCCAACCCGGCGATCGGCTTCCTGTCGCTGGCCAAGAAGTACAGCGATGCATTGGCCAACGGTCAGATCCTCGCTCCGGCGAAGGACATCAACCAGATGCAACACGTGATTTACAACGCGTACACCAACGCAACGCTGACGGGGCTGTTCCTGTTTGTGGTGTTCAGCATCCTGTTCTATGCGCTCAAGGTCGGTATTGCTGCCTGGGGTACCAAAGAGCGTACGGATAAAGAAGCGCCATACCAGGCTGTGCCGGATGCGTAATCGAGGATTGCAAACATGTTCAATGACCTGAGTCGCCTCGGTAAATACCTCGGTCAGGCCGCGCGCCTGATGGTCGGCATGCCCGACTACGACAACTATGTCGAGCATATGCAAACCAAACACCCGGACAAACCGGTGATGAGCTACGAGATGTTCTTCCGGGAGCGTCAGGAAGCCCGTTACGGTGGCAAGGGTGGGCCGAAGTGCTGTTGATCCGGTGGTCGGATTAGCAGCAATCTTGTGGGAGCTGGCCGGCTGGCGATGGCGGACTGTCATTCAACAGTGATGTTGAATGTTCAGCCGCCATCGCTGGCAGGCCAGCTCCCACATTTATTTTGTGTTGATACTTCAATTTGTGAGTCAGGAGATCCAGTTTGTCCTCTCCCATTCCAGTAACAATCCTCAGTGGCTTCCTCGGTGCTGGCAAAACCACACTGTTGCGCCACCTGCTCAAAGCAGAACACGGCCTGAAAATCGCCGTGATCGAGAACGAATTCAGCGACGCCGGCATCGACACCCAGCTGTTGGGTGACGAGCCTGTACAAGTGATGACGCTGTCCAACGGCTGTGTCTGTTGCACCATCCACACCGACCTGACCAAGGCGCTTTACCTGTTGCTTGAGCGCCTGGATAGCGGTGAAATTGCCTTCGACCGTCTGGTCATCGAATGCACGGGACTGGCCGATCCGGCGCCCGTTGCGCAAACCTTTTTCATCGATGAAGAATTGCGTGAGCGCTACATCCTCGACGGCATCATCACCTTGGTAGACGCCGCTCATGCCGACACCCATCTGACCCAGACCATCGCCCAGGCACAGATTGGTTTTGCCGATCGCCTGCTGGTGAGCAAGCGTGATCTGGTGGATGAGGCGACTTTCACCGCGCTGAGCGAGCGCCTGACCCGCATCAACCGTCGCGCACCCATTCGAGTGGTCGATCACGGCAACATCGACCTGGCCGAGTTGCTCGACGTCCGCGGCTTCAACCTCAATGCGGATCTGGGCGGCGGCATCAGCTTGCGTCCGGTGGCCAATTCGGCGCCTTCGATCGATCGCATTTCCAGCCTTGTGCTGCGAACTGACAAGCCGCTGGATATCGACAAGCTCAGCGAGTTCATGAACGAACTGCTGGAAGACCATGGCAAGCAACTGCTGCGCTACAAGGGGGTGCTGAACATCGCTGGCGAGCCTCGGCGCATGGTGTTCCAGGGCGTGTTGAAGTTGTATGGCTTCGACTGGGATACCGAGTGGGCGGACGATGAACCGCGCGAAAGCGTGATCGTGTTTATTGCCGATGATTTGCCGGAAGAGAGAATCCGGGCGGGGTTTGCGAAGGTGGCGGTGGAGTAGGGGCGAGAATCTTCATGCGAATGAAGCCCTCATCGCGAGCAGGCTCGCTTGTATGTTTAGACTTGAAGGGGTGGGGTGGGACTACAGACTCGATTCTGACTCTGACCAGTACAGACTGTGGGAGACTTCTCGTCCCACCCCTTCTACCCAAAGCGCCG
>NZ_WFGV02000045.1 GCF_010095445.2 Pseudomonas sp. TNT3
GACGTTCAGGCTGGCGCGACGCTGGCTCTGCTCCCGCTCCGCCACCAGTCACGAATGGGGCACGCTGGCCGACGCCGACCTTGGCTTGTATGCCTGTGGCGACTGGTGCTTGTCTGGCCGCGTAGAAGGCGCCTGGCTCAGCGGCCAGGAAGCCGCCCGCCGCTTGCACGAGCACCTGCAGTGAACCGCATCAATCCAGGCAAATTGCTGCTGTCGAAATGGACAGCAGCCCACCCGCAAAACCGTGAAAAACATTTTTTGGTGACCGAGCTGTTCCGTGATGAGGAAGGCGTCGTGCTGGAAGTTGAAATCCAGGCGGTGTTGACCAAGCGCAGCGAACGGTTTGAATGGCAGGGCCTTCGCAATCAGGACCAGTGGAAAATGGGTTGGTTGTAGGAGGCCGATAAAAACCTATACAAATAATTTGACTTGTACAGCTTCGAATCTATGATGAGCTTATGTTGTACAGAACCTCGCATCTGTACAAGTTTAGATTCGAGGTGTTCCGATGATCCCTGCCACCGTGAAACCGAAGATTGCCATCAGCGCCTGCCTGATGGGCGCCGAAGTACGCTTTAACGGCGGACACAAAGAATCTCGCCTGTGCAGTCGCACCCTCACTGAATACTTCGATTTCGTCCCGGTTTGCCCGGAAGTCGCCATTGGCCTCGGCATTCCTCGCCAACCGATCCGTCTGGTCGGTGATCCTGAACAACCTCAAGCCGTCGGCACCGTCCTTCCAGAACTCAACGTCACTCGGCCACTGGCTGAATACGGTGAAAAAATGGCGGCGGAACTGGAGGACATCTGCGGCTACATTTTCATGCAGAAATCCCCTTCCTGCGGGCTGGACCGGGTCAAGGTCTACCACGCCAACGGTGCACCTGTGGATGGCGGTGGACGCGGTATCTACGCCCAGGCTTTCTGCTCACGGCACCCTGATTTACCGGTGGAGGAAGACGGGCGGCTGAATGATCCAGTGCTGCGCGAGAACTTCCTGACGCGGGTTTTCGCCTACAGCGCCTGGCAGCAACTGTTGAAAGAAGGCCTGACTCGCCGCGGCCTCACCGACTTTCACTCGCGCTACAAATACCTGCTGATGGCCCACAACCCGGTGCAGTACAAAACCCTGGGCAACTTGCTGGGGAACATGGGTCAGACTGACCCGATCGAGTTGGGCCCGCGCTATTTCAGCGAGCTGATGGCGGCCTTGAAGAAATGCGCCACGCGACGTACCCACAGCAACGTCCTGCAACACATCAGTGGTTACCTCAAGCAGGTAATCAGCGCTGAAGACAAACAGGAAGTGCAGCACGTTATCGGCCAATACCGCCACGGCATCGTGCCGCTGGTGGTGCCTTTGACGCTGCTCAAACACTACTTCCGCCAACACCCGGATCCCTACATTGCGCAACAGGTTTACCTGCAACCGCACCCGGAAAACCTCAGCCTGCGAAACGCGATCTAATGAACGACCGACTCGACACCAGCGCCAGCGAAGACCTGGGCGATGATTTCAAAAAAGCGCTCGACGAAGGCTGGCTGCCCATCCGTGAAGTCGCGCGGCAGACCGGCGTCAACGCCGTCACCTTACGTGCCTGGGAACGTCGTTATGGACTGATCGTGCCCCAACGCACGCCCAAAGGTCATAGGCTGTTCTCGGCCGAGCACGTGCAACGCATCCTGACGATTCTCACCTGGCTCAATCGTGGCGTGGCCGTCAGTCAGGTCAAGCAACTGCTCGATACCCCACAAGCCTTGAACGTACCCGTCGAAAGCGATTGGCACGTACTGCGGCATACGTTGCTGCAAGCCGTAACGCAGCTTAACGAGCGCACCCTGGACGACACCGTCAATCAGGCAATGGCGCTGTACCCGCCACGCACCTTGTGCGAGCAGTTACTGATGCCGCTGTTGGCGGACCTGGAGCAACGCTGGAAGGGCCAGTTCGGCGCGCAAATGGAACGCGTGTTTTTTTATTCCTGGCTGCGCAGCAAGTTTGGCGCGCGCATTTACCACAACAACCGTCAACTACGCACCGCGCCGCTGCTGTTGATCAATCACTCGGACCTGCCGCTGGAGCCTGACCTGTGGCTCACCGCCTGGCTGGTCAGTAGCGCCGATTGCCCGGTCGAGGTGTTCGACTGGCCGCTGCCGGCGGGTGAACTGGCGCTGGCGGTGGATCATTTGAAGGCTCGCGGCGTGCTGCTGTATTCCAGCAAAGCCATGAACCTGCCGCAACTGGTGAAACTATTGAGCGGCGTGAGTTGCCCAAAAATCATTGCCGGCCCAACGGTATGCATCCATTGCGCGGAGTTGTCCGTAAGAACCTCTGAGATCGCTGATGTGTTCCTGGCCGAAGATCCCTTGTCGGCTCACCAGAACCTCGTGCAGCAGGGGCTCATTTAATGGCGACTCTTAATAAAAGTACGGACACCACCATGCAATTGATCTGGCTGCGCAGCGACTTGCGCCTACTCGACAACACGGCGCTCAGCGCGGCTGCGGCGCGCGGCCCGTGCGTGGCGGTGTATGTGTTGAGCCCGCAGCAATGGCTGGAGCATGACGACGCGCCGTGCAAAGTGGATTTCTGGCTGCGCAACCTGAGCGAATTGAGCCGCGCATTGGGCGAATTGAACATCCCCCTGCTGATTCGCGAGGCGTCACGGTGGGATGACGCACCGAAGGTCTTGCTCGATCTCTGCCAGCAATTGAAGGTCGAAGCGGTCCACGTCAACGAGGAGTACGGCATCAATGAAAGCCGGCGTGACGAGCAGGTTGGCGAAGCACTGACGGCCGAAGGCATCGGTTTTTACAGCTATCTCGATCAGCTGTTTTTCAAACCTGGCAGCGTGCTGACCAAGACCGGGACCTACTTTCAGGTCTTCAGTCAATTTCGCAAGGTCTGCTACGAACGTCTGCACCGCTCGATACCCGCCATGGTCGTGAAACCCGCAGCGCAGGATTCGCTAGACATCGCCAGCGACAAGATTCCTGCCAGTGTCGAGGGTTTCGAAACGCCCGGCGAACAGCTGCGAGCACTCTGGCCTGCCGGCGAAGCGCAAGCCCGTCTGCGTCTCGATGCCTTCGCCGACGCCCAGATCGATTACTACAAAAACGAGCGCGACTTCCCCGCCAAACCGGGCACCAGTCAACTGTCAGCCTATCTGGCGGCCGGGGTCGTTTCCCCTCGCCAGTGCCTGCACGCGGCCTTGCAAAGCAATCAAGGGGAATTCGAAAGCGGCAACGTTGGCGCAGTCACCTGGATCAATGAACTGCTGTGGCGTGAATTCTACAAACACATCCTGGTGGGCTACCCACGGGTTTCTCGTCACCGAGCTTTTCGCCCGGAGACCGAAGCGCTGGCGTGGCGCGACGCCCCGGATGAACTGTTGGCCTGGCAGCAGGCCCGCACCGGGCTGCCGATCATCGACGCAGCCATGCGCCAACTGCTTGAAACCGGCTGGATGCACAACCGCCTACGCATGGTGGTGGCGATGTTTCTGACAAAAAACCTGCTGATCGACTGGCGCGAAGGCGAACGTTTTTTCATGCGCCACCTGATCGATGGCGACCTGGCGGCAAACAACGGTGGCTGGCAGTGGAGTTCATCAACCGGCACCGACTCGGCGCCCTACTTCCGGATATTCAACCCGCTGAGCCAGTCCGAGAAATTCGACGCCGAAGGCGTCTTCATCAAGCACTGGCTGCCTGAGCTGGCCGGACTGGACAAGAAGCAAGTGCACAACCCGGCAGACGTCGGCGGATTGTTCGGCGTGGCGGATTATCCATCGCCCATCGTCAATCTGAGCACGTCTCGACAGCGTGCCCTGGCCGCATTCAAAAACCTGCCCTCGCGGCAGGCGCAAGATTGAAAAGGAGAATGGGATGAGCCTTACACCTCCACGACGGTATTGGTTGACTGGCGCCAGCAGCGGTATCGGCGCCGCGCTGGCTGAAGAGATACTCAAGAGCGGCGCACACCTGGCCGTGAGTTCACGCTCGGTGGCGCCGTTGAAAGTCTTGTCCCAACGCTATCCGGGGCAAGTCCTGGTCGTGCCGGGTGATCTGACCAACAGCCAGAAAGTGCGAGAGATCGGCGAACAGATTGCTGAGGCTTGGGGATCGCTGGACACGGTGATTCTTAACGCCGGTACGTGCGAATACGTCGATGCCCAGCAGTTCGATGCGTCCATCATCGAGCACGTGGTGCGGACCAATCTGCTCGCCAGCGCCTACTGCATCGAAGCGGCCTTGCCTTTGTTGCGCGCCGGGACTGCGCCGCATCTGGTCGGCATGGCAAGCTCGGTAACTTACCTTCCGCTGCCCCGAGCCGAAGCCTATGGCGCGTCGAAGGCGGGCCTTCGTTACCTGTTCGAATCGCTGCGCATTGATGTGGCGTCTGAGGGCATCGAGGTCACGGTTGTCAGCCCGGGCTTTGTCGATACACCGCTCACGGCCAAAAACGATTTCCCGATGCCCCTCAGCTGGCCTGTGGATAAAGCCGCGCGGCATATCTTCGCCAAACTTGCGAACCGTCCACTGGAGATCGCGTTTCCGGCGCTGTTCATGGCCGCCCTGTGGCCGCTGTCGAAACTGCCCAATCGCATTCAGCTCGAGATCGGCAAACGCATGGTGCGCAGCAATCCGCCCATCAAGGACACACCGTGAACATCGCCATCATCGGCAGCGGTATCTCGGGGCTGACGAGCGCCTACCTGCTCAACCGCAGTCACGAGATCACTGTGTTCGAAGCCAGCGACTGGGTCGGCGGGCACACTCACACCGTGGACGTGACGGTCGAGGGTCGAAGCTACGCCGTGGACACCGGGTTCATCGTATTCAATGACTGGACCTACCCCAATTTCATTCGCTTGCTGGAACAGCTTGGCGTGGGCTTCAAACCCACCGAGATGAGCTTCTCGGTCACCGATCCGGACAGTGGCCTGGAGTACAACGGCAACAACCTCAACAGCCTCTTCGCCCAGCGGCGCAATCTGTTGTCACCTGGGTTCTGGGGCATGTTGCGTGACATCCAGCGCTTCAATAAGGAGGCGCTACGCGACCTCCAGGAAGAGCGGATCGACATCAACACCACGCTGGATGATTACCTCAAGGCCGGTGGCTATGGTGAGCGTTTCATCCTGCATTACATCGTCCCGATGGGCACGGCGATCTGGTCGATGTCCATGGCCGACATGCTCGGTTTTCCGTTGCAGTTATTTGTACGGTTTTTCAAGAATCACGGCTTGCTGTCCATCAACAATCGGCCGCAGTGGCAGGTGATCGAAGGCGGCTCCAGCGCCTACATCGAGCCGTTGACCGCTTCGTTCCGTGAACGCATTCGGTTGAATTGCGCCGTGACCCGGGTCGAGCGCGATGAGGAGGGTGTGGTTATTCACAGCGCCGCCGGTATCGAGCGGTTCGACAAAGTGGTGTTCGCTTGCCACAGCGATCAGGCACTGAAACTGCTGGCGGCACCGAGCGACGCCGAACAATCGATCCTCGGCGCCCTGCCCTACGCCGATAATGAGGTGGTGCTGCACACCGACACGCGCCTGCTACCCCAGCGCAAACTTGCCTGGGCCAGCTGGAATTACCGCCTCGGTGGCCCAGGCCATACACGGGCCGCCGTAACGTACGACATGAACATCCTGCAAGGCATCCAGAGCGACATCACGTTCTGTGTCAGCCTGAACCAGAGCGCGGGCATCAGTCCCTTCAAGGTCCTTGCCAAGTACACCTACGCGCATCCGCAATACAGCCTGGCTGCCGTTGCCGCACAGGGGCGTTGGGAAGAATTGAACGGCATTGAGCACACCTGGTATTGCGGCGCGTATTGGGCCAACGGTTTTCACGAGGATGGCGTGGTCAGTGCGTTGCGGGTTGCCCATGCGTTTGGAGAGCTGCTGTGAACAGCGCCCTCTACAGCGGCTGGATCTCCCATCGCCGATTCGCCCCACGGCGTCATGAATTCCGCTACCGGATCGGTCTGCTGTACCTGGACCTCGATGAGCAGGACGAAGTGCTGGGGTTATCACCGATGTCGGGTAACAGTCGCTTTTCGCCGTTCTCATTTCGCGAAACCGATTACCTCAAAACCTACACCCGCAGCGGCATGCGTCTGATCGATGCGGTGCGCCTGCAGGTCGGGGAAGCACTCGGACATGTTCCCCAAGGCTCGATCTGCCTGCTGACTCAAGCCCGTAGCTGGGGTTTGTCGTTCAATCCGGTGAGTTTTTTCTATTGCCATGAAGCCGATGGTCAGCTGGCAGCGATTCTCTGCGAAGTCAGCAACACGCCCTGGCGCGAACGCTATCACTACGTGCTACCGGCCAAGACCCCGGAAGATCTGGGCGATTTCCATCAGCACTTCGCCGTGGCCAAGGCCTTTCACGTCTCGCCGTTTTTGCCCCGGGACCTTGAATACCGAATGAGCTTCAGCCCGGCCGCGAAAAAACTCGGCGTGCACATGGCTGACTGGCAGGGCGAACTGAAGCTCTTCGACGCCACGCTCAATCTGCAACGTGAGGCCCTGGATCGCGCCAGCCTGCACCGTTACCTGCGGCGTTTTCCGTGGATGACCGCGAAAACCTGCCTGGCGATTTACTGGCAAGCCCTTCGCCTGCTGCTCAAGGGCACACCGATTTTTGCTCATCGACCTGCCGACGGCAGCTTTCAAATCGCCACAGTTCCCCCCAAGGATCGCCGCCATGAAATCCTCTAGCGTCACGGCCAAAGCCCCCCTGCTCAGTACCAACGGCCTGACCGGAACGCTGTTGCGTCGGGGCGTACTGCGTCAGCTGGCACACCTCAAACACGGGCAACTGGTGGTGGTCGAAGACGGCGAACGCCACGTTTTCGGCACCCAGGGCAGTCACTTGCTGGGAGAGATTCAGATCCTCAATGCCGCAGCGTGGGGATTGGTGGCGAGCAACGGTTCGATCGGTGCCGGGGAAGCGTTTATTCATGGCTACTGGAGTTCGCCCGACCTCACGGCGGTGGTGCGGGTATTTGTCAGCAACCTTGACGTGCTGGACGCGCTGGAAGGTGGCCTGGCGAAACTCGGCCGGCCCTTCGTTCAAGGACTGCACTGGCTGAACCGCAATACCCGCAAGGGTTCGCAAAAGAACATCGCCGCCCATTACGACCTCGGCAACGACCTGTTCGAACAGTTTCTCGATCCGACCATGATGTATTCGGCCGCCCAGTTCCTGACGCCCGAAGACAGCCTTGAGCAAGCGCAGCTGAACAAGCTGGAGCGGATTTGTCAGAAGCTGGCGCTCAAGCCGACCGATCACTTGCTGGAAATCGGCACAGGTTGGGGCAGCATGGCGCTGTATGCCGCGCAGCAATATGGCTGCAAAGTCACCACTACGACGCTTTCCAAAGAGCAATACGCCTTCACTGCGCAACGTATTGAAGCGCTCGGGCTGCAAGATCAGGTGACGCTGTTGCTGTCCGATTACCGCGACCTGACGGGCCAATACGACAAGCTGGTGTCGATCGAGATGATCGAAGCCGTCGGGCATCGCTTTCTGCCGACCTACTTCAAGCAATGCGCGCATTTGCTCAAGAGCAACGGACTGATGCTGTTGCAAGCCATCACCATTCGCGATCAACGCTACGAACAGGCCAAGAGCAACGTCGACTTCATTCAGCGTTACATCTTCCCCGGCGGCGCCCTGCCCTGCGTGCAAAAGATGCTGGAGATCGTCAGCCGCGACACCGATATGAACCTGCTGCACATGGAAGATTTCGGCCTGCATTACGCCAGGACACTGCGCCTGTGGCACGAGAACTTTCGCCGGGCCCACGGCCGCCTGAGCGAATTGGGTTACGACGATTATTTCCTGCGCCTGTGGGAGTTTTACCTGTGTTACTGCGAAGGTGGTTTCCTGGAGCGCACCATCGGCACGGCGCAATTGCTGCTGGCCAAACCATCAGCAATCACCGCGCCGCTGCTGGGCCGTTTCGATGCTTGAACGCCTGACCAACGCCGCGTTGTTTCAATTGGGCTGGTTCGCGTGCGTGGTTGGTGGCGACAGTCTTTGGTTGTTGGTGCCGTTGGCAGCGTTAGTGATTCATCTGCTGTGGATAAGTCGTTGGGCGGATGAAGGCCGACTGATCCTCAGCGTGGTTCTGTTGGGCACGACCGTGGACAGTACGTTGCGCTGGTTGGGGGTGTTCGATTTCGCCGATGTGGCCCCCCTCATACCGCTATGGCTGATGCTGCTATGGGCGCTGCTGGCGACGACCTTGCGCCATTGCCTGGCCTGGAGCGCCCATCCGTGGTGGCTCGCCAGTGCATTGGGCGCGATCGGGGGGCCGCTTTCCTATTACGCAGGCAGCCAACTGGCTGGGGTGCAATTTCCCTACGGACAATGGGTGACACTGATCGGCATCGGCGCACTGTGGGCGATGCTATTTCCCACGCTGCATTTCATGGCCCAGCGACTGGCTTCGGACACCCATCGTTAAACGTCTGTCAGGCCTTTTACACTCACAAGGTCCACTGCCTTACACTGCGCGCCATGAAGACCATTCCCCATACGCAAATCGCCGAGCCGGCGGTCACGTGCTCGACCTGCGCAGCGTGCTGCTGTCAGCTCGAAGTCATGCTGATCACGGACACGGGCGTGCCTGAACGTTTTATCGCTACCGATGACTGGGGCGGGGAAGTGATGCTGCGTCTGGATGACGGCTGGTGCGCCGCGCTGGATCGCAACACCATGATGTGCACGATCTACGAAAAGCGTCCGCTGATCTGCCGGGAATTCGAGATGGGTGCACCGGAATGCATTGAGGAAAGACAGGGCATTACGACGGCGTATCGGTGATTTTTGGACCACCGTGGATCATATGTGGGAGCTGACCTGCTCCCACAGTGATCAGTGCTTACAACGGCATTGTGTAATGCAGGGCGTAGCTTTCTACGCCGTCGTTGTGGTTGGCCAGTCCGGCATTGGAATAGTGTGTAGCCCGAATCCCGACTTCATGACCGCCCGCAAAGCGCAGACCGAAACCTAGACGGTCTTCAAACTGAAAAGACTGACCGATGTTGTTGTCTTCCAGCTGGGTATCGGAGAAGAACGCAACCCCAACGCCTGCCTCAATGTAAGGCTTGACGTTTTGACCGGCAAATTCGTAAACGAACACCGGAGCAAACGACAGGCTGTTGTTGCTGGAAGTCTTGTCGCCCTCCCAATAGGTATAGGCGCCGCTCCAGAAACCGGTCAGGCGACCCACATCGCTCTGCCACCAGCTCTTGTCCCAATCGAACTGCATGCCCAACCGGTAGGTCATGGTTGAGTCGCTGGTCGCGCCGACTGCGAACTCCACGCCTGCCGCCTGTGCAGTAATACTTTGCCCCATCAGTGCGGCCGCAATCGCGGCCAAGCAGAATAGTCGCTTCACTAGAAACATCCTTTTCCGAACGATTTTCGTATGGTTTTTTTGGTGCAGCTCAACATTCAAAGCTATAGAAGTCGACGATTAGTCAGAAGTTCAGACTGCTACGCGACTTTTTCACATTTTTTTTACAAGTCGAAGCTACGCACAATGCCGGTGGAATTCCAGAGTACCGGCAACACATTACTAAAATGTTCCGGATCGGCACTCGTCCAGAACTGTGCGGCGCGAGCAGGCCCCTCGGCGAGCAACTCACGTTCTGCCAACAGGCGCTGAAGTTGCCGTGCTACCGCAGCACCGGTGTCGATCAGGCTGATGTGCTCTGGGATCATCTGCTTTAGCAAAGGCTTTAGGAAGGGGTAATGCGTGCAGCCGAGAATGATCGTGTCACACCCTGCGGCCAGCAGCGGCGCGACATAGCTGCCAAGCAACGTTCGCAAGGCCGGACTGTGCAGATCACCGTTCTCGATCAACTCCACCAGACCGGGACATGGCTGGGTAATCACGCGCACATCGGTGGCAAAGCGGTCGAGCAGCGCGGCGAACTTGGCACTCTGCAATGTCCCGGTGGTGGCGAGGACACCGACCACGCCACTGCGCGTTGCAGCTGCGGCAGGCTTCACTGCGGGCTCCATGCCAACGATGGGCCACTCGGGATAATCGCGGCGCAAATCTGCGACACCTGCCACCGTCGCGGTGTTGCAGGCCAGCACCAGCGCCTTGGCGCCCTGCTGCTGAAAAAAGCCGGCCATTACGCTGCAACGATGGCGGATGAATTCCGGGGTTTTCTCGCCATAGGGAACGTTCCCGCAATCGGCGACGTACAGCAGGGACTCGTCAGGCAGCAAACGCTGGATTTCAGCCAGCACCGAGAGTCCACCGACACCGGAGTCGAACACGCCAATCGGCGCTTCACGCATGTTTCGACCCACAAACGCCGCAACCCGGATCTCGCTTGACGCGCAATTCCCGGAACCGTGTGCCCAGGGCATCAATCAACAACAATCGACCCACCAGCGGCTCGCCAAAACCTGCCAGCAGTTTCAGCGCTTCGAGGGCCTGGAGGCTGCCGACCAAACCGACCAAGGGACCGATGACGCCGGCTTCGCTGCAGGTCAGCTCGGCTTCGCTGCCGTGTCCGTATAAACAGTGGTAGCAGGGGCTTTCCGGGCGCCGTGGATCGAACACCGACAATTGCCCTTCGAGGCGAATGGCGGCGCCGCTCACCAGAGGTTTGCCGGCCAGCACACACGCGGCGTTGACCGCTTCGCGGGTGGAGAAATTATCGGAACAGTCCAGCACCAGGTCCACCGCCGCTACCGCAGCAGCGAGTGAATCCTCATCCAGCGCAGTGCGATGGGCGATCAGCTGAATCTCGGGATTGATGGCGCTTAATCGGCGGATGGCCGAATCGACCTTGCTGACACCCACGCTGTCGGTGTCATGAATGATCTGGCGTTGCAAATTGGTCAGGTCGACGCTGTCGAAGTCCGCCAGATGCAGCTCGCCAACACCGGCAGCGGCCAAATACAGCGCAACCGGCGAACCGAGACCGCCGAGGCCGACAATCAGGACACGGCTTGCTTTGAGTCGCAGCTGACCGTCGATATCGACGTGCTGCAACAGAATCTGACGGCTGTAGCGCAACAATTCCTGATCATTTAGCACGGCAAGCGTCCCAGGCTGATACGTTCGTGACCGCCCAGATCGGTGCGGCTGTGCACTTCTTCAAAACCACGGGTCAGCAGCAGATCGCGCACTGCCAAGGCCTGATCGTAACCGTGTTCGAGCATCAGCCAGCCACCCGCTTCAAGGTAGTCCGGCGCCTGGGCGACGATCAAACGCAAATCGTCGAGCCCGTCGATACCGGCAACCAGGGCACTGGCCGGCTCGAAGCGCACGTCGCCTTCGACCAGATGCGGATCGGCGCTGGCGATGTAAGGCGGGTTGCTGATGATCAGTTCGAAGCGCTGGCCTTCCAGGGCACTGAACCAATGGCTGCTCAGCACAGTGGCATTGTTCAGGTGCAGACGCTGGCGATTGCGTTCGGCCAAGGCAACGGCTTCGAGTACGCGATCCACCGCGGTGACTTTCCATGCCGGGCGCTCACTGGCCAGGGCCAGGGCAATCGCGCCGCTGCCGGTGCCGAGGTCGAGAACCCTGGCAGGGGTGGCCGGGAGCAATTCCAGCGCGGTCTCTACCAGCAATTCGGTGTCCGGACGCGGGATCAGGGTGTGCGGGGCGACCTCCAGGTCCAGCTTCCAGAAACCTTGCTGGCCAAGGATGTAGGCCACCGGCTCCCCGCCGCGACGACGTTGCAGGAATTCGGCGAACTTCAGCGCCGCTTCGCTCGGCACGATGCGTTCCGGCCAGGTATGCAGAAAGCTGCGGGGTTTGCCCAGCGCAGCCGCCAGCAACAACTCGGCATCCAGACGTGCAGAGGGCGAGTCGGGCAAGTCCGCGGCGCGTAACAAACTGGCAATGATGGTCATTTACTCACCTATCGCTGCGAGTTGGTCGGCCTGGTATTCGGCCAGCAACGGCTCGATCACCGCATCGACGCCACCGGCGAGGATTTCATCAAGGGAGTACAGCGTCAGGTTGACCCGGTGATCAGTCACCCGGCCCTGCGCAAAGTTGTAGGTACGAATCCGCTCTGAACGATCCCCTGAACCCACCAGCAACTTGCGCTCGCTGGCGATGGCATTGGCGGCAGCGCTGGTTTGCTGGTCGTTCAGCTTGGCCGACAGCCAGGCCATCGCCCGCGCGCGGTTCTTGTGCTGGGAACGTTCTTCCTGGCACTCCACGACGATACCGGACGGTATGTGCGTGATGCGAATAGCAGAGTCAGTCTTGTTGACGTGCTGACCGCCCGCGCCAGAGGATTTGTAGGTATCGACCCGGATATCCGCCGGGTTGATCTCGATCGCTTCCTGCTCGTCCGGTTCAGGCAACACCGCAACGGTGCAGGCCGAGGTGTGGATGCGGCCCTGGGATTCGGTGGCCGGCACGCGCTGTACGCGGTGGACGCCGGACTCGAATTTCAGTTTGCCGTAGACATTTTCGCCCTCGACTCGCGCGATGACTTCTTTATAGCCACCGTGCTCACCGATGTTCTCCGAAAGGATCTCCACCCGCCAGCCGCGACGCTCGGCGTAGCGTGAATACATGCGAAACAGATCGCCCGAGAAAATCGCCGCCTCATCACCGCCAGTGCCGGCACGAATCTCGAGGAACACGTTGCGACCGTCGTTCGGATCCTTGGGCAGCAACATGCGTTGCAGATTGGCTTCGATTTCGATCAGTTGCTCTTTGGCTTCGCGGACTTCTTCCACGGCCATTTCGCGCATGTCCGGGTCGCTGTCCTTGAGCAGCGCCTGAGCACCTTCAAGATCACTCTGTACCTTGAGCAACTGTTTATAGGTTTCGACGATCGGCTCGACTTCCGCGTATTCCTTGGAATAGGTGCGGAATTTGGTCTGGTCGGAAATGACTTCACCGTCGCCAAGGAGGGCGGTCAGTTCCTCGAAACGGTCCTGGAGGATGTCCAGCTTATTGAGCAGTGACGCTTTCATTGCGTTTTTTTATCCGAAAAGCTATCCGATGAGCCCTCACCGAGGGCAAAGAGTTCCTGGGCCATTGCCAGTGCGTCGAGGCGTCCTTCGGCAGAAAGCTTTTTCAACTGCACGCTCGGGGCGTGCAGGAGTTTGTTGGTCAGGCCGCGCGCCAATTGCACCAGCACGTCTTCGGCGCTGCTGCCATTGGCCAGCATCCGCTGGGCCTTCTGCAATTCTTCGTCGCGCATGCGCTCGCTTTGTTGGCGATAGGCCTTGAGCACATCCACTGCGGCCAGTTCACGCAGGCGGACCATGAAGTCTTCAGCGCCGATCGAGACCATCTCTTCCGCCGCTTGGGCAGCGCCTTGACGGCTTTTGAGGTTCTCGGCGACGACTTCATGGAGATCGTCGACGCTGTAGAGGTAAACGTCGTCAAGCTCGCCGACTTCCGGCTCGATATCCCGAGGCACGGCGATGTCGACCATGAAAATCGGTTTGTGCTTGCGCAGCTTCAAGGCACTTTCGACGGCGCCCTTGCCCAGGATCGGCAGCTGGCTGGCGGTAGAGCTGATAACGATGTCACTGCGCACCAGCTCTGCCGGGATATCCGACAGCAATACGGCGTGAGCGCCGAACTGTTCGGCCAGGATGCTCGCGCGTTCCAGTGTGCGGTTGGCAACCACGATACGTTTCACACCCAGTTCGTGCAGATGACGGGCGACCAGGGTGATGGTCTCGCCGGCGCCAATCAGCAGGGCCTGGCTGCGTTGCAGATCGCTGAAGATCTGTTTCGCCAGGCTGACTGCGGCGAACGCCACGGAAACAGGGTTCTCGCCAATGGCGGTGTCGGTACGCACCTGCTTGGCCGCATTGAACGTCGCCTGGAACAGACGCCCGAGCAATGGACCGATGGTGCCTGCCTCGCGGGCCACGGCGTAGGCGGATTTCATCTGACCGAGAATCTGTGGTTCGCCCAGCACCAGCGAATCCAGCCCGGAGGCGACCCGCATCATGTGACGAACTGCCGCATCATCTTCGTGCACGTAAGCGCTCGAACGCAGCTCGTCGAGGCTCAAATGATGGTAATCGGCCAGCCAGCGCAATACGACATCAGCCGAAAGGTGATCCTGTTCTATATAGAGTTCACTGCGATTGCAGGTGGAGAGGATCGCAGCTTCGCGGCTGTCGGTAAGTCGGCAGAGCTGCTGCAAGGCCTCCACCAGCTGCTCAGGGGTAAAGGCCACGCGCTCGCGGACGTCTACTGAAGCAGTCTTGTGGTTGATACCGAGTGCAAGGAAGGCCATTCAAAGTCGCAGATGGTGACGTGAAGCCGGCAATTGTCCTACTTCGACACAACGAGAACAACTACTCGATCTCTATCGCCTTGGTAGGCATCACCCGAAACTGCGAGCGCTTCTCGTTTACACGAAGCGTACACCGGTCCTTGTGGGAGCTGGCTTGCCTGCGATGGACTGACAGACACCGCTGGCTCCCTGTGAAAACTCGTCATCGTTAACGACCATCGCTGGCAAGCCAGCTCCCACAGGGCACGGCGCATCGGTAAATTGCCGGGCCGGTTATGTTTGGCCGAAGGCTTGTGTCATGATGATCTGACCGCAGGTTAGTCGTCCTCTTCCTATATGAATAGATCTTCCGCGTTGCTCCTCGCTTTTGTCTTCCTCAGCGGCTGCCAGGCCATGGCACCCGTTTCGTCGGACGGTACGCCGCCGACTGAAGACAGCACCCCTGCCCCTGAAAAACCCAAGGTCTATGGCTCGTTCAGCGAAGAAACCGTCTTCAGCCTGTTGAGTGCGGAACTGGCTGGCCAGCGCAATCGTTTCGACATTGCCCTGGACAACTACGTGACCCAGGCCATCAACACTCAGGATCCGGGAATTTCCGAGCGGGCATTCCGTATTGCCGAGTATCTGGGCGCTGATCAGGCGGCGCTGGACACTGCACTCATCTGGGCAAAAAACGCCCCGGATGACCTCGAAGCGCAACGGGCCGCCGCAGTGCAACTGGCTCGCGCCGGGCGCTACGACGACTCCATGGTCTATATGGAGAAGGTCCTGCAGGGCAAAGGCGACACGCATTTCGACTTCCTCGCCTTGTCCGCGGCCGACACGGACCAGGACACCCGCGATGGTTTGATGAAGAGTTTCGATCGTTTGTTGCAGCGTCATCCCAACAACGGCCAGCTGATTTTCGGCAAGGCCTTGCTGTTGCAACAGGACGGCGATGCCAAGGGCGCATTGGCCCTGCTCGAAGACAACCCACCGGAAGATGGCGAGATAGTCCCGATTTTGCTGCGGGCACGCTTGCTGCAATCGCTCGATCGTGGCGATGAAGCCTTGCCGCTGCTGCAAAAAAGCATCAAGAAGTACCCGGACGACAAACGCCTGCGCCTGACTTACGCACGAATGCTGGTTGAACAGGACCGCATGGAAGACGCCAAAGTCGAGTTTTCGAGCCTGGTCCAGCAGTACCCCGAAGACGATGAACTGCGCTATTCCCTGGCGCTGGTGTGCCTGGAAGCCAAGGCCTGGGAAGAGGCCAAAGGTTATCTTGAGGACTTGATTGCCCGGGACAGCCACGTCGATTCGGCGCACCTGAACCTTGGGCGCATCGCTGAAGAGCGCAACGATCCACAAGGTGCACTGATCGAATACGCACAAGTGGGCCCGGGTAATGATTACCTGCCGGCGCAATTGCGTCAGGCCGACATCCTCATGAACAACGGCAAGACGGCCGAAGCTCAAAGTCGCCTGGCAGCCCAGCGTGACGAGCAGCCGGACTACGCGATTCAGTTGTACCTGATCGAAGCGGAGACCCTGTCCGCCAACAAACAACCGGACAAGGCGTGGGCCGTGTTGCAGAAAGCCTTGCAGCAATACCCGGACGATCTGAATCTGCTGTACACCCGCGCCATGCAGGCGGAAAAGCGTAATGACCTGGCGCAGATGGAGAAAGACCTGCGGCTGATCATCAAACGCGACCCGGACAATGCAATGGCGTTGAACGCCCTCGGCTACACCCTGTCTGACCGTACAACGCGCTACACCGAAGCCAAGGCCCTGATTGAACAGGCGCACCAGATCAATCCGGATGACCCGGCAGTGCTCGACAGCCTCGGCTGGGTGAACTTCCGACTGGGCAACCTCGATGAAGCCGAGCGCTATTTGCGTCAGGCACTGGAGCGCTTCCCCGATCAGGAAGTCGCAGCTCACCTTGGCGAAGTCCTGTGGGCCAATGGCAAGCAACGGGAAGCGAAGCAAATCTGGGGCAAGTTCCTCAAGGAACAGCCCGACAGCCCAATTCTGCGCGGTACCATCAAGCGCCTGACCGGATCAGAGACTCTTTAAGATTATGTTTTTGCGCCATTTCATTGTTTTCAGTTTTATCGCCCTGCTCGCCGGTTGCGCGGGTTTCGGCGCCCGCGAGTCGGTCGAGGGTCACGGCAACACCGCCCAATGGCGTGAGCACAAACAGCAATTGACTGGCCTTGATGGCTGGCAGATCAATGGCAAGATCGGTATTCGCGCGCCTAAAGATTCGGGCAGCGGCACCCTGTTTTGGCTACAGCGTCAGGATTATTACGACATTCGCCTCTCCGGCCCCTTGGGTCGCGGCGCGGCTCGCTTGACGGGTCGCCCCGGAAAAGTCTCTCTGGAAGTTGCTAATCAGGGCCGCTACGAAGCGCCGAACCCGGAAATCCTGCTGGAAGAACAGCTGGGCTGGAAGCTGCCGGTGTCCAATCTTGCCTGGTGGGTCCGCGGGCTCCCCGCACCTGAGAGTAAAAGCCGTTTGACCCTGGACGCGGACAGCCGCCTGGCCAATCTGGAGCAGGATGGCTGGCAGGTGGAATATTTGAGCTACGCGGAACAAAACGGCTTTTGGCTGCCCGAGCGCATCAAGCTGCACGGCACCGACCTTGACGTCACGCTGGTGATCAAGGAATGGCAGCCACGCAAATTGGGGCAGTGAACATGACTGCTCCGCGCTTGACGCTGCCCTCCCCTGCCAAACTCAACCTGATGCTGCACATCCTGGGTCGCCGTGAAGACGGTTATCACGAGCTGCAGACTATTTTTCAATTTCTCGATTACGGCGATGAGATCACCTTCGCCGTGCGCGACGATGGCGTGATTCGACTGCACACCGAATTCGATGGCGTCCCCCATGACAGCAACCTGATCGTCAGGGCCGCGAAAAAACTTCAGGAGCAATCGGGTTGCTCGCTTGGCATCGACATCTGGATCGAAAAAATCCTGCCCATGGGTGGCGGCATCGGTGGCGGCAGCTCCAATGCCGCGACGACACTGCTCGGCTTGAACCATCTCTGGCAATTGGGTTGGGACGAGGATCGGTTGGCTGTACTGGGGCTTACGCTGGGCGCTGATGTCCCGGTTTTCGTGCGCGGTCACGCGGCTTTTGCCGAAGGCGTGGGCGAGAAACTGACCCCTGTAGACCCCGAAGAACCGTGGTATCTGGTGCTGGTGCCGCAAGTATCTGTAAGTACAGCAGAAATTTTTTCAGATCCGCTGTTGACACGTAACACTCCTCCCATTAAAGTGCGCCCCGTTCCCAAGGGAAACAGTCGAAATGACTGCTTACCGGTGGTAGCAAGGCGTTATCCAGATGTACGTAACGCATTGAATTTGTTAGGTAAATTTACCGAAGCAAAACTCACCGGAACTGGAAGTTGTGTGTTTGGGGGCTTCCCAAGCAAAGCTGAAGCTGATAAAGTCTCGGCCCTTCTTACAGAGACCCTTACAGGGTTTGTAGCGAAAGGAAGCAACGTTTCGATGTTGCATCGCAAGCTTCAAAGTCTGCTCTAAAGGAATCGAGTACTGGGTACTCGTTGCAACAGATACAGGGGCGTCGCCAAGCGGTAAGGCAGCAGGTTTTGATCCTGCCATGCGTTGGTTCGAATCCAGCCGCCCCTGCCATTTTCTATACTCATCCAGGTTACCCTCAGCCTCTAGGTACTGCGCGTGTCCAAGATGATGGTCTTTACGGGGAACGCTAACCCCGATCTGGCTCGACGTGTCGTACGTCAGCTGCATATCCCTCTCGGTGACATCTCTGTCGGCAAGTTTTCCGACGGCGAAATTACAGCCGAGATCAATGAAAACGTCCGCGGTAAAGATGTTTTCATTATTCAGCCGACTTGCGCTCCGACCAACGATAACCTGATGGAACTGGTAGTGATGGCTGATGCCTTCCGCCGCTCCTCGGCTACTCGTATCACTGCTGTAATTCCTTACTTTGGTTATGCCCGTCAGGATCGCCGTCCGCGTTCCGCACGTGTGGCTATCAGCGCGAAAGTCGTCGCTGACATGCTCACCGTAGTCGGCATCGATCGTGTTCTCACGGTTGATTTGCATGCTGACCAAATCCAGGGTTTCTTCGATATTCCGGTAGATAACATCTACGGCTCCCCGGTACTGGTGGATGACATTGAAGATCAGCGCTTCGAAAACCTGATGATTGTATCCCCGGACATTGGTGGCGTCGTGCGTGCACGTGCCGTTGCCAAATCCCTGGGTGTTGATCTCGGGATCATCGACAAACGCCGTGAGAAAGCCAATCACTCTGAAGTGATGCATATCATCGGTGATGTCGAAGGGCGTACCTGTATTCTGGTCGATGACATGGTCGATACCGCCGGCACTCTGTGCCACGCGGCCAAGGCCTTGAAAGAGCATGGCGCTGCCAAGGTTTTCGCCTACTGCACACACCCAGTGCTGTCCGGTCGGGCGATCGAAAACATTGAAAATTCCATGCTGGACGAACTGGTGGTGACCAACACCATCCCGTTGTCCGCTGCTGCTCAAGCCTGCTCGCGTATCCGTCAACTGGATATCGCGCCGGTAGTTGCCGAAGCGGTCCGCCGCATCAGCAATGAAGAATCGATCAGCGCGATGTTCCGCTAAGGGCCCTGCCCTTCTCGAATGTCTCGTTGACGAAAAGCGCCCCGCCCCGGCATTCCTGTCGGGGCGGGGCTTTTTTGCCCATATCGCCTTTAGCGCTGGTCGCAAACGCTGGGGCGAATGTGGTTATTTTGGAGATACAACATGAACGATTTTACTCTGAATGCTGAAGTGCGTTCCGACCTGGGGAAAGGTGCGAGCCGCCGCCTGCGTCGTCTCGCAAGCCTGGTACCTGCTGTAGTTTACGGTGGCGAAAAAGCCCCTGAATCCATCAGCATGCTGGCTAAAGAAGTTGCCAAACTGCTCGAAAACGAAGCGGCTTACAGCCACATCATCGAGCTGAACGTTGGCGGCACCAAGCAAAACGTAATCATCAAAGCTCTGCAGCGTCACCCGGCCAAAGGCCACGTGTTGCATGCTGACTTCGTACGCGTTGTAGCTGGCCAGAAACTGACCGCTATCGTGCCTGTACACTTTGTTGGTGAAGAAGCTCCGATCAAGAAAGGCGGCGAAGTTTCGCACGTTGTTTCGGAAATCGAAGTGACCTGCCTGCCAAAAGACCTGCCTGAATTCATCGAAGTCGATCTGGCTGACGCCGAAATCGGTTCGATCATTCACCTGTCTGACCTCAAAGCCCCTAAAGGCGTTGAGTTTGTTGCTCTGGCACACGGTGATGACAAGGCAGTTGCCAACGTTCACGCCCCACGTGTTGCTCCAGAAGCTACTGAAGAAGGCGAAGCAGAGTAATTTCACTCTGTTCGCCGGAGTGACCGGTAACATCGCGGACTAGTACGTAGCGAGAAAGCGGGCGAGAACGCGGAGTTTACATAATGGTAAATGAGCACTTGTCGTCCACTTTCGCCGCACATGCTTGCGGCGATGTTAACCACCACTCCAAGGAAGGGCCCCTATCGTGACTGCCATCAAACTGATCGTTGGCCTGGGAAATCCAGGCGCTGAATACGAACAGACCCGGCATAACGCAGGGGCCCTTTTTGTTGAGCGCATCGCGAACGCACAGGGCGTAAATCTTGTGGCGGATCGCAAATATTTCGGCCTGACCGGACGCTATTCGCATCAGGGTCAGGATGTTCGCCTGCTGATTCCCACCACCTACATGAACCGCAGCGGCCAGGCCGTCGCGGCACTCGCTGGATTCTTCCGCATCAAGCCTGAAGAAATCCTGGTGGCGCATGACGAACTGGATCTGCCACCGGGCGTTGCCAAGCTCAAACAGGGCGGCGGCCACGGCGGTCACAACGGGTTGCGCGACATCATTGCGCAACTGGGCAATCAGAATACCTTTTACCGCTTGCGGCTTGGCATTGGCCACCCGGGCGTTGCCAGTATGGTTTCAAATTTCGTCCTGGGTCGTGCGCCACGCGCCGAACAGGAAAAACTCGATGCCAGCATCGACTTTGCCCTCGGCGTGCTGCCGGATATCCTCGCCGGTGAATGGAACCGCGCGATGAAAAACCTGCACAGCCAAAAGGCCTGACTCTTATCCGAGGGGAAACACCATGGGATTCAATTGCGGCATCGTCGGCCTGCCTAACGTCGGCAAGTCCACCCTGTTCAACGCCCTGACCAAATCCGGGATCGCGGCCGAGAACTTCCCCTTCTGCACCATCGAGCCGAACACCGGCATCGTGCCGATGCCGGATGCACGACTGGAAGCCCTGGCTGCCATCGTCAATCCAAAGCGCATCCTGCCGACTACCATGGAGTTCGTCGACATCGCAGGCCTGGTTGCCGGCGCCTCGAAAGGTGAAGGCCTGGGTAACAAGTTCCTCGCCAACATCCGCGAGACCGATGCCATCGCTCACGTGGTCCGCTGCTTCGAAGACGAGAACGTGATCCACGTCTCCAACAGCGTCGACCCGAAACGCGACATCGAAATCATCGACCTGGAACTGATCTTCGCCGACCTCGACAGCTGCGAGAAGCAACTGCAGAAAGTCGCGCGCAACGCCAAGGGTGGTGACAAGGACGCGGTAGTTCAGAAAGGCCTGTTGGAGCAATTGATCGCTCACTTCACGCTCGGCAAGCCAGCGCGCACGCTGATGAAGAACATGGGTGCCGACGACAAAGCGGTAATTCGTGGTTTCCACCTGCTGACCACCAAGCCGGTCATGTACATCGCCAACGTCGCTGAAGACGGTTTCGAGAACAACCCGCTGCTGGACATCGTCAAGGCCATCGCTGAAGAAGAAGGCGCCATGGTGGTTCCGGTCTGCAACAAGATCGAAGCTGAAATTGCCGAGCTGGAAGACGGCGAAGAGAAAGACATGTTCCTCGAAGCCCTGGGCCTTGAAGAGCCAGGCTTGAATCGCGTCATTCGCGCCGGTTACGAAATGCTGCACCTGCAGACTTATTTCACTGCCGGTGTAGAAGAAGTGCGCGCCTGGACTGTCCGCGTCGGTGCTACTGCGCCACAAGCTGCAGGCGTAATCCACACCGACTTCGAAAAAGGCTTCATCCGCGCCGAAGTCATCGCCTATGACGACTTCATTCAGTACAAGGGCGAAGCCGGCGCCAAAGAAGCGGGCAAATGGCGTCTGGAAGGCAAGGATTACATCGTTAAAGACGGTGACGTGATGCACTTCCGCTTCAACGTCTGAGTTTGTTCGGGATGTAGCACCCGCCCAATAAAAAGCCGCGCTTGATACGCGGCTTTTTTGTGCCCGTGATTCGGGTAGGAGTGTTCAGGCCTTTTTGGTTCTCGGCAGGAAGATTGCCAGCACACCAAACAACGGCAGGAACGAGCACAGGAAGTACACGTACTCGATGCCGTGTATGTCCGCCAAATGCCCCAGCAGCGCCGCACCAATCCCGCCAAAGCCGAACATCAGCCCGAAGAACACACCGGCGATCATTCCGACATTGCCAGGTACCAGCTCCTGCGCATACACGACGATGGCCGAGAATGCCGATGCCAGGATGAAACCGATCACCACACTCAGGATGCTGGTCCAGAACAGATCGACGTGAGGCAGCAGCAAGGTAAACGGCGCGACGCCAAGGATCGAAAACCAGATCACCGCTTTACGCCCGATCTTGTCGCCAATTGGCCCGCCAAAGAACGTCCCCGCCGCCACCGCGCCCAGAAACAGGAACAAATGCAGCTGCGAACTGGCCACCGAGAGATCGAATTTCTCGATCAGGTAAAAGGTGAAGTAACTGGTAAGACTGGACATGTAGAAGTACTTGGAAAACACCAGCAGCCCGAGGACCACCAGCGCGCTGGTGACTCTTCCCTTCGACAAACCATGGGTGGCTGCCTGACCCTGTTTGAGCTTGAACAGGCTCAAGTGGTTCGCGTACCAACGGCTGATCCGATAGAGCACGAACAGCGCAAACACCGCGAACAGTCCGAACCAGGCGACGTAGCCCTGACCGAACGGAATGATGATCGCCGCAGCCAGCAAAGGACCGAAGGCCGAGCCCGCATTACCGCCCACCTGGAAAGTCGATTGTGCCAACCCGAAACGCCCGCCAGAGGCCAGGCGCGCAACGCGAGAAGCTTCCGGGTGAAAGGTCGAAGAACCGATACCAATCAGCCCCGCCGCCAGCAGAATCATCGGAAAGCTGCCGACCACGGACATCATCAGGATGCCAATCAACGTGCACACGGTCCCGGCCGGCAGTAGCCAGGGTTTTGGATGGCGATCAGTGTGATATCCGACCCACGGTTGCAGCAGCGAGGCGGTCAGCTGAAAAGTCAGGGTAATCAGTCCGACTTGCGTAAAGGTCAAACCGTAGTTGGCTTTGAGCATCGGATAGATCGACGGTAGAACCGACTGAATCAGGTCGTTGATCAAGTGCGCCAGCGCCACCGCGCCGATGATACGCATGACCAATGGGCTGCTTTGCGGGGTCGCTGATGCCGGCGAGGTGCCGGTCTGGGCATTGCTGATAGCCATAAGGGTTTCCGTACTACAAATGGGTGCAAACAGGCAGGTGCGCCAATGTGCCATTTTTCAGTGCGTCCGCGCCATCCCCTTAGCCTGCTAACGACCTTAAATAGAAAGTAATAGCGCATCGCCATGGTCTGAATCTTGCGTTAACCAACCCCATCAACGCGGCCTCTTACAAAGGGGACCGAGAATGGGAAGTTTCGCTACAGAGTCGGCCTACAGAGCTGGCGAGGGTGGACTTTCGAGGCCTTTAAAAGGGGCACAAGTCGCGACCCCAGCGGTCTCGACGCACGCCAATAGTGCGTGGTGCCCAGGGGAGTCTTGGGGCATGCAGGCATTTTTATCACCGGGGATCGGTTTGCTGGGGCGGTTTGGCTTCGCACGCAAATTTCAGCTGTTGTTTTTGCTGTTTATTTTGCCCCTGGCGGGCAGCCTATGGATGATCGGGCTGGATTATCGCGACAAGTTGAGCCTGATTTCTGGTGAACGCGCCGGGGTTCGTCAATTGCTCGCGCTGGATACGCTGGACAATCTGCTGGCCGCCCAACGCGATCGCGCAGCCCGTTGGCGCGCCACGGAAACCAATCGCCAGCCGACCCCGGCGACGCTCGCTGCCGTGGCCGGGTTTGACGCGGCTCAACCGGCAGTCAGCCAAGCGGCCTCGGAGTTGGGGAGCGCGCTGAAGGCCGAAGGTGCCAAGGACGAGACCCAAGCCCGGTATCAAGCGCTGCAAGCCGCACTTAACGGCCTGGACTCGAAAAGCCTGAGCAGCGTCGGCTGGTGGCCGGACGGTTATGACCGCTTCACCAACGCCCTGAGCGCCTTGCAGGCTCTGCGCGAACAGATCGCCATGGACACCCGCCTGACGCTCGCTCCCTGGCTGGAAACCTATCTGCTCACGCAGATCTCCACCCAGCATGCACCGGACCTGATCGAACGGATCGGTCGCCTTGCCAGCGTCGGCCAGGCGTCAGTGGTCTCCGGGCAGTTCACCCTGCAAAGCCGTCTGCAACTGCGCGACTTGCGCAGCCGCATCGGCGACGCCCGTGAGCAGTTGGTCAAGACCGCAAGCCTGCTGGAGGCGCGCCTGCCCAATGCCCTGCAGGACTGGGCGGGGCAATACCATGACAGCCTCAAGCATCTGGATACCACGTTGAAGGTGCTCGATGACGGCGTGTTCGGTGGCAGCATCACCCTCAAGCCGGAAGACTTCGAGCGCAACCTGGATGCCTTGCTTGCCGATCTCGCCGCGCTGCGCCAACAGTCACTGGTGTCGCTGGATCAACGGCTGGACGACTACCATGGCTCGGCGATTCGCCAGTTCATCGTGGTGGCTACGATCCTCGGCTGCTTGCTGTTGGCAGCGCTGTATCTGTTCGTCTGCCTGCAGGCCTCGATCAGTCGAAGCACCAGCGGTATCACCCTGTTGGCCGAAGCCCTGCGTGATGGCAACTTGAGCCTGCAGGTGCCGGTGCAAGGTCGCGACGAACTGGCGGCTATCAGTACCGCGCTCAACGTCGCGGTGGTGCAGTTGCGCAACAGCCTGTTGGGGGTCGATCACGAAACCTTGCAACTGGGCAACGCAGTGCGAATGCTTAATCAACACTCCAGGGGAGCCTTGGGCGAAGTCGAGGCGCAACAGCTGCAAATCAGCCAGATCGCTGCCGCCGCTACGCAACTGGCCGCCACCTCGCAAGGCGTCGCCCAGAGTTGCGAGCAGGCGTCCGGCAGCGCCCAGCACACGCAGCGCATTGCCGCCGACAGCAGCCGGGACAGCCAACGCACCACGGCGAGCATCCAGCAACTCAATCAGCGCTTGAGCGACACTGCCGCAGCCCTCGGTCGGGTCAGCGAGCAAGGGCAGCAGATCCAACTGGTGGTGGACACCATTCGCGGCGTCGCCGAACAGACCAATCTGCTGGCACTCAACGCCGCCATCGAAGCAGCGCGTGCCGGTGACCAGGGGCGCGGTTTTGCAGTCGTAGCCGATGAGGTGCGCAGCCTGTCAAAACGCACCCAGTCATCAACCGCGCAGATCGCCAACACGGTCGACAGCCTGCGCAACACGGTGAATGAAGCGGTGAGTCTGATGGAAGCGGCGTGCAGCCAGGCCCAGAGTGATGCGCAATCGGTCACCGGTCTGGGCGAACGTCTTGGAGAAATAGCCCACGCCGTCCAGGGCGTAACCGACACACTGGCGCAAATCGCAACCGCAGTGGAAGAACAGGCCAGCACCGCCGATGAAGTCAGCGGCAACATTCAGCAGGTTGATCAGGCGGCAGTCAGGTTGCTTGAGGGCGCACGAGCCGTGAACCTCGCGGCGGACACCTTGAGTCAAGGCAGCAAGGCATTGAGTGCCAATACGGGGAGATTTCAGCTCGGTTGATGCCCTCCCCCGGTCCGATTTTACGGGCCAGGAGGATAAGCGGTTGAAAGCGTAGAGAAATATTTTGTATTTACGCTTGACGCATCCCCATTACCGGTGAATAATGCGCGCCACTTGGCTACATAGCTCAGTTGGTTAGAGCATAGCATTCATAATGCTGGGGTCCGGGGTTCAAGTCCCTGTGTAGCCACCAAGTACTAAAAACGGCTTACCGAAAGGTAGGCCGTTTTTTTATGCCTCGAGAAAAGTCCCGGTAAAACCTGGAGCGGACGTTGCCCGCTCCGGCTCGAACACCTTCCCTTCAGGTGCGAACCGTCGGCAGTGCTGCCAACGCTTTTTCCCATATCTGCCAGGTCCGCAGCCAGACCATCGCCTGCCAGTCGCTGTCAGCGGGATAGAACTGTTCCAGCAAATTCAGTTTGATCTCGCGCCCTGTCTTGTCGCTCGGGTCGCCATGCAGATGCAGCCAATGATCATCGCGCAAATGACGATGAACCTCAGGCCCCGGATACGTCCCGCACTCGATCACAAAAGGCATCAACTTCACCTTCGGCAAGGTATCGATCAGCGCTTGAGAGGTATAGCCGGTGGCCGTTGCTGCAACGCCGGTTTCGCTCAACGTGTCGGCACCGGTCAGCAGGGTGTAAAGCCAGGGGCCGTAGATCGCCTGGGCATCGGGAAGGGCCGGGTAAGCCGCTTCAGTGATGGTCAGCAACATCGGATGTCCATACTCGCCGGCGCCTGTGTGCAAGTCGAAACACATGGCGACTTCGGCATGACTGATGTGTTTCTGGAGGATCTGGTGCAACGTCCGGTTTGACCAGCTCGGTGCCAGCCCGCCATAAAACAGACCATCGGGATGACGGTGCTGCCCGCCTTCGACAATCGACATCACCGCTGGCCAGCCGTGTTCGCGGATGTTCTTTTCGAGCAGTTCATCGGCGCGATCACGCCCGGGCCCTTCGAGCTCGGTGCAGGCATAGATCTCTTGCAGCGCGGCATAGGCCTGATTGTCTGGCAGCGCTCGCTCGAAGTTCAGGTGATTGCGGTTGAGGTCGATGTTGTCTTCGTTGACCCGACGCAACCATGCGGTGCCCCAGGGATTGATCAAATGAACCATTACCACCGCCACATCAGCAGGCAGTGAGCGTTTGCCCAGTTCCTGCAACCATCGAGTCTGGCAGCCCGAACCGTAGAACCCCTCAACGCCGTGGGTGCCGCTCAGCGCGATCAGCAAGCGCTTGGCGTGCGGATCGCCGAGTATCGCTACATCGGTGCTGAGCGGCTCACCGAACGGCCCCTTGAGAGGATGCGGGTACTCGGTCAGCGTTGCGCCGGCGGAGTTCGCTGCCGCGAGGAATTGTTCACGCAGCGTGCGATAGCCTGGCTGGGAGGGAAATTCGGTGTGCATGCCTGCCTCTTGTTGATCTTCTGGTCAGTCTGATGAACTCGACCCTACAGAAAATAGCTCGGTTCATGAAGGACAAAAGCGTCTTTACTGGAGGCCTTGGTTTGCTTCACCGGATGTCGGTCGATACAGTCCCCGGATCTTTTCCCACGGACGGAGTGCCCCACGTGTCTTCAGTTTTCCACTTGAGCCGCTATCGCCTTTCAGCGTTGTCATTGATTGTCACTGCACTGACGCTGGTCGCCTGCGCCCCACCCTCATCAACACTGCCCCTCGCCCCGGAAGCCGCCTCAGGTTTTCGCACCGACCTGCAGACCCGCCACGCGACAAAACACATGGCCGCTGCGGCGAATCCGCTGGCAGCCGAAGCCGGCCGGGAAATGTTGCGCCAAGGGGGTTCGGCCATTGATGCCGCCATTGCGATGCAGGCCGTGCTGACCCTGGTCGAGCCACAATCCTCGGGGATCGGTGGTGGTGCGTTGATCGTGTTGTGGGACGGCAAGAACGTGCGCACCTATGACGGTCGCGAAACCGCACCCGCCGGCGCGACCGAAAAGCTGTTTCTCCAAGCCGACGGCACACCGATGCCGTTCACCCAGGCTCAGATTGGTGGTCGTTCCGTGGGGACGCCTGGCGTGATGCGCGCGCTTGAACTGGCGCATCAGAAGCACGGTCGTTTGCCTTGGGCGAAGCTGTTCGAGCCCGCCATCACACTTGCAGAGCAAGGCTTTGCCATCTCGCCGCGACTTCACCGTTTGATTGCTGCGGATTCGTCCCTTCGCCGATCACCGGAGATGGTGGCGTATTTCCTGAATGCCGATGGCAGCCCGAAAGCCGTTGGTACGCGACTGCAAAACCCGGCGCTCGCTGGCGTGCTCCGACGCATTGCCCACGAAGGGCCGGACGCACTGTACAAAGGTCCCGTCGCCGAAGAGATCGTCGCCAAGGTTCAGGGGCACGCCAACCCCGGCAGCCTGACGCTGAACGACCTCAAAGGCTATAGCGCCAAGGAACGTACACCGCTGTGCACCGATTACAAACGCTGGCAAGTCTGCGGCATGCCCCCTCCCTCGTCGGGAGGCATTGCCGTCGCGCAAATCCTGGGCACGCTGGAGGCCCTGGAATCTCGTGATAAACGCTTCGCCCTGGCGCCGATGAAACCGCTTAAGACCGGCGCGCCTGCGGGTATCGAACCCACCCCTGACACCGTGCACCTGATCTCCGAAGCCGAGCGACTGGCCTATGCCGACCGCGCGCAATACGTCGCAGACACAGACTTCGTGCCCGTCCCCGTCAAAGGCCTGGTGGACCCGGCTTATCTGACCAGCCGGGCGGCCCTGATCGGTGATCGGAGCATGGGCACGGCCAAACCGGGCACGCCGCCCGGCATACAGGTCGCCTACGCGCCAGACCGTTCGCCACTGCGAATCTCCACTTCGCAAGTCGTGGCCGTCGATGACCAGGGCGGTGCGGTGTCCATGACCACCACCGTGGAGTCCGCCTTCGGTTCACACCTGATGGTGCAAGGCTTTCTGCTGAACAACCAGATGACCGATTTTTCGTTCATCCCCGAAGAGAACGGGCAGAAAGTCGCCAACCGCGTCGAACCCGGCAAACGTCCCCGCTCGTCCATGGCGCCCACGTTGATCTTTGATCGCCAGAGCGGCGAGTTCGTGGCCACCCTCGGCTCCCCCGGGGGCTCGCAAATCATCGAGTACGTCGCCAAGACCACCATCGGCCTGCTCGACTGGAACCTCGACCCGCAAGCCGCCATCAGCCTGCCTAACTTCGGCAGCCGTAACGGCCCAACGGAGCTGGAACAGGGACAATTCAGCGCTGGGCTGATTCAGGCGTTGAAGGCCAAAGGTCACAGCGTCAACGAGATCGACATGACCAGCGGGACCCAGGCGATTGTTCGGGTCAGGGATGCGCAGGGCAACGTATCTTGGGCGGGCGGGGCTGATCCACGGCGCGAGGGGGAAGCGTTGGGGGATTGAGTTGAAGCAGCACGCGGGAAACCCGGAGGACGAAAAACGCCTCCGGGTTTTTTACTATCTGGAAATCTTCAAAGCCCGCCGTGCTTCGTGCTTCTCCAGCGCCAGCTCGATCAATCGGCTGACGAGCTCGCTGTAGGTCATGCCCGTGGCCTGCCACAGCTTGGGGTACATGCTGATGCGGGTGAAACCTGGCAGGGAATTGATCTCGTTGATCAGCACTTCCCCGTTATCGGTCAGGAACACATCGACCCGCGCCAGCCCGGAGCAGCCCAACACGTGGAATGCCTCGACCGCCATCGCGCGAATGCGCTCACTGGCCTCGACACTGATAGTGGCAGGCACCACCACCTCAGCCGCCTGAGCATCGATGTACTTGCTGTCGTAGGAGTAAAAACCGCTGCGCACGACGATCTCGCCGCACCCACTGGCGATCGCGTCCTCGTTGCCGAGCACGGCGCACTCGATCTCGCGGCCGCTGACGGCGGATTCGATCAACACTTTTTCATCAAACCCCAGCGCCAGCTCAACGGCAGCCGTGTATTCGGCTTCATCGCTGACTTTGCTCACGCCCACGGAGGATCCCTGATTCGCCGGTTTGACGAACAGCGGCAGTCCCAGTTTGTCCTGCACTTCGGCGAAACCGGTGCGCGCAGCGGAGGCACGGGTCAAGGTCACGAAGGGTGTTACCACCAACCCGGCATCGCGCAGCAGTCGCTTGCTGATGTCCTTGTCCATGCACACGGCCGAACCGAGTACGTCGGAGCCGACAAAAGGCAGGTCCGCCATGCGCAATAAACCTTGCAGGCAGCCATCCTCACCGAGGGTGCCGTGGACGATCGGGAAGATCACATCCACATGCCCCAGCAGTTCCTGACTGGAGGTTTCGACCAGTTGCTGGCGGGCCTTGCCGGGCACGACGGCCAGTTCACGGTTGGACTGATTGAGCGCAATCAGCGCCGGATTTTCCTGGTTAAGCAAAAAATTCGAAGGGTCATTGAGGTGCCAGTGGCCTTGCTTGTCGATACCGATCAGCACCGGCTCGTAACGCGAACGATCCAGTGCATCGACGATGTTTTTCGCCGACTGCAACGACACTTCGTGCTCAGCCGAACGGCCACCAAAAATAATACCTACCCGCAGTTTGCTCATTCGGAACTCCTCAACGATTCGCCACCAGATGCGCACCGAACAGCAGGTAACAACTGCCGGCAAAGCGATCCAGCCATTTACGTGAACGGTTATAGCCTCGGGCCATCCGGCGGCTGGAAAACAGCAACGCCACGCTGCAATACCATGTGAAAGACAAGGTCGCCATGGTCAGCACAGCCAGCGCCAGCAACGTCGTTGGTACGGACGCGGGCATTGCGGTCGCGAAGATCGTCGCAACAAACAGGGCTGATTTTGGATTGGTCATGTTGCCCAAAAATCCCTGGCCATAGACCGACAGCAACGTGCGCACTGCCTCGCCAGGTGAGCCATTTTCGCCCGTGACCAATGGCGGTTTACGCTTGAACTGCTTCAGGCCCAGATAGATCAGATAACAGCCACCCGCAATCTTGAAACTCAGGTAGAGCGTCGGTGCCATGCTGAACAGCGATTTGATTCCCAGCCCGCCCGCCAGTCCCCACAGCACCGTGCCTGTCGCCACTCCCAGGGCGGCCACAATGCCGTGGCGCTTGGAGTGACTGGCGGCCAATTGCGCGATGTTGAAAAAATTAGGCCCCGGCGTCACCACCGCAACCGTCCACAACAGTGCAAGCGACAACAGCGCAGAGGTGTAGCTCAGGGGGGACAGTTCCATGAGGTGGGTCGCCTTCGTGGCTTCATCGGATGCGCAACACATTGCAACAATTACCTTGGGTTTTCCACTCAATTGGAGCCAGCCATCGGCCAGAAGACAGCTGGCCGGTCACTGGGTTAACGTGTTCTGCATCGAGCTTGAGACAACGTGACCATGGCCAGCCCCCCACCTCACAATGACTGGTTTCACCGGGCCCCCGATGTCGGCGGGCTTCAGCGTTTCGAGGCGTTTTTTGCGGGCCATGGCTACGAGCTGCACCGTCACGATACTTACGCCATCGGCAATACACTGGCCGGTGTGCAGCGCTTTCAATACCGCGGAGGCTGGCGTCATAGCCTGCCCGGCGGGACGATGGTGCTGCACCCGGACGAGATACACGATGGCGAGGCAGGGACCGAGATCGGGTTTCAATACCGAATGATGTACATCGAGCCGGCGATGATCCAGCAGATGCTGGGCGGTCAGCCACTGCCGTTCATCAAGGATGGGCTGTCGACCGACCCGCGCTTGTTCGCGGCTACGCAAGTGCTGCTGCGCAGTCTGGCTTGCCCCCTCGATCCGCTGGAAGAGCTGGACGCGCTGTTCGACCTTGCACAAGCCCTGAATAACGCCGCCGGAGTCTCCACCACCACACGCCCCACCTTCGACTATGTGGCAGCGGAACGCGCGCGGGAATACATGCACAGTGCGTTGGATCGGACGGTGACACTGGACGAACTGGCCCACCACAGCGGTCGGGATCGCTGGAGTCTATCGAGGGATTTTCGCCTGTTGTTCGGCACCAGCCCTTATCGATACCTGACCATGCGGCGCCTGGACCTGGTGCGCTCGCTGTTGATTCAGGGCCAGTCACTGGTGAGTGCATCGTTGATTGCCGGTTTCACCGATCAGAGTCACATGACCCGTCACTTCGCCAAAACCTTCGGATTGTCGCCGGCCCGCTGGATGAAAATGCATCGGCCTTGAGCCACGCACAATCGTACAAGAAGCAGGCTGATACGTTGGTTATCGTGGCTTCACGATCAATCACGAGAGTTGCTTCATGAACGCTTACAAAAGCCTGAACTTCGCCGAAAAAATCTCCCAAATTGGCCCGCACTGGACGCCTCGGGTCATCGCCGAAATGAACGATTACCAGTTCAAGGTAGTGAAGTTGTCAGGGGATTTCATCTGGCATGACCACTTCGATACCGATGAAGCCTTCATTGTTCTTGAAGGCCGGCTGCGCATCGATTTTCGCGATGGCCACGTGCTGGTCAATGCTGGCGAGATGTATGTGGTGCCCAAAGGCGTCGAGCACAAGCCGTTCGCGGAGCAGGAGGTGAAGCTCCTGCTGATCGAACCCAAGGGCGTGCTCAACACGGGTGACAAAGGGGGTGAACGCACGGCTCAGAATGACGTTTGGGTATAAGAGTCCCCGGTAGAAGCAAGCGGGTTGGTGCCCATCGTTTGCTTATAGCGTCTTGCCGACTACCGGGTCGCCAATGGTCAGGAAGTGCCCGCCTGCCACATGGTGCAGGGTTCGCAAGGCGTCATGCCCCTCAAAGTGCCAGCGGCCGTCGCTGAACACACGCTCATCGGCCTGAGCGGCGATGACTTCGGCGAGGAACAGATCGTACCGCTCGTGGTTTCCGGGTTCTGGCAGCAGCCGGCACTCAAGCCAGGCGACGCAACCTTCGAGCATCGGAGCGTCGATCAACTCACCACTGAAGGTCGGCAAGCCATAGGCCTGGAACTTGTCCTTTCCCTGGTCCCGGTTGATGTCCAGGCCTGACGTCGAGCCTACGGTCTGGACGATATCGGCCTGGGCCGCGCAAGGAACGTTCAGCACAAACGTCCCCGAAGCTTCCAGCAACTGCCGGGTCCAGGTGGACTTGTCCAGAACCACGGCAATTTTTGGCGGCTCGAAATCCAGCGGCATGGCCCAGGCCGCCGCCATGATGTTGCGTTGCCCGTCGTGAGCTGCGCTGACCAGCACGGTCGGGCCGTGGTTGAGCAGGCGATAGGCTTTGGACAGGGCAACCGGTTGGCGATGGGAAGCGGTCATGGTGTCTGCTCCAGAAGAAAAACGCCGATTGTAGCGGGTCCAGTCCTGTCGCGATCAAGTCGCCAGCTGATTGGCAAATTGCCCCACCGCGCTCACCACTTTCTTCGCGCCGTCCTGGATTTCGACGATCACCGTGCCCGCCTCCGCCGCCAGCGCCAGGCCTTGTTCCGCCTGGAGCTTGCCTTCGGTCATCAAGGCAACGGCGTTACGCGCCATGTCCTGGTTCTGCCGTACCACGCCGACGATTTCATCGGTGGCCTGGCTGGTGCGTGAAGCCAGCTGACGAACTTCGTCCGCCACTACCGCAAAACCCCGGCCCTGTTCACCGGCGCGCGCGGCTTCGATCGCCGCGTTCAGCGCCAGCAGGTTGGTCTGTTCGGCAATGCCGCTGATGGTTTTAACGATGGTGCCGATCACCAGCGATTGATCGTTCAGCGCTTCGATACCTTCACTGGCGGTTTGCATGTGTTTGGCCAGGTCGCGCATCACGTCAACCGCCTGGGTCACCACGGCGTTACCGCGCTGGGCGCTGTGGTCCGTTTGCTGGGAGGTGCTATAGGCAATGTTTGCGGCTTCTGCGACAGCTTGTTCCTGGTTCACCAGATCGGTGATCACCGTGGCAAATTTCACAATTTTGTAGAGCTTGTTGTTGGCATCGACCACGGGGTTGTAGGACGCCTCCAGCCAGACTGTACGACCATGGCTGTCGATGCGCTTGAAGCGGTCAGCCACGAATTCGCCCGCATTCAAGCGGCGCCAAAAGTCCTGATACCCGGCACTGTTGTACTCCTCGGGCACGCAGAATGTGCGGTGATGCTTGCCCTTGATCTGCGCCAGGCTGTAACCCATGCCACTGAGAAACCGGTCGTTGGCCGTCAGCACGTTGCCGGCGAGATCGAACTCGATCACCGCCGTCGAACGCACCAGCGCGCCGATCAGGTTTTCATGTTCACGGGACGCCTCGATGGTGCGGGTCAGGTCGCTGGAGAAAATCGAGAAGTGCCTGATCCGACCGTCCGCGGAACGAATCGGCTGCATGATCGAACGCAGCCAGGCTTCCTGACCATCACCGCGCAACAAACGCACCGCGCCGGCAAAATGCTCGCCACGGGTGAGCGCGTTTTTGAAACGGTGGTGGAACTCGTCCGACTTCACGTGGGCTGGCACGATGTCGTCGATGTGTCGACCGATCAGGTCGTGGCCCTTGTAGAGCATCTCATCAATGAAATTCGGGTTGGCCGATTGAATTCGCCCGTCAGGATCGAGTGCCAGGACCAGCATTTCGCTTTCCAGACTGTCCTTCACTTGCTGAAGGCTGGAGAGTTCTTCACGAAGAGCCGACAGCTCCTGCTTCATGCGTTTATTGAACATGGAATGCACCGATGGACAGGGGTAGAAAGCGAACTGCAGCCCTAGCCATCGGCTTTGGAAATATTTTCTGAAGAGCGTTTCAGGGGGCTCCTGTAAAAATAGTTGCGGCGCGTGAGGCGCCTTCTCCGTTTACGCCGCACCAGCCGCCGGGCAACGTCCGACACTCGGCATTCGCGCACCGAAATACGCGGCGCTGATTACGCCCACTGTTCCCATTACTGCACTGAAGATCACGCAGATCCATGGGCTCCAGGGCATCAAGCCGATCAGCAACAACGGTGTGATACTCGCCCACGCGGCGTAGGCAATGTTGTAGGTGAAGGAAATGCCGGAGACGCGAACCCGCGCAGGGAACAGGCTGACCATCACTGACGGCACGGCACCCACTACCCCGCAACACAGACCGGCAATCGCGTATGCCAGCCCTGTCCAGTTTGCGCCGGTGATCAGGCAGGCGTAGAGCACGCCGATCCCCATCGGCAGCAGCAGGCTATACAGCATGACGGTGCGCCAGGCGCCGATGCGATCGACCAACAACCCGGCGAGTACACACCCGATGTTCAAGAACACGATGCCCAGGGCGCTCAGCCCGAAGGTATAGCTGGGGGTCATGCCGAAGGTTTTCTGCATCATGGTCGGGGTGATGACGACGAAGACCACCACCGCCGACGTCAGTACACAGGTCAGGATCATCGCCGGCAGCATCGCCAGACGATGTTCACGCAGGACCGTGCGCAACGGCAGTTCAACGGCGGCATCCCGCTTGGCTTGCATCGCCATGAACACCGGCGTTTCGCTGAGCCAGCGGCGCAACCACACACCAATTACACCAAAGACTCCGCCGAGCAGGAACGGATAACGCCAAGCGAAATCGAGAATTTCTGCCGGGGTGAACGTTTGCGCCAGAATCGTCGCCGTGAGCGCACCGAGCAGGTAGCCGAACGTCAGTCCCGCCTGCAGGAACCCCAGCGCATAACCGCGGTGCCCGGCCGGTGCGTGCTCGGCAACAAACACCCAGGCGCTCGGCACTTCACCACCCACCGCCGCGCCTTGCAGGATCCGCAGGGCCAATAGCAGCAACGGCGCGAAATACCCGATCTGGGCATAGGTGGGCATGATCCCGATCAGCAGGCACGGGAGCGCCATCATCAGGATGCTCAGGCTGAAGACTTTCTTGCGTCCCATCCTGTCGGCGAAATGCGCCATCAGAATGCCGCCCAACGGCCGTGCCAGGTAGCCCGTAGCGAAGATCCCGAAGCTTTGCAGCAAGCGCAGCCACTCGGGCATTTCCGGCGGAAAGAACAGCTGGCTGAGGGTCAGGGCGAAAAACACGAAAATGATGAAATCGTAGATTTCCAGCGCGCCACCCAGGGCTGCAAGGCCGAGGGTCTTGTAATCCGAACGGGTGAAGGGCGTCGGGCGCGAATCGGTTTGGGCAGTCATGTAAAAGAACTCTGGCATAGGCAAAAACCAAGGCGCCCATGGTCTACGCAAAAGCGCTCACGGACAACCTGAACTGCCCTCTGGGTTGGTTTTTAGCCGTTCTCTGTGCATTGAATTCGCGTTCGTGAAGCTAATAATCGAGCGCTTTCCAACCCACAGGAAAGCCTCCATGAGCAGCCATTCACGCAGTAGACGCCTGACCGTTCCACAGTTGGTGGCCATGAAAGGCCAGCAGAAGATCGTTTCGTTGACGGCTTACAGCCGCTCGATGGCGCAGTTGATGGACCCCTTCGTCGACTTCGTGCTGATCGGCGACTCAACAGCCATGGTTGGCTATGGCCGCACCTCGACGCTGGACATGAGCCTGGAAGAAATCATCGGCCACACCCGTGCGGTCGTCGCCAGCACTCGGCTGGCCTGTGTGATTGCCGACATGCCGTTCGGCAGCTATCAGGAATCACCGCAACAGGCCTACCGCAACTGTGCCGAAGTCATGGCGCGGACCGGCTGCAATGCGCTCAAACTTGAAGGTGGCAAGGCCTTGGCCAGCACCGTTGAGTTTCTGGTGCAGCGTGGCATTCCGGTGATGGCGCACATTGGCCTGATGCCGCAGTACGTAAACGTCATGGGCGGTTTCAAGGCTCAGGGCCTGAACGAGGCGACTGCCACCGCCATCGAGGAAGATGCGCGCGCACACCTCGCAGCGGGGACTTTCAGTCTGTTGCTGGAAGGTGTCGCCGAACCTCTTGCGCGGCGCATCAGCGATTTTTCAGCGATGCCGACCATTGGCATCGGTGCCTCACCGGCCTGCGACGGGCAAGTGCTGGTCACCGAGGACATCCTGGGACTCGGCGGCGAACATGTGCCGCGCTTCGTCAAACCCTATGCGGATGTCGGTGCCCTGATCAGCCAGGCATTCGAGTGTTTTGCCGACGAAGTGCGCAACGGCCAGTTTCCACAGATGCAGCACTGCTACGGCGTCAGCTGACGTTCCTGATCAATGGCCTCGGCGAGCATTTTCACGGCCAAACCGATGTCCTTGCTCCAGTCCACGGTGTAGCTCAGGCGCAAGCAATCACGCCACAGCCCCTGCGCACTGAACAACTCGCCGGGCGCGATCACAATGCCTTTGGCCAGCAGACGCTCGTACACCCGGCGCATATCCACCGGGTGTACCGACTGCGCCCAAAGCGTCGCGCCCCCGGCCGCTGTCACCACATTGAGCTGGTCGGCGGCATGCGCTCGAAGCAACCCGGTCATCTGCGTCATGCGCTCGCTCAGCAGACCTCGCACGACCTGAGCGTGCTGATCGACCCGTCGTGAACTGTACAAACGGGCGAGCGCTTTTTGCCGAATCGGCGAGAGGCGAAACGCCCGGTCGAGGCACTGGCGTTGCATTGCCACCTCTTGCCCACGCACCAGCACGTAGGCAAAGGGCGCTTCCGGGCCGATCACCTTATCGAAGGTGGAAAACACTAGCAGTCTGTCGAGGTCGGCAAAATCGCGCATACGCGACGGGTCTGCGTGAAAACCGAACTCGCCGTAGCTGTCGTTTTCGAACAGCCAGACACCCCGCTCGCTCAGCCAGTTGCACAGCTGCTGTTTGTCCGCAGCGGGCATCAGACTGCCATGGGGAGTGCTCACCGCCGATGAGAACACCACCAGCGCCACGTTTTCACGCTGTAATACCTCGTGGACACGTTGCAGGTCCAAGCGTCCATCCGCCTGGAGAGGCACCTCAATCACCCGAATGTTCGCCGCCTGCAACTGCCGCAGGGTCACCCAGGAACATGGCGACTCGACCAATGCCGCTGTCCCGGACAATTGCAGTGCGGCCAGCGACATCTGCAAAACACTGCGCACATCGGCACCGATATACACCTGCTCCGGGCGCCAATAATGCTCGGTCGATCGGGTGTATCGCTCAGCCAGCGCGGTGCGCAACTCGATCTCGCCGAAAGGCTGATACAACGGCACCGCCGTGCGCGGGTATTGCCGCAACAGCTCGCGTTCCATCATCAGCAGCGGATTTTCCAGCGACAACAACATCGACGGCGCATCGCTGCACAGCGCCAGCATGCCGGGCTGACGCGCGCTGGCGTAGACATTGTCGAGCAGGTTGGTTGACGGTAGCGGCTGCGCGAAGGATGTCGGCGCATAGAAGTAACCGAGCTTGGGTCGGGAATAAACTCGCCCCTCGTCTTCGAGCAAGGCATACGCATATTTGGTGGTGGACACGGAGACGTTCAGGCGCAACGCCAACTGTCGCAGTGACGGCAGTTTCATCTCGCCATCCGCTGCGCTTGAGTCGATCAGCTCGACCAGGTAGCGATACACGGCCTGATAGGCAAAAGTGCTGTCCTTGTTCAATCGCAGTCATTCCTTGAGGGAGGCACGGCGCAGCATCCTCCCAAGACGGACCCGACGCAATCGCTCCAAAGAGCAAAACAGCGCCGCATAATCATCTCGATTGATTTACTGTTGGCACCTGTCCAGACGGGCCTGTGAAGCCCTGAAGACCACAATAAACATAAAAATTCGAGGTTCTCTCGTGGCCGCTGAAATCGACGATAGCCGCTATGCCCGCTTTGCCCTTCGTTGCTCGAGCTTTGCCGAGCGCTGGTTTCCCGACTCCTGGGTGTTCGCCGCCCTTGCGGTGATCATTGTCGCCGTGGCCACGATGGCCATGGGCGCCAAACCGACCGACGCTGCCATGGCCTTCGGTGACGGGTTCTGGAGTCTTATCCCGTTCACCATGCAGATGGCGTTTGTGGTGATCGGCGGGTATGTGGTCGCCAGTTCGCCACCCGCGGTGAAACTGATCGACCGACTGGCGCGCATCCCGAAAAACGGCCGTTCCGCCGTGGCCTGGGTGGCGCTGATTTCCATGGTGGCCTCGTTGCTCAACTGGGGCTTGTCGCTGGTGTTTGGCGGTTTGCTCGTACGCGCCCTCGCCCGCCGCACCGATCTGAAAATGGACTACCGCGCCGCCGGTGCAGCTGCCTATCTGGGCCTTGGCGCAGTGTGGGCTCTGGGTCTTTCGTCATCCGCTGCGCAATTGCAGGCCAACCCGGCCAGCCTGCCGCCCTCGATCCTGTCGATCACCGGCGTGATTCCCTTTACCCAGACAATCTTTCTCTGGCAGTCCGGCGTGCTGTTGCTGGCGCTGATCATAATTTCGCTGATCATTGCCTACGCTACCGCCCCCGGCCCAAACACCGCACGTGATGCGAAAGCGTGCGGCATCGACCCGAGTTTCAATCTGCCCCCCCTGCAACCGCGCACCCGTCCCGGTGAATGGCTGGAGCACAGCCCGTTGCTGACGATTCTGCTGGCGCTGCTGGCTGCGGGGTGGCTGTTCCATGAGTTTTCGACCAAACCGGCGATCAGCGCGATTTCCGGCTTGAATACCTACAACTTCCTGTTCCTGATGCTCGGAGCATTGCTGCATTGGCGGCCCCGCAGCTTCCTCGACGCAGTCGCACGGGCGGTGCCGACCACTACGGGCGTGCTGATCCAGTTTCCGTTGTACGGCTCGATCGCTGCGCTGATGACCACTGTCAAAGGCACGGACGCCCAGACCTTGGCTCATCACATCTCAACCTTCTTCGTCAGTATTGCGTCCCACGACACTTACGCGCTGTTGATGGGGGTGTACTCGGCGATCCTGGGGTTCTTCATTCCTTCCGGTGGCGGCAAGTGGATCATCGAAGCGCCGTACGTCATGCAGGTGGCCACGGACCTTAATTACCATCTGGGCTGGGCCGTGCAGATCTACAACGCCGCCGAAGCCCTGCCGAACCTCATCAATCCGTTCTACATGCTGCCGCTATTGGGTGTGCTGGGGTTGAAGGCTCGGGATTTGATCGGGTTCTCGTTCGTGCAACTGCTCGTACACACGCCGATCGTGCTGTTTCTGCTGTGGGCGCTGGGGACGACGCTGGTGTATACGGCGCCGGTGATGCCGTAACGCCACTGATTGCACCTGCTGTGAGGTAGGTGCAGTCACATCAAAGTCAAAGGAGCATTGCCGCGTAAGCCCAGGCTGACGCGGAAAATGGCTCATTTCCTCTGTCATTTGTGTCAGTAGACCGTTTGATTGTTTTGCTAAAGACTTGAGACGTACCCACGTGCAGCAGGGCTGACAAGAAGTCGGCAGGTGGAAGTCGCGGCACTCAACAGACAAGGAATGTTATGAGAACCCTCGCCGAACATGGATTGCCCCCGCCATCACACCCAGGTATCTACCCCTTCGTAGAATTGCCACTTCGCCTTGGATTCCCGTCCAGAAACGACTTTGAAATCATCCACTGCGCAGAGGGATCAGCCGTGGCTGTCGCAGTTTTACGGGAGTTTCCGCGCATCACTCGCATCTGCCGGGTCTCGGGGCAACTTCTACCCTATCGCTCGCGAAACACCCGCCAGCTGGCGCCGGGGATTCATATCTATGACCCGCGCTTCTGTGGCTTGCTGAGCCATTCCTGCGACCCTAACGTCTTTCTCGACATGAGCGAGCTGTGGTTATGGGCACTCAAGGACCTCAGGAAAGGTGATCGCCTGACGATGGACTTCGCCGCGACGGAAGACCGGCTGCAGCGACAGTTTGCCTGCCGCTGCGCAAGTCCCGATTGCCGTGGCTGGATCACCGGTTACGATGAATCGCCGAACGACAATGGCCGAGAGTTCCTCCAACACTGGCGTCGAAGAACGCTCGAGTGAGGCCGTTACTGCGCCTCGATCGGACGCAGGCGGTACTGCGGCGGCAACTGCTCGAACCCGCTGATGGTCGCGTTCAGGCTTTTCCAGCGGCCGTCCTTGATGCCGTAAATGCAGCCGTGAATCGACAGTTTCTGTCCACGGTGCCAGGCGTTTTGCACAATGCTGGTGTGACCGACGTTCGCCACTTGCTGAATGACGTTGAGTTCACAGAGACGGTCGACCCGCTCTTCTTCGGTCGGCAACTTGGCCAGTTCTTCGCGCTTTTCGTAGTAAAGGTCGCGAATCGAGCGCAGCCAGCCATCGATCAGTCCCAATTGGCGGTCCTGCATCGAGGCACGCACGCCGCCGCAGCCATAGTGGCCGGTGACGAGGATGTGTTTGACCTTGAGCACGTCCACTGCGTATTGAATCACTGACAGGCAGTTGAGGTCGGTGTGCAGCACGACGTTGGCGACGTTGCGGTGGACGAACAGGTCGCCGGGCAGCATGCCAACGATCTCGTTCGCCGGTACGCGGGCGTCGGAACAACCGATCCACAGGTACTCTGGCGTTTGCTGACGGGCCAGCTTGGCGAAGAAGTCAGGATCTTCTTTGGTGATCGCGTCAGCCCAGCGCTCGTTGTTATTAATCAGATCTTGTAATTCGTTCATGCAGTGAAGCCTCGAGAATGATGCGCTTCTATGACAGACAACCATCCGTCGGGGTCACGCGCGAGATGCAGATAGCCGGTGTTGCACGCCGGCGGAATTCTCATGAGCCCTGTGGGTCCACCCTAGTAAGGCCCACAGTATGAGGAATTACCATGACTGATTCACGACGTCCGTTCGATGCGACACAGCCAGAGCCCATCGATGATAAAGAAGACCGCATGGGTTCGATGCATGAGCTGGATTTCGACGACGATGAACCCAGCGCAAAAATTGGCGAAGAAATTCCGGAAAACGAGCGTGAGCAACTGATGCCCCGCGAGCGTGTGCGCGAAGCCGGCATGACCGGGGCTTCCACCGATGACCACGAATCCACAGATGATGACATGAGCCCTGAGACGCTGATTCGTGAGGACGGTGCTCGTGATGCGAAGGAAGCGGGTGAAGGGGGTCAGGCGGATTGGGATTTGAGCATTGTCGATGAAGACGACATTGGCGGCGGTAACGGTCTGGATGAAGCTGAATTGGCGAAGCGCGATCCGCTGGATGGGAATCGCTGATCGACTAGTCCAGATTCCCCTGTAGGAGCTGCCGAAGGCTGCGATCTTTTGATCTTAAGAGGTCGCGACTAAGGAAGATCAAAAGATCGCAGCCTTCGGCAGCTCCTACGGGGCTTTATTCAATCGACCAACGTGCAGGCCATGACTACCGCATCTTCGCGCCCGCCCACCGCCGGGTAGTAATCCCGGCGACGGCCAATCTCGTTGAATCCATAGCGCTCATACAACCGAAATGCCGAACGATTGCTGTCGCGCACTTCCAGGAAACACTCCCGCGCCTCAGCCTTGTAGGCAATCGACATGAGATGCTCCAGCAGCGTCAACCCCAGGCCTCGGCCCTGATTCTCCGGTTTGACGGTGATGTTCAGCAGATGCGCTTCATCGAGGATGATCTGCACCACGCCGTGCCCCACCTGCTGCTGGCCTTCGAACATCAGCCAGATCTGGTACTTGCCCAGCCCGTCCAGAAAAATCCCGCGGGTCCAGGGATGGCTATACGCCGCGTATTCGATTTTCAGGACAGCGTCCATGTCCGCTTCAACCATCGGGCGGAACGTTACAGCGTCACTCATTTGATTCTTTCCAGCGCGCCATCAGCCGACGCATGGCTTGCCAGACATCAGCCTTACGCTGTGGCTCTTCCATTAAAAGTTCCAGACCCGGCAGGGCCCAGACCGAGCCCAGGCCTTCGACCTGGAGTTCACGGTTGAAGGATTCGGCATTCGCCTCACCGGCGAAACGAACTGCCGGCAAGCCAATCAGCCACACACAGACGCAGGGTGCGTCTTCCAGTCGGGCCGAGAGAAATCCTTGTACAAAATCACGAGCCGCTTCAGGACCCTGGTCCATGGTGCCACGCACCAACAGCGGCCAACGCACCGGCTCGCCGACGATTTGCGGGCTGTCCGGCAGGCCGGCGGCGCGCAACATGTCCTTGAGCAACAGGTACGCAGGGTCGCGGGTTTGAAACGTTTCGCCTGTGGGTAACTCGACCAGCAACAGGCAACGACCGGCGCGCAGCAACTGCAGGGCGAACCGCGGAGGCGGCACAACCGGCGCCTTGATGGCGGCAGGCGCCTCCTCTTCCTCAACTTTCGCGTTCGTGCGAGTGCTGGCCAACGAAGGTCGCGGCACCTCGATTTTTACCCGTTCGGCGGGCTTTATCGTGGGTTCTACCGGCGCGTCCACCACGGGAGCCTGAACAATCGGGGCCTCGACCAAAGGCTCAGGCAGCTCCAACAGCTCGGGCCGCGAAGGCGCAGCAAAAGGCAATTCAGTGCGCGGCAGCCAGTTGACCACCTGCATGGCGGTCAAGTAAGCGCGGCGACGAGACTCGATTAGCAAAGGTCGGCCACTTGTGGATAACTGAGAGTGCGGTGATTCTACCGCCCTTCGTCCAAGATCGCCCGTTGTTGATCGACAGAAAGCCGACTGTCCGTCTTGAGAGTGAATCGCAACCAACGTGATGCAGTACAATCGCTGCTTTTATTCGCCAACCAGCCGGCCATTCCGATGATCGAACCCAAGCGCGTCTTGCGCGCCCTCGCTGAACACTGGGCACTTCTGGAGCCACTGTGCGAGCACTTCGACCAAGGCACCTTGAGCCTCAACGAACTGCGCACACAACTGGGCGCCCAGCAACTTGACAGTACGCCGCAGGACATCACCAGCCTGCTGGATGTGTGGATCCGTCTCGACATTCTGGTTCCCGTGGCAAAAAGCCCGAACCGGTTCGAACTCAACGCGCAGATTCACGACTTCCTTGCGTACCTGCGTCGTGAGCACCGTCTGGGCCTGTGCCTGGAGATCGAGGCCTATCTGCGGCACCTCGAGCGCCTCGCCGGTTATATCCAGGATGCCTTCGACATTCGTGACGGCAGCGACCTGGCGCGCCAGCTGCGCCTGCTCGACATGCGTGTACGAGATGTATTGAAGAAACTTGCCAACGACGAACAGGCCCTGGTGGCCGTGGCCGAACGCGCCAAGACCAGCGACCGGCAAATCCCGCTGCGCCAGCGCTACGCCGAAGTGCTGGCGACGTGGGACGAATACGTCGAGCCGATGATCCAGTTGGTGAATGCCGATGGCGCCTTCGAACAAGGCGTGCGCAAGGTCGAAAATGTTTTACTGAGAATGCTCTCCGAGCAGCAACGCATCGGTCACCTGGTCGACGACGACATGCTGCTGCGCACCCACGCACGTATCCTGGAAATGCAGACCAGTGCCCAGCTGACATTGCGTCATGCTCGCGAACTGCTGTTGCCACTGCGTGAAGAAGCCCGTCGCCACAACGCCGTGACCCGTGGCGCGGCGCTGGCCCTCGCGGCCATCCGGCGTAAAGGCATCGATGCAGTGCCGCAAGCAGCCATGCCGATGTTCACCCGCCCGCAAAGCACCTTCCTCGGCAGCGCCAGTCAGGTCGAAGCCTACGTTTATGCGCTGGCCCGATTCGAGCCGAAACCTGCGCGCTTCCCCAAGGCCCACAAGACCCAGAAAGGCGAAGCGCCGCGCGCGCCACGCACGGTTCGGGAGATGCTCGAACGCTGCGAAGATGCACTGCCGATGCCGGACCTGATGACCTGGTTGCTGGAGCAGGAACCGGACGGCGCCACCGACGAATTGCTGTATTGGTTCTCGCGCCTGTCGCGGGAAAAACGCTTCACACGTGAGCGTCTGGAACGCCGCGATTACCACACTCATGAGCATCAGGTCAGCCTGCGCTCCTTCGCCCTGCTCTCGGCCCGCGATACCGCCGCCGAGGATTCTGCGAGCACCCCACATGCATCTTGATTTATCCGAACTGTCTCAATTGGCGCCGATCTTCCGCGAGCTGTTCAAGGGCTATCACGTCAGCCGCCGCGACCCGGAACTGTATGCGCAATTATCGAATTTCCAGGATCAGTACCGCACGCTGTTCAAGGCGCTGGGTTTTGAACTGGTCTGCGACACCCGTGGTTTCTATTACTTCGTGCCGGACCTCGCCGCTGCGGCGGTGAACAAGACTGCGCAGCGACTGGCGCTGTTCACCTTTATCCTCGTCGAGCATCTGGCCGACCAGGGGCGCGACCCGGTTGCCGTGCTGGATGGCGGCAGCCTCGGCCGTGATGAATTGCCTTCGCTGCTTGAAAAGTACCGCGACCTGTTTATTCAGGCAGAAGTGCAGACCGTCGAAGAACTCGAAGAAAAAATCATGCGTCGCATGACCCAACTCGGTTTTGCCGGCGAAGAAAACGGCATCTACCGTTTCCTGCCACCGATGCACCGATTCCTCGATGTCTGCCTGTCGGTCCAGCAAGACCGCGATCTGGCGGCCAGCCTGCACAGCGTGCTGCCATTGCCGGTCCCGGTCTTGATCGATGACGACAGCGACGAAAAGCTATTGGAAACTGATGACCCGCTGGACTTGAGTGACTTCGCGGAAGACAGCGAAGAAGACGCGCTGGCCCGCGCCATTGCCGAAGAACAGGAGACCGACGCATGAGCAAGGAACGCTACGGCATTCGCCGCTTTGCCCTTTTGAACACTGCAGGTTACAGCCTCGGCCTGTTCCCGCTGGAAGAACCACTGTCGGTTTACGGCGCGAATAACCTCGGTAAATCTGCCTCGATCAACGCCTTGCAGTTCCCGATTCTGGCGCGCATGTCGGACATGAGTTTCGGCAAGTACAGCCTCGAACAGTCCCGCCGTTTCTACTTCGCGTCGGACACCAGTTACATCCTGGTCGAAGTTTCGCTGCCTCATGGGCCACACGTGATCGGTGTCGTCGGTCGCGGCCCGGGCGGTGGTTTCGGTCACCAGTTCTTCGCCTACGCCGGCAAACTGGATCTGGCCCATTACCAGAAAAACGACACCTGCCTGCGCCAGAAAGAACTGTTCACCAACCTTGAACGTGAAGGCCTCAAAGCCTACGAGCTCAAGCCCGATGAACTGCGGCGTTTGCTCGTCGGCGGCCACACCTCGATTCCGCTCGACCTGACGCTGATCCCGCTGCGTTCCACCAGCGAGCAGAGCCTGAAGACCTTCCGCGCATTGTTCATCAACCTGCTGCACATGCGCGAAATCACGGCAGCCAAGCTCAAGCAACTGTTCCTCGATGCCTTCGAACACAGCTTGCGTTCGGGCAGTGTCGATTACATCGCGGCGTGCGAAGAAGCGTTTCGTGATGTTCGACGCATGGAGCAGGACTACAACTCGCTGGTGACGGCCGGTCCGCTGGTTGAAGCGCTCGCCGCAGGGGTTACCCAGCGCAATATCCTGCGCGGCAAATTGCACCGGATCTCGCCGCTGCTCGATTCCCTGCTGGGCACTTGGGCGGACTACGCCGGTGCACGCAAGGAAGAGCTGACGATTCAGGCCGAACACTACCGCAATGAACAGGACGCGCTGCAAAACGATCAGCGTGGCGGCACACAGGAGCTGATGCGCCTGGAGCGGGAAATCACCGGCATCCAGCGTTGGCTCGGAGAACTGTCGGTACTCAAGCATCGCTTTGCTTTGGTTGATGACGTCAAAGTCCTGGAGCAGCAATTGCTGGCTGCCAAGGACGCGCACGATGAGCTGGCCGGTGCGCTGGCACAATCGCGGCAGTTCAGCGCCGAAGACCTTGAAGAGCGTCTGCGCGACCTGGAGAAACGCCTGAAGTCGGTCAAGCAGCAGCTCGATCACGCTGACAACAACAGCTATGCCCGACTGCGCGAAGAGTTCTCTCAGCAGGATGTCGAACGCCTGATGCGCTTGTTCAACAGCGCGCTGTTCAGCTTGCCGCTGGGCGAGCATGGCATCGCGCTGGATGAAGACGGTCAGTGGGTCAAATCCATGGAGCTGATTCTTGATGGCTTCAAGGGTGAGCGCTTCGAAGTGCCGGGGCTTTCCATCGACCTGTCGCACATCGAACCGCCAGCCCTGCAGGCGCTGGCCGATCGCGCCGCATTGCGGGACCAGAAAGAGCGTCTGGATAAAGAACTCAAGCAACTCAAGACACAGCAAGCCGTCGCGGCCGACCGCGCGGCCAGCAAGACCCAGACCGAAGCGTTGTACCAGCAAGTGCTGGATGCGCAGAAAGCCCTGGAAGATTTCCGTCGCGCACAAACCTTGAGTGCCGAAGAAGGTGACAAGCTTGAGCAACTGGCGCAGATGGAAGCGGCGCAGGACGAGCTGAAACGCTCCAGCGATGCGTTTACCGAACGCGTCCAGCAACTGTCGGCCAAGCTGCAACTGGTCGGTCGGCAGATCGGTGACATGGAAGCCAAGCAACGCACCCTCGACGACGCCCTGCGCCGCCGCCAGTTGTTGCCGGCAGATCTGCCGTTCGGTACGCCATTCATGGACCCGATCGACGATTCCATGGACAACCTGCTGCCGCTGCTCAATGACTATCAGGACAGCTGGCAGGGCTTGCAGCGCAGCGATGGCCAGATCGAGGCGCTTTACGCTCAGGTCCGTCTGAAGGGCGTGGCCAAGTTCGACAGCGAAGACGATATGGAGCGTCGCCTGCAACTGCTGATCAACGCGTACGCGCATCGCACTGATGAAGCGCTAACCCTCGGCAAGGCTCGCCGTGCGGCCGTGACAGATATCGCCCGAACCCTGCGCAATATCCGCAGCGACTACGACAGCCTTGAGCACCAACTGGCGCTGTTCAACCGCGAGATCAACAAGCGTCAGGTCTCCAACCTGCAGAGCTTCCGCATCGTGCTCGCGCCGAACAAGGAAGCGCTCAAACACATCGATCAGATTATCCACAGCGCCGGCCAGTACGAAGAAGGCGAGACGCTCTCCGTTTTTGACCTGAGCCAAAGTGCCGATCAGGACAACAAGAACGAAGAGGCCAAGGAATACCTGGCACGCCTGGTAGCGGCGAACCACAACCAGCTGGGTCTGAAGGACTTGTTTGAACTTGCCTTCGAGATCACCAAGGTCAATGGTCAACCGGTGATTCACACCGACATCGACGGGGCCGCGTCCAACGGCACGACCATGACCATCAAAGCGCTGACCAACATGTACTTGTTGCTGCACTTGATGGACCGTGACCAGGCCGGTCGCGTGCGCTTGCCTTACTACCTCGATGAAGCTGCTGACATCGACGAGAAGAACCAGGCAGCGCTACTCGAAACAAGTCTGCAACTGGGCTTTGTGCCGATTCTGGCGAGCGTCAAGCCGCAGGTCTGCGCCAGTGTGGCGATTGACCTTGAAGGTGGTAGCGGGCCGAACGGAATCTATATCGATGAAGCGGACTGGAAGTACATCCGTCGACACGATGAGGTGAAGGCTGTCGTTAGCGTTGAAGCGGATGAGGCTGCGCTGGATGCAGTCTGATTTGCGTTAATCGATGGGCGTAAAAAAGGCCGCGATCCAATGGATCGCGGCCTTTTTTGTCGGGCTTATTTACCGAGGGGAATTTTTGGCGCCCAGGTCAGCCATTCGTCTTCAAATTTATCGAACATCGGGAACGTCTGTTCCGGACGCGCAGGATTGCCCATGCGATCGCCATCCGGCGTTGCGAACGCGATGCCGCCCTGGATCAGCGTTTCCAGAGATTCAGTGCGCATGGTCGCGCCTTTGAACAGGCCATAGTCGAAACCGAATCCACTGGAGTTCCAGAAGCGCGTACCGCTACGCACCAGTGGCGCGTACTTCGGTTCGATCAGGATATGTATCAGGACGCGATCAGCCGTCTGACCCAGTTCATAACTTGTCACCTTGCCTACGGTCACTTCGCGATAGGTCACCGGGACGCCGGTTTTCAGCGAGCCGCGACGAGCCGCGCTGAGTACCAGACTCAACCCTGGTTCCTGCTTCACCGCTTCTGGCGGGTTGGACAAGGCTACAAAGTTTTTCTGTGGGCCCAGGTTTTTCAGCGCTGGCTGTACTTCGATGTACTGGCCGGTCACGAGGGTTTCGAGGTTGGACGTCTTGATCAAACCCAACTCCGGTTTGACCACCCAGAACTGACTGCCGGCCCGAGCGATGCGCTCGGGCACCTCGGTAATACGCGCGGTGAGCATCACGGACTGGAGGTCATCGGTCAGATCAACGTCTTCAATCTTGCCGACATCCAAACCTTTGAAACGGACCGGAGTACCGCTGCGCAAACCATCGGCGCGATCCACCTTAATGGTCACTACAGTGCCTTTCTGATTCGCTTCATCATGGTTGGCGAACAGACGGAACCGTGGAATACGCTTCTGCAGCGGCGCTTTGGCTTGCGGGGTTTCAAAAGCGATGCCGCCCGCCATCAGGCTTTGCAGGGATTCGCTTTTCACCTGAATGCCACCGGTCAATCCGCCTGTGAGCGTAATACCGCTGGCGTTCCAGAACCGTGTAGAGGCGTTAACCAAGCCTTCGTACTCTTTCTCGATGTGTACACCGATTACCAATTGCTTCTTGGCTTTAGAGAACTGATAGCTCTGGACGGAGCCTACCTTGACCTGTTTGTAGAGAATCGGGCTACCGACTTCCAACGAACCCAGGTTCTCGGTGAATAACACCAAATGCAGACCCGGTGAACGCAAGTCCAGAGGGGGGGCCTTGGGTCGTGCTACGAACTCTCGTTGCGGCGCGGCACCTTTGTCACCGGGACGGATAGCAATGTAGTTTCCCTTCACGAGGGCTTCTAGGCCGGTGATGCCAGCGAGCGAGATCGAAGGTTTGACGACCCAGAACTGCGTGCCGTCGACGAGATAGTCTTCGGCCAATGGGTCCAAAGTGAGTTCTGCAGTGGCAGCAGTCAGGTCCGGATCGACCTTGAGCGCCTTCAGATTGCCAACCTGAATTCCTTTGTACATAACCGGCGTACGACCTGCCTGCAGACCTTCAAAATCACTGAGTTTGACCTTGATGCGGATACCAGCCGCAGCCGCGTCGAAGTCTTCGTAGAGGCGGAACGGCAAACTTGGATCAGTAGGCGGGCTGTCCTTGCGGTTTTCTGGTGTGGCGAACGCGATACCCCCCGCGACAATGCTGGCGAGGGATTCGCTGCGCACTTTTACACCGGACAGATTCGCGTCGATGCTGATGCCGCTGGCATTCCAGAAACGTGTGTGTTTGCGCACCAGATTGGCATAAGTGGGTTCGATGAACACTTTGAGTTCAACGGTGCTTTGGTCCTCGGACAGCAGGTAGCTTTTGACCTGCCCGACCTTGATCTGTTTATAGAACACGGGGCTGCCGCGGTTCAGCGAGCCGAGGCGATCAGCCTTGATCGTCAGGTGCAGACCAGGCTTGGCGTCGGATAATGGCGGTTCCTCAGCCAGTGCCTTGAACTTGCGAGTGGGCTCGCCCTCACCGGGACTGACAGCGATATAGTTGCCCGAAACCAGGGTTTCAAGACCGGTGATACCGGCCAGGGTCACGCTCGGCTTGACTAGCCAGAAACGAGTGCTGGTGCGCAGATACTGCTCCACATCCTTGTTCATCTCGACAGTGGCTATCACACCTTTGGAAGAGCCTTCGTCGTCGAGTTTAAGGGTTTTGACCTTACCGACCGACATCCCCTTGTAGACGACTTCGGTCTTGTTGGCCTGGATGCCTTCACCACTTTCAAAACGCACCAGAATTTCGATTCCAGTTTCGTTGTAAGCCCTCCATCCGAGCCAGCCGCCAATGATCAGAGCGATCAGGGGCAATACCCAAATAGCAGACCAGTTGGAGGCCGGTCGGGTTTTCGCTGTAGGCAAATCAGTCATGGTCGTCGTCCGACTCCGTGTTATCCCAAATCAGTCGGGGATCGAAAGTTACTGCGGCAAGCATCGTCAGAATCACCACACTGGCGAAGGCGATGGCGCCAAGATTGGCTTCAATGCTGGCAAGCCGTCCGAAATTGACTACTGCCACGAGGATGGCAATCACAAAGATATCCAGCATCGACCATCGGCCGATGAACTCGATAAAGCGGTACATCACAATGCGCTGCCGGGCCGAAAGAGGCTGGCGCCTTTGTACGGAAAACAGCAGTAGCGCGATGCCCACCAGTTTGAATGTCGGTACCAGAATGCTGGCGATAAAAACCACCGCCGCAATGGGAATCATGCCGTGCTGAACCAACTGGATGACACCCGACATGATGGTGCTGGGGTCACCTTGACCAAGCGAGTTGACAGTCATGATCGGCAACAGGTTGGCTGGTATGTAGAGAATCGCGGCCGTGATCAGCAACGCCCAGGTACGTACCAGGCTGTTCGGGCGACGGGCATGTACCAGCGCACCGCAACGGGTGCAAATCTGCTCGTCAGCTTCCTGCTTATTCAACTCATGGCATTCAATGCAAATCAGAATGCCCGCATCAATCGCCCGCATGAGCATCTTCTCCCGATAACGCCTGCCAGATTTGATGAGGCGACATGACGACCTCCAAACAGACCTGGACCAACAACAAACTGATAAAGCACACCAGGCCAAGGCCCACGGTAATAGCTGCCATATCTGCCAGTTTTACAATCGCCACCAGTACGCCCATCAGGTAGACCTCAAGCATTCCCCAATCTCGCAAATGGTGATAAATGCGGTAGAGCAACAAACCGTAACTTCGACCTATATCGAAGCGGATACTCAATAGCACGGCCAATTGGCAGAGTAACTTGGCCAGTGGAATTCCCATGCTGCAGAGGAACACCACGACAGCTACACCTTGCATGCCGGTATCAAACAGGCCAACAACCCCACTCCAGACCGTGTCATGGGACGACTGCCCGAGTAAATTGAGCTCCATGATGGGTAGAAAGTTCGCAGGGATATAAAGCAGCAGGGCGGCGATGACTAAGGCGAGGCTTCGTTGCACGACATTATGACGATTGGCATAGAGTTCGTAACCGCAGCGAGGGCACAACGCTTTCTCGCCGTGTGCGAGTGCTGGCTTGCGCATCAGCAAGTCGCACTCATGACACGCCACCAAATCGTCCAGTGGTAATTCTGACAGCCCTGAGGCGTCAACCGGATCTGGCATAAAAGACTCTGACTTCGAAAAAGTTGGGCCTATTCTAGTGTTCTTATTCAAAAATAACTGTGCAAATTTGTACCGACGCTTTCGTAGTACTTTCCTGCGGACAAAACAAAACCCCTGTTCGCGTTAGCAAACAGGGGTTTCGGAATTTAATCTTGACGATGACCTACTCTCACATGGGGAAACCCCACACTACCATCGGCGATGCATCGTTTCAC
>NZ_WFGV02000046.1 GCF_010095445.2 Pseudomonas sp. TNT3
GATCGCTCGGGTGGTGCGCAACAGCAGGCGGGTGCCAAGACGTTGTTCGGTACGCGCGATGATCCGGCTGACCGCCGAGGGCGTCAGCCCCAAGGCACGCGCCGCGGCCGATAGGCTGCCTTCCTGCGCCACGGTGGCGAACACGTCCATTTCTCCTGACCTGCCATTGAAGTCCACTTGTGCTCCTTACGCAAAGGTGATTGCCAGAAATGACGTCTAGTGCCTTAAAAGCCTGGATCGTAGCATTGGCGGCATAGATAAGGAGCCTTCCATGCGTATCAATCCACCCCTTGTTGCACTCGCCATTGGTGCCTTTGGCATCGGCGTTACCGAGTTCGCCCCCATGGGCATGTTGCCGGGCATCGCTGCGGATCTCGGCGTTTCCATTCCCGCCGCCGGTCTGTTGGTCAGTGCTTACGCTCTGGGCGTATTGCTCGGCGCACCGCTGATGACCCTGACCACCGGCAGGATTCCCCGGCGCTATCTGCTGATCGGACTCATGGCGATTTTCACCCTGGGCAATCTGATGTCAGCCCTGGCTACCGATTACTACAGCCTCATGGTCGCCAGGGTGGTGACCTCACTGAACCACGGTGCGTTCTTTGGCGTTGGTTCCATCGTCGCCGCCAGCGTGGTCGCACCGGAGAAACGTGCCGGGGCGGTTGCGGCGATGTTCATGGGCCTGACCCTGGCGACCATCGGCGGTGTGCCGATGGCCGCCTGGTTTGGCGAACTGTTCGGCTGGCGCACCGCTTTCTGGGGAATTACCGGCCTCGGCGTGATGACCATGGCCGCGTTATGGTTCGCCCTGCCAAACCTGAAGGCGCCGCAAAGCGTCGGTGTAATGGCCGAAATTCGGGTACTGGGCCGTGGTCCGGTGCTGGGGGCGCTGGCCCTCACCGTAGTCGGCTCGAGTGCAATGTTTACCGTCTTCACCTACATCGCGCCGATCCTCAGCAGCGAGACCCATGCGTCCACCGCCTACATCACCGCCATGCTGGTGCTGTTCGGTGTGGGGTTGACGCTGGGCAACACGTGGGGCGGCAAGGCCGCGGACCGCTCGATAGATCGCACCCTGATCATTTCGCTGAGCGTGCTGATTCTCGTCTTGCTGGCGTTCACCGTCCTGATGCGTTGGCCGCTGCCGACCGCCGTTGCCATCCTGATATGGGGTATCGCCAGCTTCGCCCTGGTGCCGCCACTGCAGATGCGCGTCATGGAGGCTGCCAAGGACGCGCCCAATCTGGCCTCGGCGATGAACATCGGCGCCTTCAATTTCGGCAACGCGATCGGTGCGGCGCTCGGGGGAGCGGTGATCAATGCCGGGCTGGGTTATCCGGCGATTTCCCTGGCCGGAGCGGCAATGGCGGGTCTGGGGCTGCTGATGGTATTGGCATTTGCCTGGCGTTCCAGATCGATTGCAGCTGCGGTGGCGTGACGATGATGTGAGGGGGCTGTAGTCACCCTTGATGAATGACGAGTAGCGACCATTTGCTGCCCTTCGCCATTGTCAAACTTCGGCCAATTTCAGCCATTGCTGACCCGTAATTTCACGCCCCGCGGAATTCAGTCAACCTCAATCGAGATTCCTCCGGAGCGGTGAATCACGCTTCCTCAAGGCATTCAACTAGGCGGTTTCAACGCTCAACCCTGCGGCATTGGACAACGGCGATATGAATACGGGTGGCGAACACCGACCACCCGTTTACCCGACTGCTTACTTGGCCATCTCCGCCCGGGCCGCAGCGATCTTGGCTTTTACCGAATCGAGGTTGAAGCTCGCGCCTTTTTGCATCGGCGGGAACTCGATAGCGGTTTCCGCCAGCTTGGCGACTTGCTGCTGGACGAACACGAAGCGCCAGAACTGGTACTTGAACCAGTCGAAATACTGCTGCGAACCTTGCGCGGCCTGATTCTCCGGCCAACCCATACGTTCGAAGGGGTCGAGGCGAAGGTTGGTCAGGATCGGTACGTCGACCGCCACCTTGGCGCCCATCCAGCCGCCTGGTTGGTCAATAAAGCGATATTTGTAGTCGCCTATTCGCACCGCACCCAGCGCACTCTCGCCAAAATAGAAAATTTCGTTACGGGTCGACGGCCCCTTGCCCGTGATCATCGGTGTCTGGTCGTAGCCGTCAAGATGCACCTTGTAGGTTCGGTCGCCCAGTTGTTTGCCTTTGAGCAGTTCCTGAGTGATGTTCGGGTTACCGGCCGCCGCGACCAGGGTCGGGAACCAGTCCATACCGGAAATGATGCCGTTGGCAATCTGATTGGCCGGTACCTTGCCGGGCCAACGAATGATCGCCGGAACCCGGAATCCACCTTCCATGATAGTGCCTTTGCCCATGGCGAACGGCGTGGTGCCGCCATCCGGCCAAGTAAAGTTTTCCGCGCCATTGTCAGTGGTGAAAATGACAATGGTGTTGTCATCCATGCCGTCTTTTTTCAGCTTGGCCATGACGTCACCGACGATATCATCGAGCTGTGCCATGCCGGCTTCCTGTTCTGACCAGCCATTTTGCGAATTGCGCATGGCTTCGTACTTGTCAGACAGGTGCGTGACGATGTGCATGCGGGTCGGGTTCAGCCAGAGGAAGAACGGTTTACTGTCCTGCTTGGCCTTGTCGATAAAGGCGAAGGCTTTGTCGCGAATCTCGTCGTCGATGGTTTTCATCCGTTCCGGATAGAGCGTGCCGGCGTCGTCGATTTTCTGTTTGCCGACCTTGCCCCAGCGCGGCATGACTGTGGTGTCATCGGTGGTGGTCGCCCAACTGTGGACCATATTGCGCGGGCCAACGGTGGCAAGAAGCTCCTGCGGATAGTTGGGGTGCGCCGGGTCTTCCATGGCGTCGAGGTGATAGAGGTAGCCGAAGAATTCGTCGAACCCGTGCACGGTGGGCAAGAATTCGTTGAGATCGCCCAGGTGATTCTTGCCGAACTGGCCCGTGGAATAGCCCATGGATTTCAGCGCTGTAGCGATGGTTAAGGCTTCGGCGGGAATACCAATGGGAGAACCGGCCTGCCCAACAGTGGTCATCCCGGTACGGATCGGCAGTTCGCCGGTGATGAAGTTGGCCCGCCCGGCGGTACAACTGGCCTCGGCGTAGTAGTCGGTAAAACGCATGCCTTCGGCCGCGAGCTGGTCGAGGTTGGGTGTTCGACCGGCCATCATGCCCTGGTTGTAGACACCGATGTTGGACCAGCCAATATCGTCACCCATGATGACTACAATGTTAGGGGCTGTTTTGTCGGCGGCTTGAGAGAGACCGGGGGAAACCACTGCAGACAACAGTATTGATACAGCGAACGCCGTTGATAACTTTGTCCGGTTCATGTTGAGCTCCTGCGTACTTGCGTGAGTACCTGAGACGAGCCCCCGACCGTCCTTAAATTGCATTCCCCCGTGAAGAGCGTAGGTACGAATTGCTAATTATCCAGTATTCAGTTTCTCGACTGTAAGCTGTTGTTTCATGGGCTTTACAGCTGGACTGTCAGATCGATGATGGCACCTCATCCACCCAAGGTCAGCGTATCCAGGTAAAGATAAATCGTCTTCTCGCATCATTGAGCGTCTTCAATGGGTCGACTAAGGCCCCTTGTGACAGGCAGTAATCGGCCAGAAGCGGTCATCCCGGTTCTCCTGCTCAAAAAATTGAGCAGGCGTAGCTTTAGGTCAGTCTTCAGTCGCACAATCCAATCCGGATTACTCGGCGGGCTCAGCCAACGCATAGCGGTTTTCCAGCCAACGCCCCAAATCACCTGCTTCCAAAGGCCTGGAAATCAGAAATCCTTGAGCGATCCGATATCCCTGGCTTTGCAGAATGCGCTGCTGCGCCAATGTCTCGATCCCCTCGGCCACTACTCTTAATTGCAAACTTTCGCCGATGCGAATGACGGCCTCGCTCAGTGCCTGAGTAGTTGTGTTGTTTTCCAGATCATGCACAAAGCTGCGATCGAGCTTGAGTTCCTGGATCGGCATACGCCGCAAATAACTCAGGCTGGAATAACCCGTGCCGAAATCATCCATCGCCAGGCTGATACCCAGCGCATGCACCTCTTCAATCGTGGTCAGGGTGTCGGGATTGGTGTCCATCAGCACACTTTCGGTAATCTCCAGCGTCAGGTCCTTTGCCTGCAAACCATGTTGCTCAAGTGTCCTGGCGACGATGCTTGAAAGATTGCGATTATGAAAATTGGTCGGCGACATGTTCACCGATACGGTCGGAATCCGTAGCCCTTGCTTGCGCCAGGCAGCCAATTGGCGGCAAGCCTCACGCAATGCCCATAAGCTGAATTCACCGATCAAGCCGCATTCTTCCGCCAACGGAATAAAACACGCAGGCGAAACTTCCCCTAATTGGGGATGAGTCCATCGCGCAAGGGCCTCAATGCCATAAAGCTCGGACCCGTCAAGGTCGATCTGCGGCTGATAAACCAAATGCAGGGCTTCGCCATCAATCGCTTCACGTAAAGCCACTTCCAGACGCAAACGCCCTTGCGCCAGTTGATCCAGTCCATCACTGAAAAAGCACACACGCCCGCGGCCGCTGGTCTTGGCTTGATACATCGCCATATCGGCACGATGCAGTAACACCTCCATCGTACGACCGTCATCCGGAAACATACTGACGCCGATACTCATCGATGGATTGAGTGTCACTCCCGAGATCTGGCAAGGCGCGGTCAGCTGTCCTCTCAATTTTTCGATTACATGGGTGGCATGTGCCATCGTGCACTGAGGCAGCACCAGGACGAATTCATCGCCGGATAGGCGACTGACAATATCGTTTTCCCGGCGACGCTCGGACAATCGATGAGCGATGACGCGCAAGAACTCATCACCGGCGGGATGGCCCAGGGAATCGTTGACCTGCTTGAATCGATCCAGATCGATGAATACCACGGCCAGACTCGATTTATGCCGAGAGGCTTGAGCGATAGCCTGTTCCGCCCGGGCATGCAACAAGTTGCGGTTGGCCAGTCCGGTCAGGTCGTCATAAAACGCCAGTTGGCGAATGTGCAGACGCGACTCTTCACGCTCCAGCGCCAAGGCGCACAAATGAATGCACGCCTTGACCAGCAGATGGTGAAGCGGTCCAGGCTCACGAGCGTCGCGGTAATAGAACGCGAACGTCCCCAATACGCGCCCATCGCTGGATTTTATCGGCGTCGACCAACATGCCTTCAGCCCGAGCGACAGCGCCAGGTCACGGAATCCGACCCAGAATGGGTGGGAGGCGATGTCGCTGACCATAACCGGTTCGCCACTGAACGCCGCCGCGCCGCAAGATCCGCATTCCGGCCCGATTGCCGTTCCATCCAGCGCCCGGGAATACGCGATTGGAAGACCGGGCGCGGCTAACGTATGCAATAACCCTTGCCTATCGACCTGCAATATTGTCGCGATCACTTCTGGCGCAATTCGCTGCACCTCCACACACGCCAGATTCATCAAGGTGTCCAGCGACTCTTCGCGAACCATCGCTTCGAGCATCTTGTGGCGCAGCACTTCATGCATGCGCGTTTGGGTCACATCGATCATCACACTCACGGTATTGGTCAGGTGGCCCTGAGCATCGTGAACCGGGTACGTTGTGATGTTGCACCACACCCGCTGGCCTTCGCGGTCATAGCCGAATTCCTGACCGTGATAGGCATTACCCTTTGTGAGCAGGCGGCGGATTGCGGCTACACGCGATTGCGTGAAGTACGGCGCCAGCACTTCGATGGGCGTTTTGCTGATGACGTCCTGGACACTGTAACCGAACATTTGCGTGAAGCCGTCGTTGACGTAAATGATCGCCCATGACGCGTCAGTGATGATAATTGCGTTCTCGGTGGTATCGACCACCAAGGACAACAAGTACAACCGATGTTGCTCTTCATGCTGCAGGGTAATGTCTTTGATAAACGCGGCGTAGAGGATCTGCCCTTGCGCCTCGATTTTGGAGATGGACATCGACCCCCATCGCCGGCTGCCATCCTTGCATTCGATCGACACATCTCGACTGGTACCGACAATTTTGTTGATTCCGGTGCGGCGGTTCGCTTCGATGTAGCTGTCATGCAGAGGTCGAATCAGTTTCGGGACCAGTTGTTCAACATTGCGGCCCATGACCTCGGCACTGTCGTATCCCCAGAGCTTTTGCGAAGCTGCATTAAACAGAATGATCCGGTTTTGGCTATCGATGACCACGACACTGTCAACGCTTTGCTCCAGGGTCTGGATGAAGACTTGCGAGAGATCGTTACGGTTCAACATAGCGGTGATCTACCGATTGCGAGGAAATGAGGGACTGGGTTCCTTCCCAAACATCAAACGCAGGGCGACAGGAACTCAGCCGCCTTTCGGATGCGGTCAATTCAAACGAATGAGGAGTTACTAGCGGGTTTGAAGGTGAGATTGGAACGGCACGACGAAAGGGCTGAGGCGTGCAGAAGGGTTTTTGGAGACGATTGGAGGATCAGCATGTGGCCAGTCTCTTTATTAGTAAAAGTATCGGTCTTCTGCCGAAATCAATATGCCACTACTGAACCTCTAAAGGCTTGATTCAAATCAAAGGGCGAGCTGAAAAACGAGGAAAATTGAGCAACGGAATCGCAAGCTCGTAGTGTCTGCCAACCCCCCTTGCTCATGTCAAAACGGCACCCACTGATGCGGCAGCAATTGTCCGATATCGCTCTTGCGTCGGCAGATGCAAGAGCACATCCCTGAGACAGGCATAGGGCTCAAGCTGCAATCCAGAGCGTCGGCATTAGCCGACGCTCCGGCACAAGATGGGTCTGGACGAGGATCCAGGTGGAGACCGTCAAAGAGTTTGTTGAGCCCGAGTTACGCGAACGACTCATTCGACTATTTGTGGAAAGCAGGCCGGTCAAGGACATGGCTGGGGGTTTTCAGATGAAAGTGCAATTGGCCGGTTGATAGAGGCGTTTCAGATCGCTGCGGGTCAGGGTGTCAGGTATTGGTTTTCAGCCTGGTCCACAGCCGAGTAGTCAACCGTGCGATGGAAGCCGGTAGATCCTCGACGGTGAACAACTTGTCCATGACGTCTTTCGGCGGGTAGATCGCCAGGTCCTCTTTCACCGCTGGCACCACATAAGCATCGGCCGCCGCATTGGGGTTGGCGTAGTGGATGCTGTTGCTGATGTTGGCGATCACTTGCGGGGTCAGCAAGTAGTTCATGTAGGTGTAGCCGTTCTTCTCATGAGGCGCATTCTTGGGCATCACCACCATGTCAAACCACAGTGTCGAACCTTCCTGCGGAATCGAATAGGCAATGTCGATTCCGTTTTTGGCTTCCTTGGCGCTGGCGGCGGCCTGCACGATGTCGCCGTTGAAACCGATCACCGCGCAGACGTTACCGTTAGCCAGATCGCTGATGTACTTCGAGGCGTGGAAGTACTGCACGTAAGGCCGGATCTTGAGCAGCGCCTGCTCGGCTTTCTTGTAATCCTGCGGCTCGTGGCTGTGAGGTGGCAGCCCCAGGTAGTTGAGCGTGATCGGCAAGACTTGCGTCGGGTTGTCGATAATCGCCACGCCGCATTCGCTGAGCTTCTTGATGTTGGCTTCGTCGAAAAACAGGCTCCAGGAACGGGTCACGTCGGTATTGCCGAAGAGGGCCTTGATCTTCTCGACGTTGTAGCCGATGCCGGCGGTGCCCCACATGTACGGGTAGCCGTACTGATTGCCGGGATCGTTGACTTGCAGTTTTTGCATCAGCGCCGGGTCGAGGTTTTTCCAGTTCGGCAACTGGCTGCGGTCGAGCTTCTGGATCGCGCCGGCCTTGATCAGCCGAGACAGGAAGTGGTTCGACGGGCTGACCACGTCATAACCGGTGTTACCCGTCATCAACTTGGACTCCAGCACTTCGTTGCTGTCGTGGATGTCGTAAGTGGCCTTGATCCCTGTCTCCTTGGTGAAGGTGGTCAGGGTGTCGTCGGCAATGTAGCCGTTCCAGTTGGAAATATTGACGGTTTCATCAGCGTAAGCGCCCGCGCAAAACGTCGAGAGAAGTGCCACCAGGGAAACTGTGTTGACGCGCATGTTCGATCACCTTCGTTATGAAGTGCTTTTATTGTGGGTGTTACGGGGGTTCAGACTTCAGATCGGGCTCGAGCGGCCTCTACGCGCATGCGCAGCATGGCACCGATGTCGAGAAAGGGTTTGGGCGGGAGCCAGCCGGGCTGGGCGCGTTCAATGACCGAATGCAGCATCGGCGATTCAGCCCCGGATGCCAGTTCCGCCAGCAACCGACCCCAAAGTGTGCCGCGCGCCACGCCAGAGCCATTGCACCCGGCCACGGCGAACACGCCCTCCTCGACCTTGCCAAAGTACGGTTGGCCGGAGCGTGAAGCGCTGAGGTGTCCGGTCCAGGTGTACTGGATGTCCTGCTCGCCAAGCATCGGAAAACGGCGCTGCAAACCCAGCACATGGTGCTTGCGGCGAGTCGACAACTCAGCGAGGGACAAGTCGTTTGAGCGGTATTCCGCGGTGTTGCGAATCATCACGCGACGATCCGGGGTCAGTCGCACCGTGGCCCCCAGTGGCCGGGTGGACAGCACGCCCCATGGCTCGACGGCACCGAGCGCCTGGAACTCTTCGTCACTGAGTGGCCGCGTCAAACTGGCGCTCAGTTCCATCGGGAAAGTACCGCTGTCGCTGATACCGGCACGGGAGATGAAGGCATTCAGGCAAATCACCACCTGCTTCGCTTCAATACTTCCACGACGACCGTTGGCGCGAATGCGGCCGTGGCTCGTACGCTCCAGACCGGTGATCTCGGTGTTTTCGAACAGCGTTACGTTCTCCGGGAGCGCGTCGAGCAAGCCTTTCACGTACTTCGCCGGTTGCAGCAACGCATTGCCATTGCCGCACCAGATCGCCGCCTGGTAGTGCCGGGTGCCCAGTTTCTGCACCAGTTGCTCACCCTGCAGAAACTGCGCAGATGCCCCCACGGCCCTCAGTGTTTGCAGCTTGGCCTCGACATCGGTCAATTTGCGCGGATCGCTGACCGCGAAAAAATAACCCGATTCACGGAATTCGCACCCGATGCCATGTTGGGCAATGCGTTTGCGCACTTCGTCGCTGGCAGCGCGGGAAATCGAGGTGTCCACCTCAAAGCCGGCAAATCCTGCGTTGCCCTGAAGTTCAGCAGTGGCCGGGTGTTCATGGGCCACGACGAAACCTGAATTGCGCGCGGAGGCGCCTTGCGCGGCCCGTTGCCGATCGACAATGACGATGCGCGCCTGGGGATGCATTTGCGCGAGGGAGTGAGCGGCACACAGCCCGGTGATGCCGGCGCCGATGACCAGCCAATCTGCCTGCTGCCGACCACTCAGTGGATCGCGAGCCGGTGAATCCCCGGCCTGCGCAATCCAGCCACATACGTTTTCCATGCATCACCTCTTTGACTGTCTTTGGCCAACCATCCAATTCCTTTAACTCATGCACAATCCGCATGACTGGTTGGAGATGACGGTAGCTATGACTAGAATCTAAAGGGTGATCATGGCGACAACCAACGTTATTAAATCATCAAGGTATTCAGAAAACGCATGGATAAAATTCGCCACCTTCCGTCGCTCCAAGGCTTGCAGGCATTGGTGGAAGTCGCAGGCTCCGGCAGCTTTACGCAAGCAGCGCAGACGCTGTGCCTGACCCAAAGCGCCGTGAGCCGGCAAATTCAGCAGTTGGAAAATCACTTTGGCGTTTCGATGTTCGTGCGCAACAGTCGCAGTCTTCGACTGACCCCGGAGGGCGGACAGGTACTCGCCAGTGCGCGGCATATCCTCGAACAGCTGAAAGCCCTTGAGGATCGCCTGGCACCGCAAAAGCGCCCGTTCCGTATCCGCATGCACGTATCGCTGGCGGTGCGTTGGTTGCTGCCGAAGTTGAGCGACTTTTATCGGTGTCACCCGGACGTTTCCCTGTCGATCGAAACCGTGGCGACCGAGGTCGTCGAGCCGGCCAGCGACAGCGACGCCTACATCCTTTATCTGCCCGAGCCATCGAGCGATCCATCCTGCCTGACGTTGTTCGAAGAAGCGCTGGTGCCGGTGTGCGCCCCTGGCTTTGGCAACTCAACCCATCCCCTGGAATCAGTGGACGATCTTGTACGCTATCCCCTGCTCCATCGTTCGGCGGACAAGCAAGCGTGGATTGACTGGCTGGCAGCCAATAACGGCAAGTCGCTGGAGGACTACCGGCACATCCACTTCAACCTCGATGAGTTGGCGCTTGATGCCGCCGCGCGAGGTCTGGGAGTCGCCATGACCGACATGACCCTGGCAGAAGAGTCCATCGAACGGGGCGTGCTGCTTGTCCCGTTCGGCCGCCCCTTGAAGACCGGAGGGGTCTATTCGCTCTGCCCGCAACCATCAGCCGCGTCTCATCCTGAGTGCTCGCTGATCATGGGATGGTTCGCCCAGCAGGCCGGGCAGCACCAGGGCGAATATTGAGTTTCAACACCCCCGTCCCAGACCAGTATTGCTCGCTGAAGAAGAGCTTCAGGCGAGCAATCAAGAAGAGCTTCAGGCGTGCTCAATACTGTGGCGAGGGGATTTATCCCCGTTCGGCTGCGCAGCAGTCGTAGAACCACCACACGCGGTGTACCTGACACCCCTCGGTTGCAGGTTCTGGGGCAGCTTCGCAGCCCAACGGGGATAAATCCCCTCGCCACAGATAAATCCCCTTACCACAGGTTTAGGGCCAAACAGGCTCACCACCTCACCATCATTGGATCAGTTAACCCTTCACCACTCCCGGCCACCCAGCCCGATGCAAGGCTTTGAGCAGCGTCTCACGGTCCAGTCCCGGCACGGCGTGGCCGTTTCCTTCTGCGGTATCCGCAGCTAACAAGGCATTGATAATGGCTTCTTCCACCGCTTCGGTGGCGGCCAGGAACAGCTCGCTGATGTGGTCGTTGTTGACCATGCTCAGGTGGTCGGTGGTCGGTGCGCGCTTGCGCTCATAAGCGGCCGGCGGCACCTGGTTACCGGTGGCGAAGGCGATGAAGATGTCGCCGCTGTGGTCTTCATTTCCACCACCGGTGCGGGCAAGGCCGAGGCTGGCCCGTTGCGCCAGCCGCGTACATTGGTGCGGCAACAACGGCGCGTCGGTGGCCAGGCACACGACGATCGAACCCATGCCCGGGTGCGGCAGCGAAGCCTTGAGGAACGGCGAGTCGATCTGTTCCATGTAGCGTCCGACCGGGTAGCCGTCAACGCGCAGTTCATTGCGAATGCCGTGGTTGGCCTGGACGATAGCGCCAACGGTCCAGCCGCCCTGCGCAGCACTCAGACGCCGTGACGCCGTGCCAATGCCGCCCTTGAATTCGTGGCAGATCATGCCGCTGCCGCCACCGACATTGCCCTCAGCGACCGGACCACCCACCGCCGAGCGCACCGCTTCGGCCACGTGCTCGACCTTGACGTGAAAGCCGTTGATGTCGTTGAGCAACCCGTCAAAGGTCTCCAGCACCACCGGCATGTTCCAGTAGAGCCGCCCGTCCTCCGGCTGCTGCTCGCGGTCCACCACGATCAGTGCGTCACGCACCACGCCCAGGCTGTGGGTGTTGGTGAAGGCAATCGGGCTGGTCAACAGGCCGGCCTCGCGAATCCACTCCAGGCCGGTGGCGTCGCCGTTGCCGTTCAACACATGGACGCCGGCAAAACACGGCTGCTGGCTGGTGGAGCCAGCACGGGGTTCGATGACCGTGACACCCGTCAGGATGTCGCGGCCGTTCGCGGTGCGTCCTCGCACATTGCTGTGACCGACCCGTACGCCCGGCACATCGGTGATGGCATTGAGGGGACCGGGTTGCAGTTGGCCGAACTGAATATTCAAATCGCGGGCACGTGGCTTCATCGTCTCTTTCATGATCGTTCTCTTGTTTGTTTTTTCACGATGGTCGTGGCTGGCCATCAGCAGAAATCGTGTCGACCCATCAAGCGCCGGTCTTGACCGTGTTCCAGGTGCGGGTTCGTACGCGTTCCATCTTCAGCGGGAGGGGTTCCAGCGGGAACAGCGTGTCCATGACTTCTTTGGATGGATACACCCCCGGGTTGTCGCGGATCTTCTTCTCGACCAGCGCGGTGGCGTCCTTGTTGGCGTTGGGATAGCTCAGGTAGTTGGATGAATCGGCAATGACTTCAGGGCGCAGCATGTAGTTGATGAAGGCCAAGCCTTGCTCCGGGTTTGGCGCATCGTTGAGCTGCACCAGACTCTCCACCCACACCGGTGCACCTTCGCGAGGAATGCTGTAGACGAGCTTGCGATCGTTGCCCGCCAGCTCGGAGGCTTTCTGTGCATCCGCGACGCCACCCGCCCAGCCCAGCACCACGCAGATGTTGCCATTGGCCAGATCAGAGATGAACTTGGACGAATCGAAGTAGACGATGTGTGGACGCAGTTTCAGCAGCAGCGCCTGGGCTTTTTTGTAATCGGCCGGGTTCTGGCTGTTATAGGGCAGTCCGAGGTAGTGCAACGCGATGGGAATAACTTCGCTGGGCGCGTCCAGCATGGCCACACCGCATTGACTGAGTTTGGCCAGGTTTTCTTCCTTGAAAATCAGGTCCCAGGAATTGACCGGCGCATCAGCGCCGAGTATCGATTTGACCTTGTCCGCGTCATAGCCGATGCCCGTGGTACCCCACAGATAAGGGGCCGCATAGCTGTTTTCCGGGTCGTTGCTTTGCAACTTGGCGAGGATATCCGGGTCAAGGTGAGACCAGTTGGGCAGCTTCGAGCGATCGAGTTTTTTAAGCACGCCCGCTTTGATCAGGTTCGGTAGCAGGTCACCACTCGCCACCACCACGTCGTAGCCGCTGCGGCCAGCCATGAGCTTGCTTTGCATGACGTCGCTGTTGTCGAACACATCGTACACAGCGCTGACGCCCGCTTCTTTTTCGAAGTCTTTCATGGTGTTCGGGGCGATGTAGTCATACCAGTTGTAGATATGAACACTGCGCTTGTCAGCCTCATCTGCTTCGGCGCAGACCAGGCCGAAACTGAACAGTGAGGCCAGCGCAAATTGCATGCAGCGAATGGGTTTCATGAGGGATGCTCCAGAGCGTTAGCGCCGAGTCCAGGGGTCCGGACACTGCTCCTGCTGGTGTGTGAATTATTGTTGTGGCAGCGTCAAAATCGGCGGTGAGGCGCAACACTCGCTGTGGTGCGGTTCTGCCCCTCGCGCCTGCATCAGGGGATCAGTAGTTCCCGTCGACCATCGTCGTGTTCGATCTGCTCGCCGCTCAGATGCAGGCGGCGATCACGCAGGTAGTCGTAGTCGCGGCGGGAGGTGCGGAGCAACTCCAGATCCAGCTCCACCACCTGACGGCACTCTTCGCGCCCTGCTTCGAACAACGTGCGTCCGAAGGGATCGATGGCGGCGCTGCCACCGGCAAAAACCAGGCCTTCATCGCCGCCGCCGACTCGATTCACCATCACCGCGAATGCCTGGTTTTCCTGAGCGCGCGCCATGATCGCGGTGCGGTGGACAGGGCCGTAAGGGTCCATGTTGCCGTTCGTCACCAGGATCAACTCGGCACCAAGCTGACCAAGCGCCCGGGCACTCTCCGGCAACTCGATGTCGTAACAGATCAGGATGCCCACCCGGATACCCTTCCAGAGCGCCGTGACATAACGGTCGCCTGGCTGGAACAGGCCGCGCTCCGACGGCCAAAGGTGCGTCTTGCGGTAACGCAAGGCGATCCCTTCCGGGGTCACCAGCAAGGACGTGTTGTAGAACGTTCCGGCGTCATTCTCGGCCAGCCCCACCACGACTGAGACGTTCCGTTCGCATACGGCGCGCTGCACGGCCTGCACGCTTGGTCCGTTCAGGGGCTCGGCGACTTCAGGGAGCTGTTGCGCGCTGGCAAACCCCATCAACTGGGTCTCGGGAAAAATCAGCAGATCGGTGTCCGCTGCGCAGGTAGCGATGGCCTCTAAGGTACGCGCCAGGTTATAAGCGGTATCGCCATCGCGACCGTTAATTTGTACAAGCTCAATCTTCATCAGTGATCCTTTCACGTGTCTGTAAACTCGCAATCGCCAACCTGAAAGCACCCGCCAGGGCTGAATGGAGTATGGAGAGCCATAAAGCGGAAAGTAATCACATCGATGGGGTAACCCCGTATGGGTAGAAACGTGAGCATTACCTTGCAGGACATGGCCTGGCACCAGGCGATTGGCAGGCTGATCGAGGCACTCGACCGTCCCGGTTTCTGGCTGGCCCTGGTGCGTCAGTTGGACAGGTATATCCCGGTGGACAGCTGGGTCGTGCTGATTTTCAGTAATGGCCGTCCGCAGGTGCTCGCAGAATGCCCGGGCAAGGATGGCGGACCAGATCCGCTCTTTCAGGATTACCTCAAAGGCCTGTATCTGCTCGACCCCTTTTACCTGGCCAATCGGGAAGCACCGCAAAACGGTTTGTTCTGGCTGGCCGATGTGGCGCCGGAGTGCTTCGAACAAACCGACTACTACCAACGCTACTTCCGATTGAATATCGTGGCTGACGAAGTCCATATCAACGTCCAGCTCGACGCGGAACGCACCCTCAGCCTGTCACTGGGCAGTGAGTGTCGCTTCAGTGCAGAGCAGGCCGCACTGCTCACCCTCATCCAGCCCTGGGTGGCCGCGTTGATGCGTCAGCGCACGGCATTCGAGCGCGAAACGCTGGAGCAGAACGCGGCGCCGACACCCGGCTGGCAGAGCCTGCTGGACTCCACTGATCAACAGTTGGAAACGCCGCTTTCCGCCCGCGAGCTGGAAGTCGGCCGGCTGATGCTCAGCGGCTGCTCGAACAAGGAAATCGCGCGCAAGCTGGCGATTTCTGCCGAGACGGTGAAGGTCCATCGCAAGCACATGTACAGCAAGCTCGGCATCAAATCCCAGACCGAGCTGTTCTCATTGTTTTTGAATGCGCAGAGCTGAGGCCGCCGCTCGATAACAACCTAAAGCGAGTTGTTCACCTCCGCCGAAAGCACCACGTCAAAAAACGAGGTGATCAGCCGACTGGAGCGGCGTTCGGCCAGGCAATACAGATAGGTCTCGGTGTAGAGCGGATCCCCTTCGATGCGGATCGTGCGAATACGAGGGTCGGCGATGAACTCCGCTTCGGAGACCACCCCCAGTCCGATCCCGCGCACGACGGCTTCACGCAGTGCCTCGCGACTGCCGATTTCCATGGCGATACGCGGCACCACCTGTGCCGCCATCAAGGCCTGCTCCAGGACCAGACGCGTTGTGGAACCGGGCTCTCGTTGCAGCAGGCGCTGCCCTTCCAGTTCCTCAAGTCGCACTGAATCGCGGTGTGCGAAAGGATGCTCATGGTGGGCAAACAGGATGATGGCGTGACGCGCGTAATGCACGGCGCAGAGTCCTGGATCATCGTGCCGTCCGGCCAGTACCGCGATATCCGTCACGTAACTTTCGAGATCGGCCAGCACCTGCGCCGAGTTGCCCACCCGTATGGACACGTCGATGCGCGGATGCTGCTGAAGGTAGTGATCGACCATCTCGATCACATGAAAAGGCCCCACCGCCCCCAACTTGAGCTGACCACTGTCAAGCCGACCGGAGTCGCGCAGCAGGTTGTGTGCGTCCAGATCCAGTGCCGCCATCGCCTGGGCAATCGGCAGCAATTGCCGGCCGACATCGGACAATTCAATGCGCCGGCCGCGACGGTGGAACAGCTCCAGGTTGTATTGCCGCTCCATGCTCTGGACCTGTGTAGTGAGCGTGGGTTGGCTGAGCCCGAGCGCCCGTGCGCCGGCACTGAAACTTCCGTGGCGTGCCACGGCGAGAAAGGCGCGCATCTTGGCGGTCGACATCCATAGACTCCATCAATACTTAGCTGCGAAAACCCATATTGAATTGATCGTATGACTGTCACGTGACATTTCTAGCCTGTGGCAACTCCAACCCACTCCTGGAATGCCATGAATAACTTCTCCAGATTCTTACGTGTCGCCGCTGTTGCCTGCCTCTCAATCAGCGCTGCCTGCAATGCGGTCGCGAACGAAAAATTGAGAATTGGCCTGATCCCGTCGGAAGACTCCCAAGCGATGATCGAGTCGAGCAAGCTGGTGCTCGCCAGCCTTGAAGACAAACTCGGCATGCCCGTAGAACCCTTTGTCGCCACGGACTACAACGGCATCATCGAAGCACTGCGCGCGGGCAAACTGGACGTGGCCTACCTCGGCCCTTTCTCCTACGTGCTGGCAACGTCGGTAGCAGACGTCGACGCGTTCGCAGTAGCCGTCACCAAAAAAACCGGTCAGAGCGCCTACAAGAGCTTGATCCTTGCTCGCAAGGACAGCGGCATTCAGCAACTGTCGGATCTGAAGAATCACACCTTTGCGTTTGTCGATCCCAGCTCTGCCTCGGGTCATCTGTTCCCCAAAGCCGGACTGGAACAGGCAGGTTTTGATCCCGCCAAACTGTTTTCACGGGTGATTTTCTCCGGCTCCCACGACGCCAGCATCCTCGCGGTAGCCAACGGCAAGGTGGATGCCGCCGCCGTCGCCGACCGCATTCTGGCCAATGCCGTGGCCCGAGGACTGGTGAAGCAGGACGACTTCCAGGTGGTGTGGAGTTCTCGTCCGATCCCGGAATCGCCCATGGTCTGGCGCAAGAACCTCGACCCGGCGCTCAAGCAAAAAGTCGCCGCGGCACTGGCCTCGATCAAGGACGTGCCGTGGGGTGACCAGGGCCAACTGGATGGCTTCCAGCCCACGAATGATGCTGCTTACGACGTCGTCCGCGAAACCGCCAAGGTGCTCGACCTCGATCTGCGGAGGCTCAAATGATCAGCATCCGCCAACTGACCAAACACTACGGCACCAACCCGGTGTTGCGCGGGATCGACCTGGAGGTAAAAGCCGGAGAATTCGTGGTGGTGCTGGGGCAGTCCGGCGCGGGTAAATCGACGTTGCTGCGGTGTATCAACCGACTGGTCCAGGCCGATTCCGGGACGCTCTCGGTGGCGGGCATTGACGCACTGGCCTGCCGCGACACCGCAGTTCTGCGACGCCAGGCGGCGATGATTTTTCAGCACCACAACGTCGTGCCACGTCTCAGCGTATTGAAGAATGTACTCACCGGCTGCCTCGGCGCGGTATCAACGCTCACCTCGATCCTGCAGTTGTTTCGACGCGAGGAAGTGGCGTTGGCCATGCAGTGCCTGGAGCGCGTCGAGCTGGCGCATAAAGCCCACGAACGGACCGATGCACTGTCAGGAGGGCAGATGCAACGCGTGGGCATCGCCCGTGCCCTGGCACAACGCCCAAAAGTGATTCTGGCGGACGAGCCGGTGGCCAGTCTCGACCCAAAGACGGCGCGCCTGGTGCTGCAGTATTTGCGCGATGCCACGCGGGAACTGGGGATTACGGTGTTGTGCAACCTGCATCAGGTTGATTACGCCCGGGAATTCGGCGACCGGATCGTCGGCCTGGCCCACGGAAAACTGGTGTTTGACGGTACCGCCTCCAGCCTGACCGAAGACGACTTGCAGCGCATTTACCCCGGCCAGACAACGCAAGCCCCAAGCACCTCCGCGAAAGCGGGCGAACTGATAACCCCTTGCGCGCAACTGAGGGTTTGAGCATGAAACAGCAACCTTATCTGTGGACGGTGGACCTGCCTCGCGGCCCCCGTGGCTGGTTGTCCACGGGCGCAATCGTGCTGGCGGTGATTCTGACCCTGCACTGGAGCGCCACCGGCGCGCAATTAAGCGTCGGGGAACTCGCGGCCGGATTGCCACAAATTGGTGATTTCCTGGCACGCACTGTTCCACCCGACCTGAGCATTCTTCCCCGCCTGTTGGCGCCCGCCGTGGAGACCCTGCAGATCGCCATTTGGGGCACATTGCTCGGTGTGTTGATGGCCATTCCGCTGTCATTTCTAGCGGCCCGCAACCTGAGCAGGAACCGGCTGGTCTTCCATACAACCCGGCAATTTCTGAATGTCACTCGCAGCATCAATGAACTGATTCTGGCCCTGATATTTGTCTCGGCGGTAGGCCTGGGGCCCTTCCCCGGCGTGCTGGCGCTGGCGTTGCATGGCGTGGGCATGCTCGGAAAATTCTTTGCCGAGAGCATCGAAGAGATCGACCAAGGCCCGATCGAAGCGCTTCAGGCGACCGGTGCACGACCCTTGCAGGTCATCGTTTTTGGGGTGTTGCCCCAGGTCATCACCGCCTGGATTGCAGTGGTGCTGTACCGCTTCGAAGTCAATTTACGTTCGGCGACGGTACTCGGCATGGTCGGTGCCGGCGGGCTCGGATTCGAGCTGGTGAGCAGCCTGAAGCTTTTCAAGTATCAGGAAACGGCCACCTGCATCATCGTCATCACGCTCATGGTGATTGTCGCTGACGCAGTGTCGGGGCGATTGCGCAACGCGATCCAGCGTGGCGCTCACAGCTGAACACTTGCCCGGCAAACACACACATTCAATCCAGTATCGGCTCAGCCGATTAACGCCTGCGAATTATCGATTTGAGCTGTTGTTGAAGCGCCCCGAGTATGGGGCCACTTCCAACAACAAAAACCAAGGACCCGCCATGATCGCCCGATTCCACAATCCAGTTGATACCCGATTCGGCTGGGGCAGCCTGCATCAACTTGCCGACATCACTGAACACCAGACAGTCGCCCTTGTGACCTTCCCCGAAGCGCGTGGGCTGGGTTTGGTCGATCGCATCCAGGACCTGCTGGGCGACCGCCTTGTGTATGTGATCGAAGATGTCCAGCCTAACCCTGACGTGGCCCAGCTGCGTGATACCTATGAACGTTTCTGGCAGGAAGCCGGCGACTGCCACGCGGTCATCGCCGTCGGTGGCGGCAGTGCCATCGATACCGCCAAGGCGTTGATCGTGGGCACTGAGTCGGGGCACTTTGATGAGTTGCTCGCGTTGCTGGCCACCGGCAAGCCCTTCGTCCCGGCGCGCAGCAAGATACTGATCGCGGCGCCCACCACGGCGGGTACCGGCAGCGAAGTGACCCCTTGGGCGACGATCTGGGATTCGGCCAGCCACAAAAAATACTCGCTGCACCTTGATTGCACCTGGCCCAAAGTCGCGATTGTGGACCCGCAGCTGATGCTGACTGTGCCTGGCGGCGTCACCGTCTCTACCGGGCTGGATGCCTTGTCGCATGCGCTGGAGTCGGTCTGGAACATCAATGCCAATCCGGTTTCGGACACCTTCGCCATCTCCGCCATTGCGGACATCCTCGAATGCCTGCCGCTCCTGCGTCGTGATCTGTCCAACAAGGAGCTGCGTTCTCGCATGGCTTTGGCCGCCCTCAAGGCAGGCTTGGCGTTTTCCAACACCAAGACCGCCCTCGCCCACTCCATCTCCTACGAGATGACGCTGCATCACGGTCTGCCGCACGGCATCGCCTGCTCCTTCACATTGCCGCTGGTGCTGGGCCTGGCCTGGGGTCACGACGCCGCGCGCGACCGCACCCTGCAACGAATTTTCGGTGACAACCTGGACAAAGCCCAGGATCAGCTGCGTGAATTCCTGCACAGCCTCGGCGTGAAAACCGAGTTTTCCGACTATGGCGTGACGGCAGAGCAAGCCGAGCAAATGATTCTCTTCGCCATGCAAGGTGCTCGGGGCAAAAACTTTATCGGCTCTAAAGCCGCGTAGAGCCCACCCGGCACCGAACACCCGACAAGCACTGTCAGCGGCATGACGAGCCGCGACGATTTCCTGCACCCCTCAGAAAAGAGTGCATCCGCCGACACCAATAGGTGAGAGCGAACAATAATAAGGAAAAGATCATGAATCGTGCTCAAACCATGCCTGCTCTCGCTGAACGCACCGCCTCATTCCGAGTCGCTCAATGGCGCATGTTGCTGGCGGCGATGTTCTGCTATCTGTTTTTCTACACCGGTCGGCAAACCTTCGGTTTCGCCATTCCGGGCATTCAGGCCGAATTCGGTTTTACCAAGGAACACCTCGGATGGGTATCGGCCGCCATGCTGTGGGCGTATGCCATCGGTCAGGCCATCAACGGTAACCTGGCCGATAAATATGGCGGTCGCCGCATCATGACCGCCGGTGCCGTGTTGTCCTGCGCCGCCAACTGGGTGACCAGCTTCGCCAGCAATTTCGCCGCATTGATCCTGCCCTGGGGCATCAACGGTTATTTCCAGGCATTGGGGTGGGCGCCGGGCAGTCGACTGATCTCCAACTGGTGGAGTGCCGGTGAGCGCGGCAAGGTGTATGGCTTGTATGTGTTCGCCGCCGGGTGCGCCTCGGTCCTGTCCTATGTGACCTCGATCGTGGTGCTTGAGGTGATGCACCTGGAGTGGCGCTGGATCTTTCGCTTGCCCGTGCTGTTGATGCTGGCGGGCGGGATCATCTTCTATCTGGTGGCGCGGGAACGTCCGCAGGACATGGGCTTCGAGCCACCCGCAGACACCGGGGTCGCTAACGCCGATGACAAGAACCACAAAGTGGCCCATGGCGAAGTCGAGACCTCTGCGCAACGCTACAAAGCCGTCCTGAAAAACTTCCGACTGATCATTGCCGCGGTGTCCCTGGGCTTCCAGAACGCCGCTCGCTATGGCCTGATCGTCTGGGTACCGGTGCACTTTCTGGGCGCCGACTGGAAGACCGGCGACAGCATGATCGATCCGAAGTGGATCACCGTTGCCCTGCCGGTCGGCATGGCCATCGGCGCACTGAGCAATGGCTGGATTTCGGACAAGCTGTTCGGCTCTAAACGCTACCTGGCGATCATGCTCTACATGGTGCTTGGTGCCGCCACCAGTCTGTGGATGTGGACCCTTGCACCGCACAGTGCCACCGGTCTTATCGCGTTGTTCCTCTGCGGCTTCTTTGTCTACGGCCCGGCGTCGAGTTTCTGGGCGCTCTGCCCTGACCTGGTCGGAGCCAAGCGTGCCGGCACGGCAACCGGCGTGATGAACTTTTCGTCCTATCTGTTCGCCGGCCTGGCGGAACCCCTGATCGGCAGTATGCTCGACAGTACCGGCAATACGTCGTTGATCTTCGTCGTGGTCACGACCGCCTGCCTTTGCAGCGCAGTGGTCGCGCTGTTCATCCGGCGTTGAGCACAGGTTTGCGGCTCAGGAACAGGAACTTTTATGTACCAGTACCGCAAGTGGCTACGTTCTTTTCATGCGGTAGCGAAGACCGGCAGTTTCACCCTCGCCGCCGAGTACCTAAGCGTCGGCCAGCCGACAGTCAGCGAGCAGGTCAACGCGCTGGAAAAGAAATTTTCCGTAGAACTGTTCCACCGTCGCGGCCGCTATATCGAAATGAGTTCGGCGGGCCACAAGCTGTATGCGATCACCCAGGGCCTGTTCGGCCAAGAGGATGAAGCCGTGCAACTTTTACAAAGCTTCAAGCTACGCAAGACAGGCATGTTGCGCTTAGGGGCGGTGTCCCCGCCCATCGCGATGAACCTGACGTATGAATTGATGCAGCGCCACCCCGACATCGAACTCGAGACCTCGTTTTCACCTGAGAAGGAGACGCTGGACCGGCTCTTCAACTTCGACATTGATGTGGCAATTCTGGCGCTGTCCGAATTTGATGAGCGTTTTGATACGCAGCTTTACCGGCGCTACCCGATCATTGCCGTCGTGCGCGAAGACCACCCCTGGGCCAGTCAGAAAGAGGTGCACGTCGAGCAGATCAGCAACGAGAAATGGGTGCTTCGGGAGAAAAGCTCACGCACTCGTCAGCTGGTGGAGGAAAGCTGCAAGCGCCTCGACGTTTCGCTCAACTGCGTGATGCAGTTGAACAGCCGCGAAGCCATCGTGCATGCCATCGCCAAGGGCATCGGCATCGGGTTTGTCTCTGCCGTCGAGTACACCGAAACCCCCGGTACAAAACCGATCACGTTTGTAAATCACCCGTTTTCCATCGACTACCACCTGTGCTGCCTCGGTATTCGCAGAAACCGGCCAATGATTTCGGAGTTGTTCGACGCGGGTTCAACCGTCGTTATTTGATTCTGTAAGGCACTTCAGCACTCGATACGCCTACTTCTCACTGTTGAGAGGGACGGCCTTCCCCTACCCAAACGTGGAGATTCACCATGCATTACCAACAACCTGCACAACTGCAAGCCGTGGTCCTGGACTGGGCAGGCACCGTCGTCGATTTCGGTTCCTTCGCCCCTACGCAAATCTTCGTCGAAGCCTTCGCCGAGTTTGGCGTGGCGGTTTCCCTCGAGGAAGCGCGCGGCCCCATGGGCATGGGTAAGTGGGACCACATCCGCACGCTGTGCAACCAGCCACAGATCGCCGAACGCTACCGCGCAGCGTTTGATCGCTTGCCCACCGATGAAGACGTCACCGCGCTTTACGAGCGGTTCATGCCACTGCAAATCGAGAAGATCGCGCTGCATTCGGCGCTGATTCCCGGTGCCTTGAACACCATCGATGCACTGCGCGACCAGGGTTTGAAAATCGGTTCCTGTTCGGGTTATCCGGCGGTCGTCATGGAGAAAGTGGTGGAGCTGGCGCGCCACAACGGCTACGTCGCCGACCACGTGGTAGCGACCGACGAAGTGCCTAATGGCCGCCCACACCCAGCCCAGGCGCTGGCAAACGTGATTGCCCTGGGCATCAGCGACGTCGCCGCTTGCGTCAAGGTCGATGACACCTGGCCCGGCATCCTCGAAGGTCGCAGCGCCGGCATGTGGACGGTTGCGCTAACGTGCTCGGGCAATGCCCTGGGTTTGACCTACGAACAGTACAAGGCATTGCCCGCCGACCAACTGGCAGAAGAACGCAGCCGCATCATCAAGATGTTCGAAGGCTCTCGCCCGCACTACCTGATCGACACCATCGTCGATTTACCGGCGGTCATTGAAGACATCAACTCGCGTCTGGCGCGCGGTGAAACCCCTCAAGGTTCCTGAGCCTGCCAGGGCAATGACAGTGGCCGTCCCGGCGGACGGCCACGACTCAAAACCTGTCGCTAGCCCCTCAATTCCCACGGTAAGTGGAAAAGCCATACGGGCTGAGCAGCAACGGAATGTGGTAGTGCGGCACCGTGCCGTCTACTTCGAAAATGACCGGGACTTCCGGAAAGAAGCTGGCGATCTTGTGGGCGGTGAACCACTCACCGGTTTTGAACGTGACGCGGTAAATGCCTTTCTCCAGCGCCTTGCCCTCTGGATAGAACGCCGGGATACGGCCTTGCTCGTTGGTCGATGCGGTATTGAGCATCTCCCAGCCTTGGCCATTCTTCTTTTCCAGGGTCACGTTAACGTCCGGGGATGGCAGTCCGTCCTGCAGGTTCAGCACGTGAACGCTCAGGGGATTGGCCGCTGCCGACGCCAGCGAGGACAGAACGCTCAATACGGCGCCTGCAAAAAACAACTTCAATACGTTCATGTTCATCTCTTCAGTGAGTGGTCGGTAGGATTTTTGCAATGGCGGCCAGTGCGCAGCCTTCGTCGAATGCAGCTCCGCCGGCACCCGCGACACCGAGCGCGCCGATAACTTCTCCCTCGAACAGCAACGGCACACCGCCGCCGAGCAGCAGTAGCTCACTGACTGTGTTGAGGTTTTCGGCGTCCGCCGTACTGCGGGCACGCTCGGCCAGTAGCCGGGTGGGCGTCTTGGTCGACAGGGCGGTATAGGCCTTGCGTTGTGCCGCCAGGGTGTTGTGCGGGCCGACGTTGTCGTCGCGTTGCAGGGCGACCAGATTGCCGCCACGGTCGACGACGGCTACCACACCTGTTCTCCCCTGCGCATGGCAGGCCGACAACGCTGCATTGGCCAGATTATTGGCCGTCGCCAACGTGACATCCTTGCGCTGCGCAACCTGAGCATCGGTGGCCGCAACGGCAAACGTAGAGCTCATCGCCAATGCGAGCAGCCATGGGGTTGATCCGGTAATACACATGTTTTTTCCCTTGTCTGAGCCTGACTGGCCAACAGGCCGGGATAATGAACCGCTTGTTCCGTCAGAATGATTGCCTGCGGATTACCAATTTGTAATGTGCAAACACGGCAGATCGGCCTAGCCTGTATCCCGGTTCCGGAGGAAAAAATGCGTATCCTTGTCGTTGAAGATGAAGCGAAAACTGCCGACTATCTGCACAAAGCGTTGAGTGAGTCCGGCTATGGGGTGGAGATCGCCCTGAATGGTCTGGATGGCCAGCACCTGGTGCAGGAAAGTGAATACGACCTGATCATTCTTGACGTGATGCTGCCGGGTCTGGACGGCTGGCAATTGCTGCAGATCATCCGGCGCAAATGGCAGACGCCGGTGTTGTTTCTCACCGCTCGCGATGCCATCGATGATCGGGTCAAGGGGCTGGAACTGGGCGCCGATGATTACCTGGTCAAACCCTTTTCCTACGCAGAGCTCCTGGCCCGCGTGCGTACCTTGCTGCGCCGGGGCCCGCCCCGTGAGGTCGAGCAGTTTCAGGTGGCCGATCTGAGTCTGGATCTGTTGCGGCGCAAGGTCACTCGCAACGGCCAGCGCCTCACCCTGACCAACAAAGAATTTGCGCTGCTGCACCTGCTGCTCATTCGTGAGGGAGAGGTACTCTCGCGCTCGCTGATCGCCTCGCAGATTTGGCAGATGAACTTCGACAGCGACACCAACGTGGTGGACGTCGCCATCCGCCGACTGCGGGCCAAGGTCGACGACCCTTTCCAGCTCAAGCTGATCCATACCGTTCGCGGCATTGGTTACCTGCTTGAGGTGCAATCTTGAAACTAATGCCCCGCGCCCTGAGTCTGCGCCTGGCCGCCATGTTCGCCCTGGTCAGCATGCTGCTGATGGGCGCTATTGGGTTTTATCTGTATCAATCGTTGCAGCGCGAAATTGCATGGCGCGATGACCAGGCGCTGCTCGGACGCTTGCAACGCATGCAAGCGTTGATCAGCGACAGCGACAGTATCGAAGCGCTGCGCGGCCGGCCCAAGCTCTACGAAAACATGCTGGGCAATCGTGACAACCTGCTGTGGATTGTCGATGACGCTGGCAAGGTGTTGATCGAAATCAACCCTGCCCATTTGCCCCTGCCCTCCTTGCAGGCGGCCCCTGTGGCGCAACTGGGTGACGGTCCCTACGCTGAGCCCGTCCGGCTTGCCTGGCTGAATGTGGTCAACGGCGACCGCCCTCTGACCCTGATTGCCGCCAAGCTGCTGAGTGAGCGAGAACAGATGCTTGGCGCTTACCGACTCAAACTTTGGCTGGCCCTGTCCGTCGGCGCCCTGCTCGCCTTTGCGCTCGGTGGCTGGGTGAGTCAGCGCGGCTTGCGCCCGGTGCGCCAACTGGCTGCGCGGGCGGCTGGTATTGATGTTCAGCATCTGCATCTGCGGCTGGATGACTTCAATGAAGTGAGCGAGCTGCGAGTGCTCAGCAAAGCCCTCAATCAGATGCTGGCGCGCCTGGAAGACGGGTTTGCACAGCTCTCCCGCTTCTCGGAAGACCTTGCCCATGAGATGCGCACGCCGTTGAGCAACCTGATGGGGCATACCCAACAGACCCTCAGGCACGGTCGCACGATTGAGGAGTATCAGAACCTGCTGGTGTCCAATCAGGAAGAGTACGAACGTCTGGCGCGGATGATCGACAGCATGTTGTTTCTCGCACGCACCGAGCAGTCGCATATTTCGATCAAGCCCGAACAGTTCGACCTGCACGATCTCAGCACGCAGTTGTGCGACTACTTCGAAGGCGTAGCGCAGGAGCGCGACATTCAGATTATCGACCACACCCGTGGTGAGTTAATAGCCGATCCGATCCTGGTCCGCCGAGCAATGGCCAACCTGCTCGCCAACGCGCTGCGCCATGCAACGCCCGGTACTGAAGTGACCCTTGCAAGCGCCACTTGGGAAGACAGGCTCGAGCTCAGTGTGCACAACCAGGGCGAACCGATTGCCCCGCAACACCTGCCGCGGTTGTTCGAGCGCTTTTACCGGTGTGATCCATCGCGTAATCAACCGGACGATTCCGGTGGCCTGGGCCTGGCAATCGTCCGCTCGATCATGCAAATACACGGTGGCCGCGTGAGCGTTGACAGCGCTGAAAGTGGCACTCGCTTTTGCCTGGAATTTCCGCTGAAAAAAGGCTCGTCCGGGTGTTAGTCACCTGCAGGAAACCCGGCGCCCTCAATGTGATAAACCGTCGGTTCGCCGGAAAAATAATCCTCCAGGCCCATCATGAACAGCCGATGGTCTTCACTCGCTTCGAAGCCCGGTGTGTGATCCTCGAGTGATTGCCATTGCACGATCAGGTTGAATTGCTCGGGCGTTTCGATCCCTTGCGCGAGCATGTGGCCGCCGTAACCCTTTGCGCGGCAGAGCAACGGCGCGACCTCGGCAAATGCCCGTCTGAAGGCTTCAATGTGTTCTTTGTGAACGGGGAGCAGCGCGATTTCATAAATCATGGCGTTCCTTGAATTCAGGTTTAACGATTGAAAAAACACAGGGTCGAGGTGAGCCTACGGCGCGATTGAAATCGCGATCTTCCCCTGGATACCGTTGTTGGGAGTCTCCAGCCGGGCATGGGCGAGCGGAATATCGGCAAGCGAATAGACCGCGCCAACGTGTGGCAGCAACTGACCGCGCTCAATCAACGCGCTCAACTCATCCAGCTTGCCGCGGTTCTGTCGGGTGAACACGAAGTGATAACTCGCGTTCTTGCCCCAGGCCTGAACGACGTTTTGTGGCTGTGCGATGTCCACAATCGAGACCACGCGGCCCAGTTGTGCGAGCACGTCGGGGCTGCGCGACAACGTGTTGCCGCCAATGGTGTCGAACACCACATCGACGCCGTGGCCACCGGTCTCCCGATTGATGGCGTCGACATAATCTTCCTTCTCATAGTCGATGATCACGTCAGCACCTAACCCTCGTACGAACTCGGCGTTCGCGTCGCGCACGGTCGTGAACACCCTGGCGCCCATGGCTTTGGCCAGCTGGATCGCCACATGACCGACGCCTCCCGCGCCGCCGTGCACCAGGATGCTCTCCCCTACCCTGAGCGCCGCTCGCACGACCAATGCTTCCCACGCCGTCCCGCCCACCAGGGTCAGGCTCGCCGCCTCGAGATGGCTCAGCGAAGGGGGCTTCTTCCCGACAATGCTTTGGTCAGCAACGTGGTACTCGGCATAGCTGCCCGGGCCGTCGAATATTTGCGGGGTGTACCAGACTTCGTCGCCTGGAACGAAACTCGTCACGCCGGGGCCGACGGCTTCGACAACGCCCGAGACGTCATGCCCGGTAATGGCCGGCAGTTGCACCAGGTCTGGGTAATCGCCTCGTCGAACCTGGAAATCCAAAGGATTGATGGAGGTGGCGTGGACCCGCACCAGGACTTGTCCCGCGTGAGGTACTGGTTTTGGCACGTCGCGCAGTTCGAACGATTCCGGGCCACCAAATGAGTTGAGTATCAGCGCTTTCATTGTGCATCCTCGTTTCGACAAAAAGGGATATCGGGATTTTTCGATATACCGGGGTAAAAAAACAGGCCGTTCTTTCCCTATGGTTTCAGCATCTTGTGCGTCCTTGTTTCGATAAAACGGGATATCGGGATTTACCGATTTAGTAGCGTAAAAAATTACAGCTCTTTGCCGATGATCTCGGCAAGCAAACGGATGGTCGCTTCATTGCGCTTGTAGTACGTCCACTGACCGATGCGCCTGACTTCGACCAGGCCCGCTCGTTGCAGGGTCGCCAGATAGTCAGACACCGTCGACTGCGACAGCCCCACGCCTTCCTGAATACTGCTGACGCAAACGCCCACCGTATGAACGTCACCTTCGTCCTGAGGAGGAAAGTGCTTCACGGGGTCCTTCAAACCTTTGAGGATTTCGAGTCGCGTACGGTTTGAGAGGGCTTTGAATATTTCGAGTAATTCCATGGGGCGATCATATCGAGATTTACCGATATGTCAATGCAGAAAATATAGCCCCAATGCAAAACTCATCGCTTTCCATCGACTCGAGTTGGGTGGGGCAAACTCAGAGACAGGGTCAACCGGCTCAAATGCCTCAGTCGACGTGTTGCGCACACAAACGATTGCTCTTGTTTGCGATGGCCCCATCAACAACCGTCGTATTGGATCTTTCCTTGCCGATTGACCGCTCTAGACTCCATTCCCACGACTCACCCGAAAAGGAATCCATGCTCGTACGCGATTTCGACTGCCAACCCGTTATGTGCGGGAGCACGCTGAGGCTCAGGCCTTTGGCCGAAAGTGATTTTGAAGGGCTGTATCTGGCGGCCAGTGACCCACGCATCTGGGCCGACCATCCCGCCAATAACCGCTATAAACGGGAGGTATTTGAGGCGTACTTCGCCTCTCGCCTGACCACGGGTAAAGCGCTCGCCGTTATCGATATCGACTCGGGGCAGATTGTGGGTACTTCAAGCTATTACACACCGCCTGATCTGCCGGACAGTATCGCTATCGGGTTTACCTTTTTGCTGCGTGCGAAATGGGGTGGCGATACCAACCGCGAGCTGAAGCGTCTGATGGTGGAGCATGCATTCAAGGCGTATGACACCGTATATTTCCACATCGCGCCCGGGAACATTCGCTCGCAGAAAGCCGCGATGAAAATTGGCGCAGTGCACCTGTATGACGCCGAGCTGAACCTGTCCACCGCGCCTGCCTTGTGCAAGTACTATGGACTTACCAGAGAGCAATGGGCTGCGTCTCAACCAATCGCCTAAAGCGCCACTGTTCAGGCGATGTTTTTTAATCGCTACGTAAACGTCATCGCCCATGTAATGAAGCCTGCAACCCCCGTCGTCCAGGTCAGCGCGGCCAGGAAAAGTCCGTCGGTAAATTTTTCCAGCAGGTGATTTCGGCTGAATTGTCGGGTTCGCAATGACCAGTAGGACAGGATCGTTGTGAGCAGGTAGAAGATGGCGTTGATCGCAAGCAGGTCATCCCCCAGGGTGCCCTCCTTTCTCAACGTGCTCACCACTTGAAAAATACCGATCACCGTCAGGCAGACGCCCACCATGGCGGATGAGGCGACGAAGATATGGACACAGATGTCTTCATTCAGACGGATAGATGACTTGGTTTCGCTCATGGCGGTTGCCCTCGCAAGGGTTAAAAAACCTGATCTCCGAAACGCCAGGGCCCATCCATCTGGCCGAGACAGATCAGTCAGGCCGGCGCGTCAGCCAGTGTAGCGACTCCTTTATCAATCGAAGTCAGAATGATCCGAACAGCCATCACCACCCCGGCGAGAACGGCGGCAAGACCCGCTGCTTCCAAAGGGGTCGGCAGCCGACCATGAAACAACAGGCCGAGTAATGTCGCGAACAGCGATTCAAGGGCTATCAGTTGTCCTGAAAGCACCATGGGCAGGCGATGGGACGCTGCGTTCCACGCCCAGGCCCCGACGAGTGAGGACATCGCGGCAATCCCCAGCGCCCAGGCATACAAATGTCCTGCCATGGAAAAACCGAAACCGAGAACAGGCAACTTCAGAAGGTCGAGCGCCTGCATGACCGGTAACAAGCACAAGGCGCCCATTCCGGCACCGGCCATCATGAGGCCTGTCCAGACACCGGACACATTCGCCGGGAGTTTTTCCAGGGCACGCTGATTCAGCAGGCTGAACACAAGCCACAAGACAACGGCACAGACTGAAAATATCAATCCCATCAGCCACGACCCTTGTCCCGCAACGGGTTGATCGATACTGCTGAGGTTCGTCAGCAAAAGCCCGCCCGTCAACAAGGTCAGTGGCAGTATCAGTCGGCGCCATGGAAGCGTTTTTTGTGTGGCGTTGCTGAGCACGGCCAGCAAGACCGGCACCATGCCAATGAACGCCGGAGTCAGCACAGGGCCACCAAACACCACGCCGGCGGCAATGCAGGTGCTGTACCCGAGGTATCCGGTCACGCCGAGACCCGCAGCGAGCAATTGCTGTTTGCGACGCAGGCACCTTAGCCGGGCGCGACAAAGCACCATGATCACCGCACCCAGTGCACCCGCAATCAGAAAGCGAAGAACCATCAAGTCATAGAGGCTATAGGCGCCAGTGACATAGGGCGCTATGAAGTTCAGCGCCCAGCTCAGGGTCGCGACCACAGCAAGGGTCACTCCGCAGATGATGTTTGAGTGAGCAATCGTCATCAGGCATATCCATGAGGGATTCAACTCATGTTGCACAGGGCCAGGGGTATGCTACAAACGAGTTCTCGGTCCTGGACGCATAACGCCTGATTATGAATACGCTTGGAAAGTCATTACCGCCGCTTGCCAGTTTGCTGCCCTTTGAAGCGGCAGCGCGCCTGGAAAGTTTCTCGAAGGCTGCGGATGAATTGCACATCACTCAAGCGGCGGTCAGCCGTCAGATCCGCGCGCTCGAAGAGAATCTTGGACTGAAGCTTTTTGACCGCCGCAACCGCGCAGTCTTCCTGACACAGGAGGGGCGTGAGCTAGGGCGCGTCGTGACCAGCGCATTGCAAAGCATCGGCGGCAGCGCCGTTACCCTTCGTGAATCACCCCACAAAAACCGGGTCGTTTTACTGTGTCAGTTGTGTGAAGCGTTTTATTGGTTGATGCCACGTCTTTCAACGTTTCACCAGCTACACCCGGAAATCGAAATCCAGGTAGCGACATCCACTCGACCGTTGACTGAATTCAATGACCATTTTGATGTTGCCTTGCAAAGCACCGGACGCCCCAGCGGCTCGCATGCTCTGGCGTTCACCGCCGCTGATGAAGTGTTCCCTGTGTGCAGCCCGCACTACCTGACTGCCGGACAGTCACTTCCGATTACCGACCTTCGCCGCCATACGCTTCTGCACCATCGCGCCACGCCACCGCACTTGATGGAATGGGATACGTGGCTGAACGCCTTTGGGCAGACGTTAGAGGGTTATCCTCAGGGCTCCGTATTTGATAGCTACCCTTTGATGCTCCAGGCCGCCGTCGAGGGGCATGGAATTGCAATGGGTTGGCGCCGAACCGCCAGCAGGCTGATTGACAGCGGTGCTCTGGTAAGACCTTGTGTAGAAAGTGTCTCTTTGCCTGAAGCGATTTCCGTTTTCAGACGGTATGGCGCAGAAGACCGGACTGAGGTGCACGCGCTGATTGAGTGGCTTGCAGAGGAATTACGTGATGGCAGTTGAAAGCGTTATTTCGAAGGCGGCTTCTCGGGAACGATAGAACGCACGGTGGTCGGGGGGGGGGCCGTCAGCCAATAAGAATCGTGCCTGCGGCAATCACCACGCACGCCAGCACCTTGCGGACAGTCAGGGTCTCGCCCAGGAAGAAATAACCGATCAACGCCGCAAACAACACGCTGGTTTCGCGCAATGCCGAGACCGCTCCCATGGGTGCGTGGGACATGGCGTAGATGACGATTCCGTAGGCCAGCAGCGAGACCAGTCCGCCGAAGAATGCCGTGAAAAAACCGGGACGCAATGTAAACAGACTGGGGGCGCCGCGCAGGCCGATGTACACCAGTGGCATCATTACGCCCCACAAGGCGCACATCCATACCGTGTAGGCGATCGGGGCGCCGGACAGGCGTGCGCCAATCCCGTCGGTGACGCTGTAAGCGGCAATGAAACAGCCGGTGCCCAAGGCGTAAGGCAGGCTTGGTACCGCAAGCCTGCGCCCCTTAAAAGCCAGGGAAATAATTCCGCCCGACACCAATGCAATCCCCAGCAGCGCGGCTGCGCCGATACTTTCTCCGGCAAAAACCGATGCGCCGAGGGTGATCAGAATGGGCGAAGAACCTCTCGAGATCGGATAGGTCTGCCCGAGGTCTCCGACCTTGTAGCTCCTGACGAGAAACAGGTTGTAGCCCACATGCAGGACCGCTGAAAGCACGACATAAAACCAGCTGGCTGGCGCCGGTTGCGTGAGGAACAAGGCCGCCGTTGCACTGACGATAGCGACCGCCAGACACATGACCGTCATCGACCAGAGTCTGTCGGCACCGCCACGCAGAAGCGCATTCCAGCTGGCGTGCAGGAGTGCGGCGAAGAGTATGAGCAGGATGATGTGTAAGGGCATGCGTCATCCTAATCATCTCGGCGTCTGGATGAAAGCACAGTCCCCTCCCCGATCGTGCCAGCTCGACAGTCATGATGGGGCCAGCGAATCTGAATGGTCACATTGAAGGGTGAACCGCGTACGTCATGCTGACGACCCGTTACGACGTTTAAAAAGCTGCCACCTCGCGCTCAAACCAACAGTTCGGTGATCCACCGAGCCTGCTGGGCGACTTCCTGAGTCTTCTCCTCGGGTACGGCCTGCCGTGCCCGGGTGAAGTGCCTCAGAGTTTGCTGCTTGTGGCGCAGTATGTGCTGCCACTTCAGTAGAAATGTCGGGCTGCGTGCCTGCATCTGCAACGGCCCGAAGTACAGTTCCTCGGCGCTGTACCGCACTGGCCCGGAGCGTTCGGCAACAATGATTTCGTAGTAGAAACGGTTCTCCCGCAGCAGCTCCTCACAGACGATGCAGTAGCCGTTTTCCATCAGCCATTGGCGCAGTGGCTGTTCACCGCCGTTGGGCTGCAGGATCAGGCGCTCCTGCCCGGTCAAATGTGCCTTGCCGCTGTCGAGGATGTCGCGAATCGTCTCACCGCCCATGCCACAGACCGTGATCGCCGTGATTCCGTCTTCCAGCTCGATCGCCGCCAGGCCATTGGCCTGGCGCACAGTGATCTGCTGCTCCAGGCCATTCTCGCGCACGGTGCGTTGGGCGCAGAGAAATGGCGTCATCGCCACCTCGCCAGCCACCGCTGCGACGATCGCACCCCGGCGCATCAATGCCACTGGGAGATAGCCGTGATCCGAGCCGATATCGGCCAGGCGCGCATCGGCGGGCACATGCGCCGCCACGCGTTCCAGGCGCATGGACAATGTGTGTTCGTTCAACTGCAGTTCCTTTTCACCACGAATGCCCGGCACCTTCGGCCGGATCGGGACGCGATTGTGTCGGGCATCGTCGTGCAATTCAAATTCAGGCGACCACGGCCATGGCAATGCCGTTGCTGACAGGGCGCAATCGGCCGCAGCAGATCGTCATGGCATTTATGCAGTCTGTCGACGCATGGTCAGGATGGCGGCGCCGAAAAAGATGAATGTCGACCCCACGACCCGGCTGACCCAACGGGACAGCTCGGGCCGCGTCAACACGCCATTGGCCCGGGAAGCCAGCGCGGCGTACAGGCTCAGGGAGACCACCGACAACGCCATGAAGATCGAGGTGAGGATGAAGAACTGCGGCAGCAGCGTTGCGCTCTGATCGATGAATTGCGGGAACAGCGCGGTGTAAAACATCGTCGCCTTCGGGTTGGTGACCGCCGTCAGGAAGGCCGACTTGTACAGTTTGAAAGGCGTGGGCCTGCTCTTCTTCGAGTCATCCCGGACACCGTCCGCCAGCATCGGGCTCTTGTTGAACAACTGACGGGCCCCCAGGTAAAACAGGTACCCCGCTCCCAGGATTTTCACCGCGTTGAACAGCCACTCGGAACTGGCCAGCAACGCCCCCAGCCCCAACATCGCGGCAGCCGACAGGCAGAACAGGCCACTCGCATTGCCAAGGGACGACCACACCGCACTGCGTTGCCCGTAAGCCAGGCTGTTGTTGATCGCCATCAAGGTCGCGGGTCCAGGACTGGCGATGGCAATGGCGGCGACGAGGGTGTAGGTAAAGATCGAGTGAGAATCCATTTTCAATGCTCGCGAGGGTTGGAAGGTGGCGAATTTTACAGAATGTAAACAGACCACCAGTCTATCTGCATTGCGTGAAACTGTGGGCAGTGACGCGAAGGTTGGGCCCGGCTTCCAGGCCCAATTGCTCAGGCCTGCCTCAAAGCCCCCTCAAACGCCGGCGTCAGCCCCGACAACTCCAGCTTGCGCACGAAGTCGCCGAGACGCTGTTGCTTGTAGGCGTCCACATCCATGTCGCGATAGTCGTAAAAGCCCTGGCCGTCTCGCAGGCCATTGCGGCCGTTCTGCATATTGTCGGCGATCACTTGTGGCGACTCGAAACGCGGTGCCAGCGCGCCGCTCAGGTAACGCGATGCGTAGTAGAGAATGTCGCCTCCACCCCAGTCGATGAACTCGAGCAGGCCCAGGACCGAGAAACGCAGGCCGAAACCCACGCGCACCGCAGTGTCGATGTCTTCCGCGCTTGCCACGCCCTCCTCGACCATCCGTGCGGCTTCGTTCATCGCCAGTGCCTGGATGCGCGGGACGATGTAGCCGGCGACCGGATTGCACACCACCGCCACCTTGCCGATGCGCTTGAGCAGTTGCAGCAGCCGCTCGACCACGTGCGGGCACGTCGTTTCGCTGCGACTGACTTCCACCAGCGGCATCAGGTACGCCGGATTCAGCCAGTGCGCGTTCACGAAACGCTTCGGCTCACTGACCATTCCACTCAGCTCGGTGACCAGAAAGGTCGAGGTCGTCGAGGCAATGATGGTCGAGGCCGGAACATGCTCGCTGACCCAGGCGAAGGTCTCCTGCTTCACCGCAATGACTTCCGGCACGGCTTCGAACACCAGGTCGCACCGGCTGAGTGTCGCTGCAGCGCGGGATCTGGCTTGCAGCGTCAACCGTGACATCGCGATGTCCGCCTGGTCCGGCAGGAGCACACCGAGGCGCACCAGCATCTGCAGTTCGCCGCGAACATTGTTTTGCACACGCTCGAAGTAGGCGCGCCGCTCATCCTCGGCGCGCTCCTTGATGTCGATGAGGGTGACCGGCAGGCCCGCGTGGATGAACGCCAGCGCAATGCCCTCGCCCATCCGGCCGGCACCGACCACGCTGACTGACGGCAGCGCCGCGTTCATCAGTTGTAGCCCCGGGTCAGGAGCTCGGTCATTTGCGCCCGGTCAAGACTGGCCAGCCCCAGGTTCTCCAGGGTGCGGCCTTCGGCGTAGAGGTCGCGTGCCGCCACCACCGAGGCGATGCTCAGCAGGCCTTGCGCCACGGGAGTCGGGACACCGGCCCAGCGCCCCACGGAAACCAGGAAGGACAGGCCCAGGCGGGTGTCTTCGAGCATGTATCTATGGGTCTGCAAGTCGATGTCTTCGCGCCAATCGCCGCTGTCGGTCAGCTTGCCGTGGGCACCCCGTCCGTACATCCACTCTTCGCCGTCGCGGGTGTTGTAGTGATCAGCCAGCGGAAAGTGCGGTGCGCCATAGGTCAGTGCTTCGCGCACGGCCATGCGTTCGGCATCCAGCTGGTTGGTCACCCGGCGAATCGACGGCTGGGTGCCCTCGTTGTGAATGTCCCAGGCGTCGAAATGCTCAAGCGGACCGGCGTTCATCATGATCAGCGGCGGATGAATGATGGGGCCCGCGTTCATCAGCGCACCGCTCAAGGCGTCTTCAATCGGCTCGACACTCGGGTAGGCTTCGCGCAGCACAGCGAAGGCGTGGTCGGACAGGTTGCTGGGGAATACGCCGGTCGGCAGGCGGGTGGCGTAGCCGCTGATCACCAGGTCGCTGGCGCCGTGCTTGCGCACCAGATAGGGCAGCGTACCGGTTTCAGCGAAGGCGACTTTGCTCTGGTTGCCCGCATCGGCCATGGCCTTGGCGAACACGTAGCTGCCGAAGGTACCCGGTGGCAGGAACACCACTTGACCCTCTTGCAGGTGCGGCGCGACGTGTTTGGCAAGGTCTTCGTGGGAGGTCGACGGCAGCGGGATGATGACCAGTTGCGCGTCACTCAGGGCTTCGGCGAGGTCGTCGGTCAACGACAGTTTGTCTCCCTGCTGACCGACAGACAACTGACGCGTGCCACGGTAGTCCCTGATCGTCAGCGCGCCGATGGCCAGCAATTCCTTGAGCGCTGCGCCATCGCGACGCCACAGGCGAGTCAGGTGGCCTTTCTCAGCCATTTCGACAGCAGCGGCGTAACAGCCGTGACCACCACCCAGCACGGTAATATTCATCGAGATGCTCCTTTGATAAGAGACTCGATCCTATCGAGCCACGCCGCCAGCGACTTATCCGATTGCGCAACCGACTGACCCATTGCGCAGAAGTCTCAATGCCTGTGCCGTCGCAGGGTGTCTGACGGCAGGCAGCCGTAGCGTTGCCGGTAGCCGCTGGAGAAATGCCCGAAGCTGTTGATGCCATGACGCAACAGGATATCGGTGACGGTTTCCCCGACCCTGGCCTGCTTCAGTGATTCGTGGATCAGCGCAAGCCGGCGATCGCGAATGTAGTCGACCGGCGCCTGCTGGAGGAACTGGTTGAAGCCGTTCTGCAAGGTGCGCACCGAGACGCCACAGAGTTCGCTCAAGGTCGCCAGGCTGATCGGCTCGTCGAGGTGTTCCTCGATGTAGTCACGAGCCTTTTTTACGTGATGCGGCAGCGGTGCGCGGGCGTCGTTCAACAGATCCGCGGAGTAGTTGTGCGGCAGCTGGGTCAGCAGCAATTGCATCAGGTATTCGGACAGGCTGCTGGCAATGCGTGAGCCGTCGACGCCGCTGCCGTACAGCCGGCAGATATAGTCCAGGGTGTGATAAAGGCTGACGGCACCGGCGCTCAGATGGTCGACCCTGACATCAAAGATCACCGACTGTCGCAGGCTGCGACCTAGCAGGCGTTGCAGGTGCGTCTCCAGGGCGTCACGGTCGACGCGCAGGATCAAGTTGCGGCATTCGCCATCAGTGACGATGCGGCTTTGCGCGAACGGCGAGGAAACGCTCAGGTAGCCCGACTGCATCGCCGCGCTTTGTCGCCCGTGCGCCACTTCGCACTGCCCCTGCAAGGTAATGCGAAACAGGTACTGATCGGCAATGTCGCCGATGGTGATCTCCACCGGGGCGCCGTAACGCAAGTCGAGCAATGCCAGGTCGCCGAAAAATACCCCGTTGAGCCGGGTGTAAATGGGCGCGTCATGCAGCACGTTGAAGCTGTGCGGGCACAGGTAATGGCTGACCTTGGCCTTGATCTCACGGTAATCGGTTGAGCTGAGCAGGCTGTGCCGCTCCAGCAGGTGTACATCATTCAACATCGAGGGCTCTCCTGATCTGGAGCGAATCGGCCCCGCTGCGTTTGCACGAAGCGGGGCCGTGGTGTCGATCATGAACGATCGCACATCACGCCGGGGTCGGGTACTCACGGGCATAGCTTTCGCGGAAATGACGGCAACCTCGCCACAGCAGAAACACCGTCAACACCGACGCACCAGCGATCACCAGGGACATGGACGAGCCCACCGCCGCCGGCGAGCCGAAGTAACGGTCGGTCAACAGCGCCACCAGCGTGGTGCCCACGCCCAGACCGAGCAGATTGCTGATGAGCAGGAACACCGCCGAGACCTGTGCACGCACCTGATTCGGCGCGAGAATCTGCATCGCGGCGGTGGACGCCGGCATCGGAAACGAGGCAAAGAACATCGCCGGTACCAGCAGGGTCACCGACAGCCACAGCTGATCGACTTGCGGGAACAGGATGGCGGGTATCACCATGCCCAGTGCGCCGATCACCCCGGTGCGCATTGCGGCGTCCTGATGGCCGCGCTTGGCGAGGAAGTCGGTGAGCCATCCGCCGAACAACACCCCGGTGGTGTTGGCCAGCAGCAGCACCGTACCGAGCATGTAGCCCGCCTCGACCGGCGTCAGGCCGAACTTGCGGATGTACAACGCCGGGCTCCAGCTCATCATGCAGAACAGGGCCATGGCGTAGAACGAGAAACCCAGGTAATGGCAGGTGAAAGTCGCACGGTGACGGCCGAGAAAGCGGATGCCATCGCTCATCGCAACCTTCTTCGGCCGCCCCTGCGCATCAACCTGCAAGCCTTTGCGCGCGGGGTCACGCACGGTGAGCCAGATCAAAATGCCGACCAGGATGCCGGGCAGACCGACAATGAAAAACGCCAGCTGCCAGGCTTTCATGGCACCGAGAAAGGCGACCTCGATGGTGTTCATGTCCTTGAGCAGCGCAATCACATAGCCCCCCACCAGGAAGGCCAGGCCGCCACCGACGAACGAGCCGATCGAGTAGATGCCCACCGCGCGGCCCAGTTTCTCCTTGGGGAACATGTCGCTGAACATCGAATACGCAGAGGGCGACAGGGCCGCTTCGCCGACGCCCACGCCAATGCGGGCGAGGAACATGTGCAGGAAGTTTTTGCTCAGGCCACACGCGGCGGTCATCAGACTCCAGACCACCACGCCGACGGCGATGATCTTCGGCCGGGAGAAGCGGTCCGCCAGGTAGGCGATGGGCATGCCCATGAAGGCGTAGAACAACGAGAACGCGAGCCCGTGCAGCAGGCTGAACTGGGTATCGCTGATTTGCAGGTCGGCTTTGATCGGTTCGATCATCAGCGCGAGGATCTGCCGGTCCACGAATGAAAAGATGTAGGCGACCATGCACAGCCCCACCACGTACCACTCGTAAAGGTAAGTCTTCTTCTTTTGCAGGACCGCGTTATTGACCTGGACGTTCACGGGTATTTGCTCCTCTTGGAATACGCTCATGTGCGCAGCGCGCCGGCTAACGGCGCGCAGGACACCGACTGGGTAGTTGCGGGGCAGATGCAAAAGACGATGGGTTCAAACATGGCCGGGCCTCTTATTGTTTTGGGGTGTAACCCTGGTTGGATCGGGCTTACCAGAACTTCCAGGTGTAGGTCGTGGCGACACGGAATTCGTTGTAGTCGTAGCCGTACTTCTGCTTCACGTCGATGTTGCGCAGGTCCAGCCCAAGTCCTTGCAGCGGCCCGCTCTGCACCACGTAGTTGAGCCCCAGGTAGCGTTCGCTTTCCTGGTTGTCGCTCAGGTCTGCGCCGCGGTTCCAGTGGGTCCCTTTGGTGTAACGGGTGTAGAACTTCAGCCCCGGCATCCCCATTGCGGCAAAGTCATAGCCGTAGCGCGCCGACCAGGATCGTTCACCCGGGCGAACAAACCCCAGGGACGACCAGTGCACCAGGTACGGTTGCGGGATATAACCGTTCATGGTCGGGAATACGCTGTCACCGAGCATGCGCTGGTAACTGACGCCAAACATATGGGCACTCTTGAGCAGGGTGAACAAGGCACCGTAAGAGCGGTTGTCGATCTCACCGTTCAACGCCTCGCCCTCTTCGTTGTTATTGAAGTAGCGCAAGTCGGTTTTGAGCTTGTAGCCATTCCCCAGCTCAGCCATATGCATCAGGCCGACGTAGTGCTGCTGATAAATATCGTGCAGCACGCCATAGAAATAACTGGCTTGCAGGTTTTTGCTGATGTCGTAAGTGGCGCCGCCGAAGTCCAGGCCATCACTGTCGAGATTATCGGTGGAGCCGTACTTGTACAGTTTCTCGTGGTTGGAAGATTCCCGCGTCACGGCAGACCAGAAACGACCGCCGGTCAGCGTCAACCCATCGATCTCCTTGGACTCCACCACGGCCCCCTGGTAAATGGTGTCCAGCTGGCGACTGGGGTCATCGAACGCAACCGGCAATTGCGGGCGCAGATCACCGACCTTCAACTCGGTCTTGCTGTAGCGCATCTTGAAGGTGGCCCCGGCCCGACTGTAGTCGTCGGCGGTCTGCCCGTCACGAACGCTATAAGGCAGCGAACCGTCATTGCCCGAAGAGTCCAGGCGCACGGCGTATTGCGCATCCACATCAAGACCGATGGCCAGGGCGGTGTCGGTGTCGGTGTAGCCGGACGTAAATTGCGCATCGAAACCCTGAGACCAACTGTGCACTTCAGAATCCGGTGCCTGGGTGTTGGTGTAGTTACGGTGCAAGTAGAAGTTGCGCGTATCCACTTTGAAGTGACTGTCTTTAATCACATCAGCTTGTGCGGCCAGTGGAGAACAAATCCCCAACACACTGGCGATACCTATTCCACGGCATGACTGCCTTACTTGATACATCTGACATCTCCACATCTGTATGTGCCTGGGCACTGTTTTTATAGGAGCAGAATCAAACCAAAGACCACCGGGGGTGGTGCGAGCAGGGCTTTTTGTTGTTATGGGGTTAAAACGCCACGCGGTCTCAATGGAACAGCCCGCAACGACGACAACCCGTGTCTGTCCAAGGTAAGTCAGCAAGCGCTGCGCCGATATCAAGAAGAACAGCATCCGAAGGAGGGAAATCTCCCACCCCGCTAAAGGTTTCTCTTAGGCGGCTATGAAGCGGAAGATGATGGTGCACGTGTTCTGCCTGGCAGCCTCCCCGATTGCGCAGGCAACTCTCTAATTGCGCAACCCGGTGCAGACAACCGGCCGAACGGTCGCTGGCACAAGAATTACGCTGTGTCGGCATTCGCGAAGCAAAAAAAAACCCCGCAACCGAATGGGGTGCGGGGTAAAAAATTGGTTGGTTGCGGCCAACCAAAGGAGCTCTGTAGAAAACGTCAAGGCGCCGGGTTCAGATGCAATCCTGGGCAGCGCGTTCAAAACTCGACGGCAAAAAGTTCGAGGCCAGCAAATGTCGTTCGTAGATGAACACCTTGCCGCCGCTGCCGGCCTTGTACGCCTCCAGCACGTTGTCTGCCGACACCTTGCTCGGCACCACGATCCGGTAGCTGCGCTGGGTTTGCGAAACAGTGGGATTCAACGCGCTGCCCTGCAATTTCGGTACTACGCAGTCGGCGTACTGGGCGGGGGTTTTGCTGGTCTTCAAGGTCATGGTCGGGTCGTTCGGTGCGCTGGCACAACCGGCGAGGAGCAACGTGCCAAACGCCATGGCAGACACACAGGTGGAGCGCATCAATCTCATCCTCAACAAAAAATACGGCTTATCAGGCAGCAGAACCGCGTCACGCCGGTCGCCGTCGTCATTCGATGCAGGGGATTGTCCGGCTATTGTCATCAAAGTAGAACTTGCGTTTCGTGATGGTCACTATTACTTCTAACAATAGTTGCGCGACGCGCAGACGGGTAAACACTCGATCACCACTGAAAAGATTGAAGAGGATCTCTCCTTGAGAACTTTTGACTTCATCCGCGACGCCGTTCTGCCCGATTTCCGTGACCGGGTGGCCGAGTACCTGGTCCAGTACGAATCCGTACTGATGGGCGAACAGGCGCCCGACCCCGAGCTTGCACGGGCGACCGCCAATCAGTTGCGCGGTTATTTGCGTGGTTTGAACACTACGCGGGTGTTGGGGATGGCGGATTGGGAGGAACTGGATCGGCGAGTGGTGGACCTGTGGCTTGGGCCACCGTCCGCTCAGCAGTAAGTTGGTGGACGGTCCGGGCAAGGTGCAGCAGCGGTCTAGACTAAACAAAGCTACACGCCTCCAGCCTCTTGATTCAGGGGAAACGGGATGACCGGGAAAACAGCGCGCCAATGCTCGTCATGGCTCCTCCCCGCCCTCCTCGCCATCAGCCTGGCGCTGACGACGGGGTGTTCCGGCAAATCAAAAGCGGCGCGTTATTCCACCTCGAACATAGGCTCCAACTGTTATGCAAAAGCACTTCCCACGGCTGGCGAAGGTGGATTGGCCTGGGGCAACACGTTAAGCATGGCCCGCAAAAAATCCATGGATAACTGCATGCGCTATGCAGGCCGCTCCGGTGGCACGCCGAACACCTGTCAGGTGGTGTTATCGGAGTGCCGGCATTGATAGCGCGAGCTACCCCTGTGGCGTAATTACTGCCACCGCTCCTTAAAATGAAGATTCAAGTTGTTTTTTCTCAATCAAATGGAATGATCTGAATGGAACTCATCAATCAACTGCAACCCCACGCGTGTGCCGGCATGGAGGACATCCGACGCGAAATAGATGCCCTCGATCAGGCGGTTATCAAGCTGTTGGGCAAGCGTTTTCAATACGTTCTTGCGGCCTCGACGTTCAAGACCTCCGCCGCATCGGTCCGCGCACCGGAACGGTTCAAAGCGATGCTGGCAACACGTCGCGAATGGGCGGAAGCAGAAGGCCTGAGCCCGGATGCAATCGAAAAAATGTACAGCGACCTGGTGAGCCATTTCATCGCCGAAGAAATGAAACACTGGGCGGCTCATTCGACCACCCCCTGATCAACGCGTGCGGGCTACCCATTTTAAATCGGAGGCCCTGCCCGGTTCATTCCAGACCCTCTGCCAGCAGTGCCCTTTGTACTGCCGGTCGCTGACGGACACGGCTGTACCACGTCTGAAGATGAGTCAGGTCGTCGAAATATATCGGCGCGTTGTACTGCGACTTCAACCAGCCCGCCTGCCCCCAACCTGTGAGGGCGAACAGGTAAGCATCGGCAACGGTGAACGTGTCGCCCAGCAGGTAGGTCCGGTCAGCGAGTTGTTTATCGATCCATGCAAACCGCGCCTCCAGCTTGGGCCTTGCAGTGTCCACGTACTTGCCGGCCAACGTGGCATAGAGCAGCGGGATAAAGCCCTTGTGGATCTCCGACGTCAGAAAGCCCAGCCATTCCTGAAGCCGATACCACTCAAGGGTGCCACTGGGTGGGGTCAGCCCCGATTCAGGTTTCTGGTCGGCCAGGTACTGCACGATCACCGGGCCTTCGCGAAATCGGGTGCCGTCATCCAGTTCAAGGATCGGCACGTAGCCGAGGGGATTGATGTCGTAGAAATCGATGTCACCTTCGACCTTGTGCCGGCGATGATCGACCTTGAGTAGCGTGACATCCAGACCCAGTTCATTGATGACGATATGCGGGGAAAGTGAGCAACTGCCGGGGATGTAGTAGAGCTTCACGCGCGATCTCCTGAAGGGTCACTTCCACCTGGAAAGTGAGGAATGACTATCTTAGGGATCAGGTATATAAAAGGAAGAAGGCACTTTTTTATCATCTAGGTACAAAAAATATACCTGAAAGAGTGTGAGGATATTTCGTGAAAAGGAATGTGACTGGCTGCTCGGTGGAGGAATCCATGCGCCTGCTGGGTGGGCGTTGGCGACTGCTGCTGGTGTCCTACCTGCTCGATGGCCCCAAACGCTTCAATGAACTGCGGCGCGATGTTCCGGGCATTTCGCAGCGGATGCTCACCCTCGACCTGCGAGCCCTTGAAGAAGTGGGGCTGGTGAAACGTACGGTGTTCCCGACCGTCCCCGTCAAAGTGGAATATGAGCTTACCAAAGAGGGCGACCGGTTGAGGCCGGTCGTCAGCGTCATGCAGGAATTTGGCCTGTGGCTCAAGCAGAGCGGCAAAACGCAGATGCCGTCAGACGACGTGCAGGCGGACAAAGACTGACAGGCATTACTTGACGAGCCGCTTCTCCTTGGACGGCCGATAGCCGAAATACGCGCTGTAGCATTTGCTGAAATGACTTGGCGAAACAAACCCGCACGCCACGAGCACCTCCACCTGTGACAGCTCCGTGTGCTGCAACAGTCGGCGCGCTTCGGTGATGCGCAGTTCCAGGTAATAGCGCTGCGGCGTTGTACCCAGTTGCTCTTTGAACAGACGCTCGAGTTGCCGACGGGAGCGGCCCGCATAGACCGCCAGTTGCTCCAGTTCCAGCGGCTCTTCGAGGTTGGCGTCCATGAGCTTGACCACCTCGCGCAACGGCGCGCTGACGCAGATGTTTTCCGCCGGTTTGATACGCCGGTAACGCGACTCTTCGAACGCCAGGATGTCCTCGACGCCTTCAACAAGCGCTTTGTCGTACAGGCCTTTGATCCAGTCCAGCGCCATATGGAACGCGCCGGAAGGACTGGACGCCGTGAGCCGGTCGCGATCAATGACGTAGGGTTCGCTGCTGACGTGGGTCGCTCTGGAAATCTCAGCGAGCGCCGGGCGATGCTCGGGGTGGATCGCGCAACGGTAGCCATCGAGTAAACCGGCCTTGCCCAGGAACCAGGCGCCATTCCACAAGCCGGCCAGCATCACGCCCTGCTCGGCTGCTGTTTTCAGTAGCGTGATGAACGCCTCATTGGCTTTCAGCTCGGTTCGGTAACCGCCACAAACGACCAGCAGGTCCAGCGCTTTGGTCGCTGAACTGTCGATCACGGCATCTGGCCGGATCACCAGCCCCAGATCGCTGATGACCTCCCCTTCGCTCAAGCCAAACGTGCGGGAAGTAAACAAACCGGGGCGTAAAAGATTGGCGGTGATGATCGTATCGAGCACCTGCGTGAACGCCGGCAACGAGAAATGTTCGAGCAGCAAAAATCCTGTGCGGACCACTTGCGGTGTTTCGCCGGGGTTCTCATTCAAGTAGCGAAGGTTTTTACCCTTCATCCCTCCGCTGAATTGGCGTCGTTCGATCAATGCTCGACCTGCTCTGTCAAAAATGAACACGTTATGGGGTGCGCTGCCAAAGCGCAATGTTGGCGGCGAGAAGAAACGCGAACCTTTTCCTCTTGCATCTTGATGCTACGCTTTGAAAGCGACGCCCTCAAAACTCCACTGCTCACGCTCGAGAGTGAAAACATGAAGTGGATCCTGATCGGTGGCATCACCGTAGCAATTATCGGCACGCTGACCCATGGGATCATCCAATGGAAAAATGCCGAAAAACATACCCAGGAATTACGCTGTGGTGAGGCCAGGGAGACGTTAAAGGGCGTTGAAGTCAGAGCACGCGCGCTGGCTGCAGGAATGACCGTGGATGCCTACGCCAAGGCCGAAGAAGATGAAGTGGCGAAACTGATCGGCGCGCTCGACGCCGCCACCAATGACGTTGAAATTGATTCGGTCATAGAGTCCCACGCGTCTGCCATTGGTGCCGAGGACGCGGCGATTGACGCTGAAGTCGATACGCGGGGCGATCAGGCCTTTCTGGAGCAACGACTGCGCAAACAACGGATCCCGGGGGACATCAAACAAGAACTCGAACGCGCTGCAAAGGCCGTCAAACTCACTTGCAGCTAACGCCCGGCTTCGTCCCTCCTTCCCGTGCACGTCAGTCCATGAGCAGTCTGCGATCTTTTGATCTGGTTGTCGGCGCGCAAATCAAACACCGAAGTCCTGCTCCAGTTCCGTCTGCAACCACTCGATAAACCACGCCACATCTGCCGAAAGCTCGGCCGAAGGGGTCAGCACCCGATAGCTTTCCAGCTTGACCTGGCTGTCCAGCGCCCTTACCAGTCTGCCGGCGTCGAGCTCTTCGCGCACCAGCACTTCGTTGGCCAGCGCGATGCCCTGCCCGCTCTCGGCTACCGACAAGGCGTGGTCGTTGTTGACGTAGAGCATGTCCGAATTGAGATGAAAATCGAGGCCATGGGCAGCGAACCACAGGTTCCACCACTCGCCGTCATCGACGTGGATCAAGTTGTGCTTCACCAGATCGGCCGGGCTTTGGATGGGGTCGATGCTGGCCAGGTAAGCCGGAGTGCAGATTGGGAACACCCGAGGACAAATCAGCGTGGCACGGGAGTCGGCATATTGCCCGTCCAGGCCGTAGACGATCCCCAGGTCAGCGGACTTGCCGTCTACTTCGGTGAACGTGGAGTTGGGCTCAATAGCAAATTTCAACCCCGGCCGCAGGTGACGCATCGCTTCGATCCGTGGCATCAGCCAGCGTTTGGCGAACCCCGGAACCACCATGATGCGCAGCCACCGTTCGGTAGCCTTGGGGCGTGCTTCCTTGCCCGCTTCAATGATGAGCTGCAAGGCCGCCGAAATCTTGCGGTGATACTTCTCCCCCGCGATCGTCAAGGTGACCCCGCGAGACGTGCGCTCAAACAGCTGCGTGCCCAACCACTCCTCCAGCAGCTTCACATGTCGGCCAATGGCGGGCTGCGTCACATGCAGGGCTTTGGACGCCTCGACATAGCTGCCCAAACGGGCCGCAGCATCAAAGGCACGCACCGCATTCAGGGGTGGCAATCGGTGGTCAGGCATAGGATGTGCACGCCTTCTGCTATTAAATTATTTAACAACAGCTATGTTAAAACTGAAGTTTCGCTCTCGCAACCGCTCACTGATAATCGACCCCACAGCACAATAAAAAAACACCTGAACGCAATTCGATCCTGCCCAAAAAAACAATATCCAGCGCTCGCAGGCTTCGCTGTTTACAGCACATCCGCAGCGGTGGGGGAATCGGAGGTAACGCATGAATGCCCTGCATTCGCTGCAAACGCTGGCGGTGTCCATCCGCTCAGTGCGTAAAGTCTACGGTGATCCACAGACGGGCCCGGTGGCGCTGAAAAGCATCGACCTGGACATTCATGACAACGAATTCTTCACCCTCCTCGGCCCTTCCGGCTGCGGTAAAACCACCCTCCTGAGGATGATCGCCGGGTTCGAATTTCCGACCCAGGGCGAGATCCTGCTTTACGGCGAAAACATCGCCGACCGCCCGCCGTTCGAGCGTCCGGTCAATACCGTGTTCCAGCACTACGCCCTGTTCCCGCACATGACCATTGCCGAAAACCTGGCCTTCGGTCTCGAATCGCACCCGATGGGCAAGGTGATGAAAAACGCGCAAATCGCTGAACGAGTGCGCGAGATGCTCGCGTTGGTGCAGATGGAACGGTTCGCGGCACGCAAGCCGGCCCAACTGTCCGGCGGTCAACAGCAAAGGGTTGCCCTGGCCCGCGCCCTGGCGCCGCATCCCAAAGTGTTGCTGCTGGACGAGCCACTCTCGGCCCTGGACCTCAAGTTGCGCCAGGCCATGCGTGAAGAGCTCAAAAGCATTCAGGCGAGGACCGGTATCACCTTCATTTTCGTGACCCACGATCAGGAAGAAGCGCTGACCATGTCCGACCGCATTGCGGTGTTGTCCGAAGGCGAAGTGCAGCAGGTCGGCCGCCCGGAAGACATCTACGAACGGCCGCGCAATCGTTTTGTGGCGGACTTCATTGGCGAAACCAACTTCATCGACGGCACGGTCACCCGGATCGAGGCGGGCCAGGCCTGGTTCGCCGGCCCCGCTGGGCACCCACTGCC
>NZ_WFGV02000047.1 GCF_010095445.2 Pseudomonas sp. TNT3
GCCAGCGCACCGGCGGCACCCTTGATGTCGCCGAAGGGTTCACGCATCGCCACGGGCGTGCGGGTCACATCGGCTTCCGCGTGTGCCGGGTACGCCCACCAACCGACGTTTTCTTCGTTGACTACCAGTTGATGCGCAGCGTCGTCGACCTGACAAAATTGCGCCGACGGCGGCAGCGGCACACTGCGGACCTTTTGTGCCTGGGCGTTCAGAACGTTGCCGTTGCCCACCAGCCATTGCTCACCCTTGCCCTCCTCGCCCACCAGAAAGACAAACAGGTTGCTGGCGTCATCGCGGTACAGGCACAGGCCATTCACCCCGAAGTCCCGCGTTGGCAAATACAGCGGCGTACTCCACGTGCGCTTGGCCGAATCAAGGCCGACTACTAGCGCTTGCTGGCGGGTAGTGTCGAGGCTGGCAACGAACACCTGCTGCGCGGTGGAGCGGCTGTCGAGGCTGCTGAATGAACCGCTCATTCGCGCCAGTTCGGCGCCTTTGGCGTCCAGCAACAGCAAGCCATCACGGGGGCTGACCGCCAGGCGTTGATCGGCGGACAGGAAGGCCAGTTCCTCGACCTTGAGATTCGGCGCCCATGGCGTCAGCCTCAGCGCAGGTGTCGCCGCCAGGGTCGGGCCAGCGGCCAGGCTGATCATCGCGGCCAGCAGCCAGTGTGTGTATCGCAAAGAAATAGTCATGAACAGGCAAAGTCCTTGTCGTGCATCCATCGCGACGGCAGCACCGGGCTGCCGTCCCGGCGCTTAGAAATGGGTGAAGGTCAGGCCGAGCTTGTAGGTCGGGCCGTACTCTTCGTATTGGCCGTTGTAGGAGCGATTGCCGGTGTAGACGAAGTACGACTCGTCGGTGAGGTTTTGCGCCTCGAAGCTCACTTGCAGGTTTTTCGTCAGCGAGTAGCGCGCGCTGAAATCGACGAAGGTCTGGGCATCGACGTGCAGGTCGTGGGCCTTGTCGTTGATCGGGGCCAGCTCGTAGAGGTAGTCCGACTTGTAGTTGGCCGACAGGCGCAGGCTGAGTTTGTCGTCTTCCCAACCGAGCATCAGGTTGCCGACCGTGTCCGACTGGTTCGGCAAATCGATGCTGCGCTTGAGGTTCGTGCCACTGGCGGCGTCGAAGCCTTCGATCTCCGCATCGGAACGACTGAAGGTGGCGTTTGCCCCGACCAGCAAGCCATTCCACGGCGCCGGCAGCCAGTCGAACTGTTGCGAATAGGCCAGTTCCAGACCGTAGAGTTTTGCGCTGTCACCGTTGGCAAAGGTGTGGGCTTCGGCGAAATCTACCCAGGCCCCGGTGCCGGCCAGGTCGGTGTTGTAGACGAAGTTCTTGATATCCTTGTAGAACACGAACGCCGAGACCGTGCCGGCACGTCCCATGAAGTGCTCGATACCGAGGTCGAGGTTGCTCGACTCCAGCGGATTGAGATCAGGATTGCCAAACGTGGCCTCGTCGCCGTCGATGACAAACCCCGGCGCCAATTGACCGAAGGTCGGGCGCACCACGGTCTTGGTCCAGGCCGCACGCACCTGAGTGTTTTTGTCCAGTTGGTAACGCGCATGCAAGCCCGGCAACCAGTGGTGATATTTTCGTTTGGTGTCGGTGGCTTCGAACTCGCCATCGTTGACGCCGGTGCCTTTGGCATCGAACTCGGTGCCCTCGTAGCGCAAGCCGGCGATGAACCGCCAATCGTCGATGTCGAAGGTGTTCATCAGGTAACCGGCGTTGATGTCCTCCCTCATCTTGAAGTCGTTGACCGTCGATTCCACGGGGTCGTAGAAGTCGTCCCGGTTCAGCCCGCCGATCAACTGCTTGATCGCACTGCCGCTGATGCCGGGCCCGAACTGGCCGAGGCGGTAATCCACCGAGCCTTTGCGGAACCGGCTGAGGTTGAGCTGTTCATCGTTGAACCCCAGGTCGTCGAAGTCTTCGTAGACCCAGGCGTCGAGGTCGTTGTCCTTGTTGCGCCGGCTGACCTTGCCGCCGAACTTGACCTGCGAGGCGTAGCCGTTGAGGTCGTAATCACGGGCCAGGTCCAGGCGCAGGTTTTTCTCGGTGTCGGTGGTGTTCTGCTTTTCCCAGTCGACTTTATCGAGGGTGAAGTTGTTCGGGTCGTAGAAGCCCTGACCAATGATCGGCCGTGGCTTGTCGTTGCTATAGAAGCCGCTGTCGGTGAAATCGTCATTGGCATCGAACGCGGCGTTGGCGATGTGGCCGGGGCTGTCTTCACTGGAGCGGCTGTAACCGGCTTGACCGCTGAGGGTCCAGAGGCCGAACAGGCGTTCACCGCCCAACACGTAGGACTGAATCTCCTGGGTCTCTTCGCGCTGCTTGAGCTTGCGTTTGCCTTCGGCATCGCCCAGCTCGCCAGCCGCCTGCGGATCGGCGAATTCGATGCTGGTGGAGTTGCGGGTCTCACTGTCTTTGTAGCGGCTGTACAGGGTGCGCAGGTAATAGCTGCTCAGGTCATCGGGCTTGTAATCGAAGTTCAGGCCGCCGCCGGTGCGTTCCCGGCTGATGTCGTAGTCGCGCTGCTCGAATTCTTCCAGGCGCGCACCGCGCTGGAAGTCCCAGGCACCGCCGGTTTCGACGTTGTCCGAACCGAAGTCACGCTTCTGCCAGCTCAGGGCCGCCGCCACGCCAAAGTTATCGATGCCGTCGCCCAGGCTGAAACGGTCGCTGGCTGCGCCGGAGAATTTCGGGCTGGTCTGGTGGGTGTTCTTGTCGTAACTGGCCTCGCTGCTGCCGGTGTAAAACAGCCCCGGATGATCGAAGGCCGACAGGCTGCGCACATCCACTGTGCCGCCCAGGGAGTTGGCGTCCATGTCCGGCGTCAGGGTCTTGATCACCGACAGTGATTGCACCAGCTCCGACGGCAAAACATCGAGAGCCACGGCGCGGCGCTCGCTTTCCGGCGACGGCACCAGCGTGCCGTTGATGGTGACGCTGTTCAGGTCCGGGCCCAAGCCCCGCACGCTGACAAACCGCCCCTCGCCCTGATCACGTTCGACACTGACACCCGGCAGGCGCTGCACCGCTTCGGCGACGTTCTCGTCCGGCAACTGCGCCATGCCATCGGCATGCACCACGCTTTCAATGTTGTCGGAGCGGCGCTGCTCCTTGAGCGCCGAATTGATGCTCGCCGCCTGACCGACCACTTCGACATGCTCGACATTGGCCGTGGCGTCTGCGGCGCTCAACCGTTCGCTGACCAATGCCATGGTCAACGCCGTGAGCGTGAAACTGAAGATCCCGACGGTGCCGCGGCGCGGATGACTGCTGCGCTGGTCCATGAATGTCCTCCCCCAAAGAGTCCCTTAACGCCAGGCAAGTGGCCCGGCAACTGGGAGGGCAAGCTAGGCACGGGGCGTGACGGTTCTGTGACAGCACAGGGCAGCAAGCCCTTTAAACCGCCTGTTTGCCGGGCATTGGGGGTGGGAATGAGCTGAATTGACCTGCTGGCAATAACGGTGAGTCGGTCAGGCTCGTTGTCGGATGTGCTGATACCCGCGCCGGGACGCGGTTCGAAGCACGCCAGCGCTCATGGGAACGCACGGCGCGGCGCTGAAAAAAACAATTCACGGTGAGCTGATTCGACCTCCCCCTTCCCTTCGCGCCTCGTCACCCGACTGTCACAAACTTCTGCTGTGCTGGCGCGCATCGCTTCCTCATCCAAGGACCGCTGTCATGTTCTCAGTGCTCAAGCCCCACCGTTGGAAACTCACCGCCCTGCTGCTGGCGGCCAACCTCGGGTTGCTGCTGCACCTGGCCTGCGGCGACCTGAAAACCGTCAGTGAGTGGGTCTGGCTGGACATCATCGGCGAAGGCGGCTCGGCGCTGCTGGCCCTGGTCTGGCTGGGGCTGGTGCTCAAAAGCCGCCCTGCCGGACGGGTCACTAACTACCTGGCGCTGGGGCTCAGTTGCATCTTTTTCTCCTGGTGGATCGACAGCCTCGACGAATTCATCCGCCTGCCCGACAGCATCACCTGGGACCACTGGCTGGAGTCCGGACCGATGCCGGTCGGCATGATTCTGTTGACCATCGGCATCTATCACTGGCATCGCGAACAACTGGCGATCAGCGCGCAGATGGAGAAACGCGAGCGGCTGTTTCGCGAACACCGACTGTTCGACAAACTCACGCCGCTGGGCAGTGCCGACTACCTCAAACGGCAACTGACCGACAGCCTCGCCGACAGCATCAGGCAACAACAACCGCTGTCGCTGTTGGTACTGGACCTGGACAACTTCGCCGCCATCAACCAGCACTTCGGCCATGCCGAAGGCGACGCCGTACTGCAGGCCCTGAGTCATTTGCTGCTGCTCAACCTGCGCCGTCAGGACCTGCTCTGCCGTCTGGCTGGCGACCGTTTTGTGGTGCTGCTGCCCAACACCGGCGAGCGTCAGGCGCAGCTCCTGGCGCAAGAACTGCAACACGCCGTGCACAGCCTCGCGCACAAGACCCGCCAGCATGGCGAACGCCTGCAACTGGCAGCCAGTACGGCGGTGGTGATGGCGCTCGACGAGACGCCTGAAACCCTGCTCAAACGCCTCAACCTGGCGCTGGCACGGGCCAAGCAACCACTCGCCAAAAGCGCCTGAGGCCCGGCGATGACCGTCAAAACCACCTGGTACGAAGCCGACAGCCGATTCATCCCCGGGCATTACCAACCCGCCACCCTGATCGATCTGGCCCTGTCCCGAGACATTGACAGCCATCGCCTGCTACGCGGCACCGGCCTGTTTCACGAAGACATTCTGGCGGGCCAGACTCGCCTCAGCCCGCAGCAGTTTCTGCAACTGATCGGCAACAGCCGACGCCTGCTGGACGCCGACGACAGCAGTTTCCTGTTCGGCCAACGGTTATTGCCCGGACACTACGGCGCCGTCAGCCACGCCTTGCGCCACGCACAAAACCTGCACCAGGCCCTCGATACGCTGGTGCAGCAACAGGCATTGCTCAGCCCGTTGGCCACACCGCGCTTGCTGCTGGATGAACAGTTCGCCTACGTCTATTGGCTGGACAGTTGCGGCGCGGGCGAGCAATGGCGATTCCTGCTGGAAGCGAGCATGACCTCGCTGGTGGCCATGAGTCAGTGGCTCAGCGGCCGCCGCCTGCCGTGGGTGTGCAGCCTCAGCCACGCCGAACCGCGATATGTCGAACAGTATTGGGTGCACCTGGGCGAAGACACCCAGTTCAAACGTCCACTGGACCTGATGCGCATCCCAAGGGAATACCTCACCCAACCCTGGCCCAACGCCTCAGCCACCGCCGGCCAGGTCGCCCGCCTGGAAGCCGTGGGGCAAATCGAACAGCTTGGTTTTGCGGCGAGCTTCACCGACTGCCTCTACACCTACCTGCTCGAACAGGTGCGCCAACCCCCGAGCCTTGAACAAGCCGCCCAAGCCTTCGCCATGAGCCCCGCCACCCTCAAACGCAAACTGCAAAAACACGACACCGGGTTTCAACAACAAGTGGATCGGGTGCGCAAACAGGTGGCGCTGTATCTGTATCAAGTCAAAGGGCTTAGCAATGAGGAAGTGGCGGACTACCTGAGCTTCAGCGATGCAGCCAACTTTCGTCGCTCGTTTAAACGCTGGACGGGTAGTACGCCGAATTTGATTCGGCAGTTGTTTAGTATGGGTTGAGCGATTCCAGGAAAGCCGGAGCGATCCATTGGGCACCTCCAACACGACCACGACCACGACCACGAGGATAATTTATGCTCGCTTTGCATCTGTACATTTAGATAATCCGCTACCCATGATTCCATCCCACTTCGTTCACTACGTCGCGATCAATCGTTGCGGTGATGCGGACAGGCATAATCGAACACAAATAAAAAGCGACTCTAGTGAGCCGCTTTTTTATTTTACTCCCCCTGTTTATGCTTATGAGGTTTCAGCTCTGGATGTTCCTTTTGCTTTTCGGGCGTGACTCTCTGCCTCTTATCCGGAGTGCCATCCTCATTCGTTCTCTTAGGGCCAGGTTTGATACTCATGGTCGACTTCCTTTATCGTTCGGGTTGTTAAATCCTAATTTGTAGATATCCCACCCTCTTAAAGCTGTCAAGAGGGTTGAGTATGGGCTGCGTAGTGGCAGTGCAGTTATTCAGTAGTCAATCGACGAATGCACCACTCCTGAGCAGCCGTTTCATTACCTGCCTACCAATTCGAAAACTGTTCCACAACAACCGGACTGACAAGTCAGCCCCAGAAGGATTTTGGGTCACCTATAAATCCCCCTAGTGTTGTTGAATAACCTCCAAAACCGCCCCCCCCGTCAAGCTGCCAGCCAAAGAAGCATCCTTCACATACGTGGCCTTCGTACAAGGCGCAATGGGTGCTCGAGTCGATGACGGGGGTTGATGTTCGGTAGGTTGCGGGTCGTGGGAAGCCGCATGTTACTGGTCCTGAATTCACTATGAGGGAGTTTTAAGAAAACCAGGAAAACCTCACTTTAGGTACTTCAGATAACTTCCAAAGACTAACAGTGCCAAACAAAGCAAGAAATTCGCAGCCCATGTTACAACGAGCATCCTCTTAAACTTCTTAGGAAAGTGCTTGATCTCTTGGACGTCAACAATACCCCTCTTCGCTGTCAAATGTGGAGTAAGCAATACCATAGTGAGGAAGCCATTCCGTATAGACTTGCCGAAAATTCCAGCTTGAGAAAAGGCTTTTTTATTAGCATCAACAAAACTGCTGTTCGGCATCAACGCTTCCGCTATCTCAGTGTATACGTGCACCATATAGGTTAGCCAAACCACCATTAATATGATCGGAGCACCGATAAGTAGTCCAATTAAGCCAAATGGCAACAGACTCATTGTAAGATTCCATCGTACAAATACTCACCGAAACTTTCACCTAGTTCGCTTCCTAATGAACCACCTGCCCATCCACCTAACGCACCACCTACGACACCACATACGAGTACTCCGGGACCAGTGGTAATGCTAAGCACGACAATGCAGCCAAATGTGGCGGCAGTCCCACCTAGATAACCTAATGCGGCCCCGCCTCCCAAACTGAAAGCCAACGATGAACCCTCTACGTATTTAGCTTTTCTGCACTCATCCTCCCGCCCCAGCACACACGCGTTTCTGATTGCAATTCCAGAGGAGGCAACAGTCAATGCCGTACCGATATAGACTCCGTTCTTGATCAGCTTTGCAGCCTTGGCCACGCCAGAGACTTTTTCCGCATACCCCGCAATCTCCCCGGTATGCAAAAAGCTCTTGGTCGAAATTCCCAGCATTCGTTTTATCGAGCTTTGATAACGAAGTCCTGAGCCATACGACGCTGCTTTTGCAAGCTGCTGATCCAGCTTGCCAAACACAATGGCGCGCTCAGCTATGAATTTTTTCCTGGCAGCCAATGATTCAGTGCGCAAAAACTCCTTGTGTAGCGCCTCGATCTCTTCCAGGGTTTTCCCTATGGCCGCCATATGCCTGCTCCACCCATCACTGACGACACCCGCGCCAATTGAGCTGTATTTGAGCACCTCCTTCAGCAGCTCGAAGTTATCCAGAAAAAAGTCGTCCGCATCGACCTGATTGATCAGCAAACCAATGTGGATGTCCCGTGCCTTTGCCATCAAGTACGCTTCCTGGCTCGTACAAGATGCAGTGGACGAATCGCCGATGATAACGAGCTCGCCGGCCAACACCACGGTGTTGGCAATATGCCCATTGAGTGCATCGAATTTGCTGTTAGAGGCGCCCGTCAGTCGCAATTGAGTTTTCAGCGCTTGATAGGTTTGTGTCTGTGAATTGATAAACGCTAGAGGCTCAGCCATTTCAGCCTCACGAATACTTTTTATTGCTGATGCGATCCCAACCGCCCGCGATGTTGCCGCCGCCGGCACCGTCGCTGCGTTTTTGCTGGGTGTAGATGGTTTTGATGCGGCCGTAATTCAGTTGCACGACTTCTACGGGAATTCCGGCAGAGGCATTTTGCGTGTAGTCGGAAATGATGACCTCTTCGAGGATGATCTCGAAGTATTTGACCTTGTCGCCCCCCGCACGGCTCAGCACCAGACTGACCTCCTTCAGATGCTCCCCGGCACAGCTCGCCTCCATCAGTTTGCAGCTGGATTTGTCCAGTAACTTGGTGAACGTGAAATTGCTCAACGTCGTCCGACCGGAACCGGCGCCCCCACTGGAGCTGGCCGTTGCGGAAGTGCTTTGATGGGTGCCGAAGCTGTATCCGTTGACCTCGATCCAGTCGCGATACTGTTCATCCAAAGCTTCGCCGGGGATACCATCGATTTTTACAAATGCGTCAAACGCCATGCTTCCGCTCCTTGGTGATGGAATAGCTTTCATCTCTTGAGGAGTGAATGTACGGCGCTTCAAATAGACGACGGACCTGTTGGATGGCTTCGAAAACACAGAATCAGACCGTTCCGACCCTGTTCCCGATCCATGCTGTAGGACGTTTCCTCATTAGCAGTTTGGGTAACGGAAAAAGTAGTGACGGGCGCCTCGCGGATTTAAATCGCCTATGCCTTATTCGTCACCATTTGACCTAGTCATAATAGTACCTTGCATATTCTGGAAGAGGGCTGTCCCCGAAGCGGAGCTTTTTCTGGCTGCGTTTTTGAAACTCTATTGCGTATCGTCGCCTGTGACTTCCTTGCAGTACAGCAAGAGGCACAAGGAGCCAAGGAAGCGAAAAAGTCCATGCCAAAATTTTCTGCTCTCTGATAGTTTTCGCTACTTGCCCTTTCTGGTTGTCCAGTAAAAGATAACATATAACCTTTTTATCCCACTCGTTGGATAATGGAGCTGACGTATTATCCAGCAAACAATTGCCTGTGCTCATCTCCCAAGAGCCAGAAACATGCAGTGATTGCGGAAGGTAGGAGGTGAAGGAGAAAGCATGGCTATCGGCAACCCAAAACCATTGGCCGGTTTTATTGACTTTAAATAATGCGGCATTGGGAGTGTAAATAGCGAAAAATATCAGCGCTGCAAAAAGCAGGACTATTACCGTGAATGTTTTTACAAATTTCGGCTGAGGAATTTTGAAAGTTTGCTCAGTTGGATTGAAATAGGGCCGCGCTCGTTTGATCTCGTTCAGTCGTACGCCGGATCGGTCTGCCCAAGCGATTAATTTATCCATCGCATAAGGTGTTTTGACATTTAACTTAAACTTGAAATTAAAATAATCTAGGTCTAGCTCTTGTTGTTGATGTTTTTTTAGTTTTTCGTGATTGAATGAGTGCTTCATCCCGACAAGATCAGATATCCGATTTCTGATTATGGATAGGGACTCCGTAATTGTGCAAATATAAACTATATATAATGCACCCATCCCCGCCACGAATAGAGGCGCGACTTTCTGCCATTTTTCCACAGAGACAGAAATATAGCCAAAGAATTGTGGATCCATTAATTTTCCTTATTAAAGTTTCAAAAACATGCAGTCTAGATTGCGTCTAAAAATGCTTGTAGTTTGGCCGGAACCGTAAGTTTTGAATCGCCCCTCCTTCTGTAGACACTTCCAAGCCTCAAGAAACGGCTATTAACCCTGCGTAACCGTCTGCTTTTGGGCCGTTAGCTGCCCTTCTCGAAGGGCAAACTCGGACTATCCATTGCCATTTGTTACAGGCTCCAACCAGCCTCCAACCCGCTCTTTTTCAAACCGCTTTGCACGTCAACGATGTGAAATATTTGCTGGCTAGTCTCGTGACACGGTCAGCGTTGGTCACGAAGACCTTACCACGCTGACCTACGTATGGAGTTGGTTGTCAGGTGCCACTGGTGCCGGTGAATCCAGCAACGTCGAGCTTCCCGCCTAGTCTTTCAACGCAGCGACGGTATCGAAGACCACAACAAAACGGGCACCTTCAAGGTGCCCGTTTTTACTTACTCCGACGCCTGCGCCCGTAACCGCTTTCCAATCACTTCCATCAAATCACAACCATCGCGCAACGGAATGGCCAAGAGTTTGGAAAAGTCCGCCAGCACCACAGTGTCGCAACCAATCTCGGCGCGGAAGGCGATGTTTTCCAGCACCTGCGTGACCGTGCGGATGCGGTAATCGGCCATGGCCTGGAGGACGTCGAGTGGGGCTTGGGTGTCGATGAGCAGTGCGGCCGGGATCTCGTCGAGTCCGGAAAGGGGGGTGTATCTGTCCATAGGTAAAACTCCGATCAAGCAAAAGTTGACTGCCCCCAATCGTCGCCAAACGAATGGGTGACAGCTGTACGCAGGTTGGCGAACCGGGATCGGAATACCGGCAGACCCGAAGGTCTCCCGCGCACAGCTGCCATAAAAGACAGCTTTTGCGAGCGTGCAACAGCACCTGCAAAAAGCACAGAGCTGTCGCACCCGATCGATCAAGTCGCCAAACCTGAATCGCCATTGTGGGCGACGGGGCGGACTATAAGCTTCATCGGAACAGCGGGCAAGGTCAGGTCCAATCAGCAAAGAGGCAGTGGCCGACTACCTGAGCTTCAGCGATGCCGCCAGCTTTCGTCGCTCATTCAAAGGCTGGACCGGCAGCCACCCTCCCCCCCATAACCGGGAGCCATTTCTCGCAGCATCGCGGCTCGCGATGAAACGGCAGCAGCGCTAGCGCAGCGCATGCTCACAATTAGCGCGCCCTAGCTCACCCCCCATACAAAATACCTGTACAGAAATAGCGCTACGCATTTTTACAGCGCCCGCAGGATTCTATCGGCCCGCCCAAAGATGGCCTTGGGCTGTATCGCCGCCAAACAGTAGTCAGCCCGATAGCCAGACCTCTATTTCTCGCGCTTGCCAGAAACCGGAGGTTACTGACCGTTCATCGGGATTGAGTGATGTCATGACGACATCATTCAAATATAGCTGTACAAGACTTGTACACACGCAATAACTTGTACAAGTTTTAGCTAGCCAGCAAATAACGCCGCTACTCATTGCCGTCGAACAAAAGAATACCTGCGCAGGATGCGGACCGAGGGCGGATACATACCCCTGCAGGTGTCCCTAAAGTGCTCCTCCCATTACGTAGGTACATCATGCCATCGCACACTCCCAGGCTCTCTACACGGACCAGTCTCTATGCCGGCTATGCCAGCCTGCTCGCGTTTATGTTGCTGATCGCCGCTATCTCGCTATACGCCCTGGCTAACAGCAGTAAGGACTTTTTTCTCTACGTTAATGGCGTTGATGCACGCACCCGCCTGGCCAACACACTGAACGACGCTGCCGCCCAGCGCGCGATTGCCCTGCGTAACATCGCCTTGAACAGCAATGTCACCGCGAGAGGACAGCAGCGGGGCGCGATTGCCGTCAACGAAAAAATGGTGGCCAGCAGCCTCGCCGCGCTACGCCAGGCAATTGATAACCATGATGATGTGTCGCCCAAAGAACGTGAACTGTTCTCAACCATCGAGCAGGTCGAGAGCCGCTACAAACCGGTAGCGCAAACCATTGCCGAACACCTGTTCAAGGGTGAAAACGACGAGGCCCTGCGCATGGTCAGCGAGCAGTGCACACCATTACTGGCCGAGCTGACCCAGGCAATTGGTGAATACCTGCGCTACACCAACCAGAAGGCAGACCTGCAGGTCAGCGAAAATGACGCAAACTATCTGTCACAACGCAACCTGCTGCTCGCCATTACTGCGCTGGCCGTCTTACTGGCAGCCGTACTGGGATACATCATCAGCCGCAATCTGCTGCGCGCGCTGGGTGCCGAACCGAGTGAACTCAACCAGCTCGCCCAACGGGTTGCCAAGGGCGATTTGCGCGCCAGCGAGCGCACGATTGAGCCACCACAAGCCAGCATAATGGCCGCCCTGCTGAGCATGCAGGAGAACCTGCGGAACATGACCAAGGGCATCAATCTGTCCTCACAGACCGTGGCCGAATCCAGCCAGGAGCTTAGCCAATCGAGCCTGAGAAATGCCGAAAGCGTGGCCATGGCACAGTGCGAGGTCGAGCAGATCGTCACCGCCGTTCACCAAATGGCCGCCACCGTGCAGGATGTCGCGCGCAATGCCGAATCCGCCGCCAGTGCCGCCAGCGAGGCCGATAGCGCGGCCCTGTACAGCCAGCAGAAGGCCAAAGATGCCGTCAACATGATCGGCGAGTTGGCCGCGACAATCGAACAGTCCAACATGGCCATGGCCCGGCTGAAGAATGAAACCGGCAATATCGGCGGCGTGCTAGAAGTGATCAAGTCGGTGGCCGACCAGACCAACCTGCTGGCCCTCAATGCAGCCATCGAAGCTGCCCGTGCTGGCGAGGCCGGACGCGGTTTCGCGGTGGTAGCCGACGAGGTGCGCAGCCTGGCACAACGTACCCAGAAGGCCACCTCAGAAATTGAGGGGCTGATCGCCAGTCTGCAGAAAATTGCCGACGAAACCTCGCAGCATATGCAACGCTGCAAGCACTCCAGTGCGCAGTCGGTGTCCGGCGTTTCCGAGGCCGGTGATGCGGTAAGCACGATCGTAACCATGATCGAGCGGATCAACGGCATGAACCACCAAATCGCCGCTGCCGCCGAGCAGCAGAGTACCGTTGCCGAGCAGATCAGCCGGGGCATCGTGACCGTCAGCGAAAGCGCCGAGCAATCCGCTGCAGCCTTCCGCAGCGCTCAGCAGGAAAGCGAAGGACTGGCACGCACCAGCGTGACATTGCGAGAGAACATCTCGCGCTTTCAGCTCTAGGGTCTGTTGCCGTTTCATCGCGAGCCGCGTTGCTGCGAGAAATGGCCCCCGGTTAGGCGCAGGACGCAGGTAACGATCCGAGTCCTCCTGCATCTAATTGGACGGCGATAAACCTGTACAAAAGACTGAAAAACGTACAACAAAACGATTCGACACTTCCCCCCTCATCACCTGCGCACTCAGGGAGTAAGGCAATGACCCGATTACTGTTGTTACTAACACTGGCACTCAGCGTCGCGAGCTGCGGCAGCGTAGACGTCGCCCGTTACGCGGATCAAAAACCAGCATTGGATCTGGCGCATTTTTTCAGCCAGCCCGTCAAAGCCTGGGGGATGTTTCAGAAACGCAGCGGTGAGGTGGCCAAGCGTTTCGAGGTCGACATCGTCAGCCGTCGTGAGGGCAACAATCTGATTCTCGACGAGCGCTTCCTGTACAGCGACGGCACCCGCCAACGCCGTGTCTGGACCCTGACGCCTAAGGGCCAGGGCCGCTGGAGCGGGCGTGCGGACGATGTGGTGGGTGTCGCCGAGGGTCAGGTCGCTGGCAACACATTGCACTGGCGTTATCGCCTGAACCTGCCGGTCGACGACTCGACCTACGAAATGAGCATGGACGACTGGATGTACTTGATGGACGAGGACACCTTGATCAACCGCACCAGCATGTCCAAGTTCGGGGTAGAGGTCGGCCAGGTGACGTTGTTCTTCCGTCGCCAGGGCGCCGGAGCGAGTCAATAACAGGCGGCGACACCACGCCTACCCGCCCTCACCTTCGCCCTCATTGATCCGTTTCATGCATTAATGCATGCCAACAATGCACTTATCATATCGATCACCCTGCTCCACCATTCGCCCCAATAAGAACCGTGCGCCGCGTCCAGGCGGTGCACGTCATAAAAGCGGTGGAGTACAGGTCCATGACAACATCAAACCCTTCCGGTCGTTCACGCGCCGGTGCGATTTTTCGAGTGACCTCGGGCAACTTTCTCGAACAGTTCGATTTCTTTCTTTTCGGCTTTTACGCTACTCAGATAGCGGCCGTGTTCTTCCCGGCCAGCAGTGAGTTTGCATCCCTGATGATGACCTTCGCGGTGTTTGGCGCGGGTTTCCTGATGCGTCCGCTGGGCGCGGTGATACTCGGTGCTTACATCGACGATGTGGGTCGGCGCAAAGGGTTGATAGTGACGTTGTCGATCATGGCCAGCGGCACGATTCTCATTGTGTTGGTGCCCGGGTACGAAACCATCGGGTTATTGGCACCCGCCCTCGTGCTGGTCGGTCGCTTGCTGCAAGGCTTCTCGGCCGGTGCGGAAATGGGGGGCGTCTCGGTGTACCTCGCGGAGATCGCTACTCCAGGCAACAAAGGTTTCTTCACCAGTTGGCAGTCAGCCAGCCAGCAAGTGGCGATTATTGTCGCGGCGGCGTTGGGCTACGGGTTGAACCAGTGGATGGCGCCCGCAATGATTGCCGATTGGGGCTGGCGGGTTCCGTTTTTCGTCGGCTGCATGATCGTGCCGTTCATTTTTTTCCTGCGCCGTAACCTCGAAGAAACCGAGGAATTCGAAGCGCGCAAACATCGGCCAAGTATGGGCGATGTGTTCCGCACCCTCGCGCAGAACTGGGTCATCGTGTTCGCCGGGATGATGATGGTCGCCCTCACCACCACGGCTTTTTACCTGATCACCGTGTACGCGCCCACCTTCGGCAAAACCGTGCTGCACCTGAGTACGTCCGATGCGTTATTGGTGACCTTGCTGGTGGGTGTTTCGAACTTCTTCTGGTTGCCCATTGGCGGCGCGCTGTCTGACCGCATCGGTCGACGCCCGGTGCTGATCGCCATGGCGCTGTTAACCCTCGCCACGGCGTATCCAGCGCTGACTTATCTGGTCAACGCACCGAGCTTCGTCAACATGCTGTTGGTCTTGCTGTGGTTGTCGTTCATTTACGGGTTGTACAACGGCGCGATGATTGCGGCGCTCACGGAAATCATGCCGGTCGAAGTTCGGGTCGCCGGTTTCTCCCTGGCGTACAGCCTGGCTACGGCGGTGTTTGGCGGCTTCACCCCGGCGATGTCGACGTTCCTGATTCAGTACACCGGTGACAAGGCCGCACCCGGTTACTGGATGAGTTTCGCCGCGCTCTGCGCGCTGTGCGCCACGTTGTATCTCTACCGCCGCTCCACCGGCCGCCTGCAACCAGCGATGTCTTGAACCTGCCCTTTGTGAGAACACGAATGAACAAGCTATTAAATTTTGCCGCCCTCGGCCTGGTGGCCAGCCTCGGTTTGAGCACCGTCGCCCAGGCGGAAGAGATCCGCGTGATGACCTCCGGCGGTTTCACCGCGGCCTACAAAGTGCTCGGGCCGAAATTCGCCGCGTCCACCGGCAACACCCTGGACACCGCCCTTGGCCCATCAATGGGCAAGGCGCCGGAAGCTATTCCGAATCGTCTTTCTCGCGGGGAAAAAGCTGACGTAGTGATCATGGTCGGCTACGCCCTCGATGACCTGATCAAGCAAGGCAAAGTCGATCCCGCTTCACGGGTTGAACTGGCCGATTCCCGAATCGGGCTCGTCGTGCGTGAGGGCGCGACGAAGCCGGACATCAGCTCCGTTGACGGACTGAAGAAGACCTTGCTCGACGCAAAATCCGTCGCCTATTCCGACAGCGCCAGCGGCGTGTACATCGAGGAACAGTTGTTCAAGCGCCTGGGCATTGAAGACCAACTCAAACCAAAATCCAGGATGATTCCGAAGATCCCCGTGGGTTCGGTGGTTGCCACCGGCGACTACCAACTGGGCTTCCAGCAGGTCAGCGAATTGCTGCCGGTGCCGGGTGTGAGTTTTGTGGCGAAGATTCCAGAGTCGGTGCAATCGGTAACGCGTTTCGCTGCCGGCATTCCCGTGGGCGCGCAACACCCGGCGCAAGCCAGGGCGTTGCTGGAGTTCCTGGCGTCTTCGGCCGCTCAACCGGATGTAAAGGCCACCGGGCTGGATTCGGTCAGTCGCTGACCTGAACTTTCATTTCCACCACCAGCCGTGCCAGTTCCAGCGCCGCCGGGGTCAACGTGCGACCCCGGCGCTTGATCAGGCCGACACTGCGCATGACCTGCGGGTCGGTCAGCGGCACCCGCGTCAGAATCGGGTGATCCGCTGTCGGCATCGCCATCAGCGGCACCGCCGCCACCCCCAACCCCGCTTCCACCAAACCGATCATCGTCGTCACATGCCGGGTTTCACAGATGCTCTGTCGTTGTGGCACGACGCCGGTCAGCGCCTGATCCAGCAAAAAGCGATTGCCCGAGGTCTTGTCCAGCGAGATGTAATCCTGCTGATAGAACTCATCCCAGGTGACGCTGGTTCGTCCCGCCAACGGATGATCGCGCCGACAGGCCACGACATAACCTTCCTGCACCAATGGCTCAAACTCGACATCAGTCTCCAGCGCACCCATGAAGCTCAGACCGAAATCCGCTTCGCCATTGACCACGGCGCTGAGTACGTCGTGGGCGCTGGAGTCGAGCACTTTTACTTTGATCTTCGGGAACTGCCGGTGGTAATGGGCGATCACGCGCGGCATGAAGTAATACGCGGCCGAGGGCACGCAGGCCACCGTGACATGGCCGAGTCGGGTCGAGGCGACTTCGCTGATACCCAGCAGCGCCACGTCCAGATCGTCCAGCAAGCGCTCAACGCTGGGCATGAAGCCGCGCCCGGCCTGAGTCAAGCTGACCTTACGTGTCGTGCGTTCAAACAACCGTACGCCAAGGGCGTCTTCAAGTTTTTCGATGCGCCGGCTCAGTGCCGGCTGAGAGATACGCACGGCGTCAGCGGCCTTGCGAAAACTGCCCTGCTCGACCACGGCGCGAAAAGCTTGCAGGTCGTTAAGGTCGAAGTTTATGGCCATGGTGCGCACTCGGGATCTGACAGATTGATCAGCTTATCCTATGAATGTAACAAATTATTCCACAACGCAGGTTCCGGTGAGTTGGAGACTGTGTGCGAAATGCCCTGGCAACGATCAACGCTGGCCGTACGCCCTATTCTGGCCAGCCATAGCCATCAAAGGGCGACACCTTCTTTTCGGACGCATGACCTGCGCTTTCTGACTTACTCATTAACCTTTCTCCTATCGCAGCCGATGCCCCTTGCTTAGGGATAGGAGCAATACAGATGAGAAACAACCAACCGGTTACGCAGCGCGAGGTTGCCCTTGGGCCTCAACAGAAACTCATCTCGACAACGGATGCGCGGGGCGTCATCACGTACTGCAATGACGCCTTCGTCGAAATCAGCGGTTTCAACACGTCGGACCTGATCGGCGCGCCTCAAAACATCGTTCGTCACCCCGACGTGCCCTCCGCCGTTTTCGCTCATATGTGGGGTGCGCTCAAGCTAGGCAAGCCGTGGATGGGCATCGTCAAGAATCGCACGAAGAACGGCGACCACTACTGGGTCAACGCCTACGTCACGCCGATTTTCGCGGGGCTAGAGGTTGTGGGCTATGAATCGGTCAGGGTCAAGCCGACGGCCGAGCAGATCCGTCGCGCCGAAGCCCTCTATAAACGCATCAGCCTGGACAAGTCAGCCGTCCCGGTCAGTGATCAGTGGCAACCCGCACTGCTCGCCTGGCTACCGGTGTTGGCGATGGGCCTGGTGGGTGCATTGGGCGGCGTGTTCCTCAGCATGTCGCAGGCGATCATTCTGGCTGTCGGAGTATCGGTGCCGCTCGGGCTGTGGGTCTCGAGCCGGCAAAACCGTGGCGCGCTGCGTCTGCTGGCAATGGCTGAAGCCTCAACCTGCGACGCGTTGCTGGCTAAAATGTACAGCGACGAACGTGGCCCCCAGGCACGCCTTGAAACGGCGTTTGTCAGCCAGGCTGCCCGGCTCAAGACATGCCTCACCCGATTGCAGGATACGGCTGAGCAACTGACCGGTCTGGCGGGCCGCTCCGACGGCCTCGCCACTGAAAGCTCCCGTGGGCTTGACCGTCAACGGGTCGAGACCGAGCAGGTGTCGGCCGCCGTCAATCAAATGGCCGCCACCACCCAGGAAGTCGCCAGCCACGTCCAGCGCACCGCCGACGCCACTCAGGAAGCCAATGTGTTGACCGGGCGTGGACGCGAAGTGGCCCGGGACACCCGAGAAGCCATTCAGCGCCTCTCGGTGGTAGTGGGTGAAACCGGGCTGACAGTCGCCCAACTGGCCAAGGACAGCAATGAAATCGGCACGGTAGTCGATGTGATCAAGGGCATTGCCGACCAGACCAACCTGCTGGCGTTGAACGCCGCCATCGAAGCCGCGCGAGCGGGCGACATGGGTCGAGGCTTTGCGGTGGTCGCCGATGAAGTGCGCCAGTTGGCGCAGCGCACAACGGAGTCCACGGCGCAAATCCATGGGCTGATTTCCAAGCTGCAGGTGTCGTCCAACAATGCGGTGAAAACCATGGAAAGCGGTCATCGCCAGGCCGAAGAAGGCGTGGCGTGGGTGCTTGAGGCAGATAAGGCATTGGTCGGAATCAGCGAAGCAGTGGCGAATATCACGGACATGACGACCCAGATTGCCGCAGCGACCGAAGAGCAAACCGCCGTGGCCGAGGAAATCAGCCGCAATATCACGACCATTGCCCATCTGGCAGACCAGACGTCTGAACAGGCCAGGCATTCGGCAGCGCTGAGCAAGGAGCTGACCCAGACCGCTAATACGCAATATTCATTGGTCGAGCGATTCAATCGATAGCCTATCGACTGCTGGCCTTCCCGAAGGCCAGTTTTGCGACATCAAACTTCCCGCTTAGCCTTTCAACGCTGCGACGGAGTCGAAGACCACAAAAAAACGGGCACCTTCAAGGTGCCCGTTTTTATTTACTCCGACGCCTGTGCCCGTAACCGTTTATCGATCACGTCCGTCCGCCAGTGAGGAAGTGGACGACTAACTGCGCTTCACTTTCGTCGCTCATTCAAGCGCTGCGGCGCAATTCCAATGAGTAGGCTATGGTTCAAGCGGGCGCGCGCCCTGGCGTCCGTGAATGGCAAAAACAACAAAAGGATAGGTTATGCACTCCTCCGCTATTTCTCGTCCGGCTGTGCCTGGTCGGATGCTGCTTCTCTCGCTGGGTCTGCTCGCTGCGGGTATATCCTCGGGCGCATGGGCTGACGATTATCCCCACGCCCAGGAACCGATTGGCACCGTGGAGCAGATCTATGACGGCGCCATGCTCCCCGATCTGGCGGTCAGTACCTACCGGAACATAGACCGGCTGTTCCCTACCCACCGGATCAAGGCCGGCGATCATCCGTATGCGCTGCCGAAATCGGACAAACAATTGCCCAACGTTCGCTTCACTGTCGGGGACAAAAAGTACGACCTGTATGACTTCGTCGCACTGGACAGCATCACGGCGATGCTCGTGCTCAAGGACGGCAAGATCGTGTTCGAGACCTACCAGCGCGGCAACACCGAGAAAACCCGGTGGATGTCGATGTCGGTGGCCAAGTCCATCACCTCCACACTGGCGGCTGCCGCGATCAAAGACGGCCTTATCAAGGGCCTTGATGCGCAAGTGGTGGATTACGTTCCCGAGCTCAAGGGCAGCGCCTATGAAGGCGTGACGGTGCGCGACGTGCTGATGATGTCTTCGGGCGTGAAGTGGAACGAGACCTACACCGATCCGGCGTCTGATCGTCGCGCGCTCCTCAAGGCGCAGATATCTCAGAAACCGCATTCGGCCATGGCGTTGATGGCCAGTTTGCCGCGAGCGGCCGAGCCCGGCACGGTCAACAATTACAGCACCGGCGAAACGCAGGTTCTCGGCGAGATCGTTCGTGGCGCTGTGAAGATGCCACTGGCCGACTATCTGTCGCAGAAGATCTGGCAGCCGTTCGGTATGGAGAGCGATGCCCGCTGGTGGCTCGATTCACCTGACGGCGTCGAAATCGGTGGCAGCGGTATCAGCGCCACGTTGCGCGATTATGGACGCTTCGGGCTGTTTTTCATGAACGACGGCAAGATCAATGGCGAGTCAATTCTGCCCGAGGGCTGGGTCAAGGAGGCGACCCTGCCGACCACCCTCAAAGGTGGCAAGTCCCTGGACTACGGCTACATGTGGTGGACGGCGTGGACCGAGCCTTCGGTGAAAGACGGCGCTTATTCGGCGGTCGGTATCCAGGGCCAGAACATCTACGTCAACCCCGCCAATAACGTGGTGATTGTCACCTTCGGTGCCCAGCCCAAGCCGGTTGATAAAGAGCCGATCGACCCGATGGCATTCTTCGATGCCGTGGTAGCTGCGTTGAAGTAACTCTGCGCGTCGGATGACGTTAATCTCATCCGACGCGTCAAGACGATCTGCACCGGATGCAATACGTTCAGACGCCACGAGTGTGGAAGCAAAGGCAACACTGTGTCGACCCCCAACGCACACCCTCGCAGGGTTGCTTATTGGCGTTCCTCACCACACTCCTGGAAGCATTGATCATGAAAACCTTCGGAATCGAGACCCACGAAACCAGCAGCGCCCAACCCCGTTCAACGCTTGGGTTCAAAACCATGGCGCTGGGGATCTATGGCGCCTATTTTGCGCTCGCCGTCATTTACTTGTGGTTCGGCGGGATGAAGTTCACGCACTACGAAGCGGTCGGGCTGGTTCCGCTGGTGAGCAACAGCCCTTTCGTGGGTTGGGTTTACAACATTTTCAGTGTCGACACCTTCTCCAATCTGCTTGGCGTCCTGGAGGTCTCGATCGGTGCGCTGATTGCAGGTCGCTTGCTGTCACCGAAGCTTTCTTTGATAGGTGGCGCGCTGTCTGCCGGGCTGTTTTTCACCACCTTGAGCTTCATGTTCTCGACACCCGGAGTGATCGAGCCCGGCCTGGGTTTTCCCGCTATTTCAGTCGTTCCAGGCCAGTTTTTACTCAAAGACATCGGGTTACTTGCCGCCTCGATATTTGTGGCCGGCCATTCTCTGACGGCGATTGAACGCCGTTGAGCCGATGACTGCCCCTGCAATGGCCTGAAGCAGTTCGATACTTTCAGGTCAATGCCCGATTTTCTCCGCCTGCCAAGTCTTTGATCCATTCCTGAGGACTGTAACCAGTCTTGCGTCGAAACGCGCGCGCAAGTGCCGAGGGACTTTCATAACCGACTTCGGCGGCGATCAATGTAATCGACCGGCCTTCACGAAGACGCTTCTGCGCCAGACTGATACGCCAACTCAACAGATAATCGGCGGGCGTCTGCCCGATAACCGCCCGGAAATGTACTGCGTAAGCCGCGCGAGACATGTTTGATTCGCTCGCCAATCCCGCAACTGACCAAGCAAGATGAGGTGCGTTGTGAATCTGCGAAAGAGAGCGCGACAACCTCGGGTCAGCCAGTCCAGCCATCATCCCGGTATGCAACTGGTGGTGATCAAGTAGATGTCGAAACAACAGGATGATCAGCAGTTCGAACAACCGTTCCAGCGCTGCCTCCTTGCCACAATGCGAGCCCGCCGCCTCGCGGAACATCCATTTCAGCGTATCGGCCAGCATTGGCAGTTCATCTAGAGACAGCACCAGACAGTCGGGTAATGAAGCCGACAGCGGGTTATCGACCCCACCCCCAAACTCCATCGATGCACACAACAACTGAGCGCCTTCGGACTCACCGGCAAACAGTTGATGCCGGCTGGGACGCGGCATAAAAATCAGACTGGGCCGGGTCAGTAATAACCCCCTACCATCGGCTTTCTTTAAATTAACACTGCCCGCCTGCAGCAGGTGGATATAGCCACGTCCTTCAGCGCCGTCGTAAGACGCCAAGCCGCACTGTTTGCCATTGAAAAACAGGTTTGCGCGCACGCCGAACTGCGACAACAAGGTAGACAAGCGATCCATGGGCAATCTCTTGGCAAGAAATACACGCCAGATCATAACACCGACGAAATGCGCACCATCGTGGCTCCGATGCTGTACCCACTGTTTGCCCATCATCAATTCATCTTTGCCTGAAGTGCCTCTTCGAACCAACCTGCAGATCCAAACCTAGCGATTGCAGCTTTTCTAGCTACGCTTGCCAGCAAGAGATTGGTGCAAGTACGCCGACTCCTCAATTGTCTGGCAAGGGAGCCAACAACCATGGATAGCACTCAGGGCGTTTATCCATCAGCGACCGTTCTGGTGGTCGACGATACCCCCGACAACCTGATGTTGATCGCCGAGTTGCTGAAGGACAACTATCGGGTCAAGGCGGCCAACAGCGGCGAGAAAGCCTTGCGTCTCCTGCAGGCTGATCCACTACCCGATCTGATCCTGCTGGACATCATGATGCCGGGCCTGTCCGGTTATGACGTCGCGAAGCAGCTCAAACTTGATGCACGCATTCGCCACATACCGATCATTTTCCTCACGTCCATGACGGCCACGGAGGACGAGATTCGCGGCCTGAGCCTGGGTGCTGCGGATTACATCACCAAGCCGATCATCCCCCCGGTGCTCATGGCCAGGGTCGACACTCAGATCAAGCTCAAGGCCGTTGCCGATTTCCTGCGCAATCAGAACGATTTTCTGGAGCAGGAAGTGCAACGCCGTACCCGGGAGGTGATCGCCATCCAGGATGTCACGATCCACGCCATGGCTTCGCTGGCCGAAACCCGTGACAACGAAACCGGCAACCACATTCGCCGCACCCAGCATTACATCAAACGCCTGGCTGAACTGGTGCGCGACCACCCGCGCTTCCGTCATTTCCTCGACGAAGAGACCATTAAGCTGCTTTTCAAATCGGCGCCGCTGCATGATATCGGCAAGATTGGCATTCCTGATCGCATCCTGCTCAAACCGGGACGGCTCACCGCCGAAGAGTTCGAGATCATGAAGACCCACACCACATTGGGACGCGACGCCATCCAGCACGCCGAGGATCAATTGGGAATAAACGTCGACTTCCTTCATTTGGCCAAGGAAATCGCCTACGGCCATCAAGAAAAATGGGATGGCAGTGGCTATCCTCAAGGCGTTGCCACCGACGACATCCCGATCAGCGCCAGGTTGATGGCCGTGGCAGATGTCTACGATGCGCTGATCAGCCGCCGCGTGTACAAGCCCGGCATGTCCCATGAGCAGGCGGTGGAAATCATCCGCGATGGCCGGGGCTCGCATTTTGATCCGGACATCTGCGACGCTTTTCTCGCCAATGCCGAGCAGTTCCGCGAAATTGCCGAGCGATTTGCCGACAGCGACCAGGACATGGCCAAGCAGTTAGCACTGCTTGAGCAGATTGCCGACCGCCCCTGAGCCCCGCGCATCACTCTGGACATCCAGCTGAAAGAGGCCGTTTATGAACAGACTGTTCGAGATGCTCGAGCGCCTGTCTTTGCGCAGTAAATTGATCATCGGCTTCGCTGCGCTGCTGATATTGATCCTGATACTGGGCGTGCAAAGCCTGCGCACCCAGTATTCGCTCAAAAATGAAATGCAGCAGTTGTATCAACAGGACCTGGTGGGTATCCAGCATGTGCAGGAGGTTCGGGTGCAGTTGCCGCATCTGTTGCTCGCCATGCAACGTGCAATCGCGACCAACAACGCGGACATCCGTATCAGCGCCAGAGCCCAGATGGATGTCGCCCAGCAGCGACTTCATGAAGCGCTGGAGCAGGTTCGTCCAACACTGCGCAGGCAGAGCAGCGTCAGCAGCCTGCTGGAATTCGAAGTGGTATTACAGCGTCTGCAAAAAGATGGCGGTGAGGCTCTGGAATTGGCGGGCAAGGGCTCACTGGGGCGGGCCTTGATGTTGCTCAACAGTAACGATTTTCTTGCGCTGGAACAGGGAGGCGACGGGCTGCTCACCCAGATCGAGAACAACAAGGAAGCCGACATCCACGATACGGCGAAGAACCTGGCTGAGTACGCAGAGCGCAGCACTACGATCACCTACATCCTGCTGCTGGGCGGTTCCACGCTAGCCTTGCTGTTGACCTGGCTGGTCAGTTATTCCATTCGCGTGCCGTTGAATCGCGTCCGCGTGGCGGTGGACGAATTGGCGTCCGGCAAGCTGGACGGTCGGATCCCTCACACCGATCTTCGCAACGAAACCGGCGACCTGGCGCGTGCCATCGCCACGCTGCAGCTGGAGGCTTGTCAGCTTGAGCGCCAGCGCTGGATCAAAAACCACACCTCACTCCTGCAAGTGGATCTGCAACAGGCGGAGACACCGCAGCAATTGGCCCAGGCTTTTTTCAGCTACATCGCGCCGCGGTTGGGCATGTGCCAGGGAGCGCTTTACGTTCTCTATGAAGGCGCGGAACGCCTGCGATTGGTTGGCGGTTATGCGGTGGACAGTGTTCAGCCTCTACCCGCTGAACTTGATCTCGGTGAAGGGTTGCTTGGCCAATGCGCACTGGATCACCAACCCCGCCAGCTTCATGATCTTCCGGAACCGTTTTGGCATGTACGCACGCCATTGGGCACAGCCCCCGCCAGCGTCCTGTTGGTTCAGCCCGTGTTGCGTGGCGAACGCCTGCTTGGGGTTATGGAAATGGCCGGTTTTCGCCAGCTGGAAGAGAACGAAGCGCTGCTGCTGCAAGAAGTCCTGCCCAGGCTGGCCGGTGCCATGGCCATTATGGAACGCAGTGAGGCAGCCCAGGCGCTGCTCCTGGAGACTCGACGTCAGGCAGACGAAATGGGCGCGCAAACCTTGCAACTGGAACTCCAGGCCAGCGAGTTGGAGACCCAGCAGGCCGCACTGCGCGCCACCGAGGCCTGGTACCGTGGCATCATCGAGGCAGCGCCGGACGGCATGCTAGTGCTGGGAGCCGACGGCCGCATCCTGATGACCAACCCGCAAATGGACACCTTGTTTGGCTACGCACCGGGCGAGCTGATTGGCGCCAGCATTGAGCGTCTGGTACCGCAGGCTGCCCGCGAGCGGCATGTCAGGTTACGCGACGGGTTCATTGCCAGCGGCGGAACCCGGCAGATGGGCGGCGATCTGGATGATCTGAGCGGCGTACGCAAAGACGGCAGCCTGTTCTCGGTGGAAATCGGCCTTTCCCACCTGCCCCGCCTGGAGGGTCGTGGGGTCTGTGTGTGCGCCTCGGTGCGCGATGTCAGTGAGCGCAGGGCGATGGAAGCCAGGCTGCGCACTGCCAGCGATCGCCTGAATCTGGCGCAGGAGTCCGGTGACATCGGTCTGTTCGATGTTGATCTGGTCAGCGGCACAAACTATTGGACACCACAGCTAGAAACACTGTTCGGGCTTGAGCCTGGCGGATTCGGCGGCACGTTGGCGCACTGGAAGGCGCTGGTGCATCCCGCGGACGTGGCACGGGTCAGCAGCACATTCGAGAGCGCCGTTCAGAGTGACGATGATCGCGTCGAGTTCGACTTCCGCATCGTGCGTCAAAACGATGGGCAGGTGCGCACGTTCCGGTCGCTGAATCGCTTCTCACGCACCCCTGACGGCAAGCCATTGCGCGCAACCGGCATCAATATCGACGTCACCGCACTGGCTGAGGCAAGGGCTGCGGCCGAAGAGGCCACGCTGGCCAAGAGCGAGTTCCTCGCCAACATGAGCCATGAGATCCGAACACCGATGAACGCCATCATCGGCATGAGCCACCTGGCGCTGCGTACCGAACTGGATAAACGCCAGCGCAACTACATTGAAAAGGTGCACCGATCAGCGGAGAACCTGCTGGGAATCATCAACGACATCCTCGACTTCTCCAAGATCGAAGCCGGCAAAATGAGCCTCGAACAAGTGCCTTTCCGCTTGGAGGACGTACTCGAAAGCTTCACCTCCATGATTGCTCTGAAGACCGAAGGCAAAGGCCTGGAGTTGTTGTTCCAGATCACGCCCGACTTGCCCACGGCACTGCTGGGCGATCCCCTGCGGCTGGGGCAAGTGCTGATCAACCTGGGCAACAACGCAGCCAAATTCACCGAGCACGGCGAGATCGTGGTCGGTGTGGAGGAAGTGGGGGCGCACACGGACAGTGTGCAACTGCATTTCTGGGTGCGCGACACAGGCATCGGCATGACCGTCGAGCAGTGTTCACGCCTGTTTCAGTCATTCAGCCAGGCGGACAGCTCGATCACCCGCAAATACGGTGGCACCGGGTTGGGGTTGTCTATCTCGAAGAAGCTGGTGGAGCTGATGGCCGGCCGAATATGGGTTGAGAGCGAGCCAGGAGTCGGCTCGACGTTCCATTTCCAGGTACAGCTGAACGTGCAGCACGAGGTTCAGCCGCGTCGGATGTTCAAGGCCAACGAACTGCTGGGCATGCGGGTATTGGTCGTGGACGACAACGCCAGTGCCCGTGAAATCCTCTCGAGCATGGCGCGCAGCTTTGGCCTGGAAGTGGATGTCGCGCGCAGCGGTAGTCTGGCGCTGCACATGTTGGCCGACGCCGAGCACAAGTCATTGCCATACGATCTGGTCTTGATGGACTGGCGGATGCCCGGCATGGATGGCATGGAAGCGGTGAGCAGAATGCATTCCGCCAGTTTGATGCGCACTCCATCGGTCATCATGGTGACCGCTTTTGGCCGCGAAGAAGCCCGCGAAGAAGCCGAACGCCAGGGCATCCAGTTGCCGGTGGTGCTGACCAAACCAGTCACGCCGTCCTCTTTACTCGAAGCCATCGGCGTAGTGCTGGGCAGAGACACGAACAGCGATACTCGGGCTGGCGAACGCTTCCAGCAGAATGCCTTTACCGTAGCCAGTCTCAATGGAGCGCGGCTGCTTCTCGTCGAAGATAACGAGCTGAATCAGGAACTGGCCAGCGAGCTGCTGGAAAGTGTCGGAATACGCTTGCGACTAGCTACGCACGGCCAGGAGGCTTTGGATATCCTCGCCGAGGATGGCGACTTCGATGGCGTGCTGATGGATTGCCAGATGCCGGTGATGGATGGCTACACGGCCACCCGGCAGATTCGCCAGCAACCGCGCTTCAGCACGCTGCCAGTGATCGCCATGACCGCTAACGCTATGGATGGTGACCGCGCGCGCGCGCTCGAATGCGGCATGAACGACCATATCTCCAAGCCACTCAATGTCGAAACCATGTTCGCCACCATGGCAAAATGGATCAAGCCACGAGCCGCTCAAGCACCGTCGAACGCAGGTTTCGTCGATGGGTTTCCAGATCGTCTTGAGGGCATTGACCTGGCTGCGGGTCTCGCCACCTGCATGGGGCGGCGGGACCTCTATTTACGTCTGCTCCGCAAGTTTCGCGATACTCAGACAGACTTTGCTGAGCAATTCCAGGCCGCACTGATCGATCCGGATCCTGGTGCCGCCAGACGGCTGGCGCACAGCTTGCGCGGCAGCGCCGGCAACATCGGCGCCAAGGCCGTGGCGCAGGCCTGCGCGTTGCTGGAACAGGCCTGCCAGGACGGCGAGCCGGCTACGGCAGTGCAAGTGCTAGCGTTGCAAGTCGACCATCTCTTGCTCCCGACCTTAGCGGCTTTGGCCTGCCTCAAGGCAGATACACCGGCCGCCACAGATGACTACCTGCTGGACGACCCGGCAATCAGCGAGCAACTGAACAGGCTCAAAGATTTGTTGGACGAAGGTGATACGGCGGCTTTGGACGCGCTTGCAGGACTGCGCAACCTGCCACTCGAACGGGCGTTGGCAGAACGTCTGGCACTGGTCGCGGCGCAGGTAGAACTGTTCGACTTTGATCGTGCTTTGAAGCTTCTGCAGGATAAATGAGTGGTGTAAGGAGGTGGCTTTTCCTGCAAATCACCTCTTTGACCGTTAATTAATGTATAGCCCGCAATGGATGCATCGTAAAAACGGGGCATTGGGCGGCGGCTTTCGGCCCATACACACTCTGGGCCAGAAGCAGCCGGTCGCGGGATTATCCATTGATTTTCGCGTTAATCAGGCGCTCCCTTTACCGCCTTGCTGCCGGAAGTAAGCTCCAACCGAACATGCAGTCAGAAACAGGAGAAACGCTTAACTGGACGACATTGCAGATGAACATACCCGCGCCCTGCCCGCGTTCTTCGCTGCGTAGAGTTGCTTGTCCGCAGCTTCTATCAGAGCCTCGAATCCTAGTTCGCCAGTGGGCGTCAATGTTGCGACACCTAGAGAGATTGTCAGCACACGATCGACTTCAGAAGCAGCATGTTCGATGCCCAATGTCCGAACACGTTCCTGCATTCTTTCTGCAATCTCGACCGCACCAGAAAGAACTGTATTGGGCAGAACGCAGGCGAACTCTTCGCCACCATACCGAGCGACCAGGTCATAGGGCCGTCTAACCGTTTCAGATAACGTTTGGGCAACGGATTTCAAACAGTCATCTCCAGCCAGGTGTCCGTACCGGTCGTTGTAGCGTTTGAAATAGTCGACATCCACCAAAATGAGCGATAGCGGCTTTTGCTCTCGAAAGCACTGACGCCAATCCGCCAATAGGTCCTCATTAAATTTGCGTCGATTGGCCACCCCGGTAAGACCATCTATCAACGCCATGGAACGCAGCAGATCGCTCTGTAGTTTCAGGGTTAGATGTGTTCGCACACGTGCTCTGACAATGGTGGTATTGATGGGTTTGGTGATGAAGTCCACCGCGCCAAGCTCCAGACCCAGCACCTCATCTGACTCCTGCTGCTGTGCGGTAATGAAAATGATGGGGATGCCTTGGGTCATAGGGTCAACCTTGAGTCGACGGCATACTTCATGCCCGTCCATACCCTCCATGACCACGTCCAGCAGAATCAAATCGGGCAGTTGGGCCTGGCATACGCTGATTGCCTGCTCACCGCTGGTGGCCATGAACACATCACAGTCCTCACGAAACAGCTCATGAAGTACCCGGATATTAGTCGGTTGGTCGTCGACAATAAGGAGTTTGGGACGGTTAAAGGAATGCGGTAACCAGGTTTCCATCGATTGTTCCATCAGGCAGATCTCAGCAGGTCACGACCAATCGGCATCGCAGCGGAAAAGTCTAGCGATTGCACCCTGACAACAAGTTCGTCGAACTGTGGGCGCAGGGATTTCGGCATTTTTGACGCCAATGCGTCTGCCAGTTCTATGGCTTGAAGGTTACCCGTCTCCAGCAATAGCAAAATCTCCTCCAGGGACTCTTTCCATTGCGCCGGCGCCATGGAATCTTCGTCAGCACTGGTTTTTGCAAGCGGGCGCTGACCAAAATCGACATTCATTTGCTCAAGGCTTTGTTGCAGTAACCTGCTCAATTCGTCAAACCATGTTGGGTCTGCAAAGATGCTCGCTACAGACTCTGCATCTCCGTGTTTTAGTGTGTGCTCCAGGTTGTCGGCCAGCAGCGACACCGCCTTGGCACCCATGGTGCCGCTGCTACCTTTAATGGTATGGAGAACAAAGACGGCCCCCGATACATCTTGCCTCTGGATCTGATCCCGCAATCGGACAAGCTGTTTTTCCATCTCTGGGCCAAAGGTACATAGCACCTTGCGGATCAAATCGAGGTCACCACCAAAGCGGTCAATAGTTGATGTACGAGACTCTATAACTCTTTCTCCTGTATTGACTTGCGCCAAGGTTAAAGATGCCTGGCTATCTTCACGGCCCGATTGAAAGAGCAGCGTTACGACGAGTTGTTCCAGGTCTATAGGTTTGCCAACATGATCATTCATCCCCGCAGCAAGACAGGCTTCACGGTCGGTACTGGAGGCATTTGCGGTCATCGCTACTATCGGCAACGCTGCAAAGCGCGGGTTCGATCGAATGCGACGAGTCGCCTCCAAGCCATCAATATCTGGCATCTGGATATCCATTAATACGATGTCGAAGGGCACACGCTCATTCATCACCTTGCTCACACCTTCCAGCCCGCCTTCGGCCAGCGTTACCTGAGCACCTTCCCTTGTCAGTAACTCATCGGCGACCTGGCGATTGAGCATGTTGTCTTCCACCACCAATAGTCGCAGCCCGGCCAGACGCCGTGGCCTGTCAAACGTTGAACGAGGTACGGGAGACTGCAGCAAGTTTTTGCCCTTGAGTGCTCGCTGAACAGCGTCGGTTAACTGCTTGGGAGTGACCGGCTTGGTGAGAAAATCCACGAAGGGGGCGTCTCCCGCCTGGTGCGCGTCGGCCAATACTTCGCGGCCGTAAGCAGTGATCATAATGATCATCGGAGGTGGCACACCATTACCCTGCTGATGGATCAATTGCGCAGCGCTCAGCCCATCCATATCGGACATCCGCCAGTCCATCAGTACCACGTCGTAGGCTTCACCTAGCGCCTGGGCGTTCTTCACCCATTCCACCGCTTGCGTGCCACCACTCACGCGGTCAGCCTTCCATCCCAATGCATGCACGGTGCGCAACAGCAATTCACCTGCCATGGCGTTGTCGTCGACGACCAGAATCCGTAAGGACACATCGAGTCCAGAAAAGGCGGATTTCAGCAGTGACGTTGGCACTACATCCAGAGTGATATCGAACCAGAAACGACTCCCGACACCTTGCTGGCTCTCCACCTGAAGTTCGCCACCCATCAAGGTAACCAACCGTTTGCAGATCACCAGGCCCAGACCTGTGCCACCAAAGCGCCGGGAAGTTGAAGCCTCGGCCTGTGTGAAGCCTTCAAAAATGCGCTGAAGTTGTTCCGGGCTGATACCGATGCCAGTGTCAGAAACGGCGATGCGCAAGCTCACAGCATTTTCCGTGCGCATCAGTTGTTCAACGCTGACCACAACCTGGCCTTCCAGGGTGAACTTGAGGGCATTACCCGCCAGGTTGATCAGTACCTGTTGCAGTCGCAGGCTATCGCCGACCAAATCGTTGGGTAGATTGGAGTCCAGATCGAACATGACCTCAACCGCCTTATCGCCCTGGTTACCTGCCAGCACAACGGCGAGGTCACGCATGAGCGGTTCAAGCTCGAACGGGTGCACATCGAGTTGCAGCTTGCCCGCCTCAATCTTGGAATAATCAAGAATGTCATTGAGTAAACCAAGTAGTGATTTCGCAGCGGTCTGCGCTTTGGTCACATAATCGAGTTGGCGACCATTCAGGTCAGTGTTCTGCACCAACTGCAACATACCCAACACGGCGTTCATCGGTGTGCGTATTTCATGACTCATGTTGGCCAGGAAGGCTGACTTGGCCGCACTCCCTGCATCGGCCTGTTCCTTGGCGTAAAGCAGATGCGACTCTAGCTCGCGTTGAACAGTGATGTCCCGATTGATACCGGTCACGCGCAAAGCTGTACCGTCTGGACTGCGTTCGATCTGTGCACCGGCATGTATAAAGCGGATCTGACCGTCCGGGTGAACGACACGAAAAATGGTGTCATACACATCAGTCCCCTCGACGGCGGCATTCAGCTTTGCCGCCGCTGCCACGACATCCTCGGGGTGAACACGCGAGTACCAGTGCATATAGCTCAGACCGTTATTGCGCAACGTCAGTGGCTGCCCGTAGAACTCGAACATACGGTCATTCCACTGCAAGTTATTGTCCGCCAACGTCCAGGACCAGACGCCCAACTCGGCCACTTCAGCAGCCATCAGCAGTTGATCGTGCACCGCCATCAGTTCGCTACGTTGTTCCAGTGTCGTCTTCAGGCTCGCAGCCAGTTCCTTTTCTGCCGCTTTGCGTTCGGTGATGTCTACCGCAATACCCAGGTAACCGCTCAATACCCCATCGGCATCGCGCATGGAGGTGACCACAAGCGTTACAGGAAACCGTGAGCCATCCTTGCGTGTGTAAGTCCACTCTCGGGTTTCTGCGCCTTCAAGCTCAGGTTTATGGGTAAGCACACGGAAACCGTTGATAGTCTGAGCGTACTCCTCGCTCAGCTCAACGCCACGTGCAGCGACTTCCTCTGGGACATGGAAGAGCGCCGGGGTGTCTTTGCCTACTAACTCATCGGCGTCATAACCCAACAAATGCTCGGCGCCTTTGTTGAACACACGGATAACGCCATCGAGATCCGTCGCAATGATCGAAACCTCAGTAGCCGAGCGTAGCACGGTGTCCAACAACAGATTGAGATGCCGCAACTCGGATGTTCGTTGCGCAACCTGCTCTTCCAGGTTGGAGTTGAGTTCAAGAATTCGGGCCTCTGCCACTTTTTTCGCCGAGATATCCCTTAACGTCATGGACGCCCCAACGACGCGACCACCCTCGCCATAAATGGGTGAGATGCTGACGGAGACATCGATCAGTCGCCTGTCTTTGTGACGGCGTTGCGTATCAAAGCTGCCGATACGCTCACCCGCCCTGATGCGCGCAAGGATATGAGCTTCCTCTGTGACAAGCTCCAGCGGAACAATCATATTGGCCAGTGTCTGGCCCACGGCCTCCTCGGTGGTATAACCAAAAAGGTGCTCCGCGCCTTTGTTCCAGTTGGTGACGACGCCATCGAGGGTTTTTCCAATAATGCCATCGCCCGAGCTTTCAACGATGGAAGCCCGCCTCGCCTGCTCGACAAATATCTGACGCCGACGTTGACGGCTGACACTCCCGACACTCACCAAGGTCGCCAGAAGAAGCGTGAGAAGACCACCGAAAAACAGCACAACTTTTGGTGAAACCTGATGCAGGCGCTGGATAAACAGCGAATTTGCGTCGAGTTCGATTTGCCACCGCCTTCCGTACACCTCGCGCTCCAGCTGATGGGTCATCAGCGTTTCACGGCGAGCCGAGTCGTCGGTGCTTTCATAAAACAGCTTCTCTTGTCCTGGGACGGTGATATCCCTCAATCGCAAATGTACTGTCTCATCTTCGATGCGCAGGCCTTTGAGTACCTCCTCGGTCTGCAACACAACATAGCTCCAGCCAAAAGCAGCGGCCTCTCGTTCAGCAGCGGTCACCGGAGTGACTCCTCCGCGAAAGATGGGCATCAACACCAGAAAAGACTGCTGCGGTTTTCCCATGGCCTGTATTAGCGTGATGGGCCCAGTGATCCGTGCCGCACCGCTTTGTATCGAGGATTGTGCCGCCTCTCGCCGCGATATTTCTGACGCTATGTCCAAGCCAATGGCAGCCTGGTTACCTTCAGCCGGTTCGACATACTGAATAACGTAGCGCTCGCCTGAGTGCGCTGAGAATTGATGAATGGAGAAGTCCGCTGCCCCGTCAGCTTGAGCGTGCTTGAGAAACTCGTTTTCATCACGTTCTGGTACACGCCTGATAAAACCAAAGGCACTGGCGCCGGGGAACTCGAAAGCGAGGTCACGGGTTCTGTGATATCGGCGAAACACTTCACGGCTAATGTCATATTCGCCTGCTGTCAGCACCGCTCCACGAGCACCTCGCAAACCGTATTGGTAAAGATTGAGACGCATTAAAACCAACTCTGCGGCGTCTTCGGTCGCCGCTCTAATCGCTTCTTGAGCCTGCTGTTCATTGGTGCGTTCAAGGATCCAGCCAGCCAGAATGCTTGTCCCAAACCCCACGACCAGAGTAATGGCCACTCCCCAGTTCAATGCAAAAAACTTATGCTTTCTCACCCGCATTGTCCCTTCGCAGAAGGCCCCTAGCCTTCAAGATTAAAATTCAAACCCTGTTGGGTGGCGGCAAGATGTCCAACTTGCATGTCACGAATTTGCTCAGGTCAGGCCGGCCAATCGTTGAAGTCTTTCAATGTCTGCTTCGGGTTCGCCATTGTTCATGGCAGCGGCAAGACGCATCACCACTTGTTCGCGGCGAACGTGCATGGGAGGCAACGCATAAATAGCGCCAATCAGTTCACGTAAAACCATTGGCAGACCCCAGCGTGCTTTCAAGCGAACGGCAAAAGGCGCTGCAAAATCGCGCACTGCGTGCAAGAGCGTTTCTTCGTCCACGCTATTGCCCTGGTTCTCCCATTTCTGAGTTTGGTACAGCACACAGAGTTCGCCCATGCGGTGCAACAGGGCGGCACTTTGCAGCGGAGCGGGGTCCAGACCACATTGTTGGGCGAGAAGAACAGCCCTTTCAGCTAAACGCTCGGCATTATCCAGATGAGCCTGGATAAAAGTTTTCAGCATGCCGTCAGGTTGAGTATTGGTCTGTCGCAGGGCCTGGCTAATCGCCAGATTCACGCTGGTAAGCGCTCCTAACCGTGTCAGAGCACCGTTCAAATTCGTGCATCGCTGGCCGAGTCCGAGATACGCGGCACCGTTGGCGGCGGCAATCAAGTGGGCACAAAGCGCCGGGTCATGCTGCCAATCACTGGCGAGTTCTCGTGAATCCATTGGCGCTCCGCCATAGCCGAGCTGAAGTTTGTCTTTGACCGAGGCCAGTAAAGGTAAGTCCAACTCACCCGCCGACAAACCACTCAGATAGCTGATCAGGTCTTCAGTGTTGGCAGTGATCGCTCGGGGGGGCTCATCAAGCGGAAGGAGCGCGTCCAGGCTCTGTACGACGCGCGAAACCTGGAATGGCTTGGTGAAAAAGGCACTGACCCTCAGCGATTTCACCTCCAACACACTGTCTCGATCCGCGCGGCCGGTGATCATGATCAGCGGCGTGTCTTGATCTTTTTCGCGAATTTTTTGCAACAGGTTGACGCCGGGGGCATCCGGTAGATTCCAGTCGGCCATCACCAACTGATAGGTACTCGGTTGCCAAGCGTCTAAAGCGCTAGCGACATCGATAAAGCAATCGACCTGAGCAGCCGGACGGATGCTTAACACGAGCTGTTTTAAAAGATCTGATATCCAAGGGTCATCGTCCAGAATCATCACTCGCATTCGATAATCCTCACTGGATTGACACGTAACTTAGCAACGCCTTCGTGACTGACTATCAGTCAACAGCAAACATAGACGTCGTTGAGATCAAGGGGTGAGGTTGTAACCGAGCGATTTTGGGTAAATCACGGCAATTTCCCTTTGGCGGATGGTTAGATGGCATCCTTGAACGGTTGAATTTATTCCTGACCCGCGAACTATACAAGCAAGCAAACAGCTCACAGGTCGTCAGGCTGGAGGGGGTTAGTGCATGAAACGCCGCCATAGCGGAATTGCTTGAGTGATTCCGTCCTGCTGCTCGCTGCCCTCGGCCCCGAAAAATGCGCTGCCCCCCTCTGAGAAAGTACGTGAGGCTATCAATGGATGAAGGAGGCGACCCACGCTGGCGCGCTGGAAGCGGGTATCGTGGTGTATTAAACGAGTTGCTTGAACTGGGCACAGACGCCATCGCCGCCGTACAGGACTCAACCGTACTGGAGAACGGTGCGCAGTGGCATGCTCTCAACACTGCCTTGAACAAGGATCATGGCCCTACTGCCTACCTGTTCAAATGTCGCCACTGCGCCACACTGGGCGCTTATCAAGACAACCATTGACGCCCATAATTGAAGCCTATGAATAAAATCGAATGGCCAGCCCTTAAGCTCAGGCTTAAAAAGTACTTCGCAATTATCTTCACGCTCTGCTTTGTGGGGGGGCTTATCTATGGCTACGTGCACAAACCGGAGCTTCCTCCGAAAATAGTCCACAAGCAAAACTTCATACCTGGGGAGTGGCTTTATATCGTCGAGGAGGCCAGGGACCGATCAGACCCCAAATCGCTAAAGTTCTATATGGATCACCGTGAATCGACTGACGAATCGATGAAGGTGCTCCTGGGCAAGACGCCGCCCTTCCTGGTCTCTGACACCGACTTGAAAGACGTGGTCATCCAACCCGTCGCCAACGGCCTGCACATCAAACTCAAAGGCGCGGTCAGCACTTACCGGAGCAATCTCTACCTGAAGGACGGCGACACTTACACCACCTACCGTGTAAGCCTCGAACAGGTCGAAACCCGACCGCCCTTGGCGAGCGGTCGGTAAGCTTTTTTCAGTATCGTTCCCACGCGGGGCATGGGAACGATCACTCACTCAAACCCGCACGTTACGCCCCGGCAATGACGTGCGCTGACTGTTTTCCCAGTTCTCCACCAGCCCCACCGGCACATCTGCCGCCGGCAACATATTCACCCCGCGCACCAGATCCGAAGCCCGCTCGGCGAGCATGATGGTCGGCGCATTGAGGTTGCCATTCGGTTCGGTCGGAAACACGGACGAGTCGATCACCCGCAACCCCTGGATGCCATGCACCCGCAACTCGGAATCCACCACCGCCATGTCGTCCTCACCCATGCGGCACGAGCCACACGGATGGTAGGTGCTTTCGAGGTTGTCACGGACAAAGGCATCGAGGTCTTCGTCACTGGTCACCAGCGCTCCGGGGGCGATTTCGCCGTCGCGAAAACGATCCATGGCTTTCTGGCCGATGATCTCCCGGGTCAGGCGGATGCAGCGGCGGAAACCTTCGCGGTCCTCTTCGCGCTCCAGGTAGTTGAAGCGGATTTCCGGATGCTCGTACGGATCGGCCGAACGCACCCGCACATACCCCCGGCTTTTCGGTTTGTTCGGGCCCGTCAGCACCATAAAACCGTGGCCCTTGATCGGCTTGTTGCCGTCGTAGCGCATCGCTGCAGGCAGGAAGTGGAACTGAATGTCCGGCCAGCGCAGGCCCTTTTCGGAGCGGATGAAACCACCGGCCTCGAAGTGGTTGGTGGCGCCCAGGCCATCCTTGAACAGCAGCCAGCGCAAGCCGATCATCAGTTTGCTCAACGGGTCCATCTTGCTGTTGAGGGTCACTGGTTCCTTGCAGCCGAACTGGATGTACACCTCGGCGTGATCCTGCAGGTTCTCCCCTACCCCCGGCAGGTCATGGCGCACGCCGATCCCGGCCTTGCGCAGGACCTCGGCCGGGCCAATGCCGGAGCGTTGCAGCAAGTGCGGCGAACCGATCGGCCCGGACGAGATCAGCACTTCGCGGTTGCAATACACCTGATGGGTCTGGCCACCGTGGTCATAAATGACCCCCACCGCGCGCTTGCCTTCGAGGATGACCTGGCGGGTCATCGCATGGGTAATCACGGTAAGGTTCGCACGGCCCATGGCCGGGCGCAGGTATGCGTTGGCCGTGGAGCAGCGCACACCGTTCTTCACGGTCATGTGCATCGCCCCGAAACCTTCCTGCATGTAGCCGTTGCAGTCCTCGGTCTTGATGTAACCCGCCTCGGCACCCGCTTCGACCCAGGCCCCGTACAGCGGGTTTTTCATGTTGTTGCCGTTGGTGGTATGCAGCGGCCCGGTCTGCCCGCGATAGCTGTCGCCGCCGGACTCGTAGCTTTCGGCACGCTTGAAGTACGGCAGGCAATTCTTGTAGCCCCAGCCCTGGGCGCCGAGGGATTCCCACTCGTCGAAATCCAGCGCGTGGCCGCGGATGTACACCAGGCCATTGATCGACGACGAACCACCCAGCACCTTGCCCCGCGGGCAGTGAATGCGCCGACCATTGAGGTAGGTTTCCGGCTCGGTTTCGTAGCGCCAGTTGTACTTTTTGGTGTTCATCGGAATCGAGAATGCGCTGGGCATCTGGATCACTACGCTCTTGTCGCTGCCGCCGAATTCCAGGACCAGCACCGAGGTGGCCGGGTCTTCGCTCAAGCGGTTGGCCAACACACAACCTGCCGAGCCTGCGCCAATGATGATGTAGTCGTATTTTTGCGTAGTCATGATGATCTCCCGACCGTCGATTCAGTGAATACCGGCAGCGATTGCTTGTGCGTCAGGGTGTCGCCGGTGGTGTATTGCGGGGAGTGTTTTTCGATCTGCTGGATCACCGCTTCTTCGCGTTTCAGATCAATCGAACGGCTCAGCCAGTAGTACGCCAGGCCCGAGACGATCAGCCCCACCAACCAGGCGATGTCGATGCTGCCCAGCGCCTTGGCCAGCGGGCCTACATACACTTCGCGCTGTTCGACGCCGTCGTAGATGTAGAAGAACGGGATCATCGAGATGAAGCCGATGGCATAGGCGGCGATACCGCGCAGGCCCCAGCTGCCGTAGATGTTGCCGTGGGGCATGAAGAAGTGCGGGATGGCGTAGCGGCCCTTGCGCACGAAGAAGTAGTCGGTGAGGTTGACCGATGTCCAGGGCACCAGGAAGTACAGCATCACCACCAGATAGATACCGAGCACCGACAAGCCTTTCCCGGAACTCTGGATGCTCAGGGCCACGCCCAGTTGCAGCAGGATCACGAACGCGATGGCGAGGATCCGCGCCTTGCGGGTCGGCTCGATGTGCTTGATCGAATCGACACAGGTCAGGGTGGTCAGCTTGGCGCTGTAGATGTTCATCGCGATCACCGGCAGGAACGCCAGGATGGTCACCACCACGACCGCGGTGCCGATCAGCGGCGACACGGTGTTGCCGACTTGACCCAGGGCCACCAGCACATCGGTTGAGTGCAGGTGATCGGCCAGCCAGCCGCCGACGGAAATCATCCAGGCACCGGACAGCGAAGCGCCGAGAAACACCACAGCGATCAGCTTGCCGCTGGAGGTGTTCTTCGGCAGGTAACGCGAGTAGTCCGACACGTACGGGGCATAGGCGATGTTGTAGCTCGCCGCCGCCGCGAACTGCGCGATAAAACCGGTCCAGTTGAAGCCCAGCGGCGCCCGCGCGACCTCGCCTGGCGCCAGTGCCGGCAGCACCGCATCCGGCACCCAGCCCATCACCACCGCCAGGGTCACCAGGCCGTACAGCGGCAGCGACAGGTACAACGCCCATTTGAAACTGCGATGCATCCAGTCATGGCCGAGGATGGCCAACACCGCCGCCGGTAGGGTCACCGCCACCGCGATCACCGCAGGGTTGAAACCAAACAGCGTGTGCAGGCCCTGCATCATCAGCACCAGGTTGACGATGTTGAAGCCGGCGAACACAAACAGCGTCGCCAGCAGCACCAGAATCACGCCGCGGTAACCGAACTGCGCACGGGACTGGATCATCTGCGGCAAGCCAAGGTGCGGGCCTTGCGAGCCGTGAAACGCCATGAACAGCGTACCGAACATGATGCCCAGCGTGCCGGCGAGCGTGGTCCAGAGCGCGGTCAGGCCGACGCTCGGGCCGACGAAGCCGATGGTCATGGTGAAGAAGGTGAAGTTGCCGAGAAACCAGAACGGACCCTGGCTCGACAGTTTGTCGGTGCGTTCGTCCTCGGGGATGAAGTCAATCGAATGCCCCTCGACGACGGATTTGTCATCGAGGGAGGACACACTCGTGGCGGACTTGGCGTTTGTGTTCATGATGGACTCTTATTGTTGGAAGATCATGACGAGATAACCGCATTCTTTCGGGTGAACGACGCCCGGGGGGCCTCCATGCCGTTCCTGATGTTCAAACGTATAAATGACGAAAACCTGTAGGAGCGAGCTTGCTCGCGATGAACTCAAGGGCGCCGCATTTATCCTGAATGCTCGCGTTATCGTTAACGTCCTTCGCGAGCGAGCTCGCTCCTACAAAGGGCAGGTGTCAGCCTGGCAACGTGATCCACACGGCCTTGGTTTCGAGCAGGTAATCGAGCTGCTCGGCGCCCAGGTCCTTGCCGAACCCTGACTGCTTGTAGCCACCGAACGGCATCGACGGATCGAGTGTGCCGTGGGCATTGACGTAGACAGAGCCGGCCTTGAGCCGTGGAATCAGGCTGTGCACCTTGCCCAGGTCGTTGGAATACAGGGCGGCTGCCAGGCCATAGAGCGAGTCATTGGCCAGGGCCAGCGCCTCTTCCTCATCATCGAACGGCGCGGTCACCAGCACCGGCCCGAAGATCTCTTCCTGGACGATGCGCATGTCGTTGCGGCAATTGGCGAAGATGGTCGGCTCGACGAAGAAACCAGGGCCATCGACGGCTTGGCCGCCGTAGACCAGTTCGGCGCCTTCCGCCTTGCCCGTCTCGATGTACTCGGTCACACGCTGCTTTTGCAGGGCCGACACCAGTGGGCCGATGAAGCAGTCCGGGTCCAGGCCCGGGGCCATTTTCAGGGTGCGTGTGTAGGCGATCAGCTCACCCAGGAATTGCTCGTAGACGCTGCTATGAATATAGGCCCGCGTGCCGGCGTCGCATACCTGACCGGAGTTGAAAAACACCCCGTTGGCGACCGCTTGTGCCGCCGCCGGAATATCGGCATCGGCAAACACGATGACCGGTGATTTTCCGCCGAGTTCGAGGGTCAGGCGCTTCATCTCGTCCAGCGCCGCACGGCCAACGGTTATCCCCACCGGGGTCGAACCGGTGAAGGTCAGTTTGTCGATGCCGGGGTGGGTGGCCATGGCCGCGCCAACCACGCTGCCGCGTCCGGTGACGATGTTGATCACGCCGTCCGGAATGCCCGCTTCTTGCACCAGTTCTGCGAAACGCAGGGCCGACAGCGAAGTCAGTTCGGCGGGTTTGACCACCACGGTGCAACCGGTGGCCAGCGCTGCGCCCAGTTTCCAGGCCATGGTTTGCAGCGGGAAGTTCCACGGCACGATGGCACCGACCACACCCACCGCTTCCTTGCGGGTATAGGCCAGGTAATTGCCCGGCAGCGACGGCTCGACCGTACGCCCGTGGAGCTTGGTCGCCCAACCGGCGAAATAGCGCAGGGTATCGACGGTGCCCTGGATGTCGACATCCTTGGCGAAGGCGACCGACTTGCCCATGTCGATCGATTCGATTTCCGCCAGTTCGGCGGCGTTCTGTTCGATCAAATCCGCCAGGCGCTGGATCAGGCGTTCGCGCTGCGCCGGTTTGGCCTGGCTCCATGCGCCACCGTCGAACTGCGCACGGGCGGCTTGCACGGCGCGGTCCAGGTCAACGGTCGTGCCCATCGGAATACGGGTGATCAGGCCTTCGGTCGACGGCTCGATGACGTCGGAAGTCTGGCCGTCGCTGGCTTCAACCCAGGCACCGCCGATGAACATTTTCTGCACCTTGCTGAGGAAGGTCTGGGTGGCTTCGCTGACGCCGAATTTCTGCAGGTAACTCTTGACGATCGTGTCCATATTTATGCTCTCTGCCCGGCAGTCAGGTCCTGCCGGGACGCTGTGGTTTCGATGATCAGGCTGGCGTGGTTTCGCTGGCGGCGGCCGCCCGCACCTTGCCCCGCTCGTGGAAGATGAAACCGATACTGTTGAGCAGCAGTTGCGCGGCGAGGATCGAGGTCATGCCGGTCGGGTCGTACACCGGTGCAACTTCCACCAGGTCCATACCGACGATGTTGCCTTTGCTGCGTTTGGCCAGGGCCTGGATGATTTCCAGCACTTCGTAGTAGAGGAAGCCGCCGTGGCTCGGGGTGCCGGTACCCGGGGCGATGGACGGGTCGAAGCCGTCGATGTCGATGGTGATGTAGTAGTTGATGTTCTGCGGGATCAGCGCCAGTACACCGTCGACGCCGAGGCGACGCACATCGCGCACCGAGAGGATCTTCGAACCGGCTTCGTGAGCCGCTTCGTAGTCGTCGCGGTTGGACGACGAGACGTTGCGGATGCCCATCTGGGTCATGCCGACGATGTGGTTCATTTCCGAGGCGCGGCGCAGCGGGTTGCCGTGGCCGTAACGCACGCCGTGGCGCTCGTCGACGAAATCCAGGTGCGCATCGAAGTGGATGATGTGGATCGGGCCACGGCCTTCGAAGGCCTTGATCACCGGCGCGTGAACCGAGTGATCGCCGCCGAGCACCACCGGCATCACACCGGCATCAAGGATCTTGCGCACGGCGTATTCGGTGTTCTTGTTACTGGTGACCATGTCGGTGTGGACGATATCGGCATCACCGACGTCGACCATGCGCACGTCCGAGGCGGTGAGGTACATCACGTCATCTTCGTGGTCATAGGCGCCGGCGTGGCCGAAGGAAAACAGCGTCGATGCTTCGCGAATCCCGCGTGGTCCGAAGCGTGCCCCGGAGCGCCACTGGGTACCCATGTCGTTGGGCACGCCAAGCACCGCGACGTCGGCATCCAGGGCATCCCAATCGGTGCACACCGGGGATTTGCCAAAGGTGCAATGACCCACGAATGGCAGGTTCAGACGACCGGATTCATAACCGTTGTTCGACATTTCTAGCCTCTCCACTTCTTGTTATCGGCTTGGCGGAACTGCAAGGCGACCGCCGTTGAAAGAGACTATGGGCGCAGGTTTTCGTGGAAAAAATGCCAAACATCAGATACTCATATCGGCATTACCGATGCATCCACAGGCCGGAGGTCAACGTGATTCAACTGCACGATGTCGATCTGAAGTTGCTCAGGGTGTTTGCCACCATCGTCCGCTGCGGCGGCTTCTCCGCCGCCCAGGCGGCGTTGAATGCCGGGCAGTCGACCATCAGCGAACAGATGACTCATCTGGAAACGCGCCTTGGGGTCAAACTCTGCCAGCGCGGGCGCAGCGGTTTCCGCCTGACCGAACAAGGGGTGGCGATTCACGAGGCCACCCAGCGCTTGCTGTCGGCGGTGGAAAATTTCTGCATGGACGCCGACGTGCTCAAGCAGCACATCAGCGGCAAGCTCAACCTGGGCATCATCGACACCACCATCACCGACCCGGACTCGCCCATTCCGCGCACCACCCAGCGCTTCGTATCGCGCGGGCATGATGTGCACCTGAACGTGTACGTCGGCACCCCCGCCGAACTGGAGGAACGGGTGCTCGACGGCCGCTTGCACCTGGCCATCGGGCACTTTCCGATCCATGTGCCGGGCCTGCTGCAATCGCCGTTGTATCAGGAAGCACTGGGGCTTTATTGCGGGCGCCGGCATCCGCTATACGGGAGCAAGGCTGAGGGCGAGGAACTGCTCGAAGAAGTCGCGGCCGGGCGCATCGTCGTGCGCGGCTACATGCAGCAATACGACCTCGAACACCTGGGCGTGAGCAAGGCCGCCGCCACCGTGGACAACATCGAGGCCACGGCGATCCTGATCATTTCCGGCGCCTACCTGGGTTTCCTGCCGGAGCACTTCGCCGCCCAATGGGTCAAGAGTGGCGAGATGCACCAGTTGGCCCCGGAGAGTCTGCGCTTGCGATCCCCCTTCGACGTGATCACCCGGCGCGGCGTGGCACCGCCGCCGATCCTCCAGGCGTTCCTCGAGGACCTGGCGGCCAGTGCACGCAAAACGGCTAACGGATGACGTGACGCTCGCCAAATTCAAATTCGCCCCGGCATACTGATTTTCGTTTGCCAATCTTGCAGGTCCGTCATGCGCATCCACGTCACCTTCATCGACCGCGTCGGCATTACCCAGGAAGTGCTGGCCCTGCTCGGCGGGCGCAGCTTCAACCTTGATGCCGTGGAGATGGTGCCGCCGAACGTCTACATCGATGCCCCGACCCTCGGCACCGAAGTGCTGGAGGAGTTGCGCGAGGCCCTGTTCGGCGTACGCGGCGTGCAGGCGGTGACCATGGTCGACATCCTTCCGGGGCAACGTCGGCGCCTGCAACTGGATGCCCTGCTCGCCGCCAGCTCCGACCCGGTGCTGGCGGTGGACGATCGCGGGCATGTGCTGCTGGCCAATCCGGCATTGATCGCCCTGTGCGGTCGCGAACCGGCCGGTGAATCGCTGAGTGCGCTGTTCGACGATGCCGAATTGCAACGCACCTTGATCGCCCACCATTTCCGCCTGCCGATGCACGAGGTCAGCCTCGGCGGCCACACCCTGCTGCTCGATGCCATGCCGATCACCGACGCCGGCGCCCTGCTCACCCTGTATCAACCCAACCGCATCGGCGAACGCCTCTCGGCGCTGCACCATGATCACGCCGAAGGTTTCGATGCGCTGCTCGGTGACTCACTGCCGATCCGCTCGCTCAAGGCCCGCGCGCAACGGGTGGCGGCCCTCGATGCGCCGCTGTTGATCCAGGGCGAAACCGGCACCGGCAAGGAATTGGTAGCCCGCGCCTGCCACGCGATCAGC